>JAZRRO010000046.1:0-55269 GCA_045650805.1 Akkermansia sp.
GTGGGGTTGGGTAGTGGGTAGGGGGAAAAAAGAAGGGGGCTGGTGTTGGCCAGCCCCCTCCGGATAAGTTAGAGATTGAGGCCGTGCAGGCAGCCGTCCTTGCCTTCAAACCAGTTGATGTAGGCTTTGCAGACGGTTGTGAAACCACCGGGAGTGGGGTAATCACCGCTGAAGTACCAGTCGCCGCAGGGACCTTCGATGGCGTCGTGCAGACCCTTCATGCTCTGGTAAATCACCTGGATTTCGCTCGGGCAGTTGTCCGGCGTGACCATGCGGGAGATTTCATCCGTGATTTCATCCTCGGTGAAGCTCTCGTAAATCTTCTTGACGGGGTTGGTGCGTTCTGCCGGGGGCAGGGTGAGCTGGCGGTTGCATTCCACGTAAACATCGCCCAGACGATAGGCCATGCCGCGGCGCTTGAGCAGAGCCACAGCTGCCTGGAAGGCGATGAACTTGCCCATTTCGCTCATGTCGATGCCGTAGCAGTCCGGGTAGCGGACCTGCGGAGCGGAGGACGCGATGACAATCTTGCGGGCGTTGGTGCGGGCCAGCAGGCGCAGCAAGCTCATCTTGAGCGTGGTACCACGCACGATGGAGTCATCGATAGCCACGAGCACTTCATCGCTGTTCACGGCACCGTAGGTGAGGTCATACACCTGGGCGGCCATCTGCTTGCGGCTGCTTTCTTCGGAGATGAAGGTACGCAGCTTGATGTCCTTGTGGGCAATCTTTTCAGCGCGGGGCCAGCGGCGAAGAATCAGCTCGTTGATGAGCTCCTCGCTCATGGTGCCATCGCGGAAAGCCTTAATCATGGCATCGCTCACCTTGTTGCGGCGGTAGGCGCGCAGACCTTCCAACAGGCCATAGTAGGATACTTCTGCCGTGTTGGGAATGAAGGTGATGGCGGCTTTGGAGAAGTTTTCATCCAGACTGGCCACCACTTTTTCCGTGAGGTTAGCACCCAGAGCCTTGCGCTCGCGGTAGATGATGGGGTCATTGCCGCGGGAGGTGTAGATGTCCTCGAAGCAGCAGGGCTTGGGTTCAGCCGGCGTGGTATATTCGCCGATGGTGACCTTGCCGTCATACTTCACGGCAATCATGTGGCCACCGGGCAGCTCTTTCACGCTGTCGCTGTCCACCTCCATCACGCTCATCAGCGGCACACGCTCGCTGGCAATAGCCACATACTCATCCGTGTGGATGTAGTAGCAGTGGCGGATGCTGTGCGGGTCGCGCAGGCAGAAAAAGTCGCCATTGCCGATAGCACCCATCACCGTGAAGCCGCCGTCCCAGTTGCGGGAGGCCTTGCTGATGATGTCGAAGAGGTTCAGGTTTTCGGAAATGATGTTGGGGATTTCCTTGCCGTCCACCTTGGCATCGCGCAGCTGGCGGTACAAATCGGTGTGAGCCTCATCCAGATAGTAGCCCACTTCTTCCAGCAGGGTCTGCGTATCGGTGCCGAACACCGGGTGCTGACCACGGGAAATGAGCTTATCGTGCAGTTCAGAGATGTTGGTGATACCGAAGTCACCCTGAAGCATCAGCGTACGGGTGGTCCAGTTTGTGCGGCGCATGAAGGGGTGGCAGCTGCCTTCATCGTAGTTCACACCGCTGGTGCCATAGAGCATGTGCCCCATCAGCACTTCACCACCAAAGTGGAAATGCTGCTTGTAGGTGGCGGCATCCACCCCGCGGATAGCCCCGGACTCGCGCAGTTGGCGCAGCTGGCGGTGCTGGGCGGAGAAAATGTTGGTGATGGCGGAGCTGGTAGCGTCTCGTGCACGGAAAATGTACGGTTCACCCAGCGGCATGTTGAGCTTGATACAGCCGATGCCGGCGCCATCCTGCCCGCGGTTGTGTTGCTTTTCCATGAGCAGGAAAAGCTTGTTGAAGGCCCAATCGGGCGAGCCGTACTTCTCCGCGAAATAGGAGAGCGGCTTGAGCAGTCGAATTGCTGCGGACATATAGTCTTGGGGAAAAGGTTGTTTACTTGCGCACGCTTACCTTGATGCCCTTGCCATCGCGCAGGGTGCCGATGACGGTGCCACCGGGACCGGCAGTCATGGCCTTCTCCACGTCTTCGGGCTTCACGATGGCTACCCAGCCGATGCCCATGTTGAAGGTGTGGAACTTGTCTTCGGCATCCACAAACTGCAGCACCTTCTGTGCAGGTGCGTTGTCCCAGTAGGGGATTTCCAGGTCGGCACCCTTTTCACCCAGGAAACGCTCCAGGTTTTCGGGCAGACCGCCACCGGTGATGTGGGCGTAGGCCTTGGGGGTGATGCCGAGCTTGCGCATGTCGTACACCACGTCGTGGTACAGGCGGGTGGGAGCCAGCAGGTCGCGCAGTTCTTCTTCGCTCAGCAAATCAGGATTCTGCTTGAGCACGCGGCGCACCAGGCTCCAGCCGTTGGCGTGGAAACCATCGCTGGGGTAGCCGATGAAGACATCGCCATTCTCCAGCGTGGAGGGGTCAATCATCTGGCTCTTTTCTACGCAGCCGATGCTGAAACCGGCCATCTCAACAAGATTTTCAGGAACCACACCGGGCATTTCAGCGGTCTCGCCGCCGGCCAGAATGCAGTTGCAGCTCTCCAGGTAGTCGCACATGCCGGCGACCAGACGCGTGATGCGGGGGCGCTCCACTTCCAGGTTGGAGATGCCAAGGTAATCCAGGAACACCAGCGGGTCACCACCCGTGGTCAGGATATCGTTCACATTCATGGCCACCAGGTCCTTGCCTGCGGTCTCCAGCATGTCCATGTCAAAGAGGATTTCGGTCTTGGTGCCCACGCCGTCGGTACCGGTTACGATGACGGGTTCCTTGTAGGCGGACAGGTCATAAGCGGCTGCGAACAAACCAAATGCATTGCAGAGCTGGCGGTTCTTCTGGGTGCGCTTGACATGCGAGCTGATGTCGTGAACAAAAGATTGTGCCTCGATAGTATCGACGCCGGATTGCTTGTAAGTGAGGTTGCCGGACATAAGATTGAAGTCGCGTAATGCGCCCGCATTATACACGAAACGCCCCCGAAAGGCAAGCCGTATTTTCTGTATAAAATCTATTTGTTGGGTGTGCTGCTGGCGGTGTGGGGGATAATCAGCAGGGTAGGTATTATGAGTATTTGCGGAGTTCTGACTTGGCATGCGCGTTCGATTGTGCTACAATAACCCCACGATGAAATTTTCTGAAAAACTGCAGGCAAGAATCAATGCAACGCGTTCTGCGCTGTGCGTAGGCTTGGATCCTCGTCCCCAGAGCTCCAATATGAGTGAATTGGCCGCCTGGTTGCGCCGCGTGGTGGAGGAAACCGCGCCCTATGCAGCGGCATATAAGCCCAATATCGCCTATTTTGAAGCCATGGGTTTGCCCGGGCTCAAGGTGCTGGAAGATTTGCTGCCCGACATGCCCACGGACATTCCCGTGATTCTGGATGCGAAGCGCGGCGACATCGGTGAAACGCAGAAGTACTACGCTCAGGCCTACTTTGAGCACATGGTCAATGTGGACGCTGTGACGCTCAACCCCTTCATGGGCTATGATATTCTGGAACCCTTCCTGGACCGCCCCGGCAAGGCCGTGTACTTGCTGGCCGTGACCTCCAATGCCGGTTCTGCGGACATTGAGCGCCAGCAACTTGCCAATGGACGCAAGGTGTACCAGCTGGTGGGCGATATGGTGACCCGCGCTCGCGAGGAAGGTGCTGCTACCGAAGTGGGTATGGTTGTGGGGCTTACGAATGCCAGCGGCGAGCTGCTTTCCGAGCTGCCGGATGCTCCGCTGCTCATCCCCGGTTTGGGTGCTCAGGGTGGTGATTTGTCTGCCCTGACGGGTGGCTCTCGCGTGGCTCCCCCCGTGATTAATGTTTCCCGCGGTATCCTCTACAAGGACCCCGAAATGAGCTTTGCTCAGAAGGCAGAGATGTATGCTCTGCAGATTCGAGAAGCGCTTGCCTTGTAATTGAGCCATGAAGCAGTATCTTGAGCTGTTGGATGACGTGCTGACGAATGGTGTGGGCCGCGAGGACCGCACCGGCACCGGCACGATTGGTGTGTTTGGCCGCCAGACCCGCTTTGACTTGCGGGAGGGGTTCCCCTGCCTGACGACTAAGAAACTGCACCTGCGCTCCATCATCTACGAGCTGCTGTGGTTCCTGAAAGGCAGCACCAATGTGCGCTATCTGCAAGAAAATGGCGTGACCATCTGGGACGAATGGGCCGATGAAAACGGTGATTTGGGCCCCGTGTACGGTTCCCAATGGCGCAAGTGGCCGGATGGGCAGGGCGGCAGCATTGACCAGATTGCCAAGCTGGTTGATTCGCTGAAGAATAACCCCTGGAGCCGCCGCCACATTGTTTCTGCCTGGAATGTGGCCGAGGTGGACAACATGGCTCTGCCTCCCTGTCACTGTCTGTTCCAATTCTGCGTGATTCCTGCACAGAAAGAGGGCGAGAAGCATGGACTGAGCCTGCAACTTTACCAGCGCAGCTGCGATTTGTTCCTTGGCGTTCCTTTCAACATTGCCAGCTACTCTCTGCTTCTGATGATGATGGCCCAGGTTTGTGGCTATGAAGCCCGCGAATTTGTGCATACCTTTGGTGATTTACACCTGTATCGCAACCACATCGAGCAGGCCAAATTGCAGCTCTCCCGCGAGCCCCGCCCGCTGCCCACCATGCGTATCAACCCCGCCATCACCGCGATTGACGGTTTTGATTACGCAGACTTCTCGCTGGAAAACTACGACCCGCATCCGCACATCAAGGCTCCTATTTCCGTATGAGTATCCGCTTCACAGGTGTGGTAGCCATGGCCGCAGACCGCGCCATCGGCATCAACAATACTATCCCGTGGCGCTTGCCGGAGGATATGCGCGTTTTCAAGCGTCTCACCATGGGACACCCCATTCTCATGGGGCGCAAGACCTGGGAGAGCCTGGGGCGCCCGCTTCCGGGGCGTCAGAACATTGTGCTCACCCGCGATGCAGCCTACACCGCCGAGGGAGCAGAGGTCATCGTCAGCCCGGAGGCCTTGGAGAGCATGAGCTTGCAGGATGAGGAAGTGATGGTGATTGGTGGTGCGCAGATATACGCCATGATGCTTGATAAGATGCAGCGCCTGTATGTATCTGAAGTGCAGGGGGAATACGCGGCGGATACATGGTTTCCGCCCTTTGCGGATAAGTTTGCCCGGCGCACGGTGATGGAATCGTTCGAAGGATTTGATTTGGTACTCTACGAAAAAGAGGAATCCTGATACGCCATGGCTGAAAAGTTTGATATCAACAGCCTGAATGCTGCCCAGCGCCAGGCCGTGCAGACCCTGTGTGGCCCCGTTCTTATTCTCGCCGGTGCCGGCACGGGCAAAACGCGCACTGTCCCCTGCCCCATTGCCACCATGATAGAGAAGGGGATTAATCCCCGCGGTATTCTTGCCCTCACCTTCACCAACAAGGCCGCCAATGAAATGGCAGAGCGTGTCGCCGGCCTGGTGGAGCGTAAAGCCGCCCGCCAAATGACGGTGTGTACCTTCCACTCCCTCTGCGTGCGCATCTTGCGCCAGGATATCGGCCGACTGGGCTACAAGGAGAACTTCTCCATCTACACCGGTTCGGACCAGACCGGCATGCTCAAGCGCCTGATTATGGAATATGGCGCCCGCCGCGAGAAGCTGGAGCCCGCTCAGGTCATCAATGAGCTTTCCCGCGTGCGCAACCAGGGGTTGAGCTACAAGGAAATTGAAGATACGCTCATTTCTGCTGTGGCCGGGGCATACCAACGCCAGCTCAAAGCCCAGAATGCAGTGGATTTTGATGATTTGCTGATTCTGACGGAGCGCTTGCTGCGCTGCTACCCGGATGTGCATGAAAAATGGAACAAGCGCTTCTCCTACATCACAGTAGACGAGTTCCAGGACACCAACTCGCTGCAAATGAGCCTGCTCAACCAGTTGGTGGGGCCGGAGCACAATGTCTGTGTGGTGGGGGATGATGACCAGTCCATCTACGGCTGGCGTGGCGCGCAGATTTCCAACATCCTGGATTTTGAGAGCTTTTTCCCCAATCCCACCGTCATCAAGCTGGAGGAGAATTACCGCTGCACCAAGCAAGTGCTGGATTGCGCCAATACCCTCATCCGCAACAATGCCGGGCGCCGCGAAAAGACGCTGCGCACCAACAAAGATGGTAAATACCCCGTGCGCCTCATGGCCATGCCCGGTGCAGAGGATGAAGCCGGTTTCATTGCGGAGGAAATTGAGCGCCTGCGTATTACTGAAAAGCTGGCGTGGGAGGATTTTGCCGTGCTTTTCCGCGCCAATGCTCAGAGCCGCGCCCTGGAAATGGCTATGCGCGAGCACCATATCCCCTACCGCATGGTGGGCACCAAGAGTTTCTTCGACCGCCGTGAGGTGAAGGATCTCATCAGCTACTTGCAGATGATGGATAACCCCGATGCGGACTTGCATGTGCTGCGTGTGCTCAATACCCCCCCGCGCGGCATCAGCGATGTTACCGCTTCCTTCGCGATTGACTGGAGCCGCGACAACAAGAAGAGCCTGTGGGCCACGCTGCGTGATATTTCCTTCCTGGCCGAGTGTTCCACCCGCTCACAGAACTGCATCAATGAGTTCACGGACCTGGTCACCCGCTACGGCACGGAGTTTGCTCAGAGCGAGCGTCCCTTTGTGGATATTTTGCAGGATTTCCTCAACGAAACGGGGTACGAAGAGTACATCGCCCGCAACTGCAAGACTGATGAGGAAAAAGACCGCCGCCAGTCCGCGATTGATGACATCAAATCCGCCCTGCGTCAATTCTGGCTCCCGGGGCACAAGCTTACCGATTTCCTCGCCGGCATCGGCCTGGATGAAGACCGCAAGGAGGATGATATTGAAAGCAAGAGCGGCGTCTGCCTCATTACCATGCACGCAGCCAAGGGGCTGGAGTTCCCCCATGTCTATATCGTCGGCGTGGAAAATGGCCTCTTGCCCCATACCCGCTCGGTGGATGAAGGTAGTCTGGATGAAGAACGCCGCTTGTTCTACGTGGGTATCACCCGTGCCCGCGAGCGCCTGACCATGACCTACTGCGCCAAACGCTCCAAATATGGCAAGGAAGAGCGCTGCGCTCCGTCATCGTTCATCATGGAAATCCCCAACCGCCTCTACGAGTTTGTGGATTATGATGAACTCATGAACACCCCCGCCAGCGAGGAAGAAAATGTCAACTTCTTCGCCACCATGCGCGCCCTCTTGCAAGAGGATTGAAGCCGCTTGGCCTCACAAAGATTGCTCGCTGTTTACTTTTTTGTTGAGTCTTCAAAAAAAGATTGCGGAGTAAGATGACTGTGTTATTATATCCGTAAGAGAGAATTATATATAATATGGAGACAATAGAGGGCAAATTGCGAAATCGTGCTGATTTTTAATTTTGCCGTTTTCTGATTTATATAAGGAGACGTATACTAAATAGTAGAGGTTTGCTATGTTGAAGTTTTTATATAAGATTTATGAATCCATACCAGGTAAACAAAACCTGTATGTTTGGTGTGCAATAGTAACGTGCGCCGGCGTAGGTGCATGTGTGCTAAATGGTGTATTGCTTGGTGATTATCTTGAATGGATTAGTGCAAAAGAACGGTTAGATTCCGATTTGAAGGTATTAGATATACGCTATACTGAAGATTCTAAGAAGGTAACAGAGCTTAAACTTGAAGTTGCAGCGTTTGAGAAGAAAAAGAATCAGCTGCTTGCTATTGAAAAACGAATAGCAGAATTACAGGGTCCACTATCTGAAAAAGAAAAAACGGCCAGTCAACTAACTGGTGTAATCGACCAAAAAAAGCACGAGTTACAAACTAAAACAAAAGAAGTAGAATCGGCAACAGAACGTCTAGCTGCTGTAAATGCAGAGTTGGCAGCTCTTTCTACTAAAGTAGAACAGTCAAAAGCGGAGTTTGAAAAAGTCAAGGCCTGTAATTCTGTATTGGTGGATGATACGCAACAAAAGAAAGAAGCGGTCCAACAATTGAATAATCAAATTGCTGAGGCGGAAAAGAAGAAACAAGGAATACAAGATCAGATTAACGCATTACAACAAACTTTAAGTGAAGTTCAAGGCCGCTTATCTGCTGGACATCAGGAAGAAACTAATCTTGGAGAGCGAGTGAAAGTTCTTAGAAGTGAGCGAGATACGGTGCAACATCAACTTGCCGATTTGCAAAGCAAAATGGATTCCTTAACAGCTTCGCGAGGTAATACCAGACGCTTAGAGTTGGAACGCAATCTGGCATCTTTACAGGAAAGAGTAAAAGCGCTAGATGCAGAAGTAGGTCAAAAATCAACTGACGCAAAGGCCGCTGCTGATGCGTTATCTGATCTTGTTCGGAGAAGAGATGTAACTAAGACTGAGTGTGATAGTTTGGAAATTCTTAAGTCAGAAAAGCAGGGGCAACTGGAATCAATTAAACGGGAATATGATTCCTGTTCTCAACGTAAACAGTCGTTGGAGAGTGAAATAGCTAAGACAAATGGTGATTTTCTGACAGTAAAGCAATCTGTTGGTGAGTTAGAAAAAAAGAAAAGAGTTCTTCAGGAAGAGTGTGATAGATTAGATGCTGCTTTGGAACAAAAACGCGCAGAGTCTCGGGGGGAAGAACAAGCTACACCTGACGAAAATTAGAGAAATAACCCTGAAGCATAAATAGAGAGTTTGCTATGACAACTTTGTACATTTTTACGTCGCTCGTTATCGTATTTGTGATATCGGCATTATGGCTCGCTACGTATTTGTTTAGGCGCGCCAAAAATCTGGCTCCATACTATGCTGAGAAGGAGACACTAGAACAGGATATCGCGACCGCCAAACAAAGCCGTGCACAAGAACTTTTGGAATTGGATAGACTGGCAGCTGATCACGCGCAAGCTAAGCAAGACATTGCAGATGCAGAGTGTCAAAGAATGTGGTTACAGGATAACCAAGGGACGGTCGCTTCGCTGAAGGGGCAGATTGCATCCACTCAGCAAGCTTTAGAAGATGCTACCGGGAAATTGGATAAAATAACTAATGAGCTTCAGGATAAAAATCTAGAGCTGAAGAATATTACCAATGAATGCAATGTCAAGGAATTAGAAAAGCGCAGCGCAGAGCATGAACTCGGAGATTTGCAAAGCAAAGTTCAAACGGTACAATGTGCTGTAGTTGCTAACGAGGAGGAATTACAGAAATTAGTTAAGGATATTGCTCAACGTGATTTGGAGTTATCTGAACGGGTTCGTAACCTTTCTGAAGCTGAGAAGCGTTTAAGTTGTGCAGAATCACAAATCAAGGAGTTAAGCAATGAAATCGATACGCTGAAAAAGAACAAGGAGGAGTTTGAAGCATATGCTAAATTAAAGAAGGAAGCTCAGGAGGATATAGAGAAATTAGAGAAGAGTCTTCGTCAACTTGAGACTGCAATAGAAGAAAAGGGGAAGGTATTGACTTCTATCGAGGATAATTTATCTCGACTGGAGAAAGAGCTTATTCAAAAAGAAGGGGTCGTTTCTTCTTTGGAGAGAAAAACTGCCGAATTACAGGAATCTATAAGAAACAACGAAAAGCAGAAGGATTCTTTGGAGAAGGAAATTGAGCAATTAACTGAAGCTCGAAACGGAGTGAAGGCGAGAGTTGCTGAGTTAGAATACGAACTCAGTGGACTTGTTGGTAAAGAGAAGGCGCAAGAGAAGAAATGGGAGGATTTGGATAGACCAGTAAAGACAATCAACATCGCAACGACTACAAAATACGATGAACAAAACTGGCTGTCAGAGTTTGAAGACAACCTTGCGACAAGTGGTTTTAGATTCGATACTCGTTTGATCAAGGCCTTCCACACAAGTTTGAAGGTTGCGGATTGCTCTCCTATGGTAGTCCTCTCTGGCATATCAGGAACGGGCAAGAGTCTCTTACCGGAATTGTATGCACATGCCGTCGGCATGAACTTCCTGCAAGTCCCTGTTCAGCCACGTTGGGATAGCCCTCAGGATATGCTCGGTTTCTACAATTATATGGAACACCGATACAAGGCTACCGAACTATCCCGATTGCTGTGGCAATCGGATAAGTTCAACAATCCCGACCAGGCCAAGAATAATCCGGCTATGAACTTGATTTTGCTGGATGAGATGAACCTCGCTCGTGTCGAATATTACTTCAGCGATATGCTTAGTAAGCTTGAGGTTCGCCGTGGTATTGATCCTACAAACGAAGCGAAACGCAGAGCTGCTGAAATAGTGTTAGAAAGTGGCGCGACAAGCGATTCTAAGGATGTTAGACGTATATTCGTAGGACCTAATAATTTGTTCATCGGAACTATGAATGAAGACGAATCTACGCAGTCCCTTTCCGATAAAGTAAAAGACCGAGCTAATGTGCTTCGATTTGGACGACCAAAAGAATTAAGTGGGGCGGCTGCAAACAAGGAAGCCTTTTTCAAAAAGTACACTAATCGCATGATGTCCGAGACAATGTGGAAAAAGTGGATTTCGGCTTCCGGTGATGGTGGCATTTCAAATCTGGGACAGCAGATGGACGAAATAAATAGTTACCTTGCAGAGTTAGGGCGTCCGTTTGCTCACCGCATGTGGAATACCGTTGCCGCATATATTAGACAGTACCCGGGAGATAAACACGATGCCTTAATCGATCAGATTGAGATGAAAATCCTTCCGAAATTGGCAGGATTGGATATGGCAGATCCTACAATTAATCGAGTGATGAATAATTTGGCTGACTATCTATATAAGCTTGGCGAACCTAAATTGAATGATGCCTTCGACGTGGCTTGTAAGAGAGACTTCTTTGCATGGCAAGGAATAGAGCGTTAAGCTAGGTAAAATGACTTGCGACGTTGAATCCTTTTGTGTTGCTAGCCCCATGTATGCGGAGATGTCTTCGTATACAGAAGTTTCCACTCTGAAATCGTACCAAGATGGAAAGCTTGAAGCAGATAATGCGAAAGGCCTCGAGGCTAAGTTTGTATGTGACACTGTTGAGTTAATGACAGAGCTGCGGTATGAAGCTGAGTGTAACTTTAGGGACGGAAGTACGCAGGCGAACAATAGACGAGGAGAATTGCGATTGTCGATGGAATCCTTAACGGATAGACTAACCAAAGATACTAAAGAGGAACCTCCTCAGCAGTTGGTGTCGGTTATTGCCAATCAGCATTTGTCTTTAATTGAAGCATTGATTAGCTCGATGCGTAAAATATTGCGTCGCAAGCGCGATATGGTGTCTATTTCTGCTGTACAGCAGGTTGACGCTCATTGTTTGCGTTGGCTGGCACGCCAACCTGGGCATCAGGCTCAAGAAAAAGCTGGATCTCGACAAAAGCTGATGGCCGTTGTAAGAGAGGAAACGAGAAACACTTTAGAAAACAGGGTGCTGAAGGACTTTATTTATCGGGTGGAGATTTTGGCTCGGCGCTATTTACAGCAAAATGAAAGCCGGTATACTGCTTCTTCCCGAGTCAAAGCGGTTAAGCGTTTGAGAAGTTGTTTGACAAATGCCTTAATGCTACCTGAGATACAAAGCTTGCCAACGATGAAAGCGTTGGTACAACCAAACTATGTTTTGTTGCATGATGCTCGATATAGTAAGCTATGGGAGTTGTATAGATTAGTTCTGGCTCACACTAGAATGTCTGAAATAGTATGGCCGAAACGACACAGGTTATTTGCGGAAATTTTGCTAGTATGGGTTATTACACGTTTAAAATTGGACTTCAATAGTTTTTATGATCTCTCATATTGGATTAAAGAGATGCCAACGAATGGTTGCTTCTTTGTGAATCCTACTTTTACGAATGCTTTTGAAGATGCTAGTGGTGGCGTCTTGAGTTGTGTTGTACCCCCTTCGTGTGGACGCTTAGAGCTAAAGGGTTCCTCATTTAGTAAGCGTGTAAATTTGTTGTATATTCCTGGAAATATTGATGCGGAACTGATTTTGCCAGATAATCATGAAATCTATGTTATTTGCTCCTTTGCAGGAAAGGGCTGCGTCAGAACTAGCCATTGGGATAATGTAGTTTGGGTGAGCTCCTTGGAACAAATGGACACCGCTGTTTCGGAACTTTTGAGAAAGGTGTGAGGTATGATAGTCGATGTCTATGATTTTAATGCAACCTTATGTTGCTCCAGATATAAGATAGATGTGGAGCATTGCGTATTTTCTTTAATAAAACGTAAGCGCATAAGTGATGTATTGATCTGGCCGGATATTTCGAAAAGTAGAAATCAACCACCGTATATACAGGAACGGAAGCAGCCGATTATTAGAGACCTTATAGGGGATGATGGGTTATTTTCTTTCGAGAATTGCTCTTTTTTGGCGGACTTCTTACAAATGGAGAGCCAGGATGCGAAAAAAATAGAAGCGTTTTTCAATGCTTTAAAACATTCTAGCTACCCTTTCGATAAGCAAGCTGATAGGAATGTAATCTTGATACCTGATAATTTTGATGCAAACTTGCAGGAAAAGATACTTCGAACATGCTCATTACCTCGTGAGTCAACGTCATTGTTGTGGCGATCTGTCGCTACCTGTTTGGGTAACTTATCGATGTTGAAACAATTATCAGATCAATGTTCAACAATTAAGGTAATTGATTATCAATTGAAGTATTGCGATGAAAGCGTGCTGAATCTTATACGCGAGGATAACTTGCTTGTCCCCCAGAGGCGTGCATATAAAATGGGCCGATTTTATCCTCGCCACGAAAAATACGACGGACAGGATGTTTTCCTGCCAAGGAATGAGTTTTATCGCCATACATATTATGGTACCACCAAAGATTGTGTTGTATGGGATGCCGAGCTGCAGCAGTTTTCAAGGAAGGATTTTGTCAAAGAAAGAAAAATACGGCTGTTTATTGAAAGTAATGGATGTAGAAAGGAGGTTCACCGATTTAGTGCAAGTGATGGTGCTGCTGTTTATGAAGCTAGAAAGGCTAGTGGCAAATCTACATACTATGACGAATGTACAGGTCTTTATATCGTAGTACAAGATCTGGAAAGAGAGGAGATATATGCAAAGGAACTTATAGCACCTAATCCAAAATGTCCTGGCGGAGAGAAGATTCTTGGCACTGTGAATACAGACTGTTTTATAGACAAAGGGACAGATAGTGTAAGATTCCGCTTAGCAGATGCGCATGGAGATGATGTTCCGCTGAAAGTGCTGGACTACACATTCATGACCGGGACTATGAAAACGCGGGAATCTTTGAAGCTTCATCCTTCTATGATACCCGGACAAGGGATAGCAAGAGTCATGGTTACAGGAGAGAAACAATTACGAGCTTCTGTGGATTTAGACCTCTTGGAAATGGAGTTAACAAATCCCGTGGAAACAGTCAATTCTCTGCGTAGAGATATTAAACATTCCTACCCTATAGACATACCTGCGGTTGCTGCAGATAGATGGTTGTGGCAAGATATTGAAAGCGATGTAAGGCGTTATATGAACAACCGACGCTACCGAGACAAAACCATGTTTAGCAAATGTAGGTATGCGGATCCAAAAGCATCTGGGATGGATCGCCTGAATCGTATAAATGTGTTCGGCTATGCTTTGAATAGGGAACTACCATTGTATTCAGGTAGCTTTGATTTCGATGGGTTGTTCCAGTACATGGCCGATGACTATAGGTATTGCCAGAGGCGTAAGAATCAGGATAGTATTAATACTGTTTTAGCAATGATATCAAGAACATATCAGGGCAATAATCCGATATTTTATCCAATCAAACGGGATTTGTTAAAACAGGTTGAAATATGTTCCAGAGAAGAATCTGGATCAATTAGCACGCATGTCATGACGGCGTGTGCCAATTTGCTTCGTTCCCCAGATGAGCTAAAACAATTTTTCCGGGCATTTATCAGAAAAGTCAACGCCGTTACAGCGGATGCAAGCTTGGAGGGTATGATATATAGTATGAGATCTCATAACCTGCTAGGAGCCCCCATATGCGTTCCTGAATTTAAGGGGATGCTACATTGGAATCGAGTCTTGGCTGAACTTTTGATTGCAAATAATGAGATGCTGAGTCATGTTAGCAGTGTGGACTGTAATAATTGCATGAGGTATCTGTTAACCTTGTTAGCTTCGTATCATTATCATTCTAAGCCCCGCTTGACGTACGGAGTGTTAAAAGTGTGTTTGTTTTTATTGATGCGACGGAAGTATGATAAGTCATTTTTAAGCAATGGAGCAGAAATCCGAGAACTAACAGAAGAGCTTTTGTCCGAAACGAAGCAGTCGACAGACAGGCTGGTAAGAACCTGGAGTGATATCGTGATGAAATATGTGCAGGGCAAGGGAACTCTGGATGATCTAATTATTGCTGTTGAACCGGAACAAGAATCATGAGTAGAAAGGATACAGCGTTAGTTAATTCTCTGTGTGCTTGGCAGCTGAATTCATCGGGGGATTGTATCCCCATGGTGCATGAGCGAGTTCTAAGCTTACTGGAAATCATCAATCCCGGTAAGTGGGGACAAGATGTACTTGATCTGTTGATGAGTGAAGGCTGGGTGAAATGCACTGTGTACGGCAGTTACGAATTAACCAGTGCAGGTCTTAAAAAAAGAAGGAAACTTCAAGAAATACCGATTCCTGATCCTACGCCGAAAAAGCCAATAACTAAGGACGTTGCACCGTGGAAGACGTTCAGGAAATTAGTGGCTTATTATGCCGATTGTGTCAAACACCAGGAGAGAAGTCAGCAATATCTTTTCTCCGGCGATTGCGGCAGAAAATACATTCATCCTGTTCTTCCGTATGGTTGGTTAAAAGAATTAGGAGAAGAAAGTACAGAAATCTCCATACGAAAGCAGAAAGCGGACATTGTTGCCATTAATACTATCCTCACCCGACGCAGCTACGAAGAAGAGGTGTATATTGGATATCCATTGGAAGCCTTTTATCACAACGGTAAAACGCATTACGTGCCGATTACACTGATACCTGTCGATGTACGAGTAGATGAATCTCGGCTTTATATGACTTTGCGTCTTGATGAAGCTGATATCAACCATGTATGGCTTGAGTATCACGTTAATAAAGAAGAGCATCGCGTGCTTCTTGACATGTTGACCAGTTTGCATCCAGATGATGAATACTGCGGCCTGATAGACGTAAAGCGTTCCTTGCCTTACTTGGAAAGATATGCAAGAGGCTGTTCGTCCGGGATGTTTGATCCGGATGCTTTTGATTGGTGTGTCCCTCATTTGCAGGAGAAGGGAGATAGAGCGTGGAATTGTCCTGCCTTATTCGTAGGTACAGAGCTGAAATATTCACGGACATTGCTTCGAGAGCTTCGGTATATAGCCAAGGAAAAGGATGAAGTACTGGACTCGACAGCTCTGGCATATGTATTTCGTGAACCTGTGCTTAAACCAGAGAATCAGCATAGCTATTATGCGCATCCATTCATTGATACGAACGATGAACAACAACTAGCCGTTACTCATGCATTGAATAATCCAGTTACCTTGGTAACTGGCCCCCCTGGTACAGGTAAATCACAAGTCGCTGTTAATATTATAGCCAACTGCGTTTTACGTGGTAAGTCAGTGTTGTTTACAAGTCGAAATCACAAGGCTGTTCATGCTATTGCCAACCGCAGTACAAAATTGCTGAGGGATTATGGAACCGATTTGGTGAATTTTTGTTCTACCCCAGACGGGCAAGCTACGGATGAGTGGTTTAAAAAGGACGTTAATGTCATTTTATCAAGACTGGAGCAGCTGCAACATGTAGCCAATCCGTGGAGTTATGAAGATGTCAATGATCTTGAAAAACGCTGGTGTGCAGTTGTTCAGAGATTGGGTGATCGTGATGCATTGGAGTCGGAATTAAGTAAGCTGCAAGCACGTGTAGAGGAGCTGGAGATGCAGTTGCGTAGATCGTTAAACGTCAGAGACCGACTGACTCCAATCCAGCTTCCATCACTCAAGGAATTAAAATTGCTGGCCTCGTTTTTATCAGATGCGCCTACGGGTAAGGGGCTACTTGCATTCTATAAATCAGTTTTGTGGAAGCTGAACGGTCGCAAGCGTGATTTGAAGGCAAGAGCATGCTTATCCTCTATTATGCCCTCCAAGGTTAATGATGCATTGCCTTCTTCATATATAAAGGAGGAGGTGGAACGATTCATACAAAGGCTTAAAGATTTCATCAGCCTTTGCGAAACGAAAGAGGTGATTGAGCGGCAGTGTAAGGATTTATTACCGATAGAAACAGCGAGAGAATGTTTACAGGATGATGCCGGTTCTGTGGCGGATAAACTTATCCCTGCGTTGCTTTTTGCCATGAGTGATGCTGCAAAACCGTTCCTGGAAGATGACGAAATGAAGAAACAGCTGGTGAATTTGCAAAGTTCTTTCAAGAGTCAGACCACATTACTTCAAACGCAGGGAGTAAACTCAGAGTCTGTTCAGGATGCTGTGATCAAGTTTAAACGATGGTTGAAAATTACACCGGCATGGGCTACAACGATGCTGTCATTAACTCGGTCGGCGCCATGCTTGCCTGCTGTTTATGATACAGTCATTATTGATGAAGCATCGCAATGTGATGTTCCTCCTATGATACCGGCTCTTTATAGGGCGAAGACTGCGGTTATTGTGGGTGATCCACAGCAATTCCCCCCGGTAGTCACGATGCGTGTGGCGAGAAACGAGTACTTATTACGACAGAATCAGCTAAAGGACGTGAAGTATGCCATGTACAATTATTGCCAGGCATCTGCTTATAGTGTAGTGGGAGAAAAACGCATAATGTTGACCAATCACTACAGATGTCATCCTGATATTGCGGAGTATTTCAACGACGCGTTTTACAATAATAGATTAAATGTATGGACAGCAATGGAAGGATTGTGTTCTCCTTCTGCTTATGGGTTGAAACACGCTGTCGATTGGGTGAATGTGAATAATTCTTTGGATGCAGAAATTGATGCAGTTGTTGATCGTGTAGCTCTTTTGGCGAGAAATGGGTATTCTGGCTCTGTGGGCGTGGTGACCCCTCTAAGAAAATATGCTAATATCCTAGATGAAAAGCTGAACCGGTATAGGCATTCGTTCAAGGATGAATTGATAGTTAATACAGTCAATGCATTTCAAGGTGGAGAAAAAGATGTAATAATCTTCATGCTGTCGTATACCAGCGATCTTGCAAAAACTCAGAATTGGTATATAACATCAGAAAGTAATCGCTATATATACAATGTTGCCGTTAGTAGAGCACGAGCATGTCTTGTCTTAGTTGGGGATAAATCCAGATGCGCAGAAAGTGGCTGTACGTTGTTAAGAAAACTTGCAACCTTACCGATTGAAAAGAAAAAGAATCCAGATGCGCCTCGATTTGATTCAGTGTGGGAAGAACGCTTTTACAATGCTCTTGTACAAGCTGGTGTGGTTCCTCAAACTCAATATCATTTAGTCGGTCGGAGGCTAGATATGGCCGTTATCACCGATTCTGTGAAATTGGATATAGAAGTAGATGGTGTTCGTTGGCATACCAGCGCATCTGGAGGAAGGAAAACAGATGATTTGTGGAGGGATATCCAAGTAACCAGCGCCGGGTGGAAAGTATTGCGTTTCTGGGTGTATCAACTAGAGCAAGATATGCAAGCTTGTGTTGATGAAGTAAAAACCGTCATATCGAAATAGTTTAAGTAATACTCCTTAACTGTAAATTGAAAAGAGAGCTTATATGAAAAATGAAGTGTTAAAATTAGTGAAGGAAATATTATCGGAGTACAATGTTATTTGCGATATAGATGATTATGGTGATGCCTTTTTTATTCGCTATGAAAAAGAGTGTGAATGTGGAACTCTGACATATCTCATCTATATAGGTGAAAATGATGTAGATGTACAGGCTGAGATTCCTTTAAACGTTGATGAATGTATCTGGCAGTTACCGCTAGCTTATGCCTACGTGAATGCTGCAAATAGACAAGATGCTTTCAACTGTTGCAAGTTCACCGTAGAGAAATCATTATATTCTCGTTCTAAATATTTAAAGGTTTCGCATGCGAGCATTCCTCATTTATTAGCCTTATATAATAGAGAGAGTTCTACGTATGGAGTCCGCTTTGCTATTGACTCTGTCGAGTTTTCTATGAAAAGGGGATTTTCGAGAATAATGAAGGGCCTTTCGTCAATTGCGCAGAAATATAATAAGCCGATTTAAGTTATACCAAGCAGAATCAACGCTCTCAATCGCAGTTATAAGAGCTTATGTATTAGATTGATAGTGCCGCTTTATTCCTTTTTCGCTCGTCGTTTTCTTGAAGTCGGCGAGCTTTATTGTTTTATGTCACTTTTGCGATATCTTCCATCAGAGAGGGGGAGTTTCAGACACAAAACAAGGCAAGGGATGACCCTTGCCTTGTGGGAAAATGTGATTTAGATATGACGTTCAGGAGCGCCCTTTGTAGCTCTTGCTGAACTTCTTGTAGAAGCCTTCGCCGCCTTTTTCGCCACGGCCGGAGGGGGCATCGGCGCGGCGGTGGAAGGGCTTGCGGTCGCCGCGGTCACCACGGCCACGGAAGTCATCACGCTCGCGGTCGCGGAAACGGGGGGCGCCGCCAAAGCCGCGGTCGCGGTCACGGCTGCGGAAATCATCGCGGTCGCGGTAGCCTCCTTTATCCCGGCCGGAGTATGAATCCGTACGGCGGTCGCGCACGCGGAAGTTGGGGCGGTCTCCGGGGGTACCTTCGGGGCGGCCCTTGTCTTCGCGCACGTTGACCTCGTATCCACAAATCATGCAGGTGGAGAGCTTTTCCACAATCTGCGGGGCTACTTCGGGGGTGACTTCGATGAGCGAGTGCTTGAGGAAAATCTTGATATCGCCCACGCTGCCCTTGGGGGCTTCTGCTTCGTTGTAGAAGAGACCTGCGATGTCTTTGGGCTTGATGCCCAGAAGCTTGCCACCATTCATGAAGAGGGTGACGGAGTCTTCCAGCTTGGTCCAATCGCGGGAATCGGCATCGGCACCGGCCTCCATGCTGCGGGGGTGGCGGCTGGGGCGGTCTTCGGGGATGTCTTGCAGTTCACCGCCGTTGCGGGCCAGAAGCAGGTTGAACATGGCGGTCATGAGATGCTCGGCGGGCATGTCGATATCGCGCAGTTCCTCCGGCAGCTCGTGGGCGGTAGCAGCCATTTCCAGAATATCATCCACCAGGGCTTCCTTGCGGGCCTGGGCCACTTGTTCGCCCGTCATCACCTTTTCACGCTGCATGCGGGTGCCGATGAAGCGCTCGATTCGGGCGAGCAGGGAGAAATCTCGGCGGCCAATGAAGGTGACGGCCTTGCCCTTGCGCCCGGCGCGGGCCGTGCGGCCAATGCGGTGTACGTAGTCCTCAGGGTCGCGGGGAAGCTCAAAGTTCACCACGATGTCCACATCGTCAATATCCAGACCGCGGGCGGCGATGTCGGTAGCCACCAGCACGTTGAGGTTGCCCTTGCGGAAGGAATCCATGACGCGTTCGCGGAGTGTCTGGGGCATGTCGCCGTGGAGGCGGTCCACGGAATAGCCGCGGGCCAGCAGGCCGTCCACAATGTCATCCACCACACGCTTGGTGTTGGCGAAGACGAGACCGCGCTTCATCTTGCCCATCTCAATCAGGCGGCTGAGCACCTCGATACGGGAAGAGAAGACCACCTCATACACGGACTGCTCGCAGGTGGGCACCGTGAGAACGGGGCGTTCGATGGTGATTTCCAGCGGGTCCTTGGAAAGGCGGTTGATGAGGGAGCGAATGGCCGGGGACATGGTGGCCGAGAAGAAGAGCGTCTGGCGTTCCTCGGGCAGCATGGCCACAACGCGGTCGATGTCTTCCTGGAAGCCCATGTCGAGCATTTCGTCGGCCTCGTCCAGGATAAGCATGGAGATGTTATCCGTGCGCAGCTCGCCTTGTTCCATGAGATCGATGATGCGGCCGGGGGTGCCCACAACAAACTGTACGCCGCGCTTCAGCGCTGCCAGCTGGGGACCAAAGGAGGTGCCGCCGTAAATCGGCACGGCCGAGATACCATCCAGGAACAGAGCCAGTTTCTCCACCTCGCGGCAAATCTGCACGGCCAACTCGCGGGTGGGAGCCAGGCAAAGTACCTGAACGCCACGAACGGAGGGGTCGATGCATTCCAGTGCAGGGATGCTGAATGCGAGCGTCTTGCCGGAGCCCGTGTGAGACAGGCCTACAATATCGCTGCCATCCAGCGCAGGGGGGATGGATTTCTCTTGAATGAGGGAAGGGGTTTCGAAGCCCAACACTTCAATGGCTTCGAGGATTTCCGGGCAGATACCAAGGTCGGAGAATGACATAGACGCGGCAAAGGATGCCTGACAAGCTGCTTTTTGTAAAGACAATTCTCTGGCAGTTCTTGCTTCGCAAGGCGGAAATTGAGAAAAATCCGTCGGAAAGCAGGAAAGCATGCTTGCAAAGCAAGAGTTGTCTTGCTAGAATGCACGAAAAAGGTAGTGGGTTTGCTGCTACTCTTTTTCGATATACCCCAAGGCCATACGATGAAAAATCTACGTTTATTGAGCTCCGGTTGCGCTGTGTTGAGTGCTTTGATACCTGCTGTGGTTGCCCAGTCGGCACAGCCGGAGGAGATGCAGGTGGCGGCTGTGGAAACAGCCGGGGTGAGCATTACGGAGAAGGGGGCGCTTGATAAGACCCTGTTGTTTGTGGTTGATACCCGCTCTGCTGATGAGGCTGCGCCGCAGGTGGTGCAGCGCTTGAAAGAATGCGCTGCGGTGCAGATGCCGCGTGAGTTGCTGCTTTCTGAGTATGACCGCTCGCTGTTGGCTGCTACGTCCTGCTTTGGATCATCGGCCTTGGAGTCGGCGTTGTCATCTTTGCTCGTATCTGATAGCCAATATTATGCACAGCTGGCTCCCTACATGGAGCTGCAAATGGAGCTTGGCCTCCTGCTGGAGGATATGGCCAAAACGCTGGAACGGGTGAACAACAAGCGCAGCGCAGATGCTGCCGCGGAAATGGCCCAGAATGTGCCCGGCTACATGGGCTCTCTGCGCGATAAATTGCAGACGCTCCCGGCTCAGGATGCCGGTGTGGTGCAGCGAGCCCTGGTGCGCCGCTATCATGCGACGGTACGCCCTGGTGGCGCGCGGTTGCTGCGAGCCTGGGGCAAGCTGTTGGCACGCGATGCGGAACTGTATGGTTCTGCCCGGCTGGAGGCCGCCATGCCTCAGGTGAATGAGGTGCTGGAGAATCTGGGGTTGGCTGCAGATCCTGCGGTGTTGCCGCAGTTGGTGGAGGCCGCAGAGAAGATGGAGCCGCTGATGGTGGAATGGTTGCAGGTAGCAAAGGGTATCAGGGATGAATCAACGGCCAATGCTGCCGCCCCGCGTTTAACGGAGCTGGCTCAGGCCATTCGCGCTGCCAGTATTGATAAGCTGGGCAGCGGGTATGAAAAGCAGCTGGCCAATGTGAGCCCCCGCCTGCAAATCCTCATGATGGCCACAGACCGCGTCTCTCATTGGTTTGAGTCCTTGTCCCAGCCCTATTACGGCTCGTCCGCTTTGCAGACAGCCTTGGAGCACGAGGAATGACGCTTAAGCCTCGCCGTTGAAGCGGGTGAGTACATCCTCCATGAATCCCTGGGCCACAAGCTTTTGGGCTTCGTATTGCGGGATGCCGCGCGAGAGCAGGTAGAAGAGCTGCTCTTCATCCATGGGGGCAGAGGCGCTGCCGTGGGAGCATCTCACCTTGTCTGCCAGAATTTCCAGACCGGGCAGGGAGTTTACCGTCGCTTTTTCGCTCAGCAGCATGTTGCGGTTGCTCTGGTAGGCATCTGTGCGGTGCGCCCCGGGTGCCACGTAGATATTACCTGCAAAAATGGCGGTTGATTTGTCATCCAACACGTTCTTATAGAGCAGGTCGCTGGTGGCGCCGCCCACGTGGTGTACCTGGCGGGTGTGCTGGTCCAGCACGTTGTCTCCGCTCAGGCTGTTGGCGGAGAACAGGCGCGTGTCGGAGCCTTCGGTGTAGGTTTCAGCCACCGTTTCTTCGCGAGCCCAGGCGTGGCCCTCATGTTGTGTCAGGTGCTTGACGGCACCACCCATGTTCTGGATGTTGGTGATGCACATGTAGCGCGCCATGTTGTTGCTGTGCAAGGCGATTTTCAGCTCGGCACCCTCGGCCACCTGGATGTTGCGCGTCACAAACATGCCGGCATCCTCCCCCAAGCCTTCGTGGTGTTCCACCACTTCTGCTTTCACACCGGGAGCCACCATGATGACGGTGGAGGGAGTATACAACCCGGCTGTGCTGTAATGAATGTGGATGGGCTCTGCCGTGTTTTCTTCGATGTAAAGAGCATAGCCGCTGCCAAAACGCTCCAGATGCAGCCCCAGCAGGGCATCGGACCCGATGGTGGGCATGAGCATCTCGGTCTGGCGCAAGTCTTCATCCTCTGCCGTAATG
This sequence comes from Akkermansia sp., assembly GCA_045650805.1. GTDB lineage: Bacteria > Verrucomicrobiota > Verrucomicrobiia > Verrucomicrobiales > Akkermansiaceae > Akkermansia. The sequence continues at coordinate 22,507 of JAZRRO010000046.1, forward strand.
CGCACCGCAGCCTCTCCGGCGTGCTGCACATCGGCTTCGCCCTGAGAGCGTGTGTCACTCTGCAATAGCTCCGCCAGAGCCGTGGCATACTTGTGCGGGCGGCCAAAACGCCAATCTTCATTCAGACGATTGGGCAACACAGCCTGCTCGAAACGGGCTTTGCTTTCCTGGAGGGCTGCGTTCAACTTAGCCTCGGCTTCTGCCAGGGCGAACGCTTCTTCCATGCTCATGCTTGCGGGGAAATCCATAGTAGACAGGGGAGGGGTTAGCCGATGGAATCTTCCATCTCCAAATCAATGAGACGGCGCAGTTCCACGGAGTATTCCATGGGGAATTCTTTGACCAAATCGTTGATGAAACCATTGACAGCCAAGCTCATGGCTTGTGCCCGGGTGAGGCCGCGCTGCTGCATGTAGAAGAGCATCTCTTCATCCACCTGGGAGACGGAAGCCTCGTGTTGCACCGCGCTGGCATTGCCGTTCACGGAGATGGCGGGGTAGGTGTCGGTGCGGCTTGTGGCATTGATGAGCAGGGCATCGCACTCGGTGTTGTTCTTGCAGCCTTTCATGCCCTTGAGCACGTTCACCTCGCCGCGGTAGCTGGCACGCCCCTCGCCGATGGAGATAGACTTGGCCACGATGTTGGATGTTGTGTTGGGCGCGGCATGAATCATGCGGGCGCCTGTGTCTTGCAGCTGCCCGCTGTGCGCGAGCGAGATGCTCACAACCTCGCCCTTGGCGCGCGGCCCTTGCAGCACCACGGCAGGGTATTTCATGGTGAGCCCGGAACCCAGGTTGCAGTCAATCCAGCGGATTTCGGCATCCTCCATGGCCAGACCTCGCTGAATCACCAGGTTGTACACATTGGTGGACCAGTTCTGCACGGTCACATACTGAATCTTGGCCCCCTTGAGCGCGACCAACTCCACCACGCCGGAGTGCAGGGTGGCGCTGTCATATTGCGGGGCGGTGCAGCCCTCCATGTACATGAGCTCGGCCCCTTCATCTGCAATGATGAGTGTGCGCTCAAACTGTCCCATGCTTTCGGAGTTGATTCGGAAATAGGCCTGCAAGGGCTGAGCCAGTTTCACCCCCTTGGGCACATAAATGAATGAACCACCGGAGAATGCGGCGTGATTCAGGGCAGAGAACTTGTTGTCGCCCACGGGGATGACCTTGCCAAACCACGGTCGGAAAATATGCTCGTATTCCTTGAGACCCTCGGTCGAGTTCACGAAGATAACGCCCTTTTTGGTGAGCTCTTCGCGCATGTTGGTGTAGGCCGTTTCCGAGTCGTACTGGGCATCTACACCGGCCAGGAATGCGCGTTCCTGTTCAGGCACACCCAGTCGCTCGAAGGTACGCTTCATGTCATCCGGCACTTCTTCCCAGCTGCGGCTGGGGGTGGCACCATGCGACAGGTAGTAGCGGAACGATTCAAAATCCACCCCCGAAATCTCGGCCGGTGCCCAGTGCGTGGGCATGGGCATCTCGTTGAACTTGCGCAGGGCATCCTTGCGGAACTGGCGCAGCCAATCCGGCTCTCCTTTGACATCGCAAATATAGTCGATGGTTTCTTCAGTGAGCCCGAAACCTGCATCATACTTGTGGTTCTCCGGGAAGGAGAACGCACCGCGCGTGTCCATCTGGAACGGTGTTTCGTCCATTATGCCTCCGTGTTTTTCAGGAAATCAAAGCCATGAGCCTCAATGTGATCAACCAGCTCAAATCCACCGGTCTTCACAATCTTACCCTTGGAAAGCACATGCACCACATCCGGGCGAATGTAATCAAGCAAGCGCTTGTAGTGGGTGATGACGATGAAACTGCGGAAGGGGGCGCGCATGGCGTTGACCCCATCGGACACGATGCGCAGGGCATCCACATCCAAGCCACTGTCCGTTTCATCCAGAATGGCATAGCTGGGCTGCAGCATCATCATTTGCAGGATGTCATTGCGCTTCTTTTCGCCGCCGGAGAAGCCCTCATTCACAGCTCGTGCGGTGAACTTGGTATCCATCCCCAGTTCTTTCATGTGGCCACGCAACTGCTTGTAGAAGGCCACAGCATCCACGTCCTCGCCCTTGGGAAGGCGTGCCTGCATGGCTGCACGCATGAAGTTGGCATTGCTCACCCCCGGTACTTCCACCGGGTACTGGAATGCCAGGAAAAGACCTGCGCGGCTGCGTTCATCTACGCTCATCGCCAGCAAATCCTGCCCATCCATGGTGACACTGCCGCCCGTCACTTCATAGTCCGGGTGCCCGCAGAGTACTTTGGAAAGCGTGGATTTGCCGGAGCCATTGGGCCCCATGATGGCGTGCACCTCACCGGTCGGGATTTCCAGGTCGATGCCATTGAGAATGTCTGCCCCGTCCTTGACTCGGGCGCACAGGTTTTTGATAATCAGGCTCATTGGTGTTCGTGTGAGTGGTATTGCGCGGGAATGGAGCCGCGCAGGCATGCTTCCATGCTGGTGATGGTGACTCCTTCAGGGAGGTCGAAAATGTCTTCCGGGCACAGGCCGGGTTTCAGTTGCACGTCGATAACCTTGTTGTTGCTGTCATCCAGCACGTGCACGTGGGGTACAAAGTTGGGGCAGAATCGGGAAGGTCCGTTGTCGAAGTGCAGGTGATTGATGACACCGGCTTTGGCCATGGTTTCCAGACAGTTGTAAATCGTTGCCAGTGAAATGCCGGGCTCAATCTCCTTGGCTCGCTCATAGATAACACCGGCCGTCGGGTGGTCTTTCGAGGCCAGAATGGCATCTACAACAGCGCGGCGTTGTTTGGTCATGCGGAGCCCCGCACGCTTGACAACGCTTGCTGTCTGCATGGAACGGGGCGGTTCAGAGGTGGTAGTTGTGTTTTTCATGCCGGATAATGGGGGGTAGTTGTTGTCCGTGCGCGAATTATATCGCCCCATTTTGCTGATTTCAAGGATAAATCAGGTCTGTATTTTAAAATTATTAAAAAGTAGAGCAAAGGAAAGCACGCTTTCGGTGTAGAAAGCGTGCTTATTTGCAGAGCGCTCCGGCCGCGGCTCGAACGCGGGACCCCAAGCTTAGAAGGCTCGTGCTCTATCCAACTGAGCTACCGGAGCAGCACAATGCGCTGCGCCATAGTAACAGGCTGGGCTCACCAATGCAAGCACAATTTGAGTCGATGTCAGACGCGGCGAAGACGATTCTCCTACGGTTTTAATTTTGTGGCTCATGAGCTAAGTAGGTATCCGCATAAACTTTCTCGCCGGGTGTTTGACACAAAAGAAGCTTGACGGAAAGCGCGCTGTGGCTAATATAGACGCGTGAAAAGACAATTTTCAGTATGGTTGGTAGCAGGTGCTGCAATGCTTGCCACGATGACGGCGTGCAAGCCGCAGGCTCCTGACATGGAGCGCTTGAGCGCCTTGCAGCGCAATAATGCGGAGCTGCGCAAGGAAATAGCCCGCATGCAGACGCTGATTCGACAGGCAGGGGAGGATACCCCGGAATTGCAGCAGCAGATTGAACGCCGTAACAGTGAAGTGGTGGCTGCGTACAAACAGATGGAAGCCCTGCGCGAAAAGGAAACCGAGCTGAAAATGCGCCGTATCGAGTTGGAATCTCGCTTGGATTCGTTCCGCGATACGTTTGCCCGCCTTCAGAATGAAATTGCTGTACAGAACGTCAAGCCATGAGTGAACAGCCTGAAATGAAACCCGAGGAGACGAAGACGGAAGACGCTCCGCTTGAAACTGTACGCCCGGAGGAGACTCCGGCAGCGGCTGAAAAGCCCGCAGAAGAAGCTGAATCCGCGCCTGAGACCAAGGAAGAAGAAGCTACTGCGAAAGAGAAGCCTGCAAAGCCTGCCAAAAAAGGTGGCTGGGGTGGTTTTGTGCTGGATTCCTTCCTGGTGCTTGCATTGCTGGGCACCTTGGGTGGTGGCGGCTACTACCTGAAACAGGAGCTGGATAAGTACCGCGTGCCCTCGCTCATGGAAATCACGATGCGCGAGAATCTGGAGCTTTGCATGCAGCGCGAAGCCTTGCAAACACAGGCTTACCACGCAGACGAACAGATTCACATGCGCAAGTTGCTGGCTCGCCTGGAGCGCCAGCTGGGGGATTTCTCCCGCAAGATTGCTGATAAGGAAGCAGATATCACCGAGGAACACAATCGCGTGTTGGCATTGCAGCACGAGATTCGCCAGGCTGATAAAGAAGCCCGCAGCGTGGCGCGCAGCTTGCTGCCGGGTATGCCCGTGGGCAATGTGACCACAACCTCCGGCAAGGCATACCGCGATGCCGTGATTTACCGCATGGAGGGTAAGTTGATAACGCTGCGTTCCCCCGAGGGACAGGTGCGATTCCCCGTCAGTCAGTTGGTGAAGGATTCGCTCCCCACGCTTGCGCGCTATGCCTTTGACAAGGAAGACTTGATTGATATGTCGGACTTCGAGGCATCGCCGATGGATGCCGCCGCTGCACGTCAGCGCACCGGGAAGCTCAGCCAGCCTGCGGAAAAGACCGCCGCTGCTGCTCCCCGCGATGCAGAAAAAGATTATGAAGGCGCACCCGGCACCCCGGTGGTTGATACCGAGGCCAACCGCACCACCACGAATGATGCCGGCGATGCATCTGCCCCGCAGCAGGAAGAAGTGGACCCCTGGCAGGCCCCGCTTGGTGATTTGCCGCTGTAATACAACACATTTACAAACAAAACTATGGCTGATACAGATTTGAAGGATGAGATTCTTCGTTTGAAGCAGGAGCGCAATGCTGTAATTCTGGCTCACAGCTACCAGCGCCCCGAAATCCAGGATATTGCCGACTTTGTGGGCGATTCTCTGGCCTTGGCTCGCTATGCACAGGAGACCCAATGCGATGTGATTGTGTTCTGCGGCGTGCATTTCATGGCAGAGACAGCCTGCATCCTGAACCCCACGCGCACGGTACTGCTGCCGGATATGGATGCAGCCTGCTCGCTGGAGGCCTCTTGCCCGGCTGAGGAATTGGCCGCATTCCTGGAGGAAAACAAGGAGAAAAATTACTACGTGGTAGCGTATGTGAACTGCTCCATCGGGGTGAAAGCCCTGGCAGATGTCATCGTGACCAGTGGTAACTCTCAGCGTATCATTGAGACCGCACCCGCAGACCGTCCCATCCTCTTCGTGCCTGATCAGAACCTGGGTGCCTGGACCGCCCAACGCACCGGGCGCGAGATGACAATGTGGAATGGTGCTTGCCACGTGCACCAGCGTTTCACCCGTGACCAGGTGCTCTCCCTCAAGGAGAAATATCCCCAGGCCAAGGTGGTGTGTCACCCCGAGTGCCAGGAAATCATCCGCTTGCTTTCAGACCACATTTGCTCGACGGAAAAGATGATTCCTTACTGCCGTGAGAGCGAGGCTCAGCAGTTCATCATCGTGACAGAAAGCGGTATTCTGCACCGTCTCCGCAAGCTGGTGCCCGGCAAGGAGTTCATCCCCGTGGCTGCAGACCAATGCTCTTGCGCCGAGTGCGAGTACATGAAGCTCAACACGATGGAGAAGCTCCGCAATTGTCTGCGCGATATGGCACCCGAGGTGAAAGTGCCGGAGGATTTGCGCTTGCGAGCCGCCGCTCCGCTGGAACGCATGCTTGAGCTCTCTCGCTGAGCCATGAATCTTGCTCCCCATATCCTGGCCAACGGGAATTGGCTTTCCATGGAAAAGTTCATGGAAATCGCGCTGTATGACCCCGATGGCGGGTATTACAGCACCAATATCGCCGGTATCGGGTATCGTGGGGATTTTTCCACCACGGCTACGCTCAGCGATTTGCTGGCGCGCCGCCTGGTTGCGCAGTGGAAACAGGCTTGCCAGGCATGTGGCCGCCGCTTGCCCTTCATCGAAATTGGCGGTGGCAATGGTGATTTGTCCATGGGCATTGCGCGCGAATTGGGCTTTTTCGGCCGTCTGCGCGCGCGCTACCTCATGGTGGACCGCTCTGCCGCTCTGCGCAATTTGCAGGGCATGGTGGGTGGCAATTTTGTGCGCGTGTACGATAATGTGATTGCCGCGCTCAAGCATGCAGGGGGCAGGGCGTTCATCTTTTCCAATGAATTGCCGGATGCTTTCCCGGCCCGCCAATTCGTCTTTCAGGGCGGTGAATGGCTGGAGCTGGGGCTCGCTGTGGAGCAGGGGCGCATCATCCGCCAGGCTTGGAAACAGCCGCTGCCGGCCTCGTCTGTCTTCGAGAAATGGGCCGTGGAGGGCCAGGTGGTGGAGGTGCATGAAAGCTACCACAAATGGTACGCCGATTGGCAGCCCTACTGGAAGAGCGGCTCATTAATCACCATTGATTATGGCGAGCTGAATGATACCTTGTACCACCGCCGCCCGGCCGGTACGCTGCGTGGCTACAAAGCGCATTGCCTGCTTGGCCCGGACGAGCTGCCGCCGCTTGCCGGTCGCTGTGATATCACGGCCGATGTTAATTTCACCGATTTGCACGAGCTGGCTTCCCGCTGCAGTGGCGATGTGGTGCAATACATGTCCCAGCGAGATTATCTGAAGGATTACGCCATCCCCGGCAATGCCGCAGATGCCCACCTGATAGCCGTTCCCGGTGCGGGGGACCATTTCAACGTGCTGATTCAGCACCGCTTTGAGCAATAATCAGCCCTTGGCCGGCAATAATTGGCTCACCGTAGCCTTGCACAGGGCGGCAGACCATTGGCCGGGTGCCGTGGGGGTGTTGCCCAGATAGCCGTATGTCAACACGGAGCCATGCTGGCTGTATATCAGGCGACTGGTGGCACCCAGCGGCCCCATACCCATGACTGCCATGGGGTGCTGATAGCGAGCCAGCAATTCTGTGCCCACCAGCATATCCTGCATCGTGTGCAGTCGGAAAGCAAACTTCACTACATCGGCACCGAGAGCGATGGCTTTATCCGCCTGTTCGCACAGGTACTCCAGTGTGGGTGTTTTGTCAAAGTCATGTGCAGAGGCGATGATGATGCAGCCCTGCTTGCGGGCAGCTTCCAGCAGCGGCCCGGCTGTTTCCAGATGTGCAATTTCCCAATCCATGGCGCTTGCCAGCGGCAACAAGTTCATGGCCAGCGCCATGCGTGCATCGTTGCTCATGCTGCGCATGCCGCCTTCATCGGCATGGCGGGTGGTCAGCAAAATCGGCTTGGGCCGCGGCAGCGCCAGCACGGCCTCCGGGTCGATGTCCTCCGGCAGGGAGTCGGCGCGCAGCTCCAGCACATCACATGCTGCGGCGGTTTGTTCATCGGCGATAGCCTGTTGCCAGGCCTCCCATCCCGATACAGAACCCACCACAAGAGAAGGGTAAAAATCCGGCTGTAGCATGTGTCTCATCGCTGCTACAATATCACACCGCGTAAGCCCGTGCAAGTGCAGAGCTTTTCATGCTGCCAAAAATCCCGTTCCCGCGCGGATTTTCTGCTTGCAGAAACAGGTAGGCTTTGCTACTATGAAACGAGCGATACTACCTATGCTTGAAGCACGAAATATTACATTGGAGGTTGATGATGGGGAGGATACCATTTCTTTGCTGTCAGGGGTTAGTTTTTGTGTGCCTAAGGGGCATTTTATGGCGATTGTAGGCCCTTCCGGCTGTGGTAAGACTACGCTGCTCAAAACGATTGCCGGTATTGCCGATGCAACGGATGGCGTTTTCGTGTGGGATGGCCGCAACCTGATGGAAGAGGGCGATTTTGACCCCTCGGAAATTGGCTATGTGCCGCAGTTCAGTATTGCGCATGATGAATTGTGTGTGGATGAGTGTGTGGAGAACGCTGCTCGCATGCGTGTGTGCGCCTCCGGCGATGAGCTGGATGCCATTGTTGACCGCGTGCTTCTTGAAACCGGTCTTTCAGAAATCGGCGACCGCAAGGTAAAACTTCTTTCCGGTGGTCAGAAACGCCGCCTGGCGCTGGCCATGGAGCTGGTGTGCAACCCCCGCATCCTGCTTTGCGATGAAGTGACCAGTGGTCTGGACCCCCGCTCGGAGAATGAGATTGTGCAGCTGCTGCGCGATTTGAGTCTCAAAGGAGGGCGTATCGTCATCTCGGTGACGCACAGCTTGTCTCAGCTGGATGTGTACGATAGCATCATGGTGCTGGTGCGTGGCCATCTGGCATATCACGGCGTGCCGCAGGCCATGGGGCATTACTTCGGTGTCGGCAGCCCGGAGGATGTTTACCCCCGCCTGGCCTTGCGTGAGCCCCTGGAGTGGGCCCAGAGCTGGCAGAAGCATGGCGAGGAGTACTACCACCGCATGGAGGCCGAGCAGAAAATCCGCATGCTGAGAAATGGCGAGGATATGCAGGCCGATGCCGAGCAAGCTCAGGAAGCCCTCCCGCAACCGGGCTTCTTCTCGCAGCTTTTCACTTTGTTGCGTCGCCGCTTTGCGTTGCTTATGCGCGACCGCTCGCAGCTTATCCTCCAGCTGGCCATGATTATCATTTTCCCCATCATGGTTGCGCTTTTCTCCAGCAAGGGGCAGGAGCAGCTCCTGATACTGGCGGATACCCAGAGCAATGACATAGCCATGGAAATCCAGGCTCAGCAGGCGCAGGTGGAAGTGCGTGCGCAGGTGGGCTCGGCGGTGTCGGGCATCATCATGTTCGAGGTGGTGTTGCTGGGGCTCATGGGTGCCAACAATGCGGCGCGTGAAATTGCGGGTGAGCGCCTCATCATGGAAAAAGAGCGTTTTGCCGGCATGGGAGAAGGTGCGTATCTGGCATCCAAAGCCATTTACCTCAGCGTGTTGCTGCTGGTGCAAAGTTTGTGGATGTTCGCCTTTGTGCAATTTTTCTGGCCTTTCCGCGGGGATGAAATCAACCACCTTGTGTTCCTGATTCTGGCTAACGCGGCCATGACCAGCGTTTGCCTGGGTATTTCGGCCAACAGCCGCACTGCCGATCAGGCATCCCTGCTCAGTATTTACCTCGTGGGCTTCCAGCTCCCGCTTTCCGGTGCCGTGTTGGCCCTGCCGGAGATGATTGGCGTGGTTGTGCGCCCCTTCATCTCTGCTTATTGGGCTTGGAGCGGCAGTATTGAGGGCGGCTTGCTGCCGGATGTGATTAAGGCCGTCAAGAGCATCGTGCAGACTTCTTTCTCCTCGGCCAATCTGTGCCACATGGTGCTGTTGGCTCACGTATTGGTAGGCCTGATTCTGGCCTATGTGGGTATTCGCCGTTCCCGTTGGGATTAAGATTCTCCTTTCATTTTACCGATTCAAATTATGTCCAGAAGACGTTCACGCAAAAGCAAAGGGGGCAACGCGACTTGGTTGCTCATCACCATTGTGGCCCTGGTAGTTGTGCTGGGTGGTGCTTATTTTGTGAAATCCCAATCGGGTGGCACAGTTCTTGCCAAGCCGCAGAATTTTTCCGTTCGCGAGTACCGCAACGATGGTTCGCGCATGGCTGTACCCGGCAACCACTATTTGCTGGAAGGCCGCATCGAAAATATCGAGACCATCGGCAACAATCGCCTCATTTCCGTTGCGTTGAAGAACAACCGCAATGAGCGTCTGCCTCTGCTGGTGACCAAGGATACGAAACTGGATGTGAATCTCACGCGTAAGGATACGTTTTTGTTCAATGTAGAATGCCGCACCGGCCGAGATGCAGCCGGCAATGAAGTGAAGGGCATTTTGGTGGTAAAGAACGCAAATACCGTACAATAACATGAAAAAGGAACTTCTTTTGATGATGGTATCAGGCCTGTGCGGGATTGCTCAGGCCCAGATGCCCCTGCCTACGCCCACGGTTCAGGTGCAGCAGGTGCCGGCTCAGCAGAATGCTCAGGGCCAGCCCCAGCAGCAACCGCAGCAGCAGAGCCCCCAGACCCCCGGTGCTGCCGAACCCACCAATCCGCAGATTATGGGCGTGGAGATTCCTCTGCTGGACCCCGCCACGGATACTGTCTCCTACAATGGCGGCAAGTTCGATGTGGGCAACAACGCCGCCGTGCGTGCCAAGTTTGAGACCTTCCTCCATGGTACGCCCGATACCTCGGAGCAGGCTGCTCTCTACAGCAAAAAGATTGATGCCATTCTGGCGGATACGAAGAAATACTCCCGCAACCGCAAGTCTATTGGCAGCGCAGCCATGGTGCGCATGGGTAAGACGCTCTACAAGCTTGCAGATTTGCCGAGAGATGGCGGCCAATCCGGTGTGCTGGCCAGTTCCATCGTCAGTGCGCTTGATGCCCAGCGTGGCAACCGCGCGCGAGATGAAGAGAGCGCCGCGCTCGACCGCGATATTGATGATTTGGTGAAAAAGACCAACAACTACGTCAACCGCAATACCGTCGGCAACAAAGGCGCCGCCGCCCAGATGGGTGACATCAAAGGCCCGGCTCAAAACTCCGGCTCTATCTCCAACACCTTCGTCATTGCCCACAACACAAAAAGTATTGCCGAAAAACAGGCGGCCAAGGTCAAAAACAGCGCCACTAATGTGGAAAAAGAAATTGCCGCCAAGATTACTTACCAGAGCAATCTCGTCACCTTCCTGATGATGCGCCGTTTTGATCACGCCGTGATTGCTGCGCGCATTTATCGCCACATCTTCAAGGATGGCGACACCAAGATGCAGATTGATGAAAAATCCCAGGCCAATGAGATGCTGACCGGTGTGGCCGGTGTGCCCCCCACGGTCAATACGGTGGACTCCATGGCCAGCGAGGCTCGCTCCAGCGTAGATAAGCACATGGAAGCCGTGCATTCCATGCTGGCTCAGAATAAGTTGGGCGAGGCCACCCAGCACCTCATCGAGGCCGTTGCCATCGGTGAGCACATGAAGAGCGTTTTCACCTTCCCGGTGGAGGGCCGCCGTCGCGTCGCTGCGTACTGGACGCTCCGCAAGCGCGCACTCACAGCCCTCAATGCCCGCGACTACGGCACGGTGGATGAGATTGCCCGCAAGATGAAGGAAATGGACGTGGATTTTGATGATTCTATGCTCCTGAGCTACAGCGCCGGCCGCAAGCGCCAGAGCGATTTGTGCATCCGCAATGCACGCAAGGCCTTGATGGAAGGCAAGGACGAGGAATTCAACAAACATATCACCGAAGCCGGCACCATTTGGCCGCTCAACCCGAATCTGGATGCCAGCGCCAAGCACTTGGAGCAGTTCGACAACAAGGAAAAAGAACTCAGCGAGTTCCGCACCCTCTTTGCTCGTGGTGAGTTCCGCACCATTTTCAAGGAACAAGAACGCTTTGAATGCGTAGCGGTGGATCCCACGCTGAAAGCCCAGTACAAGGAGGTCATCCTCCTCGTCAGCACCATTGATGCCATGCTCAAGCAGCTGGAATCTGTGGCCGACCAGGATAAGGTGATGGGCCCGTGCATAGCTTACGAAAAATTGGTGGAATACCGCACCACGGAGCCCCGCGCAGCCAATGACCCCGCCTACAAGGATTCTCTCAACACCTACGCCGGCAAGGCCCACGATTTCGTGCAGGCTCTGCGCGATGCGGAGGACTGCGAATCCCGCCGCGAGTATGGCTCGGCTCTGTCGAACTATTACCGCGCCCAGTGCCTGTATCCCAAGTCCACGTTGGCAGGGCAAGGTGCGGCCAAGGTGTCGGAAATCATCGTCAACGCACAGTATTGATGGCGCCGTTCGGGGAGATAACCACGCGTTTTGCCCCGTCACCCAGCGGCCCCATGCATGTGGGGCACGTGCTGGCGGCGTTGCAGGCTCGCCACTTGGCAGATGCCAATGGCGGGCGCTGTTTGCTGCGTATTGAGGATATTGACCAGCGCTCCTGCGCTCCGCAGTGGGTGGAGCTCATGTATGAAGACCTGGCTTGGCTGGGGATTGAGTTTGATGGCGAGGTGATGGTGCAGAGCCACCGCTGGGAGGTGTATGCCCGCGCGTTGGAACAATTGCGCAGCATGGGCATTCTCTATCCGTGCTTCTGCACCCGCGGCGAAATCAAAGCCCAGATTGCAGAAATGGGGCGGGCTCCGCACTCAGCCCTGGGCTATTTGTACCCGGGCACTTGCCGCCACCTCACCCCGGAGCAAATTGAGGAAAAAATGGCCGCCGGCATTCCGCATGCCTGGCGCATCAACATGGAGCGCGTGCAGGATTGGGTGGGTTGCCCCCGCTGGGAAGACATGCGCCGCGGCGTGCAGCGCTGTGTGCCCACCATGTGGGGGGATGTGGTGCTGGCCCGCAAGGATATGCCCTCCAGCTACCACCTTTCTGTGGTGATAGATGATGCGGAGCAGGGGGTCAACCTGGTCTCGCGTGGCGAGGACCTTTTCGAGGCGACCCATATTCACCGTGCCCTGCAAGCCGTGTTGGGTTTGCCCAGCCCCCTGTATTGCCACCACGCGCTTTTGCGCGATAATGCCGGCAAACGCCTGGCCAAGCGGGATGGCGCCCGCTCGCTTCTTTCCTTGCGCCAGTCCGGCTACACGCCCGATATGATTCGCCAATCACTCCTGCTTGCCTTGCAGCAAGGCGGCATTTGGCAGATATGAGGCGTGGCGATGCCCCTGAACGGGAGCGCTTGTTTAGCGTTCAAAGTAGCTGTGCACCAGTTCTACGCTGCGGCGGGTAGCACCGGAGTGCGTGGCCAGCGCGGCAAACGCGCGCTCTGTTCGGGCGGTGCGTTCCTCACTGTTGTTCAAAATTCTGTTCAGAGTATCGGCCAATTTATCTGCGGCGCATCGCCAAATGGCTTTATCCTGCCGCAACAGCGTTACCAAGTCTGCAAAATTCGTCATGTCCGGCCCTACAACCACCGGCACCTTGGCTGCAATGGCCTCCACGGGGTTTTGCCCGCCGCGGGCCAGGAAACTCTTGCCGATGATGGCTACATCTGCCAGGGCAGTCCAATCGCGCAGCTCTCCCGTCGTATCGGCAATGTAGCACACGTCATCCGGGACGACATCGGGCAAAGCCCCGGCTGTGCGCAGAATGGGGGTGAAACCCACGGCCTGCAGGTCTTTCACCACCTCTGCGCGCCGCTCTGCGTGGCGTGGTACAATCAGCGGGAATGTGCCGGCCTCTCGCATAGCCATGGCCAGCTCGGCTTCTTCCCCGGCGTGGGTAGAGGCAGCCAGGGCTACAGGCTTGCCTCCGCGCAGAGTATCAAGAATTTGGCGGAAATCCTCGCGTTTGGTGGCGGGTTTATCGCCCATGACATCGAACTTGATACTGCCGGTCACGCGGATGATCTCTTTATCCACGCCGATACCGGCAAAACGCTCCGCATCGTTTTCATTCTGGGCGGCCAGTGCCGTCAGTCTGGAGAAAAGCAGGGAGGTGATGCCGCGCACCTTCTTGTAGCGACCCTCACTCCGGGGCGAAAGTCTCGCATTGAGCATCACCATCGGAATCTTGCGGCGGTGGCACACTTCCGCAAAATTGGGCCACAGCTCTGCCTCAATCAGCACCACGGCCTTGGGCGCAAAACGCGATAAACATCTGCCGGAAAGCCCCGGCACATCCAGCGGCGAGTACAGCGGACGCACGCCGGGCAGGGCGGCATCCACCACCACTTGGTGCCCCGTGGCTGTAGAGGTGGCCAGCACCACCGGCTCCGGGTGTGTTTTCACCCACTCGCGGATGAATTTCAACGCAATAAACACTTCCCCCACGCTCACGGCATGCACATAGAGCCCGCCCTTGGGTTCCTCTGCCGCCGGGCGGCGGTAGATGCCAAAACGCTCCAAAAGCCCCGTGCCGAAACCGCCGCGGCGCTTCATCTTGATGAGATAGCCCGGTAGAGAGAGCAGGAGGAATACCGGGAAGAACAGGTTGTAGAGGAGGAGGAAGATAAAGCGTTTCATACGTCTGTCTGGTAGAAAAGTATCGTATTTTTGCCGTAGGTGCGTTCATCCACCAGCTTCCAGCCGGGGAAATCGCGTGTGTGAGCATCGCCCACGCCGTAGCCCAGCTGTGCCTCTGCGATGAAGTAGGCCCCCGGCGCCATCAGTTCGTGAAGGCGGTCTGTCATCAGCTCCGCTATCATATCACGATCTCCTGCGGCTTTGCAATAGGGCGGATCTGCAAAAATAATGTCGTATTTGCCGGCGTCCCGGCGTACGAATTGCAGGCAATCACTCTGCACCACGCTGCCACCTGTCAGCTTGCTGCGCTCCATATTCTGCTTGGCCATGGCGCAGGAGGCGCGCGAGGCATCTACCATGCGCACGCGGGCTGCTCCGCGGCTCAGCGCTTCCAGCCCCACCGAGCCGGAGCCGCAGAATAAATCAAGAATGCTGGCATTTTCCACCAGATTCCCCAGAATGTTGAAGAGGGCCTCGCGCACGCGGTCCTGGGTGGGGCGCACCTCACCCTGCGGCACCTTGATGTTGTAGCCCTTGGCTTTGCCTGCTATGATTCTCATGAAAAAGAGAGAAGCGGGAGCTCGCTGTGGTGGTCGAACTCCCGCTCTTGGTAAAGGTTGAATGCCTCAGCCTGCCACTTGCAGGCTTGAGTACAGATTTATCTGCGACCGGGAGTGCCCATGTTGGCAGCGGCGGTCACGATGGGGAAGCGCAGCACGTATGCCCCCTGGGCAATGCTGGCACCGGTGATGACGGACTGCTCCGTGAAGGAGTAGGACACGTACACAAACTTGCCATCGGTAGTCTTGGTCACGCGCACGGTTTCGCGGATGCGGGAGAGGGAGTCTTCCTTGGCAAGGTTCCATTCCGTACCGGTCTGGGCACCGTAGATGTTGGCATCCGTGGCGCTGTAGCTCTTGCCGGCCAGCTCACCGTTGTTGGAAATCCACACATTCTTGGAGGCATCATACTTCAGGGCGCTGATGGTCAGCGGCACCGTGCGGCGGGTGCGGGCATCCACCGTGGCGGAGAGAATCTTCCACTCACCCTTGCCGGCGGACTGCAGACCCACGGCCACTTCCGTCACCGGCTGGATGACAGACTTCTTCCATTCGGCCACAAACTTGTCGTATTCAGCCTTGTCGGGCCAGATGTCGGCATCATAATCAGGCACGGCGTTGGGGTCCAGACCCTCCAGGAATGCCTTGCGCTTTTCCTCGCTCTGTGCAGCGAGCTTGGTCACAAAGGAACGCTGAAGCTCAGCGAATTCCTTGGTGAATACGGGGCGCACGGCAGCACCCTGCTTCAGGGTACCGTTGGAAGGAAGATAACCATCAAGGGCACCGGGACTCTCGGCACACACTGCTACGCTCAGCATGGCAGGTGCAGCCAACATGGCAAGAATAGGAGAAAATGCTTTCATGTCTGTGCCCATCAATCTATCATTATTTTTTTTTCTTGGCAAGCAAGAAATGAGATGCTATTGTCATGCAGAGATGAGAGTTAAGTCTGTAAGAAAGGTTCACGGGTACATCGCTGCTGCGGCGCTTGTTCTCTCCCTTGCTGCCTGCCAGTCAGCCACTCCCGCTTCTCGCATCGCTGAAAATCCTGTTATGTTCCAGTCGCTGCCCGCTGAGCAGCAAACACTGGTGCAGCAGGGGCGTATCAGCGAAGGTATGTCACAAGATGCTGTTTTCCTGGCTTGGGGGGCTCCCAATAATGAGCCTTACGTTGGCCAGCAAAATGGCAAAAGTCTTGTCCGCTGGGTGTATACATACCAGCAGCCGGTCATGTCCACTCCCCCTCTGGGCCCTGTCTATTGGGGACCTTACGGGTGGTATGACCCCGCCGTCTACGGCCCCACCACGGTCTATGTACCGCGCACGGCCGCAACCGTCCTCTTCGAAAACAATAAAGTCGTTTCCTGGGAAAGTCGTAAATAAATCTATCTCCCTCGTGCGCCTGTACTATTGAGAGCGGGGCGCACGCCCTTCAATACCATCTTCTAACCAAACACATATATTATGAAAAAGACCATCATAACCTCCCTGTTGGCACTCAGCGTCGTGCTCGTGCCCTCCTGCGCCAACCTCGGCAACTTCAACGCCGTGGGCGCCAACGAAGTCGGCTCCGTTGCTCAGGTCATCCCCGGCACGGTGATTTCCGCCCGTACGGTGCGTGCAGATGCCTCCTCCACCGATAAGAACCTCGGTACCGGTATCGGTGCTGCTCTCGGTGCTGGCGCCGGCTCTCTGCTTGGCAGTGGTTCCGGTCAGGTTGTTTCCACCGTTGGTTTCGGTGTGCTCGGTGCCATGGCTGGCCGTGGTGTAGGCAAGTATGCCAACCAGTCCGATGCTCAGGAACTCGTTATCCAGGCAGACGGCTCCAAGGCTCAGTACCGCGTCACGCAGCCCATCTACGAGCAGCTTGGGCCCATCCCCGTCGGTACCCACGGCTCTCTGCAGTACGGTGGCGCCGGTAGCAAGTTCGTCCCGGACGGTTATTAATCTCTAACCCACATCCAATCTGTCACACATGCAGAATGGAATCAACAACTGGGGAGAAGGTGTCACCACCTTCTCCCTCGTTTCGTCCGAACTTTCCGTCCTCATCACCAACTACGGGGCCCGCGTGCTCTCCATGGTGCATCAGGGCGTGGATTGCCTGTACGGCCCCAAGACACCGGAGGAGCTCAAGGCTGACACTTGCTATTGCGGTGCCATCTGCGGCCGCGTGGCCAATCGCATTGCCGGTGGGCGCTTCACGCTGGGCGGTAAGGAATACTCCCTCGCCGTCAACAACGGCCCCAACCACCTGCATGGCGGTCTGGTCGGCTTCAGCGATATCCCCTGGACGGTGGAGGAATCCACCCCCACCCGTTTGGTGCTTTCCCTCATCTCCCCCGATGGCGATGAAGGCTACCCCGGCGAAGTGCGCGTGAAAGCCACCTACACGCTGGAGGGCTGCACCCTCAGCCTGCAGATGGAAGCCACCACCAACGCTCCCACGCTGCTCAACCTCACCAACCACGCTTACTGGAACCTCAGCGGCACTGGAACCATGGATGACCACCACTTGCAGGTGAACGCTACCGCCTACACTCCCATGGTGGCCAACATCCCCACCGGTGTCATCGCTCCCGTGGCCGGTACCCTGTATGACCTCACCGCTCCCGCCGTCCTCGGCGAGCGTAATGCACCCGATGCCATCTCCGGCGGATATGATGACAACTACGTCCTCCCCGCCTCTCCCGGTGAAAAGTGCGCAGCCATCCTCACCAATGGCTCCCGCACTCTCACCGTCTGCACAGATGCTCCCGGCCTGCAGGTCTACACCGGGGATTACCTCCCCCTCAAACGCGGCGGTGTCGCCCTGGAAGCCCAAAACTTCCCCGACTCCCCCCACCAGCCGCATTTCCCCACCATCGAACTCCTCCCCGGCGATACCTACCGCCGCACCATTCGTTGGTCTATTCATTAAGTTGAATCTGTCATATTTGCTCCACCTACACTCGAAATTCGTAAATTTTGAGTGTAGGTGGAGTCTCGTGTATTTTCCTTTATCCTGAGCCGGGGCGTTGACCGTGTTGGCGGGGGGCCACGCTCATGTTGGCGTTCAAGTAGAGGGAAATTCAAGTTCGTTACATGTTGTGATGCGTGGTGTTCCTGCCGATTATGTGTAATTTTTGTTCATTGTTCCTGCCGATTATGTGCAATTTCTGTTCATTATTCCTGCTAATTATGTGCAAAATGCTTGATTAGAGGCTTAAAATAAGTATAATGTCGACAGGAGGTAAAAATCATGCAGCGTCACTTGTCATCAAAGCTTGAACAATGGAAAAAAAGTCCTCGACGAAAGCCTTTACTTTTGCTTGGTGCTCGCCAGGTCGGGAAGACTTGGCTCATGCGAGATTTTGGTGCATCACAGTACAAGCAAGTGGCATATATTCGTTTTGATCGCAATGAACGTATGCGGCAAGTGTTCTCAGAGAGTTCTTACGATATGAAGGAATTACTCTTGAATATTCAAATGCAGGTGGGCTTTAAGATTACCCCCGAAGATACGCTCATTGTACTGGATGAAATTCAAGAATGTCCTGCCGCTCTCACCTCCCTGAAATATTTTTGTGAGGACCTGCCGGAGTATCATGTGATGGCGGCGGGCTCGTTGCTTGGTGTTCAGTTGCATGAGGGTACGGGCTTTCCCGTGGGCAAGGTGAATACTCTTGTTTTATATCCCATGACCTATCGGGAATTCCTCATCGCTATGGGGCATGAACTGGATGCTGAACTCCTGGCGCAGGGTGATTGGGGCAGGATTCGTCTCTTTGCGGATCGTTTTGCTTATTTGTTGCGATTGTATTACTACGTTGGCGGTATGCCGGAAGTCGTCAGCACTTTCGTTGAAACTCATGATTTCAGTGCTGTCAGAGACGTACAGAATGAAATCCTTTCTCACTATGCCAATGATTTCAGTAAACATGTGCCCAAATCTTTGGCTTCCAAGCTATCATTGTTATGGGAATCTGTGCCCCATCAATTGGCTCGGGAAAATAAGCGCTTCATGTATAAGGACGTACAGAAAGGAATGCGCTCTCGTGATTTGGAAGACGCTATGGATTGGTTGCGTCGTGCCGGACTTATCCATTTGGTTTATCGGGTGAATGCTTCCTCCCTGCCGCTGAGCGCATACCGTGATGGGGTTTTCAAAATTTATATGCTTGATGTAGGGCTTCTTGGTGCCAAGGCGGGGTTGTCTGCATCCGTCCTTACGGATAAATCTGCTGTTTTTCGGGAGTTTAAAGGTGCATTAGCGGAGCAGTTCGTGCAGCAGCAATTACGAGCAGAATGTGGAATAGAACCGCATTATTGGCAGAATGATAGCGCCAGGTCTGAGATAGATTTTGTTTTTCAATCGGATATGGATATTGTCCCTGTTGAGGTCAAGGCTGAAACGAATACGAAAGCTAAAAGCTTACTTATGTATTGTCGCCAATTTCAAACACGCATCGCAGTTCGCTGTTCGATGAATGACTATACCAGCCAGCCATTGCCCAACGTCATTGATACCACCTTGGTAGATTTGCCTCTCTATGCCGTTTCGCTGATGAATCGGGTAACGCAAGAATAATCTTCGCCAAGCCGGGGCTACACCGAGTCAGGCCGGGCTCTCATTCATTGTCCTCTCCGTGCGAGGGGCCTGGAGCTTCGCGTTCAGTTTCCTGCTGCCTTGCTTTACCCTCACAGGATAGCCCCGTCACTACGAATATGCCGCCCACTTGGTGGGCTCAAAGCTTGCTGCGGCTTTGCCGCAGGGAGCTTTCCTTGAAATGCCAGAATTTGAATCCGTTGTCGTTCTTTCCGGTGCTTGCCTTCCGGCTCACAAGTCATTTTTCAATCGCATTTCATTCTTCGGCACTTAGGCAGGAGCCTATTTCTTACGCGCTCTTTTGCTCGTGCAAACGAACGCGAAATCCTGAATTTTTGGCTTGCCTTGTGGGGGGCTTGTGGTACACTCCCATAGTACAGAAAAATTTTCCCTTCACGTTATGCGACTTCGTCTCAATCTCTCTCTTCGCCGTGCGCTGATGGCAGCCATGGCCGTGGCTACCACTCTTGCGTCCTCTGCCTGGGCAGGTGTGGCTGACTCCCGATACGATTTGCAGTATTACCTTGATTTCTGCCGCAATAAGGGTATTTTTGCTGCCGGTTCCACCAACATCGATGTGTATTTCAAGGATGGGAGCAGCGTGCAGAATCCCACCATTCCTATCATGCCGAACTTGGATGGCTATGCGTGGTCCGGTTCCGTCTTGCAGGATGGAACATTTGCCCCGGGTGGTGGTGTAGGCTTGGTGAACCCCCAGTATGTAGCCAGTGCTCATCACTGTGGTGAATTGAATGTTTATTTCCTGTCTGAGAATGCAAATACGAGCGTAGGCTATACATCTTCGGGGTATACGTCATCCGGCAGCCTGACCTATGACTGGAATGCCCAGCGTTTGAACAAAATCGTGACAGAGGTGACATACAATCCTCTTGCTGATTATTCTGTACTGGAGAGCCTCAGCAAGAATGATTGGATTTATCGTCTGGGTAATGGTGGTGTGTTCAGCACGGATGGTTACAAGTTGTCCGTCAATCAGAATGCCATTGGTGGCATGGTGAATGTGGATTACACTCAACGTTTGGGCGATGGTGAAACATGGCGTATTGTCTGCACTCCTCGTGAGTATGATGTGAGCGGCGACGTTCGTCCTCCGTTGGAAATTGGTGTAACCGCCGGCGATAGCGGCAGCCCCAACTATGTGTGGGATGAGGAGTCTCAGCAATTCCTCTTCCTTGGCTTTATCTCTCAGGGTAATCCTATCGCCAACTACGGAGCATTCCTCTGGATGCACAGCAACCCTTCGGCTGTTCTGAACTTTATTGATGAGTACACGGATGAGGTATCCGGTTTCTCTGCTGACAGCACGATTATCTGGGGTGCGCAGGATCCCTCCACCGGGCAAGGTGTGTTGTCTCAGGGCGATGTTTCGTTCACCTACAGAGGGAAGGGAACGGCCAATACCGTTAAGGATACCTACGGCCTTTTGTTCAATGCGGAAGATTCCGGTGTTCGTACTATCGAATTGCAGGGGAGTGTCGACATGGGGGCTGGCTCTCTTACATTTGACAGCGGCAATTGGGTGCTGACAGAAAAGAATGCAGGTGATACCTTCAATAGTGCCGGTTTTGTGGTCAACTCCGGCGCGGAACTGACGCTGAATCTTACAGCTACTGCCAACGAAGAGTGGCGCAAGGTGGGTGAG
Organism: Akkermansia sp.; assembly: GCA_045650805.1. Taxonomy (GTDB): domain Bacteria; phylum Verrucomicrobiota; class Verrucomicrobiia; order Verrucomicrobiales; family Akkermansiaceae; genus Akkermansia. The sequence goes on from JAZRRO010000046.1 coordinate 43,129, forward strand.
GGTACCATGACCATCTCCGGCGAAGGAAACAACGAAGTTGTGTTGCGTGTGGGTGGTGGTACAACGAAGTATGATGTTACCTACGATGAAAACGGCAACATCACGGGTTGTACCCTTGGCAACATTGGTGAAACTCGTCTTGATCGCGATGGCGGCTATGCTGCATCTTCTGTCCGCTTGGAGGCCGGCGCTGCTATCATTGTGCTCATGCAGGATGGCCAGTTTAAGACCAATTCTGTTGCAGGTGATACCTTCTCCTTCGGCAACGATGGCGGTTTACTGAACTTGAATGGACATGACCTCACCTGGGGTGTCATCAATCAGGATGGCTCCGGTGTGGGAGCCCGCATTGGCAACAAGACCCCGCTGGGTGAGGAAACGCCCGGCAGCTCCGAGTTCACCTACACGGGCACGGGGACTTTCGCCGGTTGCTTTGTGGATGAAGGCGACAACAGCACGGCTCAGTTGGCTGTGGTGTACAACAATGCCGATGGTGGCACATGGAAGTTGACCGGCAATAATTCCAACGTCGGTGGCTACACGGTGGAGAAGGGTACGCTGGTGCTGGAAGGCTATAATACTCCCCACGTCAACATGCATGATGCCCATGACTGGAGCTATGCCACTTTGGAAGGCTCAGATGTCACGGTAAACGCCGGCGCTACATTCCAGCTCTCTCACCATGCTCTGATGACAGGTGATGTCATCGTGAACGATGGCGCATCTTTCATCATGAATCAGGCTGTCAATGCTGATGCCGAGTCCATTCATGGTAGCTTGCGTCAGGATATGGTGGGGCGCGAAATCACTTCTCTGGTGGGCAATGTGACCTTGCATGGTAACACGTCCGTGATGACCGCCAATGTGCAATCATCTGCCATCACGAAAATCGATGGCAACGTATCCGTCGCTGATGATTACAATTGGGACGTCACCCCCAAGACCCAATTGGTGAAAGACGGCAATGGTGTGTTGGTGGTCACGGGGAATGTTAATGTACCTGGTGTTCAGGTGAATGCAGGTGGTTTGGTGATAGAAACTGCTGATAGAACCAACTGGTACTATTGGTCGATTGGGGAACAAGGCTTCCTTGCCGCTAATGGCGTGGAGCATAGCGATGCCTTGGTTCATATCACTAAAGACTCCGCGGGTGTTTTTGCGCTGACCAAGGATCAGGGTTCACAGTTAAACCTTTCCAAACATACAAACCTTTACATCGGTGCATGGGGCGATGTGAGTTATGGTGCCGAAAATACAACCGAAGCTCTGACTGCCTACAATAAGAAGTGGCTGTTGGGTGGTGGTACCGGTACCCTTACTTTGAATTTCAAGCTGACGGGTGAAAATGACCTCATCATTGGTAATGAGTATTCCAGCGGCACGGTACACCTGACCAATACTGCAAATGACTTTACCGGTGAAATTATCATTAAAGGCTCTGGTAACAAGCTCACGTTTGAACAAGGTGCGTTGAGCGCCAATGCCGGTGTCACTCTCACGTACGGTAACGCTTTGGCCCTGTATGATGCCACGCAGATGTCCATCGTCAAAGACGCCATGGATGGTGCACAGGGTGTGCTGGCTCTTGCCACGTCTGATGACCTGAACATGGGCGAATCACTGCTTGCTCTCGGTGCGGATGGTGATTTTACCTATACCGGCGCCCTGACGGTCGGGTCCACCTACCGTTTTGGTGGTTCCGGCAATCTGACGTTGGACACCGCGCTGGACGGCACCAAGACCATGGAGATTGATGGCCAGGGAACGACTGGTAGTAGTGTTACCTTTGCCCGCGAAAATGCGTTCACCGGGTCTATTGTGGCTGGTGCCGGGCTTGGCTTGGCGGAAAAGAACAGCACCGGTGATATCAGCATTCATGTTGGGCATGCTAATGCTTTGGCTGCTGCTGAGTCTATTCAGCTCCAGAAGGGGGCTACTCTGCACACAGATGGGAACAACATCACTGTTCAAAATCTCTCAGCGGAAGCCGGTTCCTACATCCGCAACGATGGTGCAACCAATTCCATGCTCGAGCTCAGCGTGACAGCTGGCGTTGGCACTTCCATTGCAGATGGCGTATTGGATGGCTCGGATATTCACATTCTTAAGACTGGTGAAGGTTCTCTGACTCTTGCTGCAAACCGCACGTGGTCCGGTGGCTTGACTATTGCAGAGGGTACCGTCAAGGGCAAAGTGTACGCCGACGCGTCCAATATCATGGTTGGCCTTGGCGCGGAAGATACTACTATCTATGTGGATAAGGATGGTGTGCTTGAGCTGAATTTCAGAGGTTCGTCCACCATTGGAGGAGATAAGGCCGTATCCAGTGGCCGACTCAGCACAACTTTGCTTCCCCAAAAGGTGGCAGGTAACGGTACAATCCGTATCTCTGCCGGTGATAATGGTGGTACGGTTCTTTTCTCCAACCAGAACACTGGTTTCTCCGGCACAATGGAGATTGTGGATAACACGCGCTTGTACATTGGCCACCAGTTGTTCGAGAGTATCATGAACCAGAAAGTCAGCTACAACAATGTTGCTGTTTTCAATCAAGCTACCATCGATGTGAAGAGCGGTAGCCAGGTACGTTTGACCAACCAGTGGATTTATGGCCCGGTCAATGCCGCGGCTGTGGTGTCTGAAGCAGATTTCATCATTGCTGGTGAAGGTTTTGCCGGTGTGGATGATAGAACGTACGGTAACCAAAACAATACGTTGGCTACCGGTGGCTTGACCTCCGGTGCCTTGAGCATTGATTTGGGGTCTGTTATTAATGGTACCGTCACCTTGGCAGATCATGCCACGATAGCTTCGCATTCTCATATTGTAACGAACCAGACCAACCAGTACGCTGGCTACATGTATGGTCAGGTTACCTACGGCTTGCCTGAAGGTAAGCTGGGTGGTACGATTCGTGGGCAAATTTTGGGCGAAGGCAAGGACTTGACCTTTAAGGGCGAGGAAGGCATGACCATCACGGCAGATTCTGCCAATACTTACCGCGATTTGTACATTTTAAGTTCCAATGGCCATCGAACAGACGAAAAGTTTGCCTTGAACTTGGATGGTGGTCAGGCAGTGAGCCAGACCTCCACCGCTTTGGGCACCGGGACGGTGACGCTGGGTGATGGACTCATCTTGCGCCTGGCAGGTACAGGTGTGGAAAACAACGCCGATGTGGTGTACACCTATGAAAACGCCATGAAGGTGGGCAATGGCTCCACCTTGCAGAGCTACAACATCACCAACGTGCTGACTGGTACGGTGGCCATGCAGGGGGAATCCCTGAATCTTGCCACAAGCAAGGGGGGGGTGCTGCAGTTGGCCGGTGGTGTGCAGGGTAGCGGCACGCTGAATGTGGCTGCTGATTCCCGCGTGATTCTGGGCTCGGCCGCAACCGGCTTTGGTCTCACCCGCGAGGGTACCCCGCAGTTCAGCGGCACGGTGGCGGCCGGTGCAGGGGCTGATATCACCCTGGCTTCTCCCTCTGTGGTGGCAGCCGACACGATTTTCTCCGGTACGGACAGCCTGACGCTGAGCTTCGGCGGCACGGAGGATTACACCCTGGGTGGCATCTCTGTGTCGGGTGAGAATTCTGCTCTGACGCTGTGTTTCGACTTTACCCAGGCTGGTGCAAGTGATTGGACCACACTGAACTCCGCCATTTCTGCCGGTACAACCACGATTGCGTTGGATCTGAACATGTTCAATGAAATCGCCAGCGGTGAGTACACCCTCATCAGCGGCGATTTGGGCACAGGCAGCTATGCGCTGGATTCTGCCCTGAGCTCTGGCCGCTTCTCTTATCGCATCGAGGATGGCAATTTCATCCTGGTTGTAGGTGGGGATGATCGCCTGTACTGGTCTTCTGCCGAGGGTGCAACTCAGACCTGGGAAGGCAGCAACTGGCAGGCCGGCGGCGAAGGGAATCTGACCCAGTACAGCGGCACACAAGAAGTGATGCTGAGTGATAGTGGCCTTTCCACAGCCGGCACACGTGAGATGATTTCGGTGAGCGACGCTATTTCGGTGGGGCAGATAAATGTCACTTCTCTCTATGGTATGGAGGGTGAAGGCTCGCTGACAGGTACGAAGTTGGTCGTTGGCAACGGCGGTGATTTGCAGTTGGTCGTGAATGCTACCTTCTCCAGTGGTGTGCAAGTGAATGATGCCACCTTGACGGTACTGGATAAGACCCTCACGGCCAATATTTCTGCAGAAAATGGCGCAGAAGTGAACCTGAATGGCACGACGCTGAATGGTAACGTCTCCCTGACCGATGCGAGCACGCTTGAGATGACCAACGCCAAACTGACCGGCGAAATCACCCCCGGTTCTCAAGGCAGTATTTCCACGGTCAATATCACGAGCAGCTACACCAAGGATACAACATACAGCCAGGCTACGCTTTCCGGTAGCATTCATACCGATGGCAGCAGTAGCCTGACCTTGGTTGATGGCACGGTGGTGTTGGACGGAGCTGTTTCTTTGGATTCGTTCACCATCTCGGCAGGCAAGACCGCTACGGTGTTTAATGCAACTGCAAGTGCCGGGGCTGATAAACATTTAGGTACTGTAGTGCTGGGGGACGGTGCTACCCTGCAAACGGTAGACCGAGAAGCAGTAACAGCCGCTACTAAGATTGGCACTCTACAGTTGGATGGGGCTACCGGCACCTTGCAGGACATGAACCACTCCGGTTCGATTGCTGTGGAGACCTTGCAACTGGGTACTGGTGTTTCTGAGGCAACCCTCAACCTCACGAAAAATGCGTCATCTACATGGAGTACTTTGTTCACTCTGGGCTCTGCCACGGCTGAGGCCGGCAATTTTGCAGGTACGATTCAGCTGAATGAAGTTAATAGTGGCTCGAATCGTTCGGCGTTCATCATCCTCGCCAATGGGGAGATTGCCCGCAATGCTGTGATTTCGTTTGCTGATGCTCAATCCGCCGGTGCTGTAGTGGGCTTGGGGATTAATACGGACTCCGCCACGATTGCCGGGTTGGAATCTCAATCCGGCGACATGAAGCAGGCAAAACTTTTCTCTGGTACCGTCAATCATGTGCAGCAGTGGGCTTACTCTGCGTCTGCACCCGGTACGGTCGGTGATAAGCTTCGCACCTTGACTATCAATACGACTGCCCGTGAAGAGGCCTACAAGTTCTACGGCGAGGTTCTGGGCAACCTTAATCTGGTGATTGATGGTGCAGGAACCCAGAGTTTCATGAGCAGCAGTGCCAACTTCAATGGCTCTCTGACGGTAAAGGGCGGTGCACTTGCGTTGAACGCTGATTCCAAGAGCATGCTCACCACTGCTTCCGAGGTGTCCATCAGTGGTGGCACGCTGGACTTGAGTGCCATCAGCTTCAGCACAGATGCCGCCAATGCTGTCTCTCTTGAGGCTGATTCCAGTATCACCTTCACCGAGGGTGCTTCGATTGCCTTCGGCGCCCTGGAAGCCAACAAGACCTACAGCATCTTCTCCGGTACCGGTGTGTTGGACGGCTGGAATGCGGATGTGCTCTCTGCCGAGCATGTGTCCATCAATGGTACCAAGCTGAGCGAAATGTATCGTTCTGCGGATTCTGTGTCGCTCTCCTATGGTTGGGATGGCTCGTTCTCCTACTCGCTCGTGGGTGCCGACCTCACCTGGCAGGGTGGCACCGACGGCAACTGGGATACCACCACAGCCAACTGGGATATCACCCCCGATGTAGCCGGTGACTCCACCACGTTCTATCAGTATGACAACGTAGTGTTCAACAACAGCGCTGCCAACAAGAATGTGACGCTGACGGAAGATATTACCGTTGGTTCCATGGTGATTGAGAATGGCGCATACAAGTTTGGCGGGGCTCATGCGCTTACTGTTGATACCCTTACCATCAACGGCAATGTGACGACCGAAATAGGCAATGATGGTGAGACTCAATCTGCCACGGTGTTGACCGTGAACGAAAGCTCCAATGTGGCTGGTACACTGGATTTGTATTGGACCAACGCCACGCTGAACCTGAAAGGCTTGAACCATGAGATCGGCACAGTCATCCTGCGCGGTGGCACCGGTGAGGCCAGTGCTCTGAATGTGAATGCCCTGTCTGCCCACATCGGCCACATCGGTGTGTGGAACAATTCTTCTGTCACCTTCGGTGTGGCTGAGGGCAAGACCACAGCTGATTACACGGTTGGTACAATCTCTCTGGAGCGCAATACGGGCAACACCGCTCGCACCATCACGGTGCAGAACGGTGCCAGCGTGGATGTGACGGATACGATGTCCATCGGCGTGGGGCACTCCCTGGTGGTTGATGGAGAACTCAACATCAATAAACTGACCTACACCGCCGGTAATACTACGCTCAGCGGTAGCGGTGTCACCACCATCAACGGCACGACCAATAAAACAGGTGGTACGCTGACGGTTCAGAGCGGTGAGCTTAACTTCAACGGCACGACAACGCTGGATTCGTTGTCTGCCACGGGCGGTACGGTAAACTTTGCCACCGATTCCTTGACGGTGAATGGTGGAATCTCGGCAAGTGGTGGTGCGCATCTGCATTTCAGCCAGAGTGCTGCAGATAAGGCTGCTTCTACAGTGACGGAATACACCATCAACGGTGTAAGTAATGGTGCGTTCTCTCTGACTGTGGACAGTGATGTCAAACTTGGTATGGGCTCACTTTCTCAGGGAGACTTCTATCCTGATCACGGTAGTGTCATCGATGTAGATGGTGAATTGAACATCAATGGCGAACTGAAGATGGTATATCGCCGTCACAATGTGGAAATCAAGGGTGACGGTAAGATTAATGTTACCAATGGCCTTCAGACCCAAATATGGCAATGGGGTGGCCGTACTATCGATATTTCGGTCAACGAACTGAATGTTGCAGGAAATTGGGAGATTGACCAATATTACTATCAGAGCTACGCGGTAAATATATCCGGTGGGTGTACTACCATTGCCGGAAGCGTGAATCATGATGCCGGTTGTGATTCCATCTCGCTGAATATCAATGGTGGCGAATTGAAGTTGAAAGGCGGGGCTAAGATGAGTAGCGGCATAACCAACCTCTCCTCCGGTATGCTTCATCAGGCCGGTGGTACATCCACCATCTCCAACACTTTCACCATGACTGGTGGTGAGCTCAAGGTGACGGGTGGTACGATGAGCATCAGCTCCACGCCCACGGTGAGCGGCGGTGCCGTAAGCCTGACGGGCGGCTCCCTCAGCCTGACGGATGCTGCAGCAGAGGCGTTGATGGGCACAGCCGGTGCCACCTTCACCCTGGATGGCGGTACGCTGGATTTGAGCGCACTCACGTTCGATACCACGGCCGATAGTGCCATTGCACTCGGCTCGACGGCTGGCTTGACTCTGAGCTCCGGTACGATTGCGCTTGGCGCATTGCAAGCTGGTACAGAGTACCAAATCTTCTCCTTTGGTGAGGGTAGCATCTCCGGTTGGAACACGGATACACTTTCGGCCTCCAACTTCTACATCGGTGGGCAGAGCCTGACTTCTCTGGGCAATGTGACGCTGGCGTTGGGTGCCGACGGTACATTTATGTACACACTGGGTGCTACCGGTTCCCTGTACTGGGATGGCGGTGCAACCGGCAACTGGAACACTACGGCTGCCAACTGGGATGCCACGGCTGCTAATGGCGCTGCCGATGATAACACGAACTTCTATGGAGGCGCCGGTGTCATCTTCAACAGCTCTGCAGCGGTGTCGCTGACGGAAGCTGTCACCGCCGGCACGATGACGGTCACCAATAACGCAAAAGTCACGCTGAATGAAGCAGCAGGCGCCTTGACGGCGTCCTCCATCCAGGTGGATGAAGGCGCAACCTTGGCCTTTGCAACGAAGAAAGCCGGCTACACCGCCGCGAACATTAACGGTGAGGGTAGAGTAGAGCTTGCTTTGACTGATGCATACGGCAATAAGGTGCTTCTTGGCGAATCGTTCGCCGGTGAAACATACATTTCCAGCGGCTGGTTCACCATCTCGGGGACTCAGGTGGGCGATAAGCTCATATTGGCCGATAAGGTGAATATGCAGACCAATTATCCGGCGGGGCAAAGTTCCGGTGCGTACCAGACGGTTGTAGATGTGGATATTGTGCTGGAAGGTGATACGATTGTCCATGCCAATGGCAGCCGCCCCATCACGTACACTGGCTCGGTTACGGGTGAAAACGGTGTGTACCACAGTGCTGCTTCTGCCAAACATCAGTTCGATGGTGTTGTGGATTTGAAGGGATTCGATACTGATACAACCACGTCTGTTGAATTCAATAACACAACCACCTTCGATTCTATCACGATTGATCAGGGTGCTACCATCAGCTTCAATGGCAACACCACGATTGACTCGGCTACTATTTCTGCCGGTACAACCACGTTTGCCAATACGGCTGATATCAACACAATGACTGTTACCGGCGGTACAGTTGCTGCAACAGCCTCGAGCTTTGGACAGGAAGGTAACTCAATTACCTTGGCCGGTGGTACGCTGGATTTGAAATCGGCCACGGCTCAGACCAACCAAACGCTGTTGAGCGCATTGGTGGTGAATAACGCTAACGGCGGTACGTCTTACCTGAAGAATTCTGCTGGGGCAGAAACCATGAAGCGCACACTGACTTCGGTGAGCATTGCTGCCGGTAATACATTGGAAGTCAGTCAGGGGTCCTGGAATACATTCTGGACCATCAATGATTTGAGTGGTGCCGGTAATTTGACGTGGAAATCCACCACAACGCACTGGACAGCTTCGCTCATGGTGCTCAAGGGTGATGGTAGCGATTATACAGGCACGATTTCCCTGAACAGAAACCTGAATGAACAAAATCGTTCGCATCAGGCTTACATTGAGATTGCTGAGAACGATGCTGTGAAGGGCGCGATTGTGGACTTGACCGGTTCTTCGGCTTCCGGTGTGGCATCTCTGGCTATCAATGCTGCTAATGTTACCATGCAGGGCCTGAAGGGTAATGCACATGCGCATCTCTATGCCGGTGCTGCACCTACCGGTATAGGCTCAGGGAGCGATAATTCAAACGTCAACCATGCCATGGCTTCTTCTGCTGCCAACACGCTGACGATTGCCGGCAGCAACGAATATAGCTATGAGGGTACCATCGGCACGGCCAATGATACGGCACGTTTGAACCTGGCCATGACCGGTACGGGCAAGCAGACCCTTCATGGTACTTCCTACTTGGGTGATGTGACGGTGAGCGCCGGCCAGCTGGTGCTGAATGGTGCCGCTCATGCCAATGGCGATGTAAGCATCTCCGGTGGTGAGTTGGTGCTCGGTAGCGCAGAAGTCGCAACTTCGATGCTGGGAGGGGTAAATAGTTTGACGCTGAGTGGCACTGGTGTGCTGGATTTGACTGCACTTGGTACGGATTCCACCATTTCCCTGACCAACGGGGCCGTGTTCAATTTCCAGGCTTCTCTGGAAGATGAATATGACCTTGTGATTAAGCTGGGCGACCTGCAGGCTGGCGAGACCTACCAGTTGTTTGACACCACGAACGGTGGCATACTGACCGGTTGGGATTTGGATACGCTGGATTTGGGCAACTTCTCCATCAATGGCACGATGTTGAATGAAATGGAGGGCACAATCTGGCTGAACCTGGGTGAGGATGGCACGTTCAGCTTCGAATATATTGCCTTGGGCGATGATATGCTTTGGACCGGCGGCGAAACCGGTGTGTGGAGCGAAGATGAAACGCAGCTGAACTGGGACAACCTCCTGGACGAGACGGATGACTCCGTATCGTTCGTCAATGACAACAGTGCCACGTTCGAATACAGTGCCAATGTGACGCTGGAAGGCGCCGTGGAGGCTTCCTGGATGGATGTAATTGAGGATGCCGAGGTGACGCTGACCGCAGCTGATGGCGCCAGCCTGACAACCGGAAGCATTGGTGTGTATGGCACGCTGAATCTCAACACCGCTGCCACAGCAGAGGACGTATGGGTAGAGGGTACACTCTCTGCCGATGCTTCCAACCTGGTGAACCTGGGCAATATCGATGTTTCCTATGGCGGTACGCTGAACATTGATGCTTCCTCCGATACCACCCTGACAGCCAATTTGAATGGCTTGAATGTGGATGATGAGGAACCTGTGCTGGACGGTGTCCTGAACAAGACGGGCAACGGCACCCTGACCTGGGATGCAGAAGATGACACACTGAGCGTGGGTACGCTCAACATCAGCGCCGGTGGCCTGGAGACGATGGATACGCTGACGGTGGGTACCATCAATGCCACGGGTTCTACTACCCTGAGCGGCTTGTACGATGCCGAGACGGTGAATGTGAATGGCTCTAAGCTGATGGTGAACTTCACTTCAGCCAATCAAGCGAACATCAACGACAATGCAAGTGGCAGCTTCACGGCTGATGTGGTGAACTTCGCCTCCGGCAAGCTGCAGATGAGCGGCACGGTGAACATCGGTACGCTCAAGATTGGCGCCGGATTGACAGCAGAGGTGTACAACAACGGCGCAGGTGCCGGTGCCAACAAGACCTTTGGTACGATTGAACTGGGGCAAGACTCCAAGTTGTTGACCTACGATTCTGCTCAGCCCACGGTGTATACGGATATCAACACCGTGAAGTTGGTGGGAACGAGCGCGACGATTCGTGATGATTGGAACTCCGGCAATACACGTATCGCCAACATTCTCGGTGCAGCGGATTCCACGCTGGAGTTGGTGAAGGACGCTCAGTCTACGGCTGTTGGAGTGTATACACTTGGCTCGGCTAATACAACTGAGGCCGGTAGCCAGTATGCCGGAACCATCGCCCTTAAACAAATCTCGTATGATGGCGCTCGCGATGCTGCGGTGATTCTCAACCACGCTACGGTGGCACAGTATGCTACGATTGACTTGAACTCTCGCTACTCGGGTGCATCTTCCAAGCTTGGCTTGGGCGTGAATGTGGCCTCTGCCACGATAGGCGGTTTGGCATCCGGTTCCGAGTTGGGGGATGCAGCCATCGTGTTCTCCGGTGCGCAGAAATCTAATGCGACTTGGGCAGACAAGAGCGGCGACTCGACGAAGAATGGCCTGACCATCAGTACTGCCAGTGGCAAGACACATGACTTCTATGGCCAGGTGCAGAATGTCAATCTGACCATCTCCGGCACGGGCACCCAGAACTTCCTGGGCGCAAGCAACAGCTTCAGCGGTTCCTTCTCTCTGACGGGGGGGACGGCGGGCTTCAACGCCGCCGGTAGCAGCTTGCTGAACCGCGCTTCCGTCGTGACGCTGGGCAATGGCACGGTGAAGGCTGTGGAAAGCTTCTCCATCGCCAACGCTGCTGATGTGGTGCTGAATGGCACCGGTACCGGCACGGTCTTCGATACGAACGGTAAGACCATCACCGTGGACAGTAAGCTGACTGGCAACGGCAAGCTTGTGAAGAATGGCGAGGGCGACCTTAAGCTCACCGCCGCTAATACCTACACGGGCGCAACCACGGTGTCCGGTGGCACGCTGGAGCTGACTGGTACAGTGAGCATGGCTGCGGAGAGTTCCATCTCTCTGGCTAATGGAACTACCCTCTTGCTCAACACGACCAATGCGACTGCCATGACGCTGGGCAACGATATCACCGGCACGGGTACCATCCACAAGAAGGGCGGTTACGAGACGGTGCTGAGCGGTAACATAGCGGCCAACCTCATCACCGTGCGGGATTACAGTACAGGTAATAATTGGGAAAACCTGCACAACGCCGGTGTCTTGACCCTGACGGGTGATACCGTGACGGCTAATCAGTTGTACTTGGCTTATGGTACGCTTAATGTAGGCGGTACAGCAGAGGGTGACGCCACGTTCATGACCGTACAAAAGGTGGAAATAGGTGATAGTAATCAAGGTGCCGCTACAACGGAGCTTAACGTCCGCGCCGGCGCAACCCTGACCGTGACTGGCAACAGCAATGGCACGGGAGGAGATACCGGGCATAAGAACGCCAGTTTCCTGTTGGCCGAATGGCAGGCCTCTTCTACCCTGAATGTGGCAGGCAAGGTGCTTGTGCCGAATGCCAAGGCCGTGTTCGGTGATGATGCCGGTACCATCAACATCAACGGCGGTATACTGGCTGTG
>JAZRRO010000047.1:0-34065 GCA_045650805.1 Akkermansia sp.
GGAACGTCGATGGTAGTCGGACGACAGGTCCCGCGAGAGTAGATAGCCGCCAGGGTTAATAAAGCCCGCAGAACGAAAGTTCTGCGGGCTTTTCCGTTTGCCGCGCGAAGCGCAGCAAACTGTTCCCGGCGCGAAGCGCCCGTTCCCGAGGGCGATAGCCCTCCATTCCCGTGCGAAGCACCATTACCTAATCCCGCGCTGCTCCTACGTCTCGGCAGGATGGATACTTCCAACTTTCAACTTGCAACTTCCAACTTTCCCTTGTCTTCGCAGTCGCTCGCTTGCTACGCCGAGGCCTACGCCTGCCGGAGCAGGCTCCGGGAGTAGATAGCCGCCATCCGTCTTCGGCTGAGCCTACGCCGAGACAAGAATTTCAAATTTATAATTGAGAAGAGAGGCAGGTCTGCGACCTGCGGGGGGAGGGGAGTAGACACTTCCAACTTTCAACTTTCAACTTCCAACTTTCCCCGGTGTGTGTGCTTGCCACGTTAGCATGTATTGATTCTTGGTGAGGAAAATTGAAAAATAATAAAGAAAAGTGAAAAAAATCGGTTGCAATCAAACAGGTGTGGGGGTATACTGAACGCAGATGCTAGAGAACGTGTTATACATAGTGCTTGCGTACTTGATTGGTTCCATTCCTTTTGGGTATCTGGCCGGGAAGTTGAATGGGATAGACCTGCGCGAGCATGGTTCGAAGAACATTGGTGCTACGAATGCTGTGCGAGTGCTCGGCAAGAAGTGGGGTATACCGGTGTTTGTGTGTGATTTTCTGAAAGGGTATTTGCCGCTCACTTATGTGATTGCAGCTTTGGGTGATGGCAAGCCGCTGACGGAGTTCCCGCTGGAATCGATGCTGTGGGTATTGGGCGTGATGTTTGCCTTGATTCTGGGGCACACGTTCACTTGTTTCCTGCATTTCAAGGGGGGCAAGGGCGTGGCTACCACGGGTGGCTGTTTGTTTGCGCTGTCTCCCATCATTGGCACTTCCGCTTTGTTGACGTGGATCGTGATGATGGTGCTGACGCGCTATGTATCCCTTTCCAGTATGGTGGCCGGGTTGGCCATGATGGTGGCCGCCGGGTATGAGTTTTGGTGGTGCGATGGTGCGGTGTCCGGTGCAGATGGTACGCTGCTGGGATTGCTCTTCATCATTTTTGCACTCGTGGTGTACAAGCACCGTTCAAATATTGTTCGCCTGTGCCAGGGAACAGAACCGAAAGCCTTTACCAAGAAAAGCTGATTTATGGAAAAAACTTTTAAGAAGACTGCCATTATCGGGGCCGGTGCATGGGGCACGGCTCTTGCATTGACTGCCTCCTACAACGGGGGAGATGTGGTGCTGTGGACTTATCTCGAAAAGGAAGCTGCAACGATTCGTGAGACGCGTTTCAGCCTGGTGCCGGTGCCCGGAGCCAAGCCGCTGCCCGAGAATGTGCAGGTGACGAGCCAGTGGGCCGATGTGGCCGGGGCTGATTTGGTGATTGTGGTGGTGCCCAGCGTGGTGATGCGCAGCGTGGCGCAGAGTCTCAAGGAGGTCGGCCTGGATAAGGATGCCGTGGTTGTGAGCTGCACGAAGGGTATTGAGAAAGACTCCAACTTGCTCATGACGGAGATTCTGGGTGAGTACCTCAGCTGCCCTATTGGCGCGCTTTCCGGTCCCAATCACGCAGAGGATATTGTGATGGAGCAGCCGAGCCTGACTCTTGTCGGCTTTGAAGATATTGAGATTGCATCGGCTGTGCAGCGCCGTTTGAGCACGCCTTATCTGCGCATTTATACCACAACGGACGTGGTGAGCATGCAGCTGGGTGGTGCCGTGAAGAATGTCTTTGCCCTGGCCAGCGGCATTTGTGCCGGTCTGGGGCTGGGCGATAATGCCCGCGCAGCTCTTGCTACACGTGGCTTGGCTGAGATGACGCGTATGGGCATGGCCCGCGGCGGCTCGATGGATACGTTCATGGGCCTTTCCGGCATGGGCGACTTGGTGGTGACTTGCTATTCTGAGCACAGCCGCAACCTGACGGCCGGCCGTATGATTGCCCAGGGTGTACCTGTGGAGGAATGCCAGAGCCGCATTGGCCAGGTGGTGGAGGGTATTCCGAATACGCTGTCTACCTACCAGCTGGCTCGCAAGCTGGGCGTTCGTACGCCTCTGACAGATGCGGTGTACGATATTATCTACAACGCCAAGCCCGCTCGTATCGCTCTGCAGGAGCTCATGACGCGCGATTTGCGCAAGGAAGACGTGAAGGATTAATCGCGTCTCGTTCCCATTTTATAAAAAAGCCCGGGTTGCTGTTGTGCAACGCGGGCTTTTTGGTGATGTGATATAGCGCCTGAGGTTTATTCGCTGAGGATGACTTCGGCCAGGCGCATGGTGGCACCGGCTTTGGATTTTTGGCGCATTTTGATTTTAGAATCGGGGAAGGCGAGTTCCACGGCATCGACAGAGGCGTTTTTATTCTTGCTGTAAGCCGTTTTTTCGCCATTGTTGGTGGTGTACTGTTTTTCACCCTCGCCGGAGTCGGCGGCAGAGGCTTTGCCTTCCAGGATATTGACTTGGGTGTCAAAGAAGACGCTCCAGCGCTTGAGGTAGTATTGCCCCATCATTTCGGCAAATTGGCGGTGGGAGTAGTCGTTGAGGAGGCCGATATCAGGGCGCCAGGTGCTGAAGAGCTGGAGCATGCTGCGGCGGATAAGCTGCTTGTCCTTCTCGTTGGTGGCGCGGTTGAGGGCTCCTTGCATGTAGCGGCCCAGCAAGAAGTCATCGGAGGTGTTCAGGAGCAGGGCGCTTTGGCGAATATATCCCAGGAATTGGTTCTTTTCCTTGATGAAGACTGCTTTTTTCTTCTCATCGAAGGCTTTTTTGCACTTGGGGAGCTGTGCTCGCATCCGATCTGCCAGGATATGGCGGCAGACATCCACCAAATCGTAGTTGAACGTGGTGGAATTGGTCAGCTTGTACTTTTTGCCAAACTTGAGCATGAGCTTGGCTGCTTCCACCACTTGGGCGGGGTCATAGTACACCTCGGCAGAGGACCAGGTGGAGGCTTTTGCCGCGTTGAGGGAGGGCCGAGCGCAGGCGATGTTTTCCACGCAGCCTTCTCGTTGCTTATTGGGGGCGTATACAGAATTGGCGAGCAAATCTAGGGCTTTGACGATGCTGTCATTGGTGTATCCGTAGCGAGCTTTGGCGTATTCGCGGAGGAATTCCTTGCGGTTGATTTCGCCACGGTTGTTCATGCGCTCGTAGAGCAGGGCATAGTAGAGCGGGTTGGTCTCGATGCCCTCGGAAAGCAGACCAATGCCAGCTGCACCGGCTGCATCACCCGGCATTTTTTCCAGCAGTTCAAACCCGCCGTACATGCCGTGTTTGCCACCGAAATTGGCGAGCTCGCACCAGACGTAGGGACGCCCCTGGTATGCCTTTTTGATATTTTGCTTGGCTGCCATGTTTTTGTTGAGCGCCAGCACGATGGTGTGCTTGGGATCGGTGCCCTGAAGCAGGCGGGCGTCGGGATTGTGCCCCCAGGCCTGGATGAGCCAGGAGGAATCAGGCGAGGCCTCCAGCATGGCTTTCTGCACTGCTTGAGCGGCCTCGGTCAGCGGGGTGTCGCCCTTGTTGCCACCCTCGTGGAAGAGGTCGCCGCCGTAGGCCTTGGCTGTGGTGCCGTATACCTGGTGCAGGTGCTTGTACCACAGCTTGGCGTACTGCGCAAAAGCCGGAGAAGTGGGCTGCAGCACAGCGGGACGCTGGTATCCGCACCATTTGCCTTGGCCCAGAATTTTGCCGTCTACGCCCTCTTTCGGGAAATCGTGTGGCAGGAAGCCAACATAGCCTTGCAGAACGGGCTCCATGCCCAGTTCTTTCATGCGGGAGACGATGAACTTGCCCAGCTCCGCTTCGTTGTCAATAAGCTCTTGGCTGAGGGGGCCGCCTTCACCTTCCAGATTGCCCATGTTCCACCAGGCGGAATAGGCAGGTGCCGGGATAAATTTGGCGATTTTCTCCTCCGGGTATTCAACTTCTTTCAGGAACTCTTGCCATACCTTTTCCAGCCCGGAGGTGACAAGCATGTACTTGAAACCATTGAGTGCAAAGCGGTCAATTTCCTTTTCCCATTTCTTTTTATCCCAGTGAGCACAGCTGTAGCTGAGCGTGCAGTAATTGAGCGCGTAGTTGAACGGCAGCGTTTCCGGCACGGTGATGCTTTGTTCCGGGAATTTCAGGCTGCTTGCTTTGTTGCGGTCTCCGTTCCAGGAAAGGTGCACCAGCGCCACTTTACGGAGATAATAGCCATAGCCGCGGATGCATTCCAATACGTTGGGAGCTGCAATGTGGATTTGCTTGTCTGCCGAGCTGATGACGGGGGATTTCAGGCCTGTGTCGATGGTGAAGACGAACTTGCCGGCCCATTGGGGTGTGACTCTCTTGACGAGGTCTCTTGCGGGCTGGGTGGCCGGGTCTTGTGCACATGACACCAGGCAGGTGAGGGGAAGGAGGCAGGCTGCGCCGGCCAGTGTAAAATGAGCGAGATTCATATCGTGTTTGAAAATGAAAGCGCCCGTGCCGGGGGGAGGAGGTACGAGCGCTTTAAAAGGTTGATGTTTCTAAATCAGTTGGTTATTTCCAGGAGCGAATGTTGGAGATGTTATCTTCGTTTTCGTTGTCACTGGTAAGGCCATTGCCCAAACCATCCGGCCCGAGGGAGAAGATATCGAAGTCGGGATTGATGCCGCGACCTACGCGACCTTTTTCGTCTGCCATTTCGCAGCCGAGGCGGTAGCGATAGGGCTTGCCCCAGGGGTCGATGAGAAGATAGTACTTACCCTTTTTGCGGGCGCCATCTGCCTTGGCATTGATGCGCACCTTCACTACGGGGATACCTTCCATCTGCTCGCCGGACTTTGTGTCTACGATGACGAGAGTCTCGCAATAGGGCATGCGGGTGATACCCGAGCTTTTATCCTTGTCGGGTTCGCCGTTGTTGTCTTCATCGCAGGAGAGGGCAGAGTAGAGCACATGGGAGCTCCATTCATCACCGCGGCCATAGGGGCACACATCGCCATTATCTGCGCGGTAGGCGTTCATGGCCGTTTCCATTTGCGCAATCTGGGTCTGTGCAGTGCTGCGGAGCTGGCGCCCCTCGATGAGGGACTTGGCTTCCCACACACCGGCAGCAAGGAAGGCCAGAATGGCAATCACAATGAGGACTTCCATGAGCGTGAAGCCGCCCTTGCTATGTGTCTTGGCGAGTTTCATGGCATCACACGTTCTTGATGATTTCCATCATGGGCATGAACATGGCGAGCACGATACCACCCACCACCACGGCGAGGAACACAATCATGAGCGGTTCCAGCATGGCGGTAAGAGCCGTCACGGAGTTGTCCACTTCTTCATCGTACACCTCGGCAACTTTCATGAGCATGTCGGGCAGCTGACCGGTTTCTTCACCCACGTCCACCATGGAAATCATCATGGGGGGGAAGATGGGGCAGGTGCTCATGGGCGTGACGATGGATTCACCTTCGCGCACGGAGTCATGAATCTTGGTCACGGCATCAGCCACCAGCACGTTGCCGGCCGTATCGCGAGTGATGATAAGAGCCTGCAGAATGGGCACACCGGAGGATACCAGCGTACCAAAGGTACGGGAGAATCGGGCAACGGCATTCACCTTGTTGAGGTGACCCACCTTGGGAATCTTGAGGATGAAAGCATCCACCATGCGAGCGCCCTTGGGCGTGCGCTTCCAGAAGGTGAGACCAATACCGGCGAGGACAAGAGCCACGATGAATACCACGGCATTGGGCACGAAGGGAATGATGCCATCGTGCATACAATTATCCGAGAAGTTGAAGACGAACTGGGAAAGAGCGGGGAGCTCCATGTTCTGGCCTTCGAACATTTCCTTGAACTTGGGCACAATCACGAGCATGAGGAAGACCAGAATACCCACGGCGATGACCATGATGATGAGGGGGTACACCATGGCGGAGACAATCTTGCCGCGCAGCTTGTTGGCCTTTTCCTGGTATTCAGCCAAACGGCGGAGCACTACCTCCAGCACACCACCGATTTCACCGGCCTTCACCATGTTCACGAAGAGTCGGTTGAACATCTTGGGATAAGTGGACAAGGCTTCGGAGAAGGTGGAACCACCCTGCACAGAATCGCTCAATGCTGTGATGGTGGCGCGCAGGTTGGCGTTGGGCTCCTGCTTGCTGAGCACGTTGAGACTCTGCAGAAGGGGAAGACCGGCATCAATCAGCGTAGCCAACTGGCGGGTGAATACCATCAATTCTTTCTGCTTGATGGAACCACCGGCTTTGCCCTTGCTCTTGGCTTGCTTTTTGCCCTTACCTTTTTTGGATTCTTTGGCGGCCGTGGGGCGGGCACCCTTGGCGGCTTCTTCGCATTCTCTCAGGAGCAAGCCCTGAGCGCGCACCATCTCCATGGCAGCCATTTTGTTGTCAGCCGAGATGATGCCCGTTTTTTCTACGCCGTTCTGGTCGAGCGCGGTATATTTGAAATTAGGCATAATGGTGTAAGATGAGTTTCAGAAAATTGTTCGATGTATGTCTATAAAATAGCAGATGCGAGGTGAAGCGTCAAGCTATTAGGTGTACTTAAGCACTTCTTCGATGGTGGTATTACCCTCGAAGATATTCTGGATGCCGTCTTCTCGCAGGGTGCTCATGCCCAGCTCGATGGCTTTTTGCTTCAGCACGATGGAGGGCACGTTCTGCGTGATGAGTTCCTTGATGGGATCTGTAGCGTTGAGCAGCTCGTGAATACCCTTTCGGCCCTTGTAACCGGTGTTGGCGCACTTGTCGCAACGAGCGCCGGTGTAGAACTGTTGCTGGCCAATGAGTGAGGGGTCGATTCCCAGCTGGCTCAGGAGCGTGTTCGAGGGCTTGTACGGAGTCTTGCAGTAGGGGCAAATGGTACGCACAAGTCGCTGTGCAAGCACACCCAGAATGGTGGCAGACAGCAGGAAGGGCTGCACGCCCATGTCGATGAAACGCGTGACAGCGCCGGCTGCGTCATTCGTGTGCAGGGTGGAGAGTACCAAGTGACCCGTCAGAGCGGCCTGAATGGCAATCTGGGCGGTGTCCTTGTCTCGAATTTCGCCCACGAGGATGCGGTCGGGGTCCTGACGCAGGAAGGCACGAAGCACACGCGGGAATGTCACACCAATTGCTTCATTGATGGGCACCTGGACAATGCCGTCGATATCATATTCCACCGGGTCTTCTGCGGTGAGAATCTTGGTGTCTTCGGTGTTGATTTCTCGCAGAGCTGCGTAGAGGGTGGTGGTCTTACCGGAACCGGTGGGACCCGTCACCACGAAGATACCGTTGGGCTTGTTCACCGTATCGATGATGTATTCATGCAGCTCGGGGTGGAGATTCAGATTGTTGAGGTCGAGGCTCACGCTGTTGCGGTCGAGCACACGCATTACCACAGATTCACCGTACTGGGTGGGCAGGGAGTTCACACGCATGTCCACGCTGGCTTTGCCGAGCTTCATCACGATGCGGCCGTCCTGCGGTACGCGGCGTTCGGCGATGTTCATGCCGGCCATCACCTTCACGCGGGAGATGACGGGATTTGCCAGGTGAATGGGGGGCGGAGCCATTTCGTACAAGGCGCCGTCCACACGGTAACGAATCTTGAATTCCTTTTCGAAGGGTTCCAAGTGAATATCGGAAGCCTTTTCTTTGATGGCCTGGGTAATCACCAGGTTCACAAACTTAATCACGGGTGCGGCATTGGCTTCATCCATGCCGTCCTGGCTGCCCACGCTCATGTTGTTGAGCTCGGAGAGTAAATCGCCCATGGCTGCATCGGCGCCGCCGTAGCATTCTGCAATGCGGGCGCGTACTTCATAATCTGCGGCCACGTAGAGGTAGATGTCGTGCCCGGTTGCCACGCGCAAATCGTCCACCGTCTGCGGGTTCAGCGGGTCTTCAAGGCACACATACAGGCCTTCGCCCTCGCGGTATTCGATGGGGAGAGCCCCCAGCAAACGAGCCTGGGCTGCCGGGATGAGGGCGAGCAAATCAGCCGGGGGGACAAAGCCTTCCAGCTGAATGTACTGGGCGCCCACTTCCGTGGCAATGATGCTCCAGAAATCCTCAGGTGCGCCAATGATGCCGAAGTCGATAAGCGTCTCCCACAGTTCCTTGCCGCTATTAGACATTTCTTCCTTGACTTCCTTAGCCAGGGAGCGGTCAATCATGCCGTTGTTGATGAAAACATCCAATGTTACATCAGTATCCATAATATGAAAGAGAGGTGAATGGTGAGAGATGAGGGTTAGCTGGCATCGCCGGTAGTTACGCGGATGACTTCATCGGCCGAGGTGCGGCCGGCCAATACCTTGCGGATGCCGTCTTCTCGCAGGGTGCGCATGCCCAGCTCGCGGGCGCGCTTACGCAGCTGTGCGGAGGTGAGGTTGGAGTTGATGAGACCACGCACATCGTCCGTCACCTGGAAGATTTCGAAGATACCCATACGGCCCTTCATGCCCTTGCCGCGGCACTTGTCGCAACCGCCGGGGTTGGGCACCTTGACGGGGCGCGTGATATCGATGCCGAGGGTGGCAGCCTGTTTCTGAGTGAGCTGGCCATCCAGCTTGCAAGAGCAGAGGCAGCGGCAGAGACGCTGGGCCATGATGGCGCGCACGGCAGATGCAATGAGGAAGCGGTCCACACCCATATCTGCAAGACGAGCCACCGAGGAGGGCGCATCGTTGGTGTGCAGGGTGGAAAGGACGAGGTGACCTGTCATAGCAGCCTGAATGGCAATGGCGGCGGTCTCCCCGTCTCGAATTTCACCAATCATGATGATGTTGGGAGCCTGACGCAGCATAGCGCGGAGGGCTGCGGCGAAGGTCATGCCGATTTCGGTGCGAATCATCACCTGATTGATACCGGAAAGCTCGTATTCCACCGGGTCTTCAGCGGTGATAATCTTCTTATCCGGTCGGTTCAGGTGGTTGAGGCAGGCGTACAGCGTGGTGGTCTTACCGGAACCGGTGGGACCCGTCACGAGGATGACGCCATCGGGCAGGGTAACAAGTCGGTCGAAGGTGGCTTCATCATCGGAGAGGAAGCCCAGCTGCGGCAGGCCCAGAGCCAGAGCGGATTTATCAAGAATACGCATCACGACGGATTCGCCGTGGTTGGTCGGCACGGTGCTGACACGGAGGTCAATGTGAGCGCCGTCTCTCAAATCAAGTTCAATACGGCCGTCCTGCGGCACGCGCTTTTCTGCGATGCTCATGGTGGTACTCATCACCTTGAGACGCGCAACAATGGGCCCGAGAAGCTTTTTGGGGTGATTGGCAACCTCTACCAATCGGCCGTCCACGCGGAAACGAATGCGCACGCGGTCTTCCATGGGCTCGATGTGAATATCGGATGCGCGCATGGTGTGGGCATCGTTGAACATGGTGTCGACCAAGTCAATGATGGGGGATTCCGTGTCTCCCTTGGCGTATGTCTTCTTCTCCGGGTAGTACTTGGCAATGGCCTTTTGCAATTCCTGGTCAGACGCAACAAAGAAAGCCACATCGCGGCCAAGGAACTGCGGCAGACTGTCCAGCGTTTCCATGGCGAAGGGGTCGGCAATGGCGACTTGCAGGGAGAAGCCATCATCCCCGATGGGCAGGAAGCCCACGCGGCGTGCGATTTCGCCGTTGACGCTGGCGATGATGCCGGGGTCGACTTCAAATTGAGTTAAATCAACAAACTCCATGCCGGAATTGACAGCAGCAACCTGTGCAATATAGTCGCCGGTCATGTAGCCGTTCTTGATGAGATAGTCAACCACACTATCCATGGGGGAGAGCTGATCTCGAATGGCATCAAGGGTGCCAGCATCGATGGCACCGGCTTCAACCAGTAGGTCCAGAAGGTAATTTTCGTTCGAGTACACGGGGAAAACGAGAGGTTTAAGCATTCAGGCGTGTGGTGAGAGAAACCACACTTCCGTTGACTACTCTACACCAAGAACCCTCCCGCGTCAATCACGCAGTGCGTAAAAAGTAACCATTTCAGGTGGATTATTATTAATTTACCCCCGCTCCGTTCAGAAATAGGGGGTAAATGTGGTAATTAGCCCCTGTCTTGTGTGGCTTTAGGGTTGCATTTATGGGGCGGGCAGGGTAGAATAAAGCCGTTATGAGCGAAGCTAAGAAAGAACTTCTTGATATCCTGTTGACCAAGTCCATCAAAACCGGTCATTTCATTTTGGCCTCCGGCAAGGAGAGCGATATGTATTGCGACTGCCGCATCACTGCGTTGGATGCTCGCGGTGCCAATCTTATTGGTGAAGTTGGTTGGAAGCTGGTGCAGGAAGAAATTCTGCCGAAGTTCCCCTCTGCCGTTTCCATTGGCGGTATGACGATGGGTGCTGATCCTATTTCTCTGGCTATTGGCATGTACTCTGCTTCTGCAGAGAAGCCGCTCAAGGTCTTCACCGTGCGCAAGGAAGCCAAGGATCACGGCCGTGGCAAGCGCATCGAAGGCAACTTTGAGGCCGGTCAGGATGTGATTGTGGTGGATGACGTTATCACCACGGGCGGTTCCACGCTGAAAGCTATCGATGCCATTGAAGCTGAAGGTGGCAAGGTGGTGGCAGCTCTGGTGCTTGTGGACCGCGAGGAAGGTGGCCGCGAGGCTATCGAGGCTCGCGGGGTCCCCGTCTATCCCATGTTTACTCGCGCCACCATTTTCGGCGCCAAGTAAGATTGCAACATGCTGCCGGTTATAGCAGGCGTAGAGGGCATTATCCTGACCGAAAGGGAGCGGGAGCTCTTTACTCGCCTGCAGCCGGCAGGTTATATCCTTTTCTCCCGCAATATCACGGATTATGAGCTGACCCGTGAATTGACGGATGAGCTGCGTCGGCTGACACTAGGGCCGGATGAACCGGTCATTGCCATAGACCAGGAAGGCGGGCGAGTGGTGCGCACGGCGGGCATTGATGTTTGCTTGCCCTCGGCTTCTGCTCTTGCAGCCACGCAGAGTGAGCATATCATCACCCAGGCGGCGTATTACAATGCGCAGTGTTTGTACACTCTGGGTGTCAATACGAATTTTGCCCCGGTGTTGGATTTGGCATCCACCCGCACCAATGCGTTGCCCGGGCGTTGCTGGGGCAGCGATACACAAGATGTGATTTCCTGGGCCGGGGTGTGGAATCGCTCCTTTGTGCGGCGTGGTTTGATGTCGTGCGGAAAGCATTTCCCCGGCATGGGCGCAGCGGAGGTAGATCCGCATTTCTCCTTGCCCGTCATCCGTGGGGATAAGGATGCCTTCTTGCAGGAGGCTGCCATACCGTTTACGGCTTTGATGCCGGAATTGCCCTCTCTGATGATAGCTCACATCATGCTGCCGGATATTGATGCTCAGCTGCCCAGTTCGCTTTCACCCGCGCTTGTGCAGGGCTTTTTGAGAGAACAATTAGGGTATGAGGGCATCGTGTTCACGGATGATTTGTGCATGGGGGCCATCGCCAATCATTACTGCCCGGCAGAATCCGTTGCCCTTGCGTTGAAAGCGGGCTGCGATTTGCCTTTGGTGTGTCACCAGGCTGTAGAGCATTTGGAATCCATCGCTGAAGCGGTGGCTCAGTTGCCTGCAACGTTGTTGGAGGATGTGGAACGCCGCATTTCGCGTTTTCGCATGATGTTAACCTCCATGCCGCCTATGCGTTTTATCGAGTGGCGAGAGTATTTGAAAGATGTGGCCGCTTTTACGGCGAGTGTGCCGGAGGTCGACCCCTCGGCCCCTCCGTCTCCGGTGTTGGATTATTGAATCCGCCCCTCGCGTATTTTTTGAACGGGCAGGGGGATAGTGGTATCGTTCAGCCACGTCAGGTGCGTGGTGGTGATGAATGTTTGTCCGTCCGCAGGCAGCGCATTCAGCAAAGCCTGGCGGCGGCTCGGGTCTAACTCTCCGAAAATGTCATCGATGAAGAGGACGGGCGGTGCTCCTGTTTCCTCTCTCAGCAGCCCGGATTGTGCCAACAGAAGAGCAGTAGAGAGCGTTCGTTGCTGTCCCTCTGATGCAAATGATGCCGCAGAAACGCCGGAGATGAGAAGCTGAAAATCATCCCGATGCGGGCCGACGGACGTGCATCCGCTTTTTTCATCGGCTTCGGTGGCTGCATCAATGGCGCTGAGTAGCTCCCCTGTGGTGGCGGGCGCGTAGACCATGTCCACTTGCTCTGCCTTGCCGGAGATTTGGGTGTGAAGTTGGGTGATGTGGGGCTGCAGCAGCTGCAACAACTGGCTGCGCAGAAGGATGAGGATTTCGCCGTGCTGTGCCATGACCATGGCGTAGCTGTGCAGCGCCTCTTTGCTGCGACGTGGATTGCGCAGCAGCATGTTGCGGGCTTTTAAGGCTTTGCGGTATGCTTGCAACGATGCGCGATAGTGCGGGTGCCATTGACTCCCCAGAAAATCAAGATATCTGCGGCGCTCTTCCGCACCTCCGCTCACGAGGGAGATGTCTCCATTGCTCAACCACACAACAGGCGGGGCATCTGCCAGATAGGCTGAATAATCCCGACAAGGCAAGCCATCAACATGCAGGGTGAGTTTGCGGGATTCCCAAGACATGCGCCGGGTGCCCAAGTCTGTATCCAACGAAACGCCGAAGCCGCTGCATCCGTGGGATACGAGCGGATCCATGCGCGTGGCACGTGGCGAATGCAGAGTCAGAGCCAGGCACATTGCCTCCATGAGGCTTGTTTTGCCCTGCGCGTTGTCTCCCAGCAAGATGGCACCTTCCGGCGGTATTTCCCAGCGGAGCGCCGGGTAACACCGGAAGTTCAACAAGCGCAGGGCAGAGAGCATGCGTTAGCAGCTTGTGGGCAAAGCTCGGATGGCATCCATCACCTTTTTGCCAATAGCCAGCTGGCCGGCGCGGCTCTTGGCGCGCAGTTCTTCCTTGGTGAACTGGATGGGGTCGCCAATAGAAATAGTGATGGGTTTGAAACGCAATTTGCTGCTGTGGATGGGCAGGCAGTCGTAAGCGCCTTCAATGCGGAGCGGCTGAATGGGCACACCCTGCAGGCGGCCCAAGATGAGACCGATGCCGGGCATGGCATCATGAATTTGATTGTCCGGACAGCGGGAGCCTTCCGGGAAAATGATGATGCGGCCACCGCCCTTGACCAAGCGCAGAACCTTCAGAATGCTACCGGGGTCGGGCTGTTCCTGATCGATGGGGACAACATTGCAGAAGGGTAGGATTATTCTCAGAAATGCATTGTTAAACAATGTTTTGCGTGCCAAGTAATGCACGTTGGTGGAGGAGAATAGTTGCCCAATCATGGGCGGGTCCAGGAAGCTTTGGTGATTCATCACATAGATGCATGCACCTTCTTCAATCAACTTTTCACGGTTAATGACTTTGAGCTTGAAGAAAGACTGAGCCACACCCTGCACAATACGCAGGATGAGGAAGTAAATGGGATTCATGGATCTCATGGCAGTATCAGAAATCAGGCGTTTGCTTCAAGTTTTGCGCGGATGTCGGCCACAACCTTGGCCACAACTTGCTCAATGCTCAAGTCAGAGGTGTCGACGAGAGTAGCATCTGCAGCCTGCGTCAGCGGGGCGCAGGCGCGGGCGGAATCCTTGCGGTCGCGTTCGGCAATGGAATCAGTAAGGCCCTGGGCGGCGCGGCGAGCGGCGCGCACTTCTTCAGAAGCTGTTACAAAGTATTTGAAAGGAGTATTCGGGAAGACAACAGTACCGATATCGCGGCCTTCCATCACCACGGGTTCAGCGTTGTTGTATTCGCGCTGTTTGGCGACCAGCAGGGCGCGCACCTCGGGAATAGCGGCAATGGTGGACACGTATTCGTTGGTTTCCGGTGCGGTCAGTTCCTCACCAAGCACGCGTCCCTCGCAAAGCACGGTGGACATGGCACCCTCTTTGCCAAAGGACAAGGGGATGTTGGGCAACAAGGCTTTCACCGCATCCGTATCGGTGGGGTTGACACCCTGCTGCAGCGTGTACCACGTGACGGCACGATACATAGCACCGGTGTTGATGAAGGTGTAACCGAGTTCTTTAGCGATGAGCTTTGCTACAGTGGACTTGCCGGAAGCGGCAGGCCCGTCAATTGCTATTGCCGGAGGATTCATACGCCAAAGATTATACCCTCGAGAAAGGGCTGTGTCCAGCAAAAACGCATCAGTCGCGCCCGAGAAATCGGCGCGCGGCGGCTTCCACACCATTCGGCAGCCATCCATCGGGGATAGGGGTGTGATTCTGCAGCGCTTCTCGTATGGCAGAGGATGACGCGGGGTGGTGTCCCACCACAAAAATGGAGCGGGCATCGTTTCTGGGGGAGGGGCAACTTCCCCTGTGGTATACGATGAACGTCAGGTTGGCGGTCAGGTAATCATATCTGGCCCAGCGGTGCAGTTGTTCCCATTGGTCTGTCCCCATGAGCCAGAACAACTCAGCTGTGGGGTAAGCGGCGCGATAGTGTTCCACCAATCTCCAGCTCCAGCTGGGGGGCGGGAGCGTCAAATCCAAATCAGAAACCTCTGCCCAAGGGCAATCTTGCGTTGCATGGTGCAGTAAGTTCATGCGCTCTTCTGCGCTGAAGAGCGTTGTTTTGCCTGTTTTGAAAGGGGAGCATGCCGCCGGCAGGAAAATGACCTTGTCCAGGTTGGCGCTTTGCTGCGCCGCCTCGGCAATGGTGAGGTGGCCGCTGTGCACCGGGTCAAAACTTCCCCCGAAGAGGCAAATCTTCATATCACAGACCTTCTGTGTCTTTGTAGGGCAGGAAGCAGCCAATCGGCAGCTTGATGTACTTGACCTCGGGCTTGAGACGGCGGTAGCGCTCAATGAATTCAGTCAAGTCGCCATAGTTGCGGCTGTTTTTGGGGATACCCTGCTGCCCGCAGTTGGCCAGCACGTTGTAGTGCAGCTCTGCATGCAAGTGGGCAGGGAACATACCGCGGTTTGTGCCAATGGTACCCACTTGGTCGCCACGGCGTACAATCTGCCCCAGTCTTACATCAATGCGGTCCAAGTGCCCGTAAAGCGTCTGGCAGCAAAGAACTTTGCCGGAACGGGGTTCACGGAAAGCATGGCGCACAATCACCACCTTGCCCCAGCGGCCGCGTGCGTCATCTGCATAGGTGACAAGCCCGGTGCCAATGGTGTATACGGGGTCACCCAAATCGGAATTGCCACCGCCATTGCCGTTCCAGTCTTCGCCCATGTGGCGGGGTGTCTTAAGGCGCAGACCACGGGCTTTGTAGTAGCCATCGCCGTTGGGCTTGCCCACAGGATAGTCAAATCCATCTGCAAGGGGCACAAATGCCCACTTGCCATCGGGTGTACGCTTCGCCATGGGTGCGGCCACGGCGGTGCTGCCTACCATTGCAATCAAGGCCAGCACGAGAGTCAGAATCTGTCCGTAAAAACGTACCATGGGATAATACTAGCATATAGCGGGGCAGGCTTCAAGCATCAAACGGCGTGCTGACGCAGCCCGCGCAAAAAAAGCAAGAAGCAGAGCCTGCCTGGCAAGCTCTGCTTCGGTTGTAAAGGTTGTATGAGATACGTTCGTTATCAGACCACACCCTGGTCAATCATGGCATCAGCCACCTTGACAAAGCCGGCAATGTTGGCGCCGGCCACGTAGTTGGTGAAGTCGCCGGTGCTGTCGGCGGAGAATTCGCGAGCGTGGTTGTAAGCGTTTTCGTGGATGTTCTTCATGATGGAGAAGAGCTTGGCATCCACCTCTTCGCTGGACCAGTTCAGGCGCATGCTGTTCTGGGACATTTCCAGACCGGAGGTAGCAACACCACCGGCATTGGCAGCCTTGGCCGGACCGTAGAGAATCTTGGCTTCCAGATAGGCGTTGATGCCATCGAGGTCGGTGGGCATGTTGGCGCCTTCGGCCACAAGCTTACAGCCATTCTTGATGAGGGTAGCTGCTTCTGCACCGTTGATTTCGTTCTGCGTAGCGCAGGGGAATGCGCAGCCGCAGGGAACGCTCCAGGGACGCTGACCTTCAAAGTACTGCACACCGGGGAATGCATCGGCGTATTCCTTGATGCGGCCACGGCGCACGTTCTTGAGCTCCATGATCCAGTTGAGCTTTTCAGCATCGATACCGGCGGGGTCGAAGACATAGCCATTGGAGTCGGACATGGTGACAACCTTGGCGCCCAGCTGGTTGAGCTTCTGCACCAGGTACTGAGCCACGTTGCCGGAGCCGGATACCACGCACACCTTGCCGGAGAGGTCATCGCCCTTGGTGGCAAGCATGTTCTGAGCGAAATACACGCAGCCATAACCGGTTGCTTCCGGACGGATGAGGGAACCACCCCAGTTGAGTTTCTTGCCGGTCAGCACGCCCGTGAACTCGTTGCGCAGGCGCATGTACTGGCCAAACATGTAACCGATTTCGCGGCCGCCCACACCAATGTCACCGGCGGGTACGTCAGTATCCGGGCCGATGTGGCGCTGAAGTTCGGTCATGAAGCTCTGGCAGAAAGCCATCACTTCGCGGTCGCTCTTACCCTTGGGGTCGAAGTCGGAGCCGCCCTTACCGCCGCCCATGGGCAGGGTGGTGAGGGAGTTTTTGAAAACCTGCTCGAAGCCGAGGAACTTGAGGATGCCCAAGTTGACAGAGGGGTGGAAACGGAGGCCACCCTTGTACGGCCCGATAGCGCTGTTGAACTCAACACGGTAGCCGCGGTTCACGCGGACAACACCATTATCATCCATCCAGGGTACTCGGAAGATGATGGTACGCTCAGGCTCAACGATACGTTCAAGGATGCAATTATCCTCGTATTTCTTATTCGCAGAGAGAACGGGAGCGATGGTGGAAATCACTTCCTGCACAGCTTGCAGGAACTCGGGTTCGTTCGCATTTTTGGCGCGAACCTCATCAATGACACGTGTGGTGTAGTCAGACATATTGTTGGTTGCGGTCTGGGTTCCGCTTCGGCAAACAAAAGTCTGCGCGGTCGCGGTCAGACGCGCGGATTATACCAGAAAGATACAGCTTGAAAAGCCTTTTTTCAAAAAAAATGCATGCAGGACGCTGCGTATCCGTGTGTCAGGACTTGGTGTAGCGTTCCTTGAGCGGTAGGTACATGAGGGCAAAAATGCCCAGAATGGCGGGTTGCAGCCAGAGGTAATACCATGGGGCGGCTCCCAGATAATCGAGGATGCAGCCTGGGACCGGGCTTTTCTGGGTGAAGCAGTAATTGGTGCCCAGCCAGAGGTTGACCGGAATGATGGCCAGGATGTACGCATCAAAGAGAATCAGCGTGCGCAGAATATCTTTGCGGCGGGCTTTCCAGCGCAGCAGGAAGATGACGGCCATGGCCGACAGGAAGAGCATGCCGTGCGAAATAAAGAAAATGCAGAAGGAGAAGGTGGGGTATCCATCTTCCAGCGCTGGGGTAATCAGGCCTTGCACGCTGGCTGTCAGCACGCCGAAGTAAACCATGGCGCATGCCCAGCGCTTGCGCCAGCCCAGCGCGATGATGGAGACTATCACCATGACCGAGCAAAAGTGCAGGGGGAGATTATCATGCCAGGCTTTGCCATTATAGCCCAGAAATCGCCAGGTGAACTCCGTCACGAACATGAGAGCCAGGGTGACGGCTATCCCCTTGCCGATGCGCAGCCTTGTTTCCTCTCGGCAGCACTTACCCAGCAGCACGATGATGCAGGTGGCCAGCAGCGTGAGCCCCACCACAAACAGGTGTGGTGTATCCCAGCGCACAAATGAGGGAATATCAGGTGCCATGGCTTACGATAAATCTGCCCAAATGGTTTTCAGATAGGGTTCGCCATCAAAATCAAATGGCATGGGGGCGGATTGCAGCGCTGCACCCGGAATGCCCTCGGCCACCATGCGCCGGAATGCGGCGGGGGTGAGCTTGCGGCAGTTGGTGGTGCACAGCATCCAGCCGCCGGGGGCCAGGCATGCCGCCGCTTTGGCTACCAGTTTGCCGTAGTCGCGCTCCACTCGCCAGATGCGTCCTTTTTCATCACGGGAGAAGGTGGGCGGGTCCAGCACGATGGCATCGAACTTGCGGCCCTGGCGCGCAAAGCGTTCCAGCCAATGCAGCACATCGCCCTTGCAGAAATAATGCTGCGAGGGGTCAATCCCATTGAGTTCCATGTTTTCCCTGCACCAGGAGAGGCAGGGCTGCGCCAAATCCAGCGTGGTGGTGGTGGCTCCGGCCATGGCTGCGCAGACAGAGAATGCCCCGGTGTACGCAAAGGTATTCAACAGGGTGGTGCCGGGGGCGCAGCGGCGGCGTACTTCGGCGCGGTTGTCGCGTTGGTCCAGAAAAATTCCCTGGGAATAGCCGGCGGCCATATCCATCATATAGCGTACGCCGTTTTCCATGATGGGAAAGCGCTCCGGCTGCTCCGGGCCGCAAAGGTGCTGCGGGGGCAGCTTTACATCATTGTCCAACTGCTTCAGGTAGACACTTTGCCCTGTGGCGCGGAGCTGTTGCTGCAAATCGGCGGGCAGGGCAGTGCTGCGCAGGGATACCAGAAGGCGATCTGCCAGGGCATCTACGAAGACCTCCGGCCAGGGAAAGCCATCCGATACGCGGAAAGCATCCGTTTGCTGCGGCAGCCGGGCCTGTCGCTCGTTCAGCAGTTGGGAAAGCTGCTTTTTCATGAACAATCAAGCTTCAGCGGGCAGCCTGAGCGGCCTTGACGATGGTGGCGGCCATGGTAGAAAGCGCATTGGCTCGCGTGGAGGCCAAGTGCTCGCGGAGACCGCATTCATCCAGCTTGCTCAGGTCGGCTGCAATGATTTCATCGGGTGTCAGCCCCGAAAGCAGGCGGATGAACAGCGCAATCAACCCTTTGGTGATGAGAGAATCGCTGTCGGCATGAATCAGCATTTGCCCCATGAACATCTCTGTGCCGACCCACACGCGGCTCTGGCAGCCTTTGATAAGGTTGCCGGGTTTGCGGTATGTTTCGGGCATGGCGGGCAGTTTGCGCCCCAGAGAGATGATGAACTCGTACTTCTCTGTCCAGTCTTCAAAGACGGACATGTCATCCAGCAGCTCCTCTATGCGTTCATTGTAGCTCATGGCTCAGCGGGAAGAGGTTGCCAGCGTGTAAAGAACGGCTTTCTGCGCATGCAGACGGTTTTCAGCCTCCGTGAAGATGATGGGTGCGTGCGCTTCCAGCACTTCATCGGTGATTTCATATCCGCGGTAAGCAGGCAGACAGTGGAATACGCTGTGACCGGGGGCGGCTACGCGCAGCAGTTCGTCATTCACCTGGTAGGGGAAGAATGCCTGCTCCTTCGTGCCTTTTTCTGATTCCTGACCCATGGAAATCCATGTGTCGGTGTTGATGACGGTGCAATCACGCACAGCTTCCTCGGCATCGGTGGTGCAGATGATACCATCATAGTTGATGGCAGCCAGGGTTTCCGGCTTGGGCAGCGCATGAGCCGGTCCGGCCAGCGCCAGCGTGAAGCCCAGGTGCTTGGCAGCCCACATCCAGGAACGGCCCATGTTGTTGTCCACATCGCCCAGGAAAGAAATCTTCATATCCTTCCATGCGCCCACGCCGTATTTTTCTTCCAGCGTCAGCAAGTCTGCCAGAATCTGGCAGGGATGCTCCTGATCGGTCAGGGCGTTGATGGTCGGCAGCTTGGAATAGTGGGCAAAATCCACCACTTCGTCCTGACCATAGGTGCGGATGACGGCGCCGTGAATCATGCGCCCCAGCACGCGGGCTGTGTCCTTGATGGGCTCGCCACGCCCCAGCTGGATGTCGCGGGTGGAAAGGAACATGGGGCGACCGCCCAGTTCAGAGATGCCCACTTCAAACGATACGCGGGTGCGGGTGGAGGATTTGGAGAAAATGAGAGCCCAGGTTTGACCTGCAAGCGGTTGCTCGCGGTGCTGACCACGTTCGGCCTTGAGTCTGTGAGCCAATTGGAGGAGTTCCTGAATCTGTTCCCCCGTGAGTTCTTCGATGGAAAGTAAATTGTTCATTGCTGGATGCGGCACGCCTGTAGAAAGAAAATATCTAGCACGCTTTAGCTCGCATGTAAAGCAAGGAATGAGTCAGCCTGCGAGCCGACCGTGAAAAGTCGCAAATGCGGGTCTGTTCCTGCCTTTAATTCTGATGCTCTGCCATCCATTGGTTCAATTCCTTCAGGAATCGATCCATGGTGTGAGCAACCATATCGATAGAGCCCTCGACAATGAGCTCGTCCTTTGCGGAATAGGCAATCACCATATCTTGGTCTCCGGCTACGCTTGTGAAGGCTTCATCAAGCGGCTTGTATTCCATAATGGGGCATTTGAGCGCGAGCCATTTGACGATGTGTTTTTTCACGTGCTTCATGTTGGTACCTTCCTTCACGGTCAGTATCGTCTGCACGTTCTTTTTCTTTTGAATTTTCTGCAAGATTTTGGCAACTCCGCCTTCTTTGAAGGCCTTTGTCACCTCCTTGAGGTCTTCACGGCCACCACACAGATTATCTACATGCATGTCGGTAAACACGATGAGAACATAAACATCTGCATTGGGATTCACCTTGCCGGAAATCCGCTTCATGTTCTTGATGCAGCTGTGGATTTTGCTTTCTTGTGTGTCTGCGGTTTCACTCACTGCTTCCAGCGTAGCGGTTGGCGTATCATCAGCCAAAGCATAGGGAACAATGCCGCCGCTCATCGCAGCAACAGCCAAGGCATATAGAAGATATAAATGTTTCATCGTCGGTATGGTACTTGAGATGTGTGTGCATGTCAAGCCGGATATGCACGTTGCAAAAGCCGTGCTCAACTGGCTTTGGATGATGACTTTCTGGAGCGGGTGCTGCCACCGCCAGCCGCAGATTTCTTACGTTTGGGGGTAGATGTTCCGGTGGACGAGCTTTTGCGGGTGCGGCGCTTCTTGGCCGGTCCGGGTTCCGGAGCCTCCAGGGCGAAGTCATCTTCCACCGTGCGTGTTTTTCGGGGCGCGGGGGTATGTTGTTTGTTGCTTTGCTTGCGCGTTCCGCGTTTTTTGCGCAGTTTGAACCAGCAGGGAATGAGCAGAATAAGCCCGGCCAGCAGTTTCATGAGCGACCACCCGCAAAGAAACTTGCCTTTGTAGATGTGCGCCTGGTTCGGATCGTGCGGGTGGGTGATGATTTCTACCGTCTGATGCAGGCTATAGTCATCGCAATCCAAATCCGGCATCATTTTGTTGATGCTGATGCCGGCCGGGAGCGTGAATGTCAC
Source organism: Akkermansia sp. (assembly GCA_045650805.1). Lineage (GTDB taxonomy): Bacteria > Verrucomicrobiota > Verrucomicrobiia > Verrucomicrobiales > Akkermansiaceae > Akkermansia. The sequence continues at coordinate 21,290 of JAZRRO010000047.1, forward strand.
GAAGGGTTGGTAGGCAGTCGCGTCCGATGCGCAGAGATTACCATGCGTCAACGCTTCCGTCATGGATTCAAAGGGACGCTGGCGTACATCTGTGACTGTGCCGGGAATCACCACGGCTTTGTGGGCGTAAACGGCCGTGTTGCCCAATTCCCACAGGGCTGTGCCCAATGCGTACACCCCCAGCAGCAGAGCTGCCAGTAGCAGGGCGTAGCGGCGCAGAAACTGTTTGATGGCATGCATGAGTTTAATAGATGGCTACTCGTTGCTCAAAGGTCTCAATGCGGCCTTTGTTGATGCAGTGCTCCACCCATTGGGTGACCATGGAGATGGCATCGGGCAGGGGGGCGCGCAGGCTACTGTGTCGGGGGGCAGCCAGTTCCACTCGGGGAATCTGCGCCAGAATTTCGCGGGCTTCATCCGCTTCTGCGCGGTAAAGGTCATCTGCGCGGGGGATTCGCTCCAAATCTGCATCCACCAGGTGAATGCCCACGCCGTATTGTGCTGCGAGACTTTGCAGCGCATCCAAATCCGCAGCTTCTTCGCTTTCCCCCGGTAGCAAAAGCAGGGTGGTTTCGTGTGCCCAGTTGCCACAGGAAAGAGCCCGGAAAAAAGCTTTGCGGCAGCTTTCATCGCCATCGTTGAACGCCACACATACGGCTCGGTACACCGGGGCTTGGTTCTCCGCTGTTGGGTCGACCAGGTAGGCTCCTTCTTCGTTGCGGGTCCCTGCCGGCCAGTGAACAGCCACCAAATCCGGGTGCAGCCAGCTTTCTTCCTCTTCTACCGGGTAGACAAAGACACCCATGCCCGCTGTATCACACAGTCGCACGGCCAGCGCCAGGGCCTTGTGCAGGGGGGAATGCCCTGTGGCTCCCGCTCCGTTTTCATCTGCAAAGATGTTGTGCAGCGAGGGGGCTTCGTCCTGGGTGCGCAGGTAGTAGCCCTGTCCATTCGGAACACGAGCCAGGCAGGAGTCTTCCTCCAGCGCGATGAAGGAGAATTGAGAACGCAGCGAGCGGTCGGAGTACGAATCCCCCAAGATGGCGCGTACTCGGGCGATGAGTTCTGTGCCCTTGATGGCGTCTTCCTCGCGGGTGGGAAGCAGCTTGGGCAGAATCTCATTCAGTTTTTCTCGTAAAGACATTTTGAGGGATTAAGGATTAATGGTGGGTGTTGTTCAGGTGGCGGGAGATGGTGATGGTGGCCGCCGTCATGATGGCTGTCAGTTGTTTGGATTCATCCAACAGGGATTCAAGGCGTTGTTCCGGGATGATGTTTGTTTCGATGAGATATTCAATCCACAGGGTGCTTTCATCTGCTTCTTCCTGGCAGGTTTTAAGCTTGTGTAATAAGTCTTTATCACTTTTTGCCAGGCAAGCAGCCCGATAATTGGCTGCAACGGACGTGGCGCAACGTAAAAGTTGTTTGCCGATAATCTGTGCATCTGTTTGTTCCGGAAGAGATTGCCACAAGCGAATAGCCCGGAGACCGAAGTCTTTTGTCCGCGCTCTCAGCTCTTGATACCGCTCGCTTGAGTATTCTTCTTTCATTACTCCTCCCCCTAATCCTTAATCCTTGCTTTCATTTTCTCAGCTGTTTACCGGTCAGCTTCAGGTTGGGATCCACGGGGGTATCCAGCGGGGAATAAGCACCGATTTGAGCGCGCAGGTAGCCTGCATAGGCAATCATGGCAGCATTGTCGGTGGTGAAATGTGCGGGCGGGAGCACGAGTTCAATCTTGCGGCGGCGGCAGGCTTCTGCCATTTGTTCGCGCAGCGCTTTGTTGCACGATACACCGCCGGAGACCGCAATCACCTTGTGCCCGGATTGCTTGGCGGCTTTCATCGTCTTGTGGATGAGTACATCGATGATGGCTTGGCGCACGCCGGCACACAGGTCATTCATATCCTGCTCCGGCAAATCATGCGGGTTGCCGCTCTCCACCAGCGTGGGCAGGGTGTAGAGCACCGCGGTCTTGAGCCCGGAGAATGAGAAATCCAGATGCGGTTCGTGCATCATCGGGCGGGGGAAGGTGAAGCGCGTTGCATCACCCAGAGCCGCTCGTTTATCAATTTCCGGTCCCCCGGGATAGGGCAAATCAAGCATTTTGGCCACCTTGTCAAAGGCTTCGCCGGCTGCGTCGTCGCGAGAACGCCCCAGCAGACTGTATTCACCCGTACCCTGGACATCAATCAGCAGCGTATGGCCACCGGAGACAACTAGGCCCAGATGCGGTACGAGCCCTTCTTTTCTCCCAATGAACGGAGAGAGTAGGTGCCCTTCCATGTGATTAATGGCGATGAAGGGCTTGCGGGCTGTCAGCGCCAGAGCCTTGGCAGCGGTGTTGCCCACCAGAAGCGCTGCCACCAGGCCGGGGCCTGCCGTGCTGGCAAACACATCCACATCGTGGATGCTGCGCCCTGCCTGCTCCAGCGCTTCTTTCAGCACGCCGGGCAGGTTGGTGGAGTGGTTGCGGGAAGCCAGCTCGGGGATGACACCACCATAAAGGCGGTGCAGGGGAATCTGGGTAGAGATGACCGAGCTGAGGACGCGGGGCTCGCTTCCGGGGTGTCCCTCGATGAGGGCGACAGCTGTTTCATCACAGCTCGATTCTATGCCCAGTACCAACATGGCTTTGCTCCTTATCAGGCTTTTTTGCGGCGGGAGATGCGGGGCTTGCCTTTGCCCAGTACCACATCCTCGGTGATGGTGACCTTGTCAATCGTCTTGTCGCTGGGGGCTTCGTACATCACATCAAGCATGATGCGCTCGAAAATGCCGCGCAGCGCGCGTGCGCCGGTGCCGCGCTCAATGGCTTGCTTGGCCATGGCGTGCAGGGCCTTGTCTTCCACCTTGAGCTTGATGCCGCTCATCCCCATCAGCTTGGCGTATTGCTTCACAAGCGCATTCTTGGGCTCGGTCAGCAGGTTCACCAGTTGCTCTTCCGTGAGGGTGGTCAGCGGGGCAAAGATGGGCAGACGCCCCATCAGCTCAGGAATCATGCCGAACATGAAGAAGTCTTCCGGCATAGCCTTGGCAAGAATCTCCTCTTCGGTGTATTCCTTGGTGTTGCGGTCTTCCTCGATGGAGGCAAAGCCCATGGCCGAGGAGCCGATGCGCTTGCGGATGATGCCTTCCAGCCCCACAAAGGCACCACCGCAGATGAAGAGGATATTCTCCGTATTCACGCGGATGTACTGTTCGTTGGGGTGTTTGCGGCCACCCTTGGGCGGGATGTTGCACTCTGTGCCCTCCACAATCTTGAGCAGAGCTTGCTGCACGCCCTCGCCGGATACGTCGCGGGTGATGCTGACATTCTGTGTCTTGCGGCCGATTTTGTCGATTTCGTCCACGTAGATGATGCCGCGCTCGGCCTTGGCCACGTTCATATCAGCGGCTTGCAGCAGGCGCAGGATGATGTTTTCCACGTCTTCGCCCACGTAGCCGGCCTCCGTCAGAGTGGTGGCATCCACAATGCAGAAGGGGACATCGAGAATGCGGGCCAGGGTTTTGGCCAGCAGGGTCTTGCCACTGCCAGTGGAGCCTGCCAGCAAAATGTTGCTCTTTTCCACCTCTGTGCCGTCATCGCTCTTGGCCTGGCGCAGGCGCAGGTAGTGGTTGTACACAGCCACGCAGAGTGTACGCTTGGCAAAATCCTGGCCAATGACGTAGTTGTCCAGCATGGCGTGCATTTCCTTGGGGGTGGGCAGCTCGTCCTGGCTGCGGGTCTGTACCTCCAACAGGGAGGACTCGTCCTCCGGCTCCTGCGGCAACAGCTCCGGATGCGTACCGCGCACCAGCGACAGAATGCGGTCTGCCGCCACGTCACCCACGTTGGAGGTGAACATGTGGTAGTTCATCCCCTCAATGCAGGGATAGCACAAATCCAGAGTGCCCATGTGCAGCATGGGGCGGCCTTCGCTTTCTGTGCCACCGCAGAGGTCGCAAATGTGTTTTTGATCGGCCATAAAGCGCTCAATTATTTCTGCTCAGTCTTGTTGGTGAGGATACGGTCTACCAGGCCATAGGCCATGGATTCCTCAGCCGTCATGTAGTTGTCGCGGTCCTGGTCCTGCTTCACGGTGTCGAAATCCTTGCCCGTGTGCTGTGCCAAGATGCCGGTGAGGCGCTTATCCAGACTGAACATGAAGTTGATGGTGCGCTGCACATCAGCTGCGGTGCCCTGGGCACCACCGCGCACCTGGTGAATCATCACGTGCGAGTTCGGCAGGCAGAAACGCTTGCCCTTGGTGCCGGCTGCCAGCAGAACAGAGGCCATCGAGGCCGCGATGCCGATGCAGTAGGTGTTAATGTCGCAGGAGACAAACTGCATCGTGTCGTAGATGGCAAGACCTGCCGTCACGGAACCACCGGGGGAGTTGATCTAGAGGTGGATATCCTTCTTCGGGTCGGTCATCTGCAGGAAAAGAAGCTGCGCAATCACAGAATTGGCCACCGTGTCATCAATCTCGGTGCCGATGAAGATAACGCGGTCGAGCAACAGGCGGGAGTAGATGTCATAGGCGCGTTCGCCCTGGCTTGTTTTCTCGATGACGGTGGGAATGTAGTAGTTCTTGGGTGTTTCCATAGCGTGTGTTCAACTTCACTTTAACACACCTTTGTTTGGCTTGCAAAGTGTGAATTGGGGCATGCAGGGAAGTATGACCCAAAAAAGAAGCCGGAGTTCTTAGAAAACTCCGGCTTGCAGGGGAAATGGGAAATAGGGTCAGCGCATGTCCAGCACGGGGACCAGAAGCGGTTCCTCGGGGCCTGTGTACTTGGACAGGGGGCGGAAAAGCGTGTTGTCTTCCAGCTGTTCCAGAATCTGTGCCACCCAGCCGGCGGCACGGGCAATGGCAAAGAGGGTGGTGAACATGCGGGTGGGGATGCCCAGACTGTAGTACACCGTTGCGGAGTAGAAGTCCACGTTGGCATTGAGCCCCTTGCGGGAGCGCACAATCTTGGCAATCATGTCGCTCATGCGTATCCACTTCGGTTCGCCGATGGTCTGACTCAGGCGGATGGCGATGCGGCGCAGCTGCGGTGCGCGCGGGTCCAGCGTCTTGTATACGCGGTGGCCCATGCCGAAAATCTTTTCGCGGTGTGCCAGCTTATCGTTGATGTAGGCTTCCACATTTTCCTCGCAGCCGATTTCTTTGAGCATCTCAATCACGGCTTCGTTGGCGCCACCATGCAGCGGCCCCTTGAGCGTGCCGATGGCAGAGGTGATGCAGGAGTACATGTCGGACAGGGTGGAGGCCGTCACGCGGGAGGAGAAGGTGGAGGCATTCATGCCGTGGTCCGCATGCAGAATGTAGGCCACATCCAGAATGTGGGCCTCGTTCGGGTCCGGTTCCGTCCCCTTCAGCAGCCACAGGAAGTGCGCGGCCTCATCCAAATCCGTGCGGATGGGGGGCAAATCCAACCCTTGGCAGATGCGGTAGTAATAGGCCGCCATCACCGGAATCTTGGCGATGAGCGACAGCCCGATTTCCTTCATCTGGCTGGGGTCCTTGGTGCGGTCATCATACATGCCGAGCATGGATACAGCCGTACGCAGGGCGCTCATCGGGCGTGCCGTTTTGGTGGCACTCTTGAAGAAATCGAGAATGGGTTGGGGCAGTTCGCGGTCGTTGCGCAAGCGTTGTTTCAGCCCTTCCAGCTCTTCGCGGTTGGGCAGGCGTTTGTTGAGTAGCAGGTAGATAATCTCCGTGAAGGAGCAGAGGTCTACCAAGTCCTCAATCTCGTACCCGCAGTACAGGAGGCGTCCTTCCTCACCGCGTACGTCGCTCAAGCCTGTCTCATTGGCGATTACGCCCTTGAGCCCTTTTGTGAAAATAGGTTTGTTCGGTGTCTGCTGTTCGTTCATTCTCGTGTATTTTCTCCGTTGTAGGTGTCGTGTGTAAATCAGCGGAGCAGGGGAGCCGTAGCTCCCCTGTAAATGGGTTCGTGGGGTACCCCATCAAAGGGGTATCAGTCCACGTAGTACCACAGGTCGGCAAGCTCGCCCATTGCCTTCAGCTCAGCGTCTTCGCGAGCTTCCAGCCAGCTCTTGACAGCCTGGCGCTGGGCTTCGCTGGTCTGGGTCGGGTCTTCCGCAAAGGCGCAGATGTTGCAGCCTTCGTCGGTCATGTTGCCCTCGCAGTTCAGACCGTTAGCTTCGATGCAGTCGGAGATGAAAGCGTGCAAAAACTGTTCGCAATCATTGGATTCTACATCGCCTTTGTAGTCGAACGTAAACTTAAAGCAGAGTTCGCGGAACTCGCCCACGCGGTACTTCTTGCGGAGTCTCTTCTTCATGGTGAGCCTAGTGTAGACGAAGCTGCTGTGGCTGTCAATGTTAAATAGCGTCAGGGTTTGTGCAAGGATTGAGAGAATACCCGCTGATTTAGTGCAGAAAATCAAATTTCACCTCTATTGAAGTTTGCGGATAAATGGGATGAAAAAGGCAGCGTTGCTCTTTTGAAGGAAGAGCAACGCTGTAAAAAAGGCGTTTTACGCGCGCGAGAAATCAGGCCTCCGGGGCAACACAGGCGCGGTAGATGCTCTCGGCATCGGCTACATCGACCGGCTTCACCCCGGGCAAGTGGCAGGTGCCCAGACGCGGGCCGTAGACTGCGAGGGCGGCTTGGGCCATGGCGGCGTAGTCGGCATCGGCAGGGATGCCCAGCTCCTGCATGGTTTGCGGCAGCCCCAGCTCGCGATACCAGGCTCGGAGCCTGGCAATGCCCTCGCGCACCACTCGTTCTGTGTCGCGGGAAGGGGTGACACCCATCACATTGGTGGCCCATTGGGCAAAAATGCCGGGGTTGGCCTGCCACACATGCTCGAAGTAGGCCGGGACAATGACTGCCAGCCCCGCGCCGTGCGGTACATCGTAAACAGCGCTCAATTCATGCTCCAGCCCGTGGCAGGCCCAGCTCTGGGCGCGCCCGAGCCCCAGCAGGTTGTTGTGCGCCACGGTGCCGGCCACAGCCAACTGCCCCCAGGCTTGCTCGTTTTGGGACTCCCTGCGCAGGATGGAGGCCTGCTGCATGATGGTGCGCATGGTGGCTTCGCCCAGCGCGTCCGTCAGCTCGGTGCCCGGTGTGTTGGTGAAGTAGCGCTCAAAAATGTGGCAGAGCATATCGCATGCCCCATAGGCCATTTGCTCCGGGGGGAGGGTGAGGAAGAGCTCCGGGCTCACAATGCTGAGCGCCGGGCGCAGGGCATCGTGCCCGTATCCCAGCTTGCGGCGTGTGGGTTCGTGGGTCAGCACGGTGTTGGGGCTGTTCTCACTACCGGCAGCGGGCAGGGTGAGGATGACTGCCACGGGCAGGGGAGTGGCGGTTTGCTGTTCCTCGCGGGTGAACAATTTCCATACATCGCCCGTGTGGGGCACACCCAGTGCTATGGCTTTGGCTGAATCAATCACGCTGCCGCCGCCCACAGCCAGCACACAATCCACGCCCTCGGCGCGGGCCAGCTCAATCCCTTGCTGCACCAGCTCCACGCTCGGGTTGGGCTTCACACCGCCCAGCTCCACCCATGCGAGACCGGCTGCTTGTAGGGATTCCACCACCGCTGCATACAACCCGCTGCGTTTCACGCTGCCGCCACCATAGTGCAGCAGGATTTTGCGGCCAATCGGCTGCAGCAGGGAGCCAATGTTGCGGTATTCTCCGGGGCCATACACATAGCGTGTAGGATTATAATAAGAAAAATTCAACATGCCCCCATGCTATCTTACACCGCCTCTCATTGCAAGAAAATACGCTTACCGCACCGCCTGAATGAATAAAATGTCGACTTTCAAAGCTCCCTGCGTTTTTTGTTGTTGCTTTTCCTTCGGTTTGTGGCATACTGAATCCAGCTATGGCCGTACTCATTATTTCCACCGCAACAGAATCATACTCATACGAACTTCCTACGGAAATCGGCGCTTCGTATAACATCGGTTCCGGCGCAGATTGCCAGATTTCTGTTCCCGGCGTTGCCGGCCTGGCAGAGCTTCACTGCTCTGTCACCTGCATGGAAGAGGGCTATGCTATCACCGATGCCGGCTCCCCCGCCGGCCTCCTGGCTTTCGACCGCAAGGTGGAGTCCGAGTACATGAGCCCCGAAATTATCTACACCGCCGGCGAGCTCACCATCGCCATTGCAGAAGAGGCCCCCGCTGCCGAGGCTCCCGCTGCCGGTACCACCACCACCAAAAAGACGGTCAAGAAAAAGACTGTCACCAAGGGGGCTACCAAGAAAGGTAAGAAGGGGGCTGCCCTCTCCCTGGAGGAGCTGAAAAACGCTGCTGCCATGTATGACCGCAGCAAGAACAAGAACGCTCAGCTGGCGAACATGATTTACATCATCCTCGTCTTGCTGGCCGGTTTCTATGCCGGCGTGGCTCTGCACCATTGGCAGGCTACCGGCAACTGCTTCCCCGGCCTCGTGGCAGACCCCGAGCCCGTGGCTGAAAAAGCTGCGGAGTAACGGTTTCTGATTGGGGGGATACAACGCATGAAAGGTGTACCTAAGACGAAGTGGGGGTGCCTCTTTGCCTGTGTGTTGTTTGTATTTGTTCTTCTCGTCATTGATATTATACTGTATCAACAAGATGCCGCCCGCCGGGATGCTGCTGAGTCTGACAGAGCCCGCTGCGCGGCAGCTCTTGCTCAGCGAGAACAAGATCTTATCCGCAGAGAACAAGCTGTGCAGCATCGGGAAGCCCTTGCGATTGAGAAAGAAAATCAACTGAAAAATTCTTCGCAGCGTGCGCCCCTTCCTCAAAAGAATGTAGCCTTGAGTCCGTTTCATGTGGCGGTGCATGCCGGGAATCTGGACGAAGTCAGGCGGATGCTGCAGCAGGGAACTTCACCGAATGACGTTGATGCGGATGAGGAATTTCCCCTTCTTGTTGCTATTGATAAGGGGTATACGGCTCTGGCTCGTGAGTTAATTCGGCATGGTGCAGATATTCGCAACCGTGATGCTGTGGGCCGCGAAGCCCTTCACTTGGCTGCAGAGAGAGAAAATGTGGAGCTGGTTCGGGAGCTTATCGCAAAAGGGGCAGATGTCAACACGCTGACCAATAGCACCTATGGCAGCAAATCCCCCTTGATGTGCGCCATCAGCAGTCTTCCCAACTCTGTAGAGGTTGTGCGGCTGTTGTTGGATGCCGGGGCAAAAGTGAAAGAGGGCGAGACGGGGGGCGAGGCTCCTCCGTTACACATCGCAGCTCAAATGGATAATGTGGAAATGATGCGCATGCTGTTGGAGGCCGGCGCAGATGTTCACGCGCGCACGCATACCGGGGCCACAGCCATGCATTTCGCAGCAGAGGAGAATGCTTGTCGTGCGCTGGTCATGCTTTTGGAAGCGGGCCTGGATGTTAATGCTGCAGATGCCTTTGGAACAACTCCGCTTCATTTAGCTGCTTCTTCCGATAGCGAAGAAGCCATATTACTCCTTCTGGAGCATGGTGCGGATAGAACAACCAGAACCAAGTTGGGCCTCACTCCGCTTGATATGGCTTACGGCAAGGCTAAGGCGTTTTTTGTGCTGACCTCCACCTCGAAGGTGGACTGGAAAGCCATGTCGCCTGCTGCGGTTGAGGCTGCCTGCTGCAAAGAATACATCGCCGAAAGCGATGGTATGACACCGTTGCACCGTTTTGCCGCCGAAGGGCGGGCAGAAGAGATGTCTGCTTTGTTGAAAGCCGGAGCACCCGTGGATGTTTGCTCATCTTCGGGGCGTACACCATTGCACGAAGCCTGTATTCACAATCAGTTGGAGACGGCCCGGTGCCTCTTGCTTGCCGGCGCTTCCTCAAAGGCTCTTACGCCGGAAGGTGAAACCCCATTCCACCTGGCTGCCTATACCGGGAATGTAGAGTTGATTGATGCCCTGACGGAGAACTCCGATGATTTTGCTTGCATCAATCAGCAAGCCGGCAAGGCTGAATATTATAAAACACCGCTTCTCACCGCACTGGAAGCAGATACACCGAACGCCGACATGATTCATCGCTTACTGCAGCTGGGGGCCTATGTCAATGTATACGAGTTTGAATGGGGCTGTACTGCGCTGCATTTGGCTTCCAAACAAAAGAATCACCGCATTGTGGAAATGCTCCTCGAAAAGGGTGCAGATGTGTACGCGCGCGATTTGTATGCGAATACCATGTTGCACTATGCAGCAGAGTATGCCACCCCCGCTATCTTGGAGACTTTGCTCAAACACGAGCTTGATATCAACGCCAAAAATAAGAATGGCAATACTCCCTTACACCAAGCTGTCATTGGCGAGAATGTAGACAATATCAAGTTCCTTGTTCAATCCGGCGCCGATATCAAAGCCCGCAACGATGACGGTCAGTCTTTGCTTCATCTTGCCTGTGATATGGCTAATATTGCACTCTTCAACCTTTTGCTCGAACTCGGTGCAGGGGAGGGCGTTGATGATTTGGAGACACTCAAAGAGGCGATGCAGAATCGCAACTAGCTTGCCTCCCCGGGATTCCCGCCAAAAATAAAATCGTCCGTTGTTAGGACAGTCTACTTCCTTGACTCGTTGGGGCGTTGCTATATAATCCTATCGTCAAATCAAAATTTGTAAATCTTTCCATGATTACCGGCGAACTGCGCAATAAAATTGATTCTTTGTGGGAAATCTTCTGGACGGGTGGCCTGACCAACCCGCTGGATGTTATCGAGCAGATGACCTACCTCATGTTCATTCGCGATTTGGATGACACCGACAACCGCCAGGCTCGCGAATGTCTGATGCTGGGGCTTCCTCATCAAAGCATGTTTGCCCCCTCTGTGCAGATTGGTGAGCGGCAGGTGGATGGCCAGTTGCTCAAATGGAGCGTATTTCATGATTTTCCTGCCCCGCGCATGTACAGCACCGTGCAGGAGTTCGTGTTCCCCTTCATCAAGAATCTGCATGGCAACAAGGAAAGCGCTTACTCCCGCTACATGGGGGATGCCATCTTCAAAATCCCCACCCCCCTCATGTTGGAGCGTATCGTCTCCGCCATGGATGAAATTTACGAGCAAATGGCTCAGCTCAAATCTGCTGATACCCCTGGCGATGTGTATGAGTACCTCCTCTCCAAACTTGCTACGGCCGGTGTCAATGGCCAGTTCCGCACACCCCGCCATATTATCCGCATGATGGTGGAGCTCATGCAGCCCCAGCCCCGGGATATCATTTGCGACCCCGCTTGCGGTACCTCCGGTTTCCTGGTCTCCGCCGGCGATTATCTCCGCGAACACCTCAAAAATGAGGTCCTCTTCAACAAGGAGAACAAAGACCACTTCATGAACCGCATGTTCCATGGCTACGATATGGATCGCACCATGCTCCGCATCGGCGCCATGAACATGATGACCCACGGGGTTGATAACCCCCATATCGAATACCGCGACAGCCTCTCCGACCAAAACCCCGATAAGGATGCCGTCTCCCTCATCCTGGCTAATCCTCCGTTCAAGGGCTCCCTCAATGCGGATATTGTCAGCGCTGACCTCCTCAAAGTCTGCAAAACCAAGAAGACAGAGCTGCTCTTCCTCGCGCTCTTCCTCCGTATGCTCAAGGTGGGTGGCCGCTGCGCTTGCATCGTGCCCGATGGCGTCCTCTTCGGCTCCTCCTCCGCTCACAAAGCTATCCGCAAATCCCTCATCGAGCAGCACCGCCTCCAGGCCGTTATCTCCATGCCATCCGGTGTCTTCAAACCTTACGCCGGTGTCTCTACCGCCATCCTCATCTTTACCAAGACCAACCACGGCGGCACCGACCAGGTCTGGTTCTATGATATGCGCGCAGATGGCTTCTCCCTCGATGATAAACGCTCCCCCATCGACCAAAACGATATCCCCGATATCATCTCCCGCTTCCGCAACCCCCAGGCCGAAGCCTCCCGCGCCCGTACCGACCAGAGCTTCTTCGTCCCCAAACAGGAAATCATCGATAACGATTTTGACCTCTCCATCAATAAATACAAAAAAACGGAGTACGTCCCCATCGAATATCCCCCCTCTTCCGAAATCTTAGCCGATATCCGCATGCTCCAAGCCGAAATCGACCAAAATCTGGCCGAACTCGAGCAGTTGCTTAATACAAAAATCTGAATTTGGAGGGGTAGTATGGCTCGTTACCGACTTGGTTCAATCTGTCAAATCATTTCAGGAAGCACACCTAAAACAGGCGTGCAGGAGTATTGGAATGGCGACAAGAAGTGGATTACACCTGCTGAACTTTCTGAATCTGACTACATCATCTATGATACAGAAAGAAAACTCACTGAGGCTGGCGTAAAATCAGCAGGGTTAACACCTCTTCCGAAAGGAACTGTTATCCTTTCTTCTAGGGCTCCCATTGGCAAGGTCGCTATTGCCGGGTGCGAGATGTATTGCAATCAAGGATTCAAGAACTTTGTATGCTCAGATATAATCAACAACAAGTATTTGTATTGGTATTTGAGGAGCAAAACAGATTTTCTCAATTCGTTAGGAAGAGGAGCAACATTCAAGGAAATATCAAAATCGACTGTAGCAGATATTGAACTCGATATCCCCAAACTTTCAGAGCAGTCTAAAAGAGTTGCACATTTAGAAAAACTTCAGTCAATAATCGCCAGTCAGAGGATTCAGCTTACAAAGCTGGACGAGCTCGTCAAATGCCGATTTGTCGAGATGTTTGGGAATCCTGCAAACAATTCAAAAAATTGGGTAACAAAACCTCTTCGTGATTGCCTATCGAGCATCGACGGAGGGAAAAGCTTTGTCTGCCAGCCCAGT
>JAZRRO010000048.1:0-10849 GCA_045650805.1 Akkermansia sp.
GAGTTACGAAGTCAATTATAATTTGAGCCAAATCTGATTTTTTGTAAAAAATCGATTTTGTAGTTAGGCATTGCCCAAAATTGGGCAATGCAGTAGCAGGACTTGGGAGAGGGGGAAGTGCATTGCCACTTCCCACCTCTCCCAAACCCTCTCCCCCTGGGCTAGGGTAGTATGGGTTTCCCTTCGGGAAAACTTTTTATGCTACGCTCTTTTCTGCCTGCTTAAGCTTCGATATTCTCGTTGGCTTTTTTGTTTCGTTTTCAATAGGTGGCATTCCATCTGCTATCCAATCCCGGACTTGTGCATTGAGACGCACCAACAAGCGTCTGATGCAGGCTATAGAGGCGTTTTTGTGCTTTTTACCCTTCGCTCGGAGTTTATCATAAAACTCGTGTATCGGGTTATCCTCTATTCGCTTAATGGATATAATGGACATGAAAAGAGCCGTCCTAACTTCTCTTCGCCCGAAGCGAGCAAAGCGTTTCCCTGTTTTCCTACCGCTATCCCAGTTGAAGGGAGCTACTCCTACCAGTGCTGCTATCTCTCTTCTATTCAGATATCCGAGCTCTGGCAAATCACAAAGAAGGACTTTCGCTGTCTTTTCGCCAATTCCTCCGGCTTGTAGGTAAAGCTTATAGCGTTTTTTCATTTCTTCATTGCTGAAAATCAGAGCCTCGATTTCTTTTTGCAGCTCTATTATCTCTACATCAAGCTGGCGTATTCGGGCTAGTATCTTTTCAAGCGCAAACTCATCTTTATAAGTATAAAGTGAAGCCTTATATTGAGCTCTGTGCTTGATAATCATAGCTCGACACCGCTGCAATTGCCTCAGACGCAATACTTCGGGGCTCATAGGATTATCTGCTTTTATCTGATGAAGAGTTGCATAGATGGTTATCATCTCTGAATCAATCTTATCAGTTTTTGCAATTTGCCCAATTGACTTAGCATAATGTCGAATCCAGGCGGGATTGATACAACAACGTCGAATACCGGCTCTGTCTAATTGCTCAGAAAAATATAAACTGATACTACCAGTGGACTCGTATGCAACGATTACCGGCTGTTTTATCTTCTGAATCAACTTGATAAACTTGGAAAATCCAAGTTCATCATTAGTGTATGTGCGGTGCTTGTTAAAAGCCCATACATCCAACTTGAGGCGAGACAGATCTACACCAACATAGACATTTTGAGGTTCATTTGCCTCATCCGACTTGCTATTTACCGATTTTTCTTGTATCATGACTTGTCTCATTCTCGGTTACGGACGTTAAGTCCACTCAATTATTCGAGACGAATCGCGGAGCCTCCACCATGGAGGGACTGAGGTGACCCAAACTTCGTAACGGGAAGATTTTCGACCCCTGGACGAATGCGGGTGTACCCTCAGTCGGCTTATCAAGAGCAGCTAACTTCGATAAGCCTCTCCGCCAGCTCGGATTTTACTCCGAACAAGCCCATATTACCACAAAAAATTAACCGAGGACGTGTGATGATGTGAAATTCCACGCGCGGTACTTCATCATTGTGCATTGTCCATCTCTTTCACGCTTTTTTCATCATAGCAAGCTGTTAGATTTTTTAGCCTTTTTTGCTCATTTTCAAAAATTTCTGCTTGTCATCAGGGGAGAATTTGCTGCACTCTCTCGCGTGGGGTGTACTGTCGTCTCATTGCGCAAGAGTCGCTATACACAACACGCTCAATATCAATATAAAACACGAAAAACACTACAACATGAAATTACACTTACCCAAATCACTCCTGACGGCGGTATTGGCTGTTGGTGTGGCTCTGCCCATGGTGTATGCTGAGGATGCCACCGGTATTGGCAATTCCTACGACAAAACATACACTTATGCCGGCACGGTTTATACCTTCGCCGGGGATAGTCCCTCCAACGGTACGGTGACCCAATACGTCAAGGTGACAACCCGCAACGATGCAGAAAACCCCACCGCTTGGACAGAAGGCGAACAGCAGGCTACGGCTACATCCAACTACTGGGCATCTCTTTACGCCAACGAAAATACGGCCTACAACACGCTCCGCATCACGGAGAACAAGGACTATTTCTTTGATTTCGCTCCCCTGACCATCGGCGGTGTCATTGTGGAAAGCGGCACTGAGGATGCCTCCTTCTATTCCACCAACGCAAACTCTGATCGCTCCATTGTCATTGGTAAAAACGGACTGACGGCCAATTCTTACTTCGGTGACTCCTTCACCTTTGACAACCTGAGAGGTAACAACTCCACGCGTTTCGACGTCAACGGTACACAAACGTGGTACATCGCCAACGGGGAAAGCGTCACCATTCAAACGAAGAAGGCCATCTCCAACGATGACGAATGGACCATTTCGGGCAACGGCACCCTCAGCATCAACCAGAGCATCACCAACAATGGCTCCCTCACCCTGACTGAAGGTGCCAGTCTGCATGTCTCCAATATCAACAACCTGGCTAAGCGTTATGATGCGAGCACAGACCACATCACCACCAATGGTTTGACCACTGTGGGTACGAACTTGGTCGTCGTGAATGGCGGCACTTCCAATGTGAGCAGCATCACCTACACCTCCGGCGATAGCATCGTCACTAAGGAACTCACAAATAATTCCTACTTTGCAGGGGAAGCCTCCGATGCATACGGCGTGGCTACCGATACCACGATTAGCGACATCAAGGCAGAAGTTCCCGGTATCATCATCATCAAAGAAGGCGCTACCCTTTCCAAGAACGGGGGCTCTTTTGATGCAATGCAAGAATTGACAGGCCAAGGCACCTACGCCTTGGGCGAAGTAGCAAAGGGCGGCGCCAATGCTGTCCTTTCCGGCAATGTCAGTTTGGATGAAAGCTGGACGGGTACCGTCTCTCTGTCCGGTGGCGTATACAATGTCACACCCAGCGACAACAGTGATTCC
The DNA here is from genome assembly GCA_045650805.1 of Akkermansia sp. Classification (GTDB taxonomy): domain Bacteria; phylum Verrucomicrobiota; class Verrucomicrobiia; order Verrucomicrobiales; family Akkermansiaceae; genus Akkermansia. Next base: position 2,927 of record JAZRRO010000048.1, read on the forward strand.
GTTCAGAACATCAATTTCAACGCTCTTGGCAACGCTAATTCTACGGTAGAAATTGCAAGCCAGGGTCTGTATGGTTATTTGAATGGCCCCGGCGGGCAAACTTTCACATTCAATCCCAATATCCTGCTGACAGGCGACCTCACCATCCAAAATGGCAATGGTAATGCAGCCCACATCTTCGCCGGCAAGATTTCGGGTGAAGGCAACATCAACATCATCCGCACAGGTGGTGACAACAATACGCACACCTTCAAGAATGATATTTCCGGGTGGGAGGGTGCATTAAACCATGGTACTGCATTGACCACAAACATCAAACTTGAGGGCAATGCCACCGAGGTAAATGCTGCGATTAACCGTACCAATGGCTATCTGAACCTGACGGTGGACAACGCAAATACCACCACCTTCAACAAAGATGTGACGGTGAGCAAGCTGACCGCTACGGATACAGCCTTGGGCGCGGGTGTGAAGGTAACCCTGACCGGTGCCAACGATAACACAGCCAGCAGCATCTCCAGCCTGGCAGCTGATGACGCCGGCAACACCATCGAACTGAAGGAGGGCGCTACGCTGAACCACATCGCCAGCAAGAGTGGCGGCGCTGTCACCCTCACAGGTGCCGGCTCCTACAACGTGTCTGGTGGCACCAATACCGCGCTCAATGTCACGCTGGGCAGCGACTGGACCGGCACGGTCAAGTTGACAGACATGACCATGTCTAACCTGGTTCTGAGCACGTATGCCAATGACAACAAATCAAGCATCATGTTTGATGGTGTGAGTGGCTACTCCAAGATGGGTCAGAACACATATGGTTTCAACATGATTCTGGCAGATAATAAGGATGCACTTATCTTCAACAATGGTGGCGGCGGCGATGGTCATATTTTCACCGGCAAGGTTTCAGGCTCCGGTAACATCGTGCGCCAAACCGACAGAGGCTCTCACCAATATTACAAGTTCACAGGAGATGTCTCCGAATGGACCGGTGCCTTTATTGGCAAAAATACTGCTGCCGCTCAGGAAACAACAATCAGATTCACCGATGATGCCACGACGGTGGCAGCCTCTGTGAAACAAACAGGTGCTGCTACGACGAATGTCATCGTCGCCAATGGCGAGGACGTCTCCATGACCGGTGAGCTGACCGCCACCGCCGGCAAGCTGACCATCACCAAGAAGAGAGCTGAAGGCGGTGCAAACGGTGCAGAATCCGGTGAGGCCAGCAACCTGACCATCGCTACAGTCTCCGCCAATGGTGGCAATGTGGAGCTGAACACCACGGAAGGCAACACCATGGCTGTAACCAACCTGAGTGTCAAATCCGGCAACACGGTCACAGGTGATGCAGCCCTTACCGTCACAAACCTGACGCTGGGTAGCACAAACTCCATCAACCTGACGGGTTCTCTGGCCCTGGCTGATGGAGCCACGATTAACCTGACAGGTCTGACCCTGACGGAAGGCACCACCACCTACACGCTGGCTACGGCTGCCAACGGCGTATCTCTGCAGAACTACACGCTGACGGGTCTTGACCTGAGCGGTACGGCCTTTGCAGACTACACCGCCACGATTACTGCGGTGAATCCCAATGCTGCTGCCGGTGTTATGACGCTGGCTGAAGGTACCACCACCAACACCGCTCTGGTGCTGACGCTGACTGCACCCAACACGCCCGAAACGCTGACGGAAATCACCATCACCGGTGGCACGTACGCAAACAACGTGCTGACCTTCACCACGACGGCTGACCTGACGAACACCGTCTTCGGCGACACGCTGAAAGCCACCATGAGCGAAGACGTGTGGGCCGGTATCGTGGGTGCTAACACGCTTCCTGATGAAGTGCTGGTCAGCTTCACCGATGCCGCCGGTGAGCTCATCGACTTCGACGGCGATGGCACGGCTACGGCTCCCACCATCACCATCAATGGCGAAGGCACCAAGGGCGCACAGGTCCTCGAAGGCGATGGCACTATCGTGGGTGGTTATGTGACCTCCTACATCCCCGAACCGACCACGACCACGCTGAGCCTCCTGGCTCTGGCCGGTCTGGCTGTTCGCCGCCGTCGGGCTTCTCGCTGATACGCCCAGACAAGTCGCAAGTGATGAAATTGCAAATTTAGAATTGCACATTTCAAATTGAAAAGTTTGGCTCGCTCTGCTCGCAGGGCGAGCCAAATTTTTTGAATGACGAATTACGAGTGACGAATTACGAATTTTGAAGTACCGCGCGCGCTGCGCGCCGAGATTTATTCCCTGACGGGATAGGGAATGTTGCGGCTGCGCCGCAAGGTGACGTAAGTCCGGGAAACCGGACGACAGCCTATAGCCGGGGGTGGAGCCGCGACAGCGGCGCAACCCCCGGTAGCCACAAAAACACGAACCGGAGTCCCGTCAGGGCCGACAGCACGGTGGCGGCTCCCATGCTTCTGCATTGTACACGTCGTGCTGTTATTTTGTTGATTTATCCTTGTTCTTCATAAGTTGAGATGATATGTTATACTCGACAGATATCACGATATGGGAAGCTCTTACATAAAGGTATACGTACACATTATTTTTCACACCAAAAGTACAGGATGCGTGATGCAGGAGGCAGATTTAACACGCATTTTTGATTATATGGGTGGAACTATTCGCTCATTATCAGGCCATTCATGCCAAATAGGAGGACGACCGGACCATATACATATCTTGACCTCATTGCCTGTATCGGTGAGTCTTGCAGATTTTGTACGTAAAATAAAGGCCAATACCAGCAAATGGATTAAACAATTAGGCCAGGAGTATAAGGAATTCGCATGGCAGGAGGGATATGGCGCGTTCTCTGTGAGCGAATCAAATAAAGAGACGGTGGTTCATTATATTGAACATCAAAAAGCACATCACAAAACTCGGACAGCGTATGAAGAGTTTCTTTTATTCCTCGAAAAACACGGTTTGGCACATGAGGCCGGAGGGGATGATAGCGTGAACAATTCCTAGCGTATTCCGGGTTTTGTTTTCATTTCCGGATGATGTTGAAAGCAATCGTGCTGTCGGCCCTGACGGGACTCCATGACGTTTTTCGTCGTAACCGGGGGTTGCGCCGCTGTCGCGGCTCCACCCCCGGCTATGGGCTGTCGCCCCGCACGCGGGGCTTTCCATAGGCGGGCCTTCGCCCGCAAACGTGACTTTTCGCTTGCGGCTGTGCCGCAAGGTGTGGGAGCCGGGGAGCGGTGCGGCACCACAGCACATTTGCATTGCCTTTGTTGGGAAAGGTGGTAAAATAGGGCGCATGAAGAAGTTGAGCTTGTACGTATACCTGCTGATGGTAATGGCAATGGTGATGCCGGTATGTGCCCAAAGCCCGGATTTGATTGATGAGGACCGCGATTTGGTGCGCGTGATGCGCCACCCGGATGGCTCACGCTCGGTATACAAGCGCCAGGCAGGCTGGCGCGGCATGCGCTGCGCAACGTACACCGCAAGCGGCAAATTGGCCGCTATCAATGACTATACAGAAGGGCGCTACGGGCAGCTGGTGGGCTGCATTATCTATGACAGCAAGCGCCAGCCCATCTACAAGGTGGCCTACGGCTATGACAGCAACGCCCGCCTGATTGAGGAGCGCATGTTCTCCCACCCGGAGGGCAAGCTGGTGCAGCGCGTTATCTACAAGTACGATGCGAGCGGCAACCGCTCCAAGCCCCTCATCATCTCGCTCAACACCGGCGGCGGCGCCCAGACGGTAGCCCCCACGCTGGATGAAAATGTACAGAATACCCACCGCAGTCTCAACCGCCGCAGACGCTGATTTTTCACCCTCCACCCCACACGCAAAATCATGGAAACATTCTCTTGGCAAGGTCGCGATGACGACGGCAACAAAGTGATATACGAGGCCAGCCACTTCGGCGGCTGGTGGCAGCTGACCTGCACCCCCAAGGTGGGGCGCGCCATGCGCGATGAAGTGGTGGCCGAGCCCGCCGAGTTCACCGAGGACCTGTGGCAGGAGCTGCGCGATTTGCTCTGGCGCAAATACCAGCGTCGCCGCGTGGCCTGGGATATGGTGCAGCATATCGATGATATCCTGGCAGGCAAAGCCCGCAACGAACGCCGAGACCGCCGCTGACCGCCATGATGACCGAGCACGATATGATTCACTGCACCGATCCGGCACGCCAGCTGGAGCGGGCCATCGCCATCATGCACCGCCTGCGCGAGCCCGGCGGCTGCCCCTGGGATGCCGAGCAGACGCACGACAGCATCATCCCCAACATGCTGGAGGAGGCTTACGAGTGCATCGATGCTCTGCGCGAGCGCGATTGGGCACACATCCGCGAGGAATTGGGCGATGTGTTGCTGCAAGTCATCTTCCACGCAGAGCTCACCGCCACCAACCCGGAGGCCGGTTTTGGCATGGCAGAGATTGCCCGCGAGCTGAGCGATAAGCTGGTGCGCCGCCACCCGCACGTGTTTGCGGATTCCACCGTGAGCGATACCGATGGTGTGCTGACGCAGTGGGACCAAATCAAGCGCAAGGAACATGCGATTGAGGACAAGCCTTACCTGCAAGATTGCGGCAAAGGCCTGCCCGCCATGCTGCGCGCGTTCAAAATCACCAAAAAGGTGGCCAAGGTCGGCTTCGACTGGCCGGACCACGCCGGCGTGGTCGATAAAATCCGCGAGGAGACGGATGAAGTGGCCGCCACGCTGGACATGCCCGACACCGCCCCGCAGGTGGAAGAAGAACTGGGCGATTTGCTCTTTGTCATCGTGAATCTGTGCCGCCGCCGCGGTATCGACCCGGAGATTGCGCTAGATGCCGCCAACCGCAAGTTTGAGCGCCGCTTCAACGCCGTGGAGCGCAAGCTGCGCGCCCATGGGCTGAACCTGCAAGAGGCTGGCGCTGCCCGCATGGAAGCCGCCTGGCAAGAGGTGAAAAGCGAGGAACACTGATACCCCCATGCAGAGCCGGCAGACAAGATGCAGACAGAGACTGAAAGCCGCCGCAGCGCTGCTTTCGGCGCTGTTGCTGTTCTCTTGCGCCAGCCAACGCACCACGGTAGATGAAGTGCCCACCGCGCCCGAGGCCGAAAGCGCCGCCGAAGCCGCCAGCCACGTAGGCAACCCGCTGCTGCCCAACGGCGGCGACCCCAACGCCGTCAACTACAATGTGACCACCTCTGAAGAGCTGGCCAAAATTGACAACGGCAGCGATGAAGAGCTCATCTGGACCAACCCCGACAACCCCGATGAAGAGCTGCCGGATTTGGTGGCCGCCTTCGAAAACAAGCGCCGCGGCAACGGCTGGCTGACCGACATGGGGCGCGCCGTGCGCCTGGCCAGGCGCGAGGGGTACCCGCTCATCGTCTGGTTTCATGATTCCGTAGCCAGCCCCAAGAGCAAAACGCTGGGCACCGAGCTGCTGGATACCGCCCCCTTCAACGAATGGTGCCAAGACCGCGTGGTGCGCGTGAAGCTGGATGCCGGCGCCTCGCTCAACGAGAGCAGCGGCTCCTCCGCCAAATACAACATGCGCTCCATCAATGCCCTGCAACGCCGCTACGGCATGAGCCGCAAACCCGCGCTGGCCGTCATCTCCCCCCAGGGCAAAATTGTGACCCGCATCGATGGCTTCGATGGCTTTGTGGCCGGGGTAGAGCTGGAGCTGCACCACGGCGTGCAGGAGGCCGAGAAAGAATACAGCGCCTACAAGGAAAAGCTGCGCACCAAGGGCTACCGCGAGTGGCGCTCCCGCAAGGGCAACAAGGATATCTTTGCCCGCTTGCAGCGCTTCGATGAGCAAAACAACCTCGTGTACCTGCGCGAGCCCGGCGGCAAAATCACCCGCACGCGCCTGGAAAGCTTCTCCCGCGCCGATATTGATTACCTGGACGAGCAAGCCCGCAACAAATAACCGCCCATGAGCAAATCCGACGCCACCAAAGCGCACATCATGCGCGCCGCCATTCGGGTATTCACCCGCACGGGCTACCACGGCGCGGCCCTGCGCGATATCGCCAAGACGGCAGAAGTGAACCTGGGCCTCATCCGCTACCACTTCGGGGATAAGGATGATTTATACCGCGACACGCTCGCCTTCGTATCCGAGCAGTACAACGAGGTGTGCCTGCAAGCCCTGCACCAGGTGCTGGAGCAGCCCGACCACACGCCGGAGGACATCATCTACTCCTGGTTGGCCGCCCCCATCACCCACTGGCACGATACCGCCGTGGCCACCGGCGAGGAGGTGCTCTGTTTCCTCAACAAAATGGGTTATGAACCCGCCGGGCTCACGCGCGATGTGTACGAATCGCACTATTCCTACGCCCTGCAAGAGTGGCAGGATGCCGTGCGCGCCCACTTCCCGCACATACGGCAGGGCGACTGGCTCTGGTGTCTCACCTGCCTGCGCGGCATGTACTTCAACATCGTGGCACACAATGATTTCATCCTCTGGGGGCTGCCCGCCGTGCAGCACAAAGAAGCCGCCATCCAACGCCTGGCGGCAGATGCCGTGGCGCTGCTGCGCACTTACTCCGCCGCCTGAGCTCCGCAAGGGCCTTTCCCCATGGGGTATGAGGAATTGTCGGGGAGAAAGGGGGAGCCCGTCTTCGCTCAAAATGAGTCCATTTTGAGCTACGCCGAGGCAGGTCGAAACTCCGGGCAATCGGTAATCAGAGGTAATTTATCCCTGACGGGATAGGGAATTTCTGCCTGGCGGCAGAGGGAATTTGCCCCTGTGGGGCAGGGAATTTTTTGGCTGCGCCAAAAGGTCACTTACCCCTGCGGGATAAGTGACGCCACCAGCGCATCCCAGCGCTCTTTGGCAGCCACAATACGCTCCGCCGGTACCGAGCGGGATAACTCCCAGCTCAGCGGCATGGCCTGCGTGAAGAACTGCGGCAGCAAGCGCTCAAAGGCCACATCGCCCCCGCGGTAATAGAAAGGCTCGCGGTGGTCGCGCGCGGGCCAATCCACATCGTTCACATGCGCGCCATACAGCCAGGGCTGCAAGCCGCGCAAGTATTGCTCATGATCCAGCAACAGCAAATTGTGCTTGCGCTGGATATGCCCGAAATCATGCCAATAGCGGATGCAGGGCACCGCGTCGAACTCTCGCATGAGCTGCAGCATCTCGGCCTCGCCCGGCACTTGCTCCAAGTGGCTGCGCCCCTCTACCGCCAGTATCACACCGTGCTTCTCCGCCTTCTCGGCCAGGTGGTACAAAGCCGTGCGGGCGCGCTCCACATACAGCGGTGCCAGGCGCGCGCGGCGACGCACAATCTCCCCCTTGCGGCGGGCGTACTCCTGCGTGCCCACCAAGCCATGGCGCGCCATGCGCTCCAGCTCGCGCGTGCCCTCGCGCCCGCGCATCAACTCTACGCTGCCCATGTGCAGCACCACATAGCGCGCCCCCAGGCGCTCCGCAGCCATCAGCGTCTCCTCCGTGAGCCGCATCGCGCGCTCGCGGTCGCTCTCCCGGTGCGAGGTAAAGCGATACGCATCCGGCACATCCCCCTTCACCTCGATAGGCGCCGGGCAAAAATTATGCACCCCGGCCACGCGAATGCGCCCCGACTCCACCGCAGCAATCACCCCAGGCAGCAAGGAAAGCGACAAACCATGCGACACCTCAATATCCGCAAAGCCCAGCTCGCGGATTTCCTCGCACATCGCCGCGCCATCTTTGTGGCGGTGGCTGTTCCAACAGGTGGAAAACACATTCACACCCCCAGCATACCGACAGAACAGTGATGTGTCAATGAAGGAATGGAGCATATAGCCCCCCTTCAACCCGCCAAATGGAGATTTGGCGCGCAGAATGCGCGACAACGGATTTCAAATTGGGTAATTTCAAATTTCACATTTGGAAAGTTCCTTTCGCCGCACGCGGGGCTAGATTTGGGGCCCGCGTGCCGGGGGGGT
>JAZRRO010000049.1:0-10916 GCA_045650805.1 Akkermansia sp.
GGCGGATTTTTTTTAATAATCAACCAACCTGAAACAAAAAGACCCTCTGTCTCGCGGACAGAAGATCCGATGCAATCATGCACATGGCATGACCTCTGCTCACATGGTGGAGCAGGGTAGACTGAAGCAAGTTCTTAGTGCTGAACTGTTGCGGGAGCCTCGGGGGTGGGAGGCAGAGTGTTTGCAGTGGCAGTCAGAGCACCGAGACCAAGGGTAATTGCGAGTACTTTAATCATGTCCTGTTCTTCCTTTCTTGTAGTTGTAATTGGGCTGGCACATTCTACGCTTTCTTTCCGGTTCGTCAAGCATAATTTCCGGAATTTTTCACTTTTTTTCAAAGTATTTGCATTTCAATCAAAAAAAGGCTTGATATGTGTGTGTCGCGCGTGTATGATGGCGCACCGATTTGCCGCCCGGTGGTATAGTGGCGCCCTGATAGCCGCCGGAGTAAGGGCCTCAGAGGTGAATCGTCAACATCAACCCAAAACAATACAATGATTAATTCCGAATTGGAAGCTTTGATCGACTCCAAGCTTCCTTCTTTCCGCAAGGGCGATATCGTTAACGGTACGATCCTTGAAATCCGTCCGCAGGTTGTCCTCGTAGACATTGGCTACAAGTCTGAGGGTGTCATCCCCGTTTCTGAGTTTGAAGACGAGGAAATCGAAGTGGGCGATCAGATCGAGGTTCTTCTTGAGAGCCTTGAAAACGACGAAGGTCTCGTCGTCCTTTCCAAAGAAAAGGCTGCTCACAAGCAGAACTGGGACAAGATCGTGGCTGTCTACAAGGACGGCGGTCTGGTCAAGGGTAAGGTTAAGAGCGTGGTCAAGGGTGGCCTCATGGTCAACGTTGGCGTGGAAGCTTTCCTTCCCGGTTCTCAGGTGGACATCATTCCTCCCAAGGATCTCAACGAATTCGTGGGCAATGTGTACGAGTTCAAGATTGTCAAGGTGAACGACGACCGCAAGAACATCGTTCTTTCCCGCCGCGAGGTAATCGAAGCCGAGCGCAGCGAGCAGCGTCAGCGCTTCCTTGAGACCGTGAACGTGGGCGACCGCGTGCAGGGTACTGTCAAGAACATCACCGACTTCGGTGCTTTCGTGGACCTCTCCGGTATGGACGGTCTGCTGCACATCACCGACATGAGCTGGGGCCGCGTGAATCACCCCTCCGAAATCCTGCACATCGGTCAGGAGCTCGAGGTGCTCATCCTCGAAGTGGATCGCGACAAGGAACGCGTATCCCTGGGCCTCAAGCAGCTCTCCGACAACCCCTGGGCCGACATCGAGCTCAAGTACCCCATTTCTTCCCGCGTCAAGGGCCGCGTGACCAAGCTTCTGGCATACGGCGCATTCGTGGAACTGGAGAAGGGTGTGGAAGGCCTTGTGCACGTGTCCGAACTCTCCTGGACCAAGCGCATCACTCGCCCCAGCGACGTGCTGTCCCTCGACCAGGAAATCGAAGCCGTTGTGCTCAACATCTCCGTGGAAGAACAGAAGATTTCCCTCGGCGTGCGTCAGCTCGACGAGAATCCCTGGGAAGCTATCGAAGCTCGTTTCCCCGTGGGCACCATCATCTCCGGTGCTGTGCGTAACCTTACCCCCTACGGCGCCTTCGTGGCTCTCGAGGAAGGTATTGACGGCATGATCCACGTGTCCGACATGAGCTGGACCCCCAAGATCAACCACCCCTCCGAAGTCCTCAAGAAGGGCGACGTGGTGGAAGCTCGCGTGCTCAACATCGACAAGGAAAACCAGCGCGTATCTCTCGGCATCAAGCAGCTTGAGTCCGATCCCTGGGAATCCATCGACTCCCGCTTCAAGGTGGGCGACCTAGTCAGCGGTCAGGTGGCCAAGATTGCTTCCTTCGGTGCTTTCGTCAACCTCGACGGCGACATCGCCGGTCTCATCCACATCTCCCAGCTCTCCGCAGTGCACGTGGAGCGCGTCAAGGACGTCATCAAGGTGGGCGACGAAATCAAGGCTCGCGTCATCAAGGTGGACAAGGTGGAGCGCCGCATCGGTCTTTCCATCAAGGCTGTCAACTACGATCCCGAGCAGCTGCGTCGCGAGACGGCTGCCTTCGAGACCGTGCGTGCCGGCGACATGGTGGGTCTGGAGCAGGCCTTCAACCTGGCTGCTCTGCAGTCCGAGGAGTGGAGCCCCTCCGAAGAGAAGTAAAGCTTCTTTTCCAAGCTACACACAATTTTCCCGTTGCGGTTTCGGCCGCAACGGCCTTTTTTTGCTCAACATACGGGGGAATCCGACCTTGACAAGGCGTGGGGAGTAGGGTAAGCTGTGCGGACGTGAATTCAGCAGCTACAGAGCCGGGAAGAGTGGGAATCTTTGGTGTACCCTTTGTGGTGGGAGATTTGGAGAAAGCCAGTGCGCACTTTGTGAAGCAGGCGGGTGAGCTCCGCTCTCCGCGCTTGGTGGCGCATGCCGATGTGCATGTGCTGACCCGCATCCTGCAAGATAAGGATTACGGGCAGGGCTTGCAGCGTTTTGATTACATCTGCCCGGATGGCATGCCCATCGTGTGGCAGATGCGCCGCAAGGGCGAGTCTGCGAATCGCTTGTACGGCCCGGATGTGATGGAATGGATGTGGGATAAAGGCCGTGAGGCCGGGCTGCGCCATTTCTTGCTGGGCGGCACGGAGGAGGCGGTGGAGAAGCTGAGCGCCAATCTTACCGCACGATTCCCCGGAGTGGAGATTGCGGGGCATTATTGCCCGCCGATGGGTGAATGGAGCGCTGAACTCAACGCGGAGATGATGCGCCAAATTCGCGAAACCGGTGCCCATTGTGTGTGGGTCGGGCTGGGTTGTCCCAAGCAGGAGCGCTGGCTTTTCACCCATGCTGAGCAGCTGCCGCCGGCGCTGTATTTTGGTGTGGGTGCGGCTTTCAATTTCCATGCCGGGCTGGTCAAACAGGCTCCCGCGTGGATTCGCAATCATGGTTTTGAGTGGCTGTGGCGCCTTTGCCGCGAGCCCAAGCGCCTGTTCAAGCGTTACCTGGTACACAATACCCGCTTTTTGTGGTATTGCCTCACGCGCAAGGTGTAATGCGGTCCAAAAGACTGCCGGTTCAATCACCGGTGGGGGAAGCTCCGCGCATCAGCGCTTCTGCAAACGTGGCGGGCAACCCCGTGCGCTCAATTTTGGCAGCGGCGGCTTGCACATCGTAGGCAACGCGGCGCAGCGTCAGCACACTCGTCTCCGTATCAAAGAGGGCGTAGGCCGCGCGCCAGTCCAAATCCCGCGGCTGTCCCACTGAGCCGGGGTTGATGAGATAGCGGCACTCAGGCTCCAGCGTGAGGGTGAATTGCCCTTCGCTGTCATAATGAATGGGCTGCGGGCTGCATTTGCCGCCTTTTTCGCAGAAGATGGTGGGGCGGTGCGTATGCCCGAAAAAGCAGATAGGGGCGGATGTGGCCTGAAAGGCTGCCACCGCTTCGCCGCGCGAGCTGATGCGCTGCCATGCCTCCGGAGCGCCGGGGGAAGCATGCACCAGCTGGATGCCCTCCACGCTGTGTTGCAGGGGCAGCGTGCGTATCCAGGCAATCTGCTCCGGCAGCAGCATGGCTGCGGTGCGGTCCATCATGGTGGTATACAGCGGCACTCCGAACAGCCCGCGCTGCAGCAACGCTGCTTCGTGATTGCCACGCACGGCTGCGCAGAGCAGGGGGCGTATGGTCTCAACGCAGCAAGAAGGGTCGCCGTTGAAACCGATGATATCCCCGAGGGAGCAGAATTGCTCTGCTCCTCGTTGGCGCGCATCCTCTACCACCGCCAGCAGGGCTTCCCTGTTGGCGTGTATATCCGACAAAACGGCAAGTTTCATTTAGCCTTCTTGCAGAAGCTCCTTGAGACGAGCCTTGAATGCGGGAATACCCTCGCCCTCGGCTGCGGAAATGGGCAGAATCTCAATCTTGGGGAAGCGCTGGCGCAGGATTTCAAGATTTTCGGCAGAGGTGGGGTCATCCATCTTGTTGGCCAGGATAATCCACTTGCGCTCAGCCAGTTCTTCGGAGTACAGCTTCACTTCCTTACGCAGCGTTTGGATGGCTTCCACGGGGTCATGCTCCAGACCGGTCATATCCACCACAAAGAGAAGAATGTGGCAGCGCATGATGTGGCGCAGGAACTCATGGCCCAGACCACGGTTCTCAGAGGCACCCTCGATAATACCCGGGATGTCTGCCACCACACAGCGGCTGTAGTCCTCGAACTCCACCACACCCACGATGGGCTGCAGCGTGGTGAACGGATAGCTGGCCACCTTGGGCGTGGCGCGGGAAATGGCGCCCAGCAGCGTGCTCTTGCCGGCATTCGGATAGCCTACCAAACCGGCATCGGCAATGCGGCGAAGCTCAAAGAAGAACACGCCGGATTCAGCCTCGGTGCCGTATTCAAACTTGAGGGGAGCCTGGTCCGTAGCGGTGCGGAAGTGCCAGTTGCCGCGGCCGCCCTTGCCACCCTGGCAGAGGACGAAGCGTTCGCCGGGTTCGGTGAGGTCTGCAATCTGCTCAAGCTCAATGCCATCACCCTCGCGTTCCAGCCAGGTGGCTTCCTGCATGGTGGCGGCATTACTGCGGTACACAATCGTGCCGGGGGGCACCTTGCCAATCACCGTCTTGCCATCGCGGCCATGCTTACGGGCGTGCATGCCCGGCATGCCATCCGTAGCCAGCAGCTTGGGATCATAAAAATAGGAGCGCAGGTCATTCGTGCTGGTGCTCACCTCCAGGATGACGCTACCACCATCGCCGCCGTCGCCACCATCGGGACCACCGCGGGGCACAAATTTCTCACGACGGAAGCTGGCCAGACCGTTGCCGCCCTTGCCTGCCTTTGCGAAAATGCGAATGTTGTCTACGAACATGGCCGGGAGACTAGCAGAAAGCTACGTGATTGTCAACATCAATATCATCAAGTTTTTTGAGTTGAATTGCTTGTTGCTGTTTTGTTATCGATTGGGTGCCCCCTGCTTTCAGTGCGTTCCCGTCATGCTGCATTCTTTGGCTGTTTTTCCTCTGAAACAGAGATTTTTATGCGCGATTTTTCTTGTTAACGGGATACATGAAATGCAGATGTTTAAAAAAAGTTAATCAATTGGGGAGTTCTCTACTGGTTTGAAGGATGGCGGATGTAAGTTAGAATCTGTTGGTGTAAATATAGTGTAATATGTAGATAAGGAGGGATTTATGTGTTTTTTTTGTGGCGGGTTTGGGTGCAGTAAGGCAGTGTAAATGCTTTACATTTTTGAAATAACAGCTAAAATACGCGCGTTGTCATGCAATAATCGAGCGTACCTGAGTGTGATTCTCAATAATTTTATCAGAATACAAACATTATGAAACTGCATTTACCCCTTGGCCTCCGACGAGCTCTTTACTCTGTCTTTGCCTATTTACAATCCGTAGCCGTGGCATCTGCGCTGGTTGCCGCTACAGCTTCGGCTGCTGATTTGACCCTCAAGAAGAACAATGCCAACTACTCAGCAGATGCCGTGAATGTTGGCAATATTGATATAAAGCCTTCGGGTCTTACGGATCTGCTTACATACCTGGGTCGGGATTACAGCGTGACGGCGACGACCGGCGATGTGACCTCCACAGGGACGGTTGCGACACCTACCGGCTTTTCTGGCAGCCTCACCCTGACTTCTGCGCAGGGAAACGTGAACCTGAACAATGTATCCGGGAACAATATGCAGATTGCTGCTGCCCAGGATGTCAATGTGACGGGTGCACTTACGCTGGCGGGCAGTAGCATTACTGCTCAGTATGGTGAAGTGCTTGCCGGTGCCTCCGGCGCTATGAATCTTTTGAACTTGAACTTGCTGTCCTCCGGCGGAACGGTTCTTATCGACGGTAAAGAAGGAGTGACCTTGACCGGCGGTGCCAATATCGCACTGGATGGCACGCAAGTGACGTCATCTGCCGGTTCGGTAACGCTTCAGGGGTCAGGTCAATTCCCCGGCGCTGAGTTGCTGGGTACGCTTGCCGAATATGTCGACGGCTTAGACGGACTTGATATTTTGAATGACATTAACGGCAATGCCAACGTGGTGATGGGTGCCAATTCCAAACTGGATGCCGCCACGGACGTGAATGTAAATAGCACGGTCAACCTGGTGGGCAGTAAAGCACAAGTGGAAGCCGGTAACGATGTGAAGGTGGAGGGTACGCTCAACATGGTGAATGGCGGCGCTTCCATGAGCGGCCAGAACGTGGAGATGAGCGGTACGGTCAATACGGTGAATGGCGCAACCATCACCACCACCACCGGCGCGATTACGTTGCAGGGCTCTGAAACGGCCAATGGTGCTCTCGGCGACATGATTGGCGACATGCTGGGCAACGCCGGCGGAGCCCTGGGCGACTTGGGCCTGCTGGATAATCTTAACGGCAATGCCAACATGGTGACAGGCGCTGATACCAAGCTGGATGCCGCCACCGATGTGAACATGAACGGTACGGCCAATATCGTGGGCGACAAGGCCCAGATTGAAGCCGGTAACGATGTGAAGGTGGATGGCACCCTTAATATGGTAAATAGTGGCGCTACCATGAGCGGCCAGAACGTGGAAATGAGCGGTATGGTCAATACGGTGAATGGCGCAACCATCACCACCACCACCGGTGCGATTACGTTGCAGGGTTCTGAAACGGCCAATGGTGCTCTCGGCGATATGATTGGGGGCAGCGTAGGGGATATGGCCGGTGTACTGGGTGAGCTGGGCTTGCTTGAAGGTCTTAATGGCAACGCCAACATGGTGACAGGCGCTGATACCAAGCTTGTCGCTGCTACCGATGTGAACATGAGCGGCTCTGTCAATATCGTGGGCGACAAGGCCCAGATTGAAGCCGGTAACGATGTGAAGGTGGACGGCACCCTTAATATGGTAAATAGTGGCGCTACCATGAGCGGTCAGAACGTGGAGCTCAGCGGCACGGTCAATACAGTGAATGGCGCGACCATCACTACCACCGGCGCGATTACGTTGCAGGGCTCTGAAACGGCTAATGGCGCTCTCGGCGATATGCTTGGTGGCATGCTGGGCAATGCCGCCGATGCTCTGGGCGACTTGGGCGTGCTGGATAACATTCAGGGAAATGCCAATGTCGTCATGGGCGCCGATACCAAGCTTGACGCTGCCACTGATCTCATTATGAATGGCACGGCCAACATCGTAGCAGATGGTGCGGTACTGAAAGCTGATGCCATTACGCTGCAAGGCTCCGGAGCATCCGGTATACAGCTGGGTGATTTTATCCCGGATTCGCTTACCGGTGTTGTGGATGAGCTGGGTGCTACTGCATTGATAGATAAAGAGCTTAATGCCAATGTTGTCATCGGAACCGGTACCAAGCTGGAGGCCACTGATGTGACAATGAATGCTGCCGCTAATCTTGTCGCAGATGATGCCAAGGTGACTGGTAGTGAGAATGTAACACTTGATGGTGTGGCCAATGTGGTTGCCGGTGGCGCTGATTTGTCAGCCGGTAACAATATCCAGATGAATGGCACGGTGAACGTGGTAACGGATCACACCACGGAGGAGGTGAAAGACATGCTCACCCAGAATGGTGAAACGCCGAATTTCCCCTTCTCCTCTTCTGAAGATGTTACAACCTTGCGTTCGGAGGGTGATGTTAATATGTCCGGCGGGGTGAACCTTGTGCAGGGCAACGTGATGATTCAGGCCGGTGATGCTGTGAATTTGAATGCCACGGCCAACACTGTCTCCAATGGCGCTACCGTTGAAGGTGCTGAAGTGAACATGTCCGGCGCTGCCAACCTTGTCACCGGCGGTGCTCAGGTGAATGCCGAAGACATCAACATGAAGAATGAGGGTGAGGGCGAAAACCTGTGGAACAATGTATCCGGCGAGGGTACGGCACTCAACGCCACTAACGATGTGAACATGACCGGCGTGGCCAACACTGTGGGCGACAACGCCCTGGTGCAGGCCGGTAACGATGTGAATATGGAAGGTGCCGCCAACGTGGTGACGGACGATGCCAAGCTTGCAGCTGAGGGCTCCGTCAACATGACGGGTGCCGCCAACACCGTCACCAACGGTGCAACGGTGGAGGGTACGGACGTGGCCATGGAAGGTGCCGCCAACGTGGTGGCAGATGGCGCCAAGATTGCAGCCGATGAGACCGTGACGATGACGGGTGCCGCCAACTCTGTGGATGGCGCAACCGTTGAAGGCACGGAAGTGACCATGGAAGGTGCAGCCAACCTTGTCACGGGCGGTGCTCAGGTGAACGCCGAAGACATCAACATGAAGAATGAGGGTGAGGGCGAAAACCTGTGGAACAATGTATCCGGCGAGGGTACGGCACTCAACGCCACCAACGATGTGAATATGACCGGCGTGGCCAACACCGTGGGCGACAACGCCCTGGTGCAGGCCGGTAATGATGTGAATATGGAAGGTGCCGCCAACGTGGTGACGGACGAAGCCAAGCTTGCAGCTGAGGGCAACGTCAACATGACGGGTGCCGCCAACACCGTCACCAACGGTGCAACGGTGGAGGGTACGGACGTGGCCATGGAAGGTGCTGCCAACGTCGTGGCAGATGGCGCCAAGATTGCAGCCGATGACACCGTGACGATGACGGGTGCCGCCAACTCTGTGTCCGAAAATGCAACAGTGCAGGCCGGTGGTGATGTGACCATGGATGGTGATGTAAACCAAGTGGTTGACAATGCCGCTATTAAGGCTGAAGGCGCTGTTGTCATGAACGGCACCACCAACATCGTAGCCGATGGTGCAACCGTAGAGTCTGAAAGCGATGTGGATATGGAGGGTGAAACCAATGAAGTATCTAATGGCGCAGCAGTCAAGGCTCAGGGTAACGTGGCCATGAAGGGTAAGACCAATACCGTGGATCATGCCATGGTACAAGCCGGTGGCAATGCCGACATGAGCGGTACAACGGAAGTCATTGGCGGTGTACTGGATGTTGGCGGTACGGCGACTGTTTCGGGCGAAGACTCGAGTTTGTCTCTGGTTGATGCCACGATGAATGCCGGTAGCCTGGTGGTGAATGATGCATCTTCTGTGGTGATTGACTCCACGGCGCTTACTGTTACGGAAACAGCTACGCTGAATGATGGTGCCCAGCTGAGCTTGGTGAATGGTTCCACCTTCAAGGGTGATATGACCGTTTCCACCGGTGCTTCTGCCACGGTCAATATGTCCAACAGCACCTTGGATGGCAGCTTCATTTCCAATGGTTCCAACGTTCACGTCTATCTGAATGACGGAGAAACGGCAACGGTTGGTGACACGCTGACGCTGACCGGCGATTACGTGATGACCGGCGCCGGATCTGTAACTCACATCGATATGGACTTGACCGGTTCTGACCAACTGATTATTGGTGGTACCGCCATGTTGAATGGTTCTACACTTGATGTGAATTTCGTGGGTAATGAGGCAGAATTGACCGATCAGCTTACGCTGGACTTGCTCAGCGGTGCTGTGGATGGTAACTTCTCCGCTGATATTACCCACAACCTGGAGACGCTGAATGTTCATACCGTGGTGGATGAAGATGGCATGAAGTTGGTATTGTCCAAGAATTACAAGGATACTGCCGATATGACATTGACTGGTAATCAGAAAGATGTAAACCGTGCGCTTAACAACGTGGAGGAGGCAACGGACGAGTTGGCTGACGCTATGGAAGCGCTGCGCCACACCACCAACGAGAATCAGGTTAAGGAAGCCATGGATTCTTTGGGTGGCGAAGGCCTCAATAATCTGATGGGCTCTGTCTTGCAAGGCGCAACAAATCACCTGCGTCATCTGCGTAGCATGATGGTGAACCATGGTATGCACGCCGTAGCAATGGGTGATAATGCTTCCCAGGGTGGCTGGGATGAAAAGACCGTTTGGTTTGCTCCTGTGGCCAGCTACAACAAGATTGCATCTGATGCCACATCTTCCGGCTTTACCCGCAATGGTTGGGGCGGCATGATTGGTGCAGAAGGCAAGCCCACTCCGGGGCTTACGCTTGGCTTTGCTGCTGGGTATGAGTACGGAGATATGAGCTCTGCTGCTGTTGAAAGTGAGTCCGACAACTGCTATGTTGATTTCTATGCAGAATTCCGCCGCCACAAGTGGTGCAACCGCCTCAGCGTGGGCATGGGTGTGCATGAGTTCGACAATGAGCGCACTGTCCTCGTGGGTGGCACCATGCCGTATGTCGGCTTCGCTGACAGCTCCACCTCTGCGCAGACGTTCAGCTTCTCCTACGAGTTAAGCTACATGGCCACGTTGAATGAGACCTCGACGCTGTCGCCCGTATTTGCTGTAGATTCCACCATCGCCCGCATGGATGGTTATCGCGAATCCGGCATCGGCAACCTCGGCCTCGATGTGGACAAGCAGGATGCCTGGCGTACCGTGTTGAGCTTGGGTGCTCGCTATACCAAGGAGTTCATGATGCTGCGTCGAGCAGTTGATATGGCTACGTTTACAGCTGAAATCATGGTGACTTACGATGTGGGCGACACAAATGCCCCCATGACGGCTGGTTTCATTGGTACACCCGGTCAGAACTTCCGCATGGGCTCCCCCGAGCAGAATGAGGTGGGCTTGCTCATGGGTGCCGGTCTCACCGTCCCGATGAGCGACAAGTGGACGAGCTTTGGCGGTGCCAGCGTAGAGTTCCGCGAAGGAACCCGCACGATCAATGCTCATATCGGCGTGCGCCGCGCGTTCTGATCAGTTCCTCACAGAATAATGACAACAGCCTGCTGGTGATTCAGCAGGCTGTTTTTTTACGAGTCGGTCATCTATCAACATTCGCCATCGCCAGACAAATGGCAATTTAGCGGGCACAGCCCGCAATGCACAATTAACAATGAAAAATGTACAATGAAGAAGTTC
>JAZRRO010000050.1:0-74365 GCA_045650805.1 Akkermansia sp.
CGCTCGCAGCGACCTCCTCGCGTGGTAAGCGAAAAACGGCCGGCTGTATAGCCACGTTGGCGGGCCAATGGCAACCCGGCATAAAGTGGGCGCAACACATCCAGCAATCCGGTGGCTGTAGCCGGAGTGGAGCGGGCAGAAGCCCCCAGGGGGGATTGGTCCAACACCACGGCACGGGCCAGGGAATCTGCTCCTTTGAGCTTGCCATTCTTCATGGAGGGCAGTAGGCACTCATGAACCAGCGTACTCTTGCCGGAGCCCCCCGGGCCAGCCAGACAAGTAAAAGCACCCAAAGGGAAGCGGAATGTGATATTTTTAAGATTGCGTACGGCAGCGTGGCGCAGTTCTGCCCACTCTGCACCATCCATCACGGCTGTGGGGGCCAACGCAAATTGCCTGCGACCAGACAACCATGCCCCGGTCGGTGAGCTTTCATGCGACAGGAAGGATTCATACGTGCCCTCGCACAGGATTTCGCCGCCGGCAGGGCCACTTCCCGGCCCCATTTCCACCAGCCAATCAGCCGCTGCCAGAAGCTGGGGGTCATGTTCAATCACGAGGATAGTATTGCCCTTGTCGCGCAATTTGTAAAGTGCGCGGATGAGCTTGTCGGTCTCACTCGGGTGCAAACCAATCGTCGGTTCGTCCAGAATGTAAAGCACGCCGGATAATCCGCCACCTATCTGCCCGGCCAAACGTGCACGCTGCAATTCGCCACCGGATAGAGTCGATGCCGCGCGGGAAAGTGAAAGATAACCCAGTCCCAACTCCAGCAGGCAATCCAAACGCTGATTCAGCTCCGCCACCACACAGCTCAAAGCTTCGCGGTAGGTCTTGGGTATCTGCAATGCATCCACCAAGCGGCGGTTTTCCTCCACCGTGCGCTCGCAGAATTGCCCCATATTGAGCTTCTCGCCAGCAAAATCCAGCGTCACGGCGAGGGCAACAGGATTCAGGCGCATACCGCCACAGGCGGGGCACAGTTGCTCCCCTTTATTTGTTTCAATCCCCCCCAGACCTTCGCAACGCGGGCATGCCCCCTGGGACGAGTAATGAGAAAACAGGCGGGGTGATAAATCCGGCAAGCTGAAACCAGTTGATACGTTGCGATAACAGGTGTGAAAGACTTGCTCATGTGGATCACTGCCTTTCTCCTGAATAACGCAGCGCATTTCATCTGCATGCAAGCGCAAAGCTGCCTGAACCGAGTCGGCAATGCGGGATTCGACACCCGGCTTGTTCACAATGCGGTCCACCACCAACTCGCATACGCTCCCCTGCTCCGGCGGTGCGGCTTCTAGGTCTTCCAGCTCCAGCATCATCCCATTGACGCGCACGCGCAAGTAGCCCATCTTGCGCATTTGCATGACGTCCGAAGCAATCTCCTGCCCAAAGTCGGGCGGCAAAGGGGCCAGCAAGGTGAGGCGAGTTCCCTCCGGCAAATCTGCCAGCGTTTGTGTGATTTCCTCCGGGCTCAGGCGGGTGAGCACTTCTCCCGTCACCGGATCATGCGGCACACCAATCGTGGAATACAGGATGCGCAGGTAATCCAGCACCTCGGTCAGCGAGCCCAGGACAGCCCGGCTATGAGCAGAGGGCAAGTGCTGCTCCAGGCATAGAGCCGGGGGCAAGCCATCTATGGCGTCCACCCTCGGTTTTTCCGGGCGTGCAAGCAGCCTGCGGGCGCTGGTGGACAAGCAATTCAGGAACCTTCTGCGGGATTCCGCAAAAAGCGTATCATAAGCCAGCGTGCTTTTGCCGGAGCCACTGGGGCCCATCAACGCAATCAATTTGCCGGCAGGCAGCGTCAGGCTGATGTTCTTGAGCGTATTTTGCGAGGCACCTGTAATGCGGATATCCATGGCAGAAAATCAGCTGTTGCCCGGCTCCTGGCGAATCCACCGCCCCAGGTGCGCGCCACCGGGCTCCACTTGCAGCTCAGCGGCAAAACAATCGCCGCATAATTCGCCCCCGCGTTCAATACGAACACGTCCGCTGGCTACCACGCGCCCTGCCACCTTGCCGGCAATGGTGGCCGTCTTGAGGGATGCTCCCTGTGTCAGGACAACGTTGACTCCACGGTTCACCACCAAATCGGCGGCCTGCACAGCACCTTCAATGCGCGTACCGTTGGCTATAGTCAACGTACCGGAGCAACGGAAAGAGCCGGAGGCCTTGCCTTCCAGACTTAAGTTGCGGCACACGATGGATAAATGAGACAGCACCGCATCCGGCAACACGGTCACATCGCCCAGGGTGCGCACAGTCAGGCGGCGGGAGCCGGGGCGCAACTCCACATCCGTCATATTCAGATGGGCGTGGCAATGAATACAGTTTGCAGAAAGCGCCGCAGACGGCACATGAGAGCGGCGCCCGCATTCATAACAAAGCACTTCGCGCGTGGGCACCTGCACTTTGCGCTCCCGAACATCAAAAGCAGTGAGCGCAACACGGCGGTTGCGCTCACCCTCGGGTAACAACCCGGAGATGGACGGCACGATAAACGGCTCTGTCTTATACTCCGGCATACATCATTTTAGAAATGCGAATCAACCCAGCAGGTTGCCGCCATCGTCCTTCGGAGTCACCTTGGACGTCTTCTTGGCGGGTGTTGCGGGGATGGAAGCGCCGGCAGCGGCGGCACCCACCATACAGTGGCCAATGAATACGGCGCCTTCCTGGATGGAAATCTTGGCAGCCGTCACATCACCCACCAACTCGGCGGTAGCAGCGAGCTCCACGCGGTCCGTCACCACGATGTCGCCCGTCACACGGCCATGAATGATAGCGCTCTTGGTACGCACAGCAATCTTGTTCTTTTCACCGGCGGTGATGATAGCGTTGGCGCCCACGGTCAGCTCACCATCGGAGGTGATTTCACCTTCCACGGAGCCATCCACCAGCAAATCGTCCGTGAAACGGAGGATACCCACCACGGACACGTCGGAGTTGAGCACGTTGCGAGTAGCCACGGCGGGAGCTGCAGCAGCTTCAAAAGGAGCTGTTTCTGCACCACCGAAGAAACCACCCTGAGGAGCACCGGTATCAACGGCGCCCTGCCCGGCCGGCATAGCCCAGTCGGAGGGTACATCAGAGTCATTGAAAGGAGAAGCAGGAGCCGGAGCGGGAGCGGGCTTGGAAGCGTTGGGGTACTTGAACATAAGATATTGAGGGTAAAGGTTTATTTAACAGCAATTTAATTATGTGCTGCAGACATGACTATGTTACCTTTTTGTGCCCTCTTTGTCCACTTGAATTTTTGTCAGAAGCAAACTTTTTTCGGGCAGCGAAATAAGGGTCAGAACATCAAGCCTGAGCGGTGTAGATGGAGGCGATTCCGGAGAGCAGTGGCAGCTGTGTGGGGATGGTGTAACCGGCTTTTTCAAGCAAAGCCAGGAAAGCAGCATCGCGGGGGAAGGCTTCGATGCTCTCCCCCAGATAATCGTAGGCAGCGCTATTCCCCGTAACCCAGCCGGCCAGCTTGGGCAGCACGTGGTGCAGATACAAGCGATACGGCCCGGCAAACAAGCCGGCAGGCATGCTGAAATCCAACACCAGCAAATGGCCACCCGGCTTCAAGATGCGGCGAAACTCACGCAATGCGGCCTCATAATCAGCCATGTTGCGCAGACCAAAAGCCACCGTGGCCACATCAAATGATGCATCCGGCAACGGCAGATTCATCGCATCAGCCTCCAGCACATTGCACAGCCCGCGCTTCACCGCCACATCCAGCATGGGACGGCAAAAATCCGTCCCCATGACATCCACCTCCGGCAAAGCACGCTGAATGGCCAGCGCCAAATCCCCGGTGCCGGTGGCGATATCGAGCACGCGGCGGGGCTTCCACTCAGCAATCTTTTCGATAGCTCGGGCGCGCCACAAGATATCGGCCCCCATAGAGAGGAGGTGATTGGCCGTCACATAGCGAGCAGCAATCGAAGAGAATGCGGCGTGAACGTAGGCTGGATCCGGCATCGCTTTCCGTATTACTTCATTTTGGCCAGCAAGGCATCCGCAAAAGCGCTGGTAGCCAGAGCCGTGCTGCCGGGAATCATCTCGGCCAGGTCGGCTGTCACGGTCTTATCAGCAATAGCAGCTTCAATGGAGGCCACAATGGCATCGGCTGCTTCTGTCCAGCCCATGTAGCGCAGCATCATTTCTGCGGACAACAGGAACGAACAGGGATTCACCTTGTCCAAATCAGCCAGCGCCGGGGCTGTACCATGCGTAGCTTCAAACACAGCGTGACCGGTGCGGTAGTTGATGTTGGCGCCGGGAGCAATGCCAATACCACCCACCTGAGCAGCCAGAGCATCGGAGCAATAGTCGCCATTCAGATTCAGCGTAGCCACCACCGAGTGATCCTGCGGGTGAATGAGAATTTCCTGGAGGAAAGCATCGCAAATGCAATCCTTAATCACGATGCCATTGGGCAGTCGGCACCACGGGCCCTTGCCAATGACTTCTGCGCCAAACTCCTTGCGGGCCAGCTCATAGCCCCAATCGCGGAAGCCACCTTCGGTGAACTTCATGATGTTGCCCTTGTGTACCAGCGTTACGCTGGGGCGATTATTCTCAATGGCATACGTGATAGCCGAGCGAACTAAACGCTCCGTACCCTCGCGGGAAACAGGCTTCACACCAAAACCGGAAGAGTTCGGGAAACGCACCTTGCCAGCGCGCTCGGGGAACTCCATGGACAGCCAATCAAAGAACTTTTCAGCCTCGGGAGAGCCCTGCTGGAACTCGATACCGCAGTAGATATCCTCCGTGTTCTCACGGAAAATCACCATATCAACCTTGGAGGGGTCCTTCACCGGCGTTTCAATGCCCTGGAAGTAGCGCACGGGGCGCACACAGCAGTACAAATCAAGACCCTGGCGCAGCGCCACATTCAACGAACGAATACCACCCCCCACAGGCGTGGTCAACGGGCCCTTGATACCCACCAGATAAGTCTGGAAGGCTTCCATCGTCTCCTTCGGCAGCCAGGTACCCAAGGTGTCAAAAGCTTTCTGCCCAGCCAGCACTTCTTTCCAGGCAATGGAACGCTTATCGCCATAGGCAGAGGCCACGGCGGCATCAATCACACGCTGAGAGGCTCTCCAGATATCGGGGCCGGAGCCATCGCCGATAATGTGGGGGATAATGGGGCAATCAGGCACACACAATCCCTGCGGTGTCATGGTAATAGGTGCTGCTTCACTCATAGCTGGTGTTTTCCTTTAATGTTGTGACAAAATGATATTATTCCTCGGTCTCAGACTCCATCTGCATGATGGCTTCATCTTCAGAATCAAGGCTTTCCTCAGCCGGCACGGGCGGCGTTGCCACCATGCAATAAATAAATACGGCCAAGACCACCAGCGGGGGCAATATGTAGAAAAGAGGTCCTTCTTTCTTCTCTTCCTTTACCTCTGCGGTAGCAATTTTCAGCTCAGGTACTTTAAAAGGTTGTGCAGCCATAGTTCTGAATCGCGCCTATTATAGCTTTTTTTTCTTCCAATGCAACAAAAGAATGCGCTATGCTCAAAGAACCGACCGGGGTCAGCACCCCAGATGCTTGACCAACAGCTCCGAGGCAGTCTGCACGCATGTCTGGCATGGCACTCGGCACTCACTCTTCAGCTTGTTGCATTCCGTTGCTCCCGTAGCCGCGCAAAAATCAACTTTCAACACGTCCGCCAGCTCGGGTGCCACCTGCATAGCGCCATACAGCGCCCCGCATGTGCCCTCCGGGGCGCGGCCACCGCCACAAGCTTTCATGTCTTCCAGCAAATCTTCCCGTCCGAATGCCGCGCACACCGTCTGCGCGCAATTATACATATAAGGATGCTGGCGGAAAGTGGCAAGTGCTTGTTCTACGCGTTTCATAACGCCCCCTACAATACCACACGCACCCCCTGATAGTCAAGACTAACGCAAGGTGTTCAGCAGAACGGGCCAACAGCTTTTGATACATAGAAAAGCAAGCCATGCCGGCGGATTTGGTGATTTCCTCCGGTAAACGAGCGCGTTTTTACTTGGCAAACGGGGAGAGATGGGGTAGTATAAGGCTGAATTAAGACCTTTTTCTTATGTCCAAATCCATACTCATCGTAATCCCTGCCCGCTATGCCTCGACTCGTTTGCCCGGGAAGCCCCTGGTGAAGATTGCCGGGGTGGAGATGATTCGCCGCGTAGCCGATATTGCCGCATCCATTTGCCGCAAGAATGAGAATTGCAGCTACGTGGTGGCCACAGATGACGAACGCATCACAGAGTACTGCGCCGGAGCCGGCATTCCTGCGGTGATGACAGCAGAAAGCTGCCGCAGTGGCACGGAGCGCTGCTGGGATGCTATCGGCCAGCAGGAGAAGGCACCTGATTTTGTGGTGAACCTGCAAGGTGACAATCCGCTGTGCCCGCCCTGGGTCATCCAGCAGTTGATTGATGCCTGGAAGGAATGCCCCGCCGATGTGTTCACCCCCTTCATCCACCTGGATTGGAATGAATATGACCGCTTGGTGGAAGCCAAGAAGACCACGCCCTATAGTGGCACCACGGTGCTGGTGGACAAGGACGGCTACGCGCTTGCCTTCTCCAAGAGCACGATTCCTGCGATTCGCAAGCCGGAAAAAGCCCGCGCCACCATGGAAAAGAGCCCGGTGCGCCGCCATGTGGGTCTGTATGCATACACCTATCAGGCGCTGAAGAACTATTTTGAACTGCCCGAAACGGAATACGAGATGGGCTGTGTGGAAGGTCTGGAACAGATGCGCTATCTATACAACGGCATGAAGGTGCGCATGGTGGAGGTAAACTACCGCGGCCGCAAAACGACCAGCGGCGTGGACTCCCCCGAGGACATCGCCCGCGTGGAGGCCATCTTGGCTGAGTACGGCGAATACGAGCTGTGATGAAAGGCAGCACGTGCGGAAAAGCAGATGAATCCGGCATGAAACTTCCCCAGCATATCGCCATCATCATGGATGGCAATGGCCGATGGGCAGAGCAGCACAAGGTGGCACGCGCCAAAGGGCACGAGCAAGGCGGTGCCACCGTGCAGCGCGTGATTGACCTTTGCATCGAAAAAGGCATACCGTGGTTGACGCTGTATGCCTTTTCCACGGAGAACTGGGGGCGCTCCAAGATTGAGGTAAACTACCTCATGAAGATGCTGGAAAAGTTCCTGAAGCAGCGTCTGCCGGAGATGATGGAGAAGAATGTGCGCCTGCACGCCATTGGCGAGCTGGACATGCTTCCCCCGAAATGCCGCCGCCAGTTGGATGCCAGCATTGAGCAGACCGCCGGAAACACGGCGCTGAATGTAGTACTGGCGCTTTCTTACGGATCGCGCCAGGAAATCACCGCGGCAGCCCAAAAGCTGGCGCTGAAAGTGCAGCAAGGCGAGCTGCAGCCTGCCGACATCACGCCCGAGATGCTGGGCAACCACCTGTACACAGCAGGCATGCCCGACCCGGATTTGATGATTCGCACCTCGGGAGAGATGCGCATTTCCAACTACCTGCTGTGGCAACTCAGCTATGCCGAGCTGTGGATTACCGATGTGCTGTGGCCGGATTTCGGTCGAGAAGAGCTGGATGCAGCTCTGGCAGAATACGCAGGGCGAAACCGCCGTTACGGCAAGCGCTGAAGCATCATCTCTTTGCGAGACATCCAGGCATCTGCCGATTGAAGAAATGATTCATAGGAGCGTGGGGGCGATCCCCACGCTCTTTCTGCAAGGGCCAGCGCACGGGGAAAGGCCATGTAGAACAGCTGGCGGGGTGTGCGTATGTGCTCCGACCACAGGTTGGCCTGCATCCCCAAGATGAGGGAGGAACGCGGTGCTTGGTATTTGAACACCATCTCCGTGCTGATAATATGGCCGCCACCGGGATGCGGGAAATCAGCCTCCGATTGAGGGTAATCAAAATAAAAGTGCGAACAGGGGCTCAGGATGACCGGGTATCCAGCCGACATAATCTGCTCTGCAAACTCGGGGCGCCACAGCATCACCCACTGGCCTTTCACGCCATTGCAGGCTGCCTCATCCCAGGTGATGGGCTGGTAGCCGCGCTCTGCCACATAATCCACCAGCGCCTGCATGTAGGCACGCTGTGCATCGCTGCTGATTAAGCGCGTATCCACTTCATCCCCACCCAGATGGATGGGATTGCCGGGAGGAAAGAGCTGCATCACCTCGTCCAAAACCCTTTGAGTGAACGTCAGCACGGCCGGCTTACGCACATCCAACACATCTTTGCCCACCTGGCACTCCTTCACCGGAGTCCCCTGCGGCAGCATGGAAAGCTCGGGATAGGCCACCAGCGCGGCGTAAGAATGCCCGGGCACATCAATCTCCGGCACAATGACGATGTGGCGCTCGGCCGCATAAGCAATCAGCGCGCGCATATCCTCCTGTGTGTAAAAACCGCCGTACAGCTCGGGATAGGAACTGCCAATGTCGAAATCCTTCCATTCCCACTGCCCGGGGCCCAATTTTTTACGCCAGGCGCCCTCCGAAGTCAGGCGGGGATAGCGTTTGATTTCCAATCGCCAACCGGGGCCATCCGTGAGGTGCAGATGCAGGCGATTGAGCTTAAGCTCAGCCATTACATCCATGAGGCGGCAGAGCACCCCCGGCTCAAAGAAATGGCGAGATACATCCACGTGCAGCCCACGCCATGCGTATTTGGGCGCATCTGCCAGCATCACCCCCGATGGCGTGCGCCCGGAGGCCAGCGTCTTGGCCGCATAAAAGGCACCGGCTGCATCATGCGCGCGCACGGTGCCGCATGGCAAAATCTGATAAGCCCCGGAAACAGCGGGCATCTCCGGCAGATGACGCGGAGCAGGAATAGCCCCGGCTGCGGCCATAGCGGCAGCAACAAACAGGCAGATGAGCTTTTTCATGCGTTGAGTACTTGCAAAAGGCGCTTCACTGGCAGCCCCACCACATTATCAAAATCGCCCTCCACCTTTTCGATGATGAGTTCGCCCTTCTCCTGGACAGCGTAGGCACCGGCCTTGTCCAGCACGTGCACCTGCTGCATGTAATCCAGCAGCTCCGCATCCGTCAGGCTGCGGAAGGTAACATAGCTTTTCTCTGCAAAATCCCGGCGCTCGCCACCGGGCATGAAGACAGCCACGGCAGTACACACACAGTGGGTGTGGCCTTGCAGCTCGCGCAGCATGCGCAGGGCATCCTGCTCATCTTGTGGCTTCCCCAAGGGTGTGCGCCCCAGAAACACCAGCGTATCAGCACCGATGATAATATCCTGCGGATAATCCCTAGCCACGGCAGCAGCCTTGGCGGCGGCATTGAGGGCACAAAGCTCCTCCGGCAGCAGAGAGGCATCATGCACCTCCTCCACATCCTTCACCACCACTTGGAAAGCCACACCTTCACGAGCCAGCAAATCTTTGCGGCGCGGGGATTGAGAAGCCAGAATCAGCATGACTCAGCGATTGAGGGGGGACATCTGGTCCAACACGCGGTGGCGCACCTTATCCGGGAGTTCATGAATACCCTGAATGGTGGTGCCCTTCATCTCTTCCGCACGCTTGCGGCAGGCATCGCGATCCTCCTTGCTGGAGAACTCCAACCCCACCATGGCGCGGCCCACATGCTCGCCGGAGTAGCGGTAGTTGAAATAGCACAGGTTGGCATATTCGCCCATCACGCGCATAAACTCCATGAAAGCACCCGGACGCTCCGGGAACTCAATCACAAAGAAAACGGGGTGGTTGAGGTGAACGCGATCATAGGAAATCATGCGGAAGTGCACATCCTCATCGGAGGTGACATCTTCTGCCTGCATGCCGCGGGTGCTGAGGCGCCGGCGAATCTCATCGAACTGCTCCTGCGTGCCCAGCACGCCGAAGACGGGGTGCTGAATATCCCCCTCGATGCGGCCATACTGCACATCCATCAGCTGCACGCCATCGGGAATGTTCTTGAGGTACTTGATGATTTGACCACGCTTGGTTTCCATGGGGATACGCAGGTAACGCAGCTCTCGATTCGTCTCGCGCACGCCACCGCGGCTGGCCACCACGCCCAGCTGAGAGAAATCCATATTGGCACCGGAAAGCACCACCAGGCAGCGCTCACCCGGCTTCACAAGGCCTTTATCCCAATCCTGAAGGAATGCGGCTAGGCCCATGGCGCCGGAGGGTTCGGGCACGACACGCAGCGAGTTCCAGATAGCGCGGATGGCCTGGCACACTTCATCGTTGGTCACAGTCACGTAATCATCCAGCAGCTCACGGCAAAGCTCAAAGGTGTGTTCGCCGGCCTTGCGCACAGCGGTGCCATCGCAGAACACGTCCACGTAGGACAACTCCTCGCGGTAGCCCTTTTCCACAGCCAATTTCATGGAAGCTTGGTTGACGCCTTCCACACCGATGCAACGGCAATCCGGCCAGAAATGTTTGAACCAGCAAGCGCAGCCGGAAGCCAGGCCACCGCCGCCGATTTGCAGATACACACGGTCGAAGGGGCCCTTGCCACTCATGACCACTTCATCAGCCATGGTGCCCTGCCCGCCCATGGTATCCACGTCATCATAAGGATGCACAAAGGTAAGCTTGTTCTCATCTGCATACTCATGGGCTGCAGCAGAGGCAGCATCGTACGAGTCGCCCACAAGCACAATCTCCACGTGGTCGCCGCCATGCATTTTAACGGCATTCTGCTTCACCGTAGGTGTGGAACGCGGCATAAAAATGCGCGCCTTGCAGCCCAGACGAGCCGCAGCCAAAGCAACACCCTGGCCATGATTACCGGCACTGGCAGCCACCACGCCACGGGCTCGAGCCTCGGGGCTGAGCTTGGCCATGCAGTTGTACGCACCGCGCCACTTGTATGCCTTAATCGGGCCCAAATCCTCTCGCTTGGCAAACACAACGGCATCAATCCCCGGCAAATTCAGCTGCTGCAAAGGGGTAGGCTCGCCCACCGCATACACTCGCTGGCGGGCTTGAAGAATCTCATCGAACAGTTTATTTTGAAGCGCACTCATGGCTATACGCGGGTATTTTACATGTTACTCCCGCGCATTGCAAGCAAGATTCATGTGCAGCACACAATAAAGAGAGCGAGATTCACCTGCAAAAATGACGGCACAGGGAGCTTGAAGCTTGACAGCGCGCGTAGCAATCCGTAAGATGGTGCCATGTTCCGATTCTGCGTATGCACTGCAATGTGTGGGGTGGCTGCCCTGGTGGCTCATGCTGACGATGAAAATGCTTCCGTTGAGGCAGCATACGAGCGCTTGCACCAGGGCTTGAAGCAGGAATTGGAAATCCTCTCTGCCATTTCAGATACCGCCACCGCCCAGGCCGCAGTAGAACCGCTGCAAAACACATTGGCCTTGCTGGCTGAGCGTGTGGAGGGTGTATCTGATAAAGACCTTTGGTATTACATCGAAAACACCAGCGGCTTGAAGCTGCCGCTCGTGGAGTTTGTGCAGTTGCTTTCCGTGGAGTTCACGCGTTTGGAAAAGGCCAAGTTCTTTGGCTGTGATGATTTGCGCGAAACGATGCTCCCGCAGCTGCGCCCGAACCCGGACAAGATGCGCGATTAATGCGACATTTCTTCGGTGGTGTCATCCCCCTGCTCCTTGCGGCGCAGCAAATCCTGCAAATGCGCCAATTCTTCATCCATGTAGGCCGATAAATCCTGCCTGCGGGCGGCCATGCGGGTAAAAACGGAGTCTCTGTAATCTACCGCATGGCGATAGGACTCTTCCTCCGAGCCATACTGCAAATCTGAAAAATAGCGGGTGATGATGCGGCCACAGCGTTGGATACTGACGCGCCAGCCCAGGAAATCGGTGCTTTCGTATGTGTAGCGGGTGATGTTTTTGTTGTTCATGCAAGTGAAAGTAGGCTTACATGACTGTTGACACCCCTGTTTTCTGCGCGGTTCAATAACTTGCAGGCGTTTACCACTAACTTCCCCTGCCCGCTATGCAGAACAGCCGACTTTCCGAAGAAAGCCGGCTGTTTGCATTGAATTGATGTTTCGCGGGGATTAGGGCTTCACAACGGAAGCAAGCACCACCGTACCGTTGAAGGAAGTGGTGACGTTGGCGGGCATCTGCACGGAAGCCAAACGGCAGGATTCGTTCATCTTCACGTCGGTGATGTCGGCGGTCACGAAAGCGGGGATGTCCTTCACGGCGCACTTCACGGGGATTTCGCGCACGATGTGGTTCACCACACCACCCATGGCCACACCCACGGGAGTACCCACGAGCTTCACCTTGGTCTTGGTCTTCACCACGGAATCGGGGGTCACGGCCACGAAGTCGAGGTGCATGGTGCAGTCGGTGAGGAAGTTGCGCTGCACGTCCTTGAGGATAGCAAGCATCTCAGTACCATCGAGGTCGAGCTTCACGAGGATGCTGTCGGTGTCGGTGGAGTTGAGGAGAGTGCGCACATCAGACACAGTGGCCTGGATGTTGATGTTGGATTCCACGGCGGGGCCGTAGATCACACCGGGGATGATACCCTGAGCACGGAGAGCGTTGAGCTTGCCGGTGCCGATGGTGTCGCGCTTGGTTACTTTAAGGGAGTACGGAGTCATGATTGTAATGTATCTCTTTGAAATTAAGGTTTGTTTGGAGTTCTTCCGACGTCGGTGCGCAGTATCATGTCACCCGCCGGGTTTTGCTCGCTCCTGCCAGCGAGACAAGAGCGGAGCCGCAGAATGCCAGTTTTGTTAACGAAAGTCAAGCAAAATTCTTCATAAAGTTGGCTTCACACGTTAATTTCTGTTGAAATTGTCACAAAACTGTGATAATGAAAGCGCGCACATGAGGAAGCTACTAACAATACTGACTGTACTGAGCTGTTTGCTGATGATGTCTTGCGTACAGAAAAACCTGCACTCTGAGAGCGGGTTGTATGACGTCGAGCTGAAAGAGCACCTGAAAGCACCCACCGATGGCATCTGGACCTGGGGAAAAGGCAATCCATACAGTCACCAGCAAAGCGGCTTCATCTACATATCCCCGCTGGATATATCCTTGATTAAGCTGGAGCACCGCGACACGGCATCTCTGATGCGGCCGCAGATGCACGACTACATGGTACAGGCCTTTGTGGAGATTCTTCAGGATGCCAACCGAAAGAACGGCACCAATTGGCAGCTGACTTTCGACCCTGCGCAAGCGCACATTCGCATAGATACGGCGCTGGTGAACTTCAGGCCGCAAGTCCCCGGGCTGCGCGTATTGAGCAAAATAGCAGGCAATGTTGTATCCTTCCCCGGGGTGGGAACCTTCGCCGGCAAATTTTCCAAAGGCGACATCACCATCGAAGCCGCCATCCGCGACAACAAGACGAACCAGCTGCTGCTGGCGCTGAAAGACTCCAACCGCAAGACCACGCGTCTGTACACAGCAGAAGCCTACTCCAAAACAGGCAATGCCGATGCAAACCTGCAATCGTGGGCACGCGTGCTGGCGCATCTCTGTCGCCTTGCCTGGTACGATAATCTGGGCGATTCCACACTACAGGAAAAGTTCAAGGATTACACCTACGCCGAGGCGCTCATGGACCGCTTCAAGTACTGATACCGATTTGACATTCTGAAAGAGCGCCACTTACCACCAGGCAAGTGGCGCTCTTTATGATAACATGAGTAACATCAGATTAACATTGCCCGGCCGAAATGTTCGTGATAAAATGCACACGTATCAATGAGATTCGCCCTTTTCATCCTCAGCTGTATCTGCTGCATGTTCATAACGGCATGCGGGCACACGCTGAGCTCTGAAAGCGGTCTGTATGACGTGGAGTTGCGACAACATGTTAAAATGCCCATCGATGGAGTATGGAGCTGGGGAAAAGGCAATCCTTACGTGAACAAGAAAGCGGGATATATTTATATAGCACCACTGGATATCAGCAACATTGCAGAAGATGAGCCGGAATTGGCCCCCCTGATGATTCCGCAAATGCACGATTACATGGTGAGTGAGTTTGCGGCCATCCTCCGAGAAATGAACCGCACCAATCAAACAAACTGGCAACTCTCAGCAAGCCCGGAACCGGCAAACATCCACATCCGGACCGCGCTTGTGCATTTTGACCCGCAGCGTCCATGGCTGCGCGTTTTAGGCAAAATTGCGGGATACATCCTGCCCGTGCCCGGAGTCGAGCGCGCGGTGGGCGTCTTTTCCAAGGGTGATATCTGCATCGAGGCCTCCATACGGGATGCCAAGAGCGGGCAGCTGCTCATGGCATTCAAAGACAGCAATCAGAAAACCACGCGACTCTACAGCAAGGATGCCTACATCAACAAAGGAAATGCCGATGCCAATCTGCGCGTATGGGCGCTCATGCTGGCCCATCTGTGCCGAGCCGGTGCGCCGGACCAATTGGGACATGCCACGCTGCAACAAAAGTTTGCCGATTACACCTACGCTGAATCTTTGCGAGATAAAATAAAAATTCGATTATGAGCCCTTCCCCCCTGAAGAATCAACTTTTATCCTTGTTACGCTCCCCGGGCTACACACCGCAAGATGCCTCGGGGCTGGCGCGCATGCTGGAAATTGACTCCAGAGAACGCGCCGACTTGCGCGCGCTGATTCGTGAGCTGGAGGAAGATGGCACCCTGCTGCGGCTGCGCCAGAGTCGCTACACGCTCAAAGCTGTGTCCGAGGAGCCGATGCGAGGCAGACTACGCGCCGGCATGAAAGGCAAACTCTTCTTTTGCGCTGATGCTGCGGGGCAAGAACAACTGCGACGTCTTCTGGGAGCAGAGGACGCTACCCAACCGATTGAACTCCCTGTCACCCCCAACCGCTCGCTGGATGCGCTGGCGGGCGACACGGTGTTGGTCAGCATCAAAAAATCCACGCCACCGCACCACCGACGGGGGCGCAAAATGCACCCGGATGCCCGCGATTTGCGTCCGGAAGCCCGCGTGCTGGAAATTGTGGAGCGCAAACTCAAACGCTGGGTTGGCATTTACCGCACGGGGGGGTTATACGGCTATGTACAGGGAGATGGCGCCGCCACACCGGATACCATACGCATGAGCGAACCTGCACCCGCAGGCTTGCTGGCGGGTATGTGTGTCACCGTCGTGCCGGAGCGCTACCCGCTGGGTAACATGGATGCTACCGGGCATATTGACGAGGTGCTGGGCTGGCCGGATGATGCCGGAGTGGACATCACGCGCATCATGCACCGATACGCCCTTCGCGATACCTTCCCCGAGGCCGTGCTCCGCGAGACGGAGCGGCTGCACAAAGACATCCCGGAAAGCGAGCTGGCACGGCGCGATGACTGGCGCAACCGCTGTGTCATCACCATCGACCCGGTGGACGCGCGCGACTTCGACGATGCCATTTCCGTATGCCGCAAGGGGCAAGGATGGGAACTGGCCGTGCATATTGCGGATGTAAGCCACTACGTACGCCCGGGCTCAGCCATTGACACAGAAGCACGAGAGAGAGGCAACTCCACCTACCTGCCGGACAGAGTTCTGCCCATGCTCCCCCCTGCTCTCTGCGATGATATATGCTCCCTGCGCGAGGGTGAACCGCGGCTTACCAGCCTGTGCGTCATGCGTATCGGCGCGGAGGGCAACACCGAAAAAGCCACATTCCGCAAGGCTGTCATCTGCTCTCGCAAACGCTTTGCGTATGAAGAAGTGCTACCCATCCTGGAGGGCTCGGCCAGCTGCGGGGACGAAGAAATCGACACCATGTTGCGGGAAGCACACCGCATGGCCCAGGTGCTGCGCCACCGCCGCATGAAGCGCGGAGCTCTCAATCTGGATATGCCGGAACTACACGTCCTGTTGGATGAGCACGGCATCCCCACCGACGTGCAACAAAATGCGGGAGATATTGCCCACCAATTGATTGAGGAATGCATGCTCGCAGCCAACGAAGCTGTGGCTGAGGCGCTCAACGCCCACCAATTACCCGCCATCCACCGTGTGCACGAAGCCCCGGATCCCGCCAAACTCACCACCCTGGAGCACGAACTGCGCTCCTATGGCCTGCAAGTCGGTGCATTGCACACACGGGAAGCCCTCTGCCGAGCCGCAGAACAAATCACCGGGCACAGAGATGAACTTACCCTCAAATCGCTCGTGCTCCGCTCCATGATGCGCGCCCGCTACGATGCGAAATCGCTGGGCCACTTCGGGCTCAACAAGGGCAATTACTGCCATTTCACCAGTCCCATCCGCCGCTATGCGGATTTGGTGGTTCACCGCGTATTTGCACGCCTGGTCCCCAGGCCTCCCGCCCCTATGCCCCCCATCCCGGCGGCATCCACCCTGCCGCAGTTGGCAGAACACATCTCTGAAACAGAGCGCAACTCCGCCTTTGCAGAAAGCGAAGCTCAGCAGCAAATGTTGCTGCGTTTCATGCAGCTGCAAGCAGAATCCGACAACCCCCGCAGCTGGCAGGCCCGCATCACCGAAGCCTGGCTTCAAGGGCTGGCTGTTGAGCTGCCGGAGCTTCGGCTGCGTGGCTTTATCCCGGGCGAAACGCTGACCGGCCAATGGTTCTACGAATCGCACGCCCACCGATGGAGCAGCACCGATGGCCGCTACCTCCTCCCCGGAGATGTGCTCGATGTTGTGCCCACCCACGTGGATATAGCCGGAAAATTCATCGACTTTGCCCCGGCTGTCATGCGCAAAGCTTGACACGGAGCGCGCGCGGGGGCATACTTACGCGCGTTATGTTGAAGCTTTATGATACACAGTCGGGGGCGATGCAGCCCGTGCAGGCAGAGGACGGCAAGCAGCTGCGCTTCTACTGTTGCGGCCCGACCGTGTACGCTGCCGCCCACATCGGCAATTTCCGCACGTTCGTGGTGCAGGACGTCTTCCGCCGCGTGGTTGAGCTGGGAGGGCTGCGCACCAAGCACGTCCGCAACCTGACGGACGTGGACGATAAGACCATCCGCAATTCTCAGGCCCAGGGCATGCCGCTGGGCGAATACACCGCCAAGTGGACAGCCAAGTTCCATGATGACTGCAAGGCACTCAACTGCCTGCAGCCCCATGTGGAGCCCAGCGCCGTGGGCCACATCAAAGAGCAGCTCGATATCGTGCAAAAGCTCATGGATGGCGGCCATGCCTACCAGAGCGAAGACGGCTCCGTGTACTTCCGCATTTCTTCCTATGCCGACTACGGCAAACTGGCTCACCTTGACCGCCAGGAGCTTGATTTGGGCAAAACCGCCAGTACCCGCGCTGATACGGATGAATATGAAAAGGACAGCGTGGCTGACTTTGTGCTGTGGAAAGCCCGCCGCCCGGAAGATGGACCCAACTTCTGGCCCTCTCCCTGGGGTGAAGGCCGCCCCGGCTGGCACCTGGAGTGCTCTGCCATGAGCCACAAGTACCTGGGCGACACCTTCGACCTGCACTCCGGTGGCGTGGACCTGGTGTTCCCGCACCACGAGAACGAAATTGCCCAGAGCCGCTGCGCCTGCGGTGGTCACTTTGCCCGACTCTGGTTCCACGTGACCCACCTGTTGGTGGATGGTGCCAAGATGAGCAAGAGCCTGGGCAACATGTACACCCTTGACCAGCTGCAGGAGATGGGCTACGCCCCGGCTGCCCTGCGCTACATCCTGGCCGGTGCCTACTACCGCCGCCCGCTCAACTTCACCCTCACCGGCATGAAGGATGCCACCAGCGCGCTCAACAAGCTCGGCCGTTTCGACAAAGAACTGGCCAAAGCCAGCGCCGCCAAGGAACCCACCTACCGCGATTTGGTGAAAAAAGCCCCTGCTCTGGGCGTGTTCCAGCCTGCATGGGACAGTCTGGAAGATGACCTCAACTGCCCCGAGGCTCTCGGACATGTGTTCAGCGCCATCAAGGGTGTGAAACCCGCCGAAATGGATGCTGCCGCCGCCACCGATATGTGGTATGCCTTCCGATTCATCATGGAAGCGCTCGGTCTCCAGCTGCCGGATCCGGATGCCGACATCGAAGTGCCCGAGGATATCAAAGCCATCGCAGATGAGCGCTGGGCCGCCCGCCTGGCCAAAGACTGGGCCACGGCTGATGCCCTGCGCGGCAAACTCGCAGAGCTGGGCTGGGCCATGAAGGACGGTAAGGATGGCTACAAGCTCACTAAGGCATAAACCTCACACACCACCGCGCACCATGGACAACAAAGACCTTTCCCTCCTCGGTAAGCACAGCGAATTCTTCCGCACCCCGGAGGAAGCCAAGCTGGAAGCATTCCCCAACCGCAGCCCGCAGCGCCGCTACGTGGTGACTCTCACCACGCACGAGTTCTCCTCCCTCTGCCCCGTCACCGGGCAGCCGGATAGCTGCCATCTGACCATCACCTACTGCCCCGCAGAAAAAGTGGTGGAAACCAAGAGCCTGAAATACTACCTCGTCTCCTTCCGCAACTATGCCGCCTTCAACGAACAGGTTGTCAACCGCATCCTCGATGACCTTGTAGCCGCGGTAGAGCCGGCCTGGATGAAGGTGGAAGGCCAATTCGGTGCCCGTGGCGGTATTCAGCTCACCTGCACCGCCGAGCACAACCCGGAAAACCGCCCTGCATGAAAGTAGCCGTTCTCCTTTCCGGCGGGCTGGATTCCACCACCGCACTCCATTGGGCACACCGCCACCACGAGGTGGTCTGCGCCCTCTCGTTCGACTACGGCAGCAACCACGCTGCCCGCGAATTGGAATGCGCCCGCTGGCAAGCTGAACAATTAGGGGTTCCCTACCACCAAATCGACCTGCGCTCCATCTCCGCGCACCTGCAAAGCGCCCTGCTCAGCGGGGCCGATGCCATCCCCGCAGCGGATTACGCAGAAGACAATCTCAAACAAACCGTTGTTCCCTTCCGCAACGGTATTTTCCTGGCCATCGCCGCCGGCATTGCTGAAAGCAACGAGGCGGAGGCCATCGTCATTGCCGCCCATGGTGGCGACCATGCCCTCTACCCCGACTGCCGGGAGGATTTCATGGCAGCCATGGCACAAGCCATCTCACTGGGCACATACGCCCAGCTGCAAATCTTGCGCCCCTTCATCGCCAACACCAAGGAAGAAATCACCACCATCGGTGCCGAGTTGGGTGTCGATTTCGCCCACACATATTCCTGCTACTGCGGGCGCGAACAACATTGCGGCACCTGTGCCACCTGCCGCGAACGCCGCGAATCCTTCACAGCTGCCGGCATCCCCGACCCCACGGCGTATGAAGCTTAAAAAGAGCTATTTGCTCCGCTTCTGTGGGGTTTCTTGCATCGTGCTTTGCCTGACATGCTGGTCAATCTTCGCTCAACCGGAAGAAAGCCAAACGCCCATCGACTTCTATCTTGAAGGCAAAGCCAATGGTGCAGTCAATGTAACAGAAATCCTCAGCAATATCGTTCCTGAGTGTGCAGAAGTTGACAAAACAGGGTTGCTGAATCTCGGTAAGGGCTCTTTACCGGTCAGCTTATCCTTCACTAGCAAGGGAAACGGCATTCTCAGGATTCCCGGCAAAGAGGGGTTACTGGATTTGGCCTGTTACGATTCGCATGACAACGGAACCATCTTCTCTCCATTTTGGGCACAACTGACCCTGCAAGATTGCAACAATGACGGATACCCCGATTTCGTCATTGAATACAATGTGTTACATACCGAAGAGTCGGGCCAGACAACGCCTACGCCTATCAAAAAACAATACTTTTACAACCCAGAAGGGCAATTCTTCGAGTAAGCCGCCTCAATTCTCCACGAAGACGGCCGTGCCAACGGGGCATTGTTTGAAGAGGTAGCGGGCATCATCCCAAGAGAGTTTTCATATTTAACAAACACGCTTGACGCACTACTTCGTTAATGTTAGAGTGTAAGCATGCCTGAAGCAACAAATTTTTCTCCTAATCTACAAAAAAACTACAAATGGGTTAGCATTTACACCAGCCTATCTAATAAACTTTTAGAATACAAAAACAATCGGCAGGCTTTAATTGCACTCATTAAAAAGGCTTTTGATGAAGCAAACATTGAGTTCCCAACCCTTGTAAAAGGAGATGATACAATTGATGATATTTGTCCATTTACAGTATTTGGAACTTTCAATAAACCTCTCAAGGAATTATCAAGAAAAAATATTCTGATACATATACTGCGAGCATTGAATTTGCCCGAAGAATGTCCTACATCTTTTGATGGAATCCCTTTAGTTAACTTCCTAAATGCGGCATTCTATTGCCTGAACAAGGACGAAAGAGGCAAAAATGATATACAAAATCTCTGGAATCTATTTGAATCCGCTATCAACTTTGCAGATTCACCAACGGAAGAGTCAAAAAAAGATTTCATCAACACCTACAACACATGCCTAAACATCAAGTATGCAGCATGGAACTTAACGATGGGATTGTTCTGGATTAGACCGGAATCCTATATCAGTCTGGATTCAACCATCCGACAGTACATAAAAAACTCAGATTTTTTCCCAGCTGATTCCAAAAAGCTAAGCAAAGTTCCACAAGCCGAAGCATATCTTGAACTGAGCAAACAATTACAGCATCAAATATCAGAGTCTGGAGAGTTTGACAGTTTTGTAGAGTTCTCACATAAACTTTGGTTACAATCCAAACAGGATTCTCATAAAAGAGGAAACAATTATGACTGGGTTAATATTTACCAAGAATTTGCCGACCGTTTGAGAGATTTTTATCATGATCGAAAATCCCTAATTGACCGTATCAAACAAGCATTCAAGTCGGCAGGGATGAACTTGCCAACACTGGAACGAGAAGGGCATGAAATAATTGACATTTGCCCTTTTACGGTCATGGGCTTATTCAACAAGCAACTTACAGATGGCAACCGAAAGAAACTGCTCAAGTATTTACTTGAAGCATTAGACTTACCTTCAAGATGTCCAAAAAACTTTGATGGCATCCCCGTTCTAAACCCTCAAATGGCCACTTTTTACTGGTTCATCGGGCAAAGGCATGAACAAGATATCGCAAACCTTTGGGATATGTTTGTCTCTGCTCTTGACTACGCTGACCACCCCACCTATGAATCCAGAAAACAATTTATCCACTGGTATGACCAGAGCCAAACGCAAAAGGGCATCAAGTGGAATCTCTCAATGGGCCTCTTCTGGATTCGACCTCATCGTTATCTCAGTTTAGATGGTCGCAACAGATGGTATATTGAAACGAATGATGATTTTCAAGCGGAGACTCCTCTCGTCCGAACAAAACAAACAACTGTACCCCCGGCTGAGGAATACTTACACATTACCGAAGAAGTTCGTCAGATAATATCAAAAAGTTCAAAATATGAGAACTTCGTCGAGTTCTCACATCATGCATGGCTTGAATCTGAACGCATTAACAACGAACAAAAAACGGGACAACGCAAAATCTTACTGATGAGAGAAAAGGACAACCGATATCTCGTAGATATTGACATCACAGTAGAAGAATGGAAGGAAATGCTGGCAAACAAAAAAATTTTCTATCCAGACGCACTCAATATGGTTCTTACGTGGTATAAAAAGCCCAATCATCAAGCAAGCATCCAATCTATTATTGAGGAGATTACCCCTCAATCCAAAGGGTTCCCGTACAGCACAGTTACCGTACTCGGCAAGAAAATCATTGACAAACTAAATCGGTTTACAGTTGTACGTGCGGATAACAAGAAAGACACCTATTGGGGAATTCCATTCGAAGGATGGGTTGAAAATAAAGATGGACTCATCTGGAAAATAAGAGCAGAACTTGCGCAAGCAATCAAAGAGCTTGGCCTTATCGGCTTCTCAGACATTGAAGAAACGTCCATAGATATGCTGCAAGATGAAATCAATGACATCTACGAAAAAGAAGATTTTTTGAACGAAGTTTATCTAACCGAAGAAAAATATGAGATTTTAAAAGCAAAGCTTCTGAAAAAGAAAAGCATCATTCTGCAAGGAGCGCCCGGTGTCGGTAAAACATTCAGTGCAGAACGTCTTGCTTGGTCTATCCTTGGCAGTAAAGACAAGGACAGAGTAATGATGATTCAATTTCATCAAAGCTACAGCTATGAAGATTTCATGATGGGTTACAGGCCCAATGGCAACGGATTTGAATTGAAACACGGAGCCTTCTATAAATTCTGCAAGAAAGCAGCCACAGATTCAGGAAAGCCATATTTCTTCATCATTGATGAGATCAACCGAGGAAACCTGAGCAAGATATTCGGTGAATTGTTCATGCTGATCGAATATCGTAACCGCACCATGCCACTTCTGTACACAGATGAGGAGTTCAGCATCCCAGACAACCTGCATATCATCGGAATGATGAACACAGCTGACAGGAGCTTGGCGATGATGGATTATGCCCTGCGGCGCCGTTTCGCATTCTTTGAATTGGAACCGGCTTTCCAAACTGATGGCTTTATCCGATACAAAAAACAAACAGAAAGTTTAATTTTTGACAAACTCATCAAAAAGATTGAAGAACTTAATGAAGCCATAAGCAATGACGATTCGTTAGGTCAAGGCTTCCGCATCGGTCACAGCTATTTCTGTACGGAAGAAGATAAAACAGACACATTACTCCAATCCATTGTCCAATACGAAATCATTCCTCTTTTGGAAGAATACTGGTTCGACGAACCTGATAAGATTAAATATTGGTCTGGCGAGCTTGTCCGCTGCACACAATGATTCCCATCCGTAACATCTTTCACATGCTTGCCTACGCCTTTCAGAAATTGAAAGGCGACGGGTACGTGTGGTGTGCGGCGGAAGAGTTTGATCATGTTTTGGATATCTTGACGGCCCTTCTCATTAAACGCATAAACTCACAAATTAAGACAGGGTTGGAGAAAGATTATCGTAACGTCACAGAAAGCACCAATGAAATTCGAGGTAAAATCAACATTACAGATTCAATCAAAGGCAAAACCATTCATAGGCAAGAACTGGTCTGTGAATATGATATATTTGATGAAAACAGCTACCGGAACCGCATCCTGAAAACAACAATGCAGTTGTTAGTGAAACAAGAGATAAAATCTCAATTCAAACAAGAACTTCGCAAACTCCTGCTATTTTTCCAAAACATAGACACCATTCCACATCAAAGAATTAATTGGCTACAGCAATACAATCGGCACAATCAAGCATACCAACAACTCATCACCCTCTGCCGATTCATCATCGAAGGATTTTTGCAAACACAAACAGATGGTTCTATCAAAATGCAAAAAATGTTGGATGAACAAAGCATGAGCCGCCTATATGAGAAATTCATTCTCAATTATTTTAAACGCGAACATCCAGAGATTCAAACAACGTCCGAACAAATCCCGTGGGCATTGACAAACGAACGAAATATTCTGTTACCCATTATGCAATCAGATGTTGTTCTGAGAAACGGCAATAAGACATTGATAATAGATGCCAAGTATTACGAAAGAAATCTACAAAGTCGATACATGGACAGCATCAAACTCCACAACAATAACCTGTACCAGATTTATACATACGTCGATAATTATCAAAAACTTCACCCGAATGAAAAAGTATCAGGTATGCTGCTGTATGCTCAAACCTCTAACAGCGTGCAGCCTAACACAATAGTAAAACTGCAAGGCATCGAACTTGCAGCAAGAACACTAAACTTGGACTTGGAATTTCAGGACATAGCCAGCCAGCTGGATGATATAGCTAGAGCGATGCTGTCTTGACGGTCGAGAAGTCACGATTTTTGAAGCTATCTCTTTATCTCCGCCTCAATTCTCCACGAAGACGGCCGTGCCGATGGGGCATTGTTTGAAGAGGTAGCGGGCATCATCCCAAGAGAGGCGAATGCAGCCGTGAGAAGCGGGCCAGGAGCGCAGTTTTCCCTGATGCAGGCCGACCCCATCCACGGTAAGGCGCATAAAGAAAGGCATGGGGGAGTTGTTGTACAAGTTGGATTTGTGCTTTTCCTTTTTCTCGATGATATGGAAATGGCCCTTAGGAGTGGGCGTAGACTTTTTGCCGCTGCACACACGGAATTGGCGCAAGACTTTCTGGCCATCCATGCAGACTCCACGCTGTTTCTTGAGGTGAACGATGATGTGAATGCCCTGTTTTTCTTTGACGGCAAGCTCGGCTGAATGGTCTTTGTTGTATTTTTCAGCAGCCTTGCGGGAATGCCAAGCCGCAAGCAAGCGGGCATGCTTGCGAG
The DNA here is from genome assembly GCA_045650805.1 of Akkermansia sp. Taxonomy (GTDB): domain Bacteria; phylum Verrucomicrobiota; class Verrucomicrobiia; order Verrucomicrobiales; family Akkermansiaceae; genus Akkermansia. The sequence goes on from JAZRRO010000050.1 coordinate 24,180, forward strand.
CCTGGCGCATCAGCTGGCGCTGGCGGGGGCTTAAGGCAGAGCCATCAGCTGTTTGCTCAGGCGTGGGTGCTACATCTTCCGGGTATATATAACCGCGCTTGCCACCAGTCTCTTGGCGTGGCGGCTGGGTTGCCGTTAGCATTTGAGCTTCAGTCAGTCCCCACTTGGGCAAGATTTCAATCTCGGCGGGCTCATAGTAACCATCCATCATCGCCACCAAAGGGTTGCGATAGGTGATAATCTCCGGTTCCGGCGGGGGTGGCGTATTTTGAGAAGCAGCCCAAACGCAAGCATGGACCATGATGGCACACCACAGCAGGAAGAGAGAGAATACGCGAGAGAAAGAGGTCATGTAAGAGGGGCGATTCTAACACAGACAGCTTCGCACACAAGAGCAAAGCGCGACATATTGGGAAGCATCACCGCAAACAGCCGCACAATTCATGCGGATTATTTGCGTTTGGAGCCTTTATATGAACCGGACTTATCGTAGTAACGCGTAGAAGAACCGGATGTTTGCGAGCTACCGGCATAGGAGCCTCGGCTATCATAGTAGCGGGTACCGGATCCGGATTGATTGGCACTGCCCTTGTAGGAACCGGACTTGTCATAATAGCGCGTGGTGTTGCCACTGATCTGGGCGCTGCCCTTGAAAGAACCGGACTTATCATAATAGCGCACGGTGTTGCCGGATTTGCGCGAGCTGCCTATGAAAGAGCCGGATTTATCGTAGTAGCGAGCATTGCCGGAACTATCCGTTTCAACACGCCCGACATGGCTACCCGAGGAATTGTAAAAATATTCTGCCAGGCACGGGGTGTGCAAGGCGGCAAAAAGGAGAGCAAGCAAAGAAAATGAGCGCACGTTCATAGTTTCGTTATAACATCATTCTACTTCGACTGCAAGAACAGAATGCAGAGAAAAAAACTTGCAAGCAGAAAAGCAAGCGCCTATACTTCTGCTCAACATGACGGAAAACTACGCATTGATATTGGCAGGTGGGAGCGGCACGCGCTTCTGGCCGCTTTCTCGCAACGCAAAACCCAAGCAGTTGTTGGATTTGTTTGGCAAGGGAACGATGCTTCGCCAAGCCATTGCCCGACTGGAGGGGATTGTGCCTGCGGAGAATATCATCATCCTGACTAATCATTTGCAGGAAGCCGAAGTGCGCCGCCAGGCAGACATGCTGCCGGCAGGCAACATTGTGGCCGAACCGGCACGCCGCGACACCGCACCGGCTGTGGCACTGGGTGTGGGGCTGATTGCCGCCCGCAACCCGCAGGCCAATATGATTATCATCCCCAGCGATTCGCTCATCCTGGACAGCGATGCGTTCCGCCGACTGGCAGCTGATGCACTGGGGCTGGCCGGGAGAGAAAAGGCGCTCATCACCATCGGCATCAAGCCCACGTGGCCCTGCCCGTCGTATGGTTATATTGAACGCGCAGGCAAGCTGGAAGATGCAGCACTCTCCCACAACTGCTACGAAGTGGTGCGTTTCCGCGAAAAACCGGACACCGCCACAGCTGAACAATACCTGGCCAGCGGCCATTTCTCCTGGAATGCCGGCATGTTTATCTGGAATGTTGCGCACGTGCGCGAGCAGCTGGCCGCGCATTGCCCGCAGTTGGCCGGCTTTGTCACCGATTTGACGCAAGCTGCCGATGTGACCACCTTCATCACCGAGCAATTCCCGCAGCTCACCCCCATTTCCATTGACTTTGCACTGCTGGAAAAAGCCGACCGCGTGCTGAATTTTGAGGCCACCTTCGACTGGGACGATGTGGGCTCCTGGATTTCTGTGGGCCAATATCTGCCACAGGAAGCAGGCAACAATGCCACCAACACCCCGCTGAGCACGGTGGATTCCCAAGGCAACATCGTGTTCACCGATTCCGGTAAACGAGTGGCCCTGGTGGGAGTGGAGGACCTCATCGTAGTAGACACGGGGGATGCGCTGCTGGTGGCACGCCGCAGCGAGGCCGACAACATCAAGAAAGTAGTGGCCAACCTGCCGGAAAACTTGCTCTGATTGCCCCGCTATGCACCCTGCTCTCGGCATCGACTACGGAGACGCCCGCATCGGCATTGCAGCCACGGATGCGTGCGGTATCCTGGCACACCCGGTGGAGAGTATTCACCGCGGAAAGGTGAACTCTCTTGACCGCATCCGTGAGCTGGTGCAGCAAAAAGGTATCCGCACCCTGGTGCTGGGGCTCCCCATCCGCATGGACGGCACGGAGGGCACCGCCTGTGCCAAGGTGCGTGCTTTTGGCGAAAAATTGCACGCCACCCTGCCCGATTTACCCTTGGTCTACGTCGATGAATACCTGACCACCACCATCGCGCAGGAAAAACTGCACCAAGCCGGTAAAAAAGCCAAAAACTTCAAGCCCATCATCGACCAGGCCGCCGCAGTGGAAATTCTGAACAACTGGATGGAAATGCACGCCCCCTTCTCCGAGGAGTTTTAACTATAATGGGCGCATGAGCATTCTCGTCTATACAATATTCTTCCTGAGCATCCCATTTCTATCCACCATACCACCGTTGTTATGGTTTACACCTCGGGAGAAACGCGAAGATGCCATTGGTCAGGGAATCAAGGCCGGCATCATCACCATGATTGCCACGCTAGTGCTCGGTTTGTCGCTTTTCCTCATCGGATTATTTATGCTCATCCCCCTGGTGGGGTGGATTACTCACCGTGCAGCCAACATCGCCGGTGCCGGTGAACATTGTTTCATGGCTTGTGTGACGGCGATGAGCATGTATGTCTTGTTCGCCGTTATCCTGATTTCCACCTTTACATAGTAGAGTACACTCTACATTGATTTTTCAGCGAAAAGTTGTCAAAAATCAACTAAAGATACTTGCAAACAAGCAGCTGAAGTGCTACAATGCCCGCAGAGCCGCCGTAAGGCTTCGATTTTTCATTAAACTCATTAAACACTATGTCACTCGCAACATTCTTCAATCCGAAGAGCATCGCTGTAGTAGGCGTTTCCGCCGATCCCACCAAGCTGGGTGCTGTTGTATTCAACAACATTATTTCTGCTGATTACAAGGGCAATCTGTATGGTATCAACCCCAAGATGGCCGGTCAGGAACTGTGTGGCAAGCCCTGCTACGCCAGCGTAGACGCACTGCCTGAACCGATGGATCTGGTAGTCGTTCTCGTGCCTGCTCGTTTTACTGAAGGTGTGATTGACGCCTGCATCACCAACGGCACCAAGAACATCTCCATCATCACCGCCGGTTTCGGCGAAGTGGGTGAAAAGGAACTGGAACAGCGCATTGCCCAGAAGTGCCTGGACAACGGCATCAACCTGCTTGGTCCGAACTGCCTCGGCCACATTTCCACGTTCGACAACGTGAACGCCTCTTTCGCTGACGGTTTCCCTGCCCGCGGTAACGTGGCATTCGTATCTCAGTCCGGTGCTTACTGCTCTGCCATCATGGACTGGGCTGCCGGTAAGGGTATCGGCTTCTCCCACTTCATCTCCATCGGCAACAAGGCTGTGATGGGTGAAGACAAGTTGCTGGCCGCTCTGAAGGATGACCCCAACACCAACGCCTTCGTGTTCTACCTGGAATCCCTCAAGAATGGTAAGGAATTCCTCAAGGTGATTAAGGAAGTTTCCGATACCAAGCCCTGCGTGATTATGGAACCCGGCAAGAGCGCCAAGGCTCAGGCTGCTTCCCTGTCCCACACGGGTTCTCTGGCTCCCAACTACCGCGTGCTCGAAATGGCTCTGCAGGGTGCCGGTGCTATCCAGGCTTACAACGACCGCGAGCTCTTCGGTCTGCTTGAAGTGCTGCAGTACTGCAACCACAACCAGTTCGATGGCCAGGTGGCCGTGCTCACCAACGCCGGTGGCGTAGGCGTGCTGACCTCCGACCTTTGCGAAGAAGCCGGTCTTGACCTGGCTCCCCCCAGCGAGGAAACGAAGGCTGCTCTGCGCGCCGTGCTGACCCCCGAAGCTTCTCTGGGCACCCCCATCGACGTGGTGGGCGACGCCAAGGCTGACCGCTACGAAGCTGCCCTCAAGGTGCTCTGCGAAAGCGGCGAATACAAGAACATCCTCGTGCTTCTGACGCCCCAGCGCGTGACGGAATGCCCCGAAACGGCTCAGGCTGTCATCAAGCTGGCTCCCCAGTACCCCAACGTGAACATCTACTGCTCCTTCGTGGGTGGTGCCCGTGTGGACGAAGGTCGCGTACTGCTCAACGAAGCCAAGATTCTCAACTACGAGTACCCCGCCGACATCGTGCGTCTGCTCGGTCTGCTGAAGGCTCAGATGGCTTTCCGCGGCAAGAAGCTCGCCACCTGCGAAACGGGCGAAGTACCCGCTGAAATCAAGGCTGCTGTGACCTCCGCCAAGGAAGCCGGTCTGGCTTCTCTGCCCCAGGAAACGGTGAACATGCTCATGGACCACTACGGCATCGACTACCCGAAGTGCGGCAACTTCACCGATAAGGAAGAAGCTCTTGCTTTCTGCAAGACCATCTTCCCGAACGCTGTGGTGCTCAAGCTCTCCGCTCCCGATGCTCTGCACAAGACTGAAATGAAGGGTATCTACCTCAACATCAACGATGAGGCTTCCTTCATCGAAGCTTGGGAAGGCCTTTGGGGCTCCATCACCAAGTTCCAGCTCAAGGGTGCATCCGTGCTCATTCAGGAGATGATCACCAAGGCTACGGAAACCATCATCGGCGTGAACACCGACAAGAACTTCGGTCGCGTGATGGTGTTCGGTACCGGTGGCGTGTACACCGAAGTGATGCGCGATACCACCATGCGTATCCTGCCCACCAACGACTTCTCCGACATGATCAAGGAGACCAAGGTCGGCACCATCCTCAACGGTGTGCGTGGCGAAGCTCCCAAGGCTGTAGGCCCGCTGGCTGACACGCTCGCCAAGGTGCAGAAGCTCGTGCTCGAGATTCCTGAAATCACCGCCATCGATGGCAACCCCGTTCTCGTAACGGCTGACCGTGCCGTGGTGGTGGACTTCAAGATGATTCTCAAGTAATCTTCCTGATACCCATTTCTGCAACGCCCGCTTTTCTCCGGAAGAGCGGGCGTTTCTGTTTGACTTCACCTTGAGAACGTGTCAATATCTCCCCGGCTATGGAATATGCGTTTTTCATCACAGGCATTCTCCTGCAGTATTTTCTCGTATACTTGGCATATTTACCCACAGCCCGCAAAATTGCCAGCCAACGAAAAATTCACCAAGCATCTTTCATCGTTGCGTTGAGCGGTTGGCTCGTGGGCATACTCTCCCATTTCATCGACCTGATACCTAACAGCATAACCTTCCCCATCATGGCTGCGATGGTGTACCACACGGGTCAGCACATACTGCACCAAAACAACAAGCAAGCATGGGCAGCCTGCGGCATCTTCGTCGGACTTACCCTGATTATCGCAGTCGGTCTTGTCTGGCTGATGATGACAAATGACCAGCTGCGCCTGTGGCTTGTGGAATAAATCCCCTCAGTCGACAACAAACATGGCATATTATCTTACAGGCCTGATTTTCTGTATCTTTTGTGCAAGGCGTATGCGCTCTGCGCAGCAAGACAAAAGCGTATTCGGTTGGAATGTATTGATTTCTGCCGCGCTCCTCGTTCTCTTTCTTTGCGCAGAAAGCAGCTCGTCCTTTGCGGAGGATAACGCTCTGTCAAGAGTGATGATGGTGAGTCCGGCTCTGGCGGCAGCACCCATGCTGATGTACAGCCGCAAGCACCCATTTGCTCTTGCAGCCGGATGGTTAATCAGCCTGATAGCCTGCGGGCTGTTGTATTATGTGCTGCAGGTGTTGCAAGTGATATTCGCCACCCCATACGGCCAGGAAGTTCCATGGTGGGTTCAGTTGTGGCTCCCCTAACTCTGATAAAAAAAGCCCTGCAAAGCATCCGGCTTTGCAGGGCGAAATGTGTAAGATAGGCAAGACGCTATCAGGCCATACGGGCTCGGGCATCAGCCTCAACCGCAGCCCACAGGGAATTGATGCCGGCCGACACCGTTTCCTTGGCAGCGGAAAGCTCTGCTCCCTTGGCGCCGTGGGCAAAGAGATAGTACTTAATCTTGGGCTCTGTGCCGCTGGGACGCACCGCAAAGCTGCGGCCATCGGCCAGGTCGAAGAAGAGCATCTTCTCTGCAGGGATGGGATCACCCTCGACATCCACCAGCGTACCGGTGGAGAAATCACGCACGGAAGACACAGCAGCGCCATCCATTTCGGTGGGCGGGTTCTGCATGTAGCTCTGAGTCAGCGCGGCAATCTTGGCAGCACCATCAGCACCTTCCATCACCAGGCTCTTACCCAATTCCATGTAATAGCCAAGCTCGGTGTAAATGTTGTTGAGGCATTCCAGCAGGCTGATGCCCTTGGAGGCCAGATAAGCATTCATTTCAGCCAGGCAGAGAGCAGCAGCGTTGGCATCCTTGTCGCGCACGAAGTCCTGGGCGAGGTAGCCGTAGCTTTCTTCACCGCCGAAGATGAAATACTTGCTGTATTCCAGACGGAGAGCGCGGGTCTGCTCTTCGGTCATGGAGCGGTAGCCCACGCGCTTTTCTGCGGGGATGGCGTTCTCGTACTTGCCCAGCTTGGCGGCAATGTACTTGAAGCCGGTGAGCACGTTCACGGTCTCGATGCCGAACGATTCTGCAATGGCATCCTGCAAGGGACTGGTCACAAAGGTCTTGACCATCACCGCATGCTTCACATTTTCCGGGGTGATGATACCCAGCTCGCATGCGCTCATGCAGCGATACCAGGCCATGAGGCAGCCCGTCTGGTTGCCGCTGAGCAACACCATCTTGCCGGATTCCTTATCACGCACGGCGATGCCCATGCGATCGCTGTCGGGGTCGGTGGCAATGACCAGATCGGCATTCTCGCGGTCAGCCTGGGCCATAGCCATATCCAAAGCAGGAGCATTTTCAGGATTGGGGCTGGCAACGGTGGGGAAACGACCATCCAACACATCCTGCTCGGCAACGGTGCTGACATTGCAGCCAATCTGCTTGAGGATGGGCACAATGCAGCGGCCACCGGTACCATGCAGATTGGTGTACACCACCTTGGCCGAAGCCTGGGAGAACACCTCGGGACGCAGGATGATGCCCTTGAGCTTTTCAATATAAATGGCATCGAAATCCGCACCCAGAATGCTCAGCGTACCCTGCTGCTCAGCAGGAAGAGGTTCGTATGTATCGCTGGTCAGCGCATTCACCTCAGCAATCACAGCCTTATCGTGCGGAGCAATCAACTGAGCACCATCGTTGAAGTAGGCCTTGAAGCCGTTGTCATGTGCCGGGTTGTGAGAAGCGGTGATGACCACACCGGTATCAGCATTCAGCTCGCGAATGGCAAAGGACACTTCCGGCGTAGAGCAAGGGCCATCGAACAAGGAGCAATCGCAGCCCAAATCCGTGGCAATCTTGGCGCAGTATTCTGCAAAATCGCGGGAGAAGTGGCGGGTATCGTGCCCCACTACGATACGGGGCTTGCGGCCCGAGCCTTCAGCCTGCACAAAACGGCTCACATAGGTGATGAGACCGCGCATGGCGCGCCCCACGTTGAAGTAGTTCATGCAAGCGGTACCCACGCAGGGGAACTCGGGGCGACCATTCACGCCACCCTTGCCCTGCTCTGCGGGTGCTACCACAGCACCAATCGTGCGGCCACGGAGGCCACCGGTGCCGAATGCCAAGGTCTTGTAAAAGCGGTTGTTGAGCTCAGCCCAATCAGCAGCGGCAACCAACTCACCCACCACAGCAGGCACCACCGGGTCCTGGGTGCCACCCATGAGCAAACGAATGTTGGTGAGAGAATCGGCAAGCAGGTGGCCATCAGCCACAGCCTGCTCCAGCGCGGTAAAAATATCGCATTCCTTCATACGGGGGTCATTGTACACCATTGGCGAAGAAATGCAAGCCCGCGCACGCAGAATCAGTGGCCTATTCATCAGAAAAAGTAAGATAGCATCCTATTTTCGCGAGACCTATGAAAAAGCAAAGAAAAAGCGGTAGTATCACTACTGCCGCTTTAGCCGTTTATGCATCAATCTGTCAGTTCAACATGGAGGCGTCAAACCATCTGATTGAAACCATTCTACAATGAGTGATGCCGGTTCCTTATAAGTCTCCTCCACGTAGTGAATATAGTCACTATGCGGGTTTCCTTGCATCATCCGGTTAAAATCCATAACAAGTGCGCCCTGTTCGCGAGCTACCTTTACCATGCGAGCGTTCAATTGATCAATCAGTGCGTTATTCTCCACATCCGGACATGTGAGATTGCCTTTCAAGCTCCAATAAGTGAGCGTAAGCACAAGAACCTTGCGATTATTCTGGAGAAGTCTTTTAAGAAAATCCGAGAAACGCTCCTCGAAATCATCAGAATTCCAGCATTTGAGATAATGCCCGCCTATGGAAAAACAAACATGAGATATTTGCGGCGTCAACATACTACAAATAACCTCTTCGTTTTCGATAGATACCATAGGTGCCGCGGTGGCATACATATTTACGCTCTCCGTTAAATAAGTACTGGCGCGGCACAAGCGTCTGGTATTGGAATCGCCGATAATGAGAGCCGTAGCACCTTGATGCTCCCACTTGTTTTTCCACATGATTTCCGGGGTAGGAGCACCTTGTGCCGAGATTTTCTTTACCTCAGCCCCCAACATCTGCGCAAGAAGGATATTCGCCAAGCGCATGATATTGCGAGGCGTTTGTTCCGTACGCAATGTCTTATAAGCTTTGGAAATGCGGAGCTGTTTCAGATAACTTAAAGCCAATTTAGAGCAGACACCGCCAGCTGATTCCTGAGAACCGAGCCCCGATTCTTCTGCCCACTTTGCAACATCCAGACACGGTATCCCCAGCTCCTGCGCAAGTTGCCTGCACCTCTCGTTATTGGCGAGTCTGCATGCATCATCGCCATGATAACGCTTTGGCAGCATCCAGTATGAAGGAGTTGTTGCCAATACGAAACGAGTGTAAGGATAGCGTACCTGAAGTCGGCGTATATACTCACAATTGGCCTCCTTGCACCAGCCGGCCCCCTCGCCCAACACTACAAGGCTGTATGTATATGCCGTAAGAAATTGGCGCAAATCTGCTTCCACCTCTCGTAGCGGTTTATTAGTATAAATCGCATCTGTAAGACAGTGGCACGCTTTCATGACCGAGTATCTCCCTTCATGCATGAAAAAATCCCCATACAACAGAATGCGATCATTACCCAGAGACCGCTTGCGCTTGCCTACTTCAATCCAATCAAAATAGTATGTGGTCATATTTTCAGTATTCATGGTGCCATCATTCTTTCACGCGATACAGTTGAGCATACCCAAATACTTTCATTTTTGAGTCAACAGTCCTTGCCGACCTCATCGAAAGTTATTAACATTTGTATATGCCAACAGCTTGACATATTTTCAATGATAAGCAAGCTTTTTTTCTGCAAAATCCCGGTATGGGGGAGCAAAATTCGTTTACAAGTCCTAACCGGACAAACCATTACAGCACCTCGCTCCACTGCGGGGCCGGCTGCGGCTCCGCCAAACCGCAAATGCGGTCAATCATGCGGTCCCAATTTTCCTGGCCCTGCTCAATCTCAATCTGAATACGCAGGAAGAAAATGGGCACCTCCATCTCACCGGGGCGCAGGAATCGCACGGCATCTTTCTCCGTGGTCACAATCAAATCCAGGGCGCGGTCAGCGCAGCGCTCCACAAAAGCATCGAGCTCGGCCTGGTCGAACCAGTAGTGGTCGGGATAACGGCGGCGAATCTCCACGTGGGCACCTTGGGCTTCCACAAGGTTTTCAAAGCTTTCCGGGCGGGCAATACCACTGAGACAAGCCACATACTTATCCTTCAGGTAATTCAGCGGGCGGCGCTCACCCGTGAAGATATTCTCCAGATAGGCCGGGGCATGGTTGGTCACGATGATATCAGCCACTTTGTTGTAGCGGCGAATCGTGGAAATCAATTCGCCCTGGGGGCGGCCACCGCTCTTGGTCAGGATGATATAGCTGGCACGGGCCAGGCTGCTGCGGGGCTCGCGCATGGTGCCACGGGGCAACAACGAGCCCTTGCCGGCCCCAAAGGGGAAGCCACAATCCACCAACACGATATCAATCTCGTGGCGGAGCTTCAGGTACTGCATTCCATCATCCAGAATGAGTGTATTGCGTCCCAGCTGTTCAATGGCAAAAATACCGGATTTGACGCGGTCTTTATCCACCAGCACCGCCACACCATCGAGGTTGCGGGCGAGCATGAACGGCTCGTCACCCGCATGCAAGGGGCCCAGATAGCGCGTCACGCCATCGCTGGCAATCTTCGGCAGGTGCTTCACCTTTTTGCCATCGGCATCATACCACTCCTGCGGCTCATCCAAATCCTCACTCTTGTACCCACGGGTCAGAATGGCGCACTTGCGACCGCGGTCTGCCAGTGTGCGGGAAAGGAGCTCCACCACGGGTGTCTTGCCTGTACCACCAGCGGTGATATTGCCCACGCTCACCACAAATGTGCCCAGATAGTGCACCGTTTTGATTCGGCGGCGGAACAGGAACAAACGAGCCTTCACCAAGGCATAAAAACCAAAGGATGCAAAGCGCAGAGCGCAACGCATCATCCACGCACGAAAGCCACGGGCGCGCCCGAAAACAACTTCGGTGCCCCATTCAGCAAACTCATCCATGCGGGATTTCATGAGCCTATGGTAACAAAGCACAGCCCGGATGTCAATCAAATGAACAAGGAAGACACTATGATATCAAGGTTGAGCGGTCCGCTGAGCTTGACAAACGGATTTCTTTCGGCAAAATACGTCTGATAAGCCATGTTGCCGAAGCTCATCTTTGCTATGACCGTATGCCTGGCCTGCGCCTTCCCGGTGCTGGTTCTGATACGGATTTTGGCAAAAGAACGATTGTACGCATGGGAGGCGAGAGTGGTGCAGCCTTGCAAGCAAACGTGGGGGCATGACCCTCATTTTACGGGGTGGCTGATCTTCATCAGCATCGGGTTCATTGAAACATTGTACACAGCATCCATGCTGGGTGATTTTCTGCAAGGCAGCGATCATTTCCACGCAGCCATAAGAATCGGGCTCAGTTATGCGGCAGCTATGACAAGTCTGTGGGGCGGCATCCATTGTTGGCGGGAATTCACGGCAGCCCTCGCCAAAACACGCACCATGATGCCTTCGCTGTGCTCTGCCGCGTTGATGGCAACCTTTTTGTCCTGCGGATTGGCCGGTAATCATGGATTGGATATGCCTACAAGTGCAGAAGCTGGGCAAAACGCCATGGATACCATCAACATCAGCGCCGCGGCCTTGCTCCTGTGGGTTGGTCTGGGGCTGTGGCGCAAAAAACGGAAATAAGCCACCAACAGACAAGACCAAGCGCAAACGGAAAGTACATTCTGTCGTCATTTGGGCTTGAAAAAAGCGGAAGTTGGGTGTATAAGGCGCGCATGTCAACGACCGTACGCACACGATTTGCACCTTCTCCGACAGGCTACCTGCACATTGGCGGCGCCCGCACCGCATTGTTCAACTATCTCTTTACCCGCAAGATGGGGGGTACTTTTGTGCTCCGCATCGAAGACACCGACCAGGAACGCCATGTAGAAGATGCCATGAAGGCCATTTTCACCGGCATGAGCTGGCTGGGCCTGGATTGGGATGAAGGCGAAGGCAAAGGCGGCGCATACGAGCCGTATTTCCAGAGCCAGCGCAAGGATATTTATGATCGTTATTTCCAGAAGTTGGTCGAGATGGGCCGCGTGTATGAATGCCCTGCTCCCAACAAGCGCGATAAGAACGGCGATGAGATTCCCGGCACGAGCGAAGGCACGGTGTGGCGTTTCCGCTTCAAGCGCGAAGGCGTGATGACCCTGCATGACATGGTGTGCGGTGATATTTCCGTGGATTACAACAACGTGGACAACACCCCCGACATGGTGGTGAAGCGCACGGACGGCTCCTACATTTTCCACCTGGTCAACGTGGTGGATGACATTGAGATGAAAATCACTCACGTCATCCGCGGCGAAGACCACATCATGAACACCTTTAAGCACCTGCAGCTTTTCGACGCTTTCGGTGTGGAACCCCCTGTCTATGCTCATATCCCCCTGATTCAGAACCCTGATGGTTCCAAGATGAGCAAGCGCGACGTGGGCGCCCAGCTGGGCAACTACCCCGAGGAAGGCTTCCTGCCGGATGCCGTGGTCAACTTCATCGCTCTGCTGGGTTGGAGCCCCAAGAGCGACGCTGAGATTTTCACCAAGGATGAGCTCATCAATCTCTTCTCTCTGGAGAACGTGAACCGAGCCGCAGCCAAGTTCGACATCACCAAGTGCAAGTGGATGAACCAGCAGCACATCATGCGCATGGCTCCGGAGCAGTTTGTGGAGCTGGCTATGCCGTTCTGCACGGCTGCTGGTCTGGAAGACACCGCCCAGCTGCGCGAGGTGTTGCCCTCTGTCCAGACCAAGGTGCAGTTGCTCAGCGAGGTACCGGCATGGGTGAAGTGGGTACAGGTGCTTGAGTACGAGGAAGAATCCATGGCCAAGCTTCAGGAAAATGCCCGCGAGATGCTCAACCTCTTTGCCGCAGAGGCCAAGGCGCTCGAGAACTGGAGCGGCGAGGCTGCCTTCCAGATTGTGAAGCCGCTGACCAAAGCCAACGGCGTGAAGGTGGGTGCGATGATGTTCCCCCTGCGCATGGCTCTGACCGGTTGCCACGCCGGCCCCGGCATCGATGTCATCATGCAGACTCTGGGGCGCGACGAAGTGCTGCGCCGCATCGAAATTTTCCCCTGCTAACCGACTGAGCTCCGTGAGAACAGCTGATTTCGACTACTACCTGCCGGAAGAACTGATTGCGGACAGGCCTCTGCCTGACCGCGCAGCTTCCCGCATGCTGGTTGTACACCGCGACACGGGGCTGATTGAGCACCGCCATTTCAGCGATATCACCGACTATGTACAGCCCGGAGATCACTTCGTGCTCAACAACACCAAGGTGATTCCGGCCCGCTATTTCAGCAATGACGGGGGGATTGAGCTGGTGCGCGCCGGGATGTCCCACGAATTGGTGTGGAAATGCATGGTGCGCCCCGGCAAGAAGATGAAAGTGGGGCGTACCGTTCAGGTCGGCGATGCTACAGGCACCGTCGAATCCATTGATGATGAAGGGTACCGCTACATCCGCTGGGATAAGCCTGTGGATGAAGAAACCTATGGCAGACTGGCGCTGCCCCACTACATGAACCGCGAAAGCGAGCCTGCCGACAAGGAACGCTACCAAACCATCTACGCTGAGCACGAAGGCGCTATTGCCGCCCCCACTGCCGGTCTGCATTTCACCCCGGAAATCCTCAACACCCTGCCCCACAGCTTTGTCACCCTGCACGTGGGCGTGGGTACGTTCCGCCCGGTGAAAGCAGAATACGTGACGGACCACCACATGCACCGCGAAAGCTTTGTGATGCCGGAGGAAACCAGCCGAGCCATCGAAGAAGCCAAGCGAGTCATCGCAGTGGGCACCACCAGCGTGCGCGTGATGGAAACGCTGGCAACACGCCACGGGCGGCCCTTGCCCACTGGCCCCGGGGATACCGATATCTTCATTTACCCCGGCTACGAATACAAGGTAACGGGAGCGCTGCTGACCAACTTTCACCTGCCGCAGAGCACCCTCATCATGTTGGTGTGCGCCTTTGCAGGTAAAGAACTTATCATGGAAGCCTACCGACAGGCTGTGGAGCAGAAATACCGATTCTTCTCCTACGGGGATTGCATGCTCATCCTGTGATGCAAGATACCTTCATTTGCCGGGCAATTCACTTGCCCGGCTTTTTTGTGCCATGAACGCGCGGCAGCACAGCTTTTAGCTTGCGTGCGCGCGGGGGCGGTGGTACAATGAGCGTCAGCATGAAAGTTATCACTATCTATGGCAGCAAGAGCGATCTCCCCTTCATGGAGCCCGCACGTACGTATTTTGCAGAAAACAATGTTGAGCACGAGGAAGTCATCTACTCTGCCCACCGCGATTTGCCCGCCCTTATCGAATACCTGGCCAAGCTGGAAAAAGAAGGCACCAAGGCTGTGTTGCTTTGCGTGGCCGGTCTTTCCGCTGCACTTCCCGGCGTGGTGGTCATGAACACGGAGCTTCCCGTCATCGGCGTGCCCGTCCCCTGTGGCCCCCTCAACGGTGTGGATGCTCTGCTGGCTATTTCTCAGCTTCCCGGCGGTGTTCCCGCAACCACGGTGGGCCTGCACAAGAAGACCCCCATCAATGCCGCAATGGCAGCTCACCGCATCATCAAGCTTGCACAATAAAAAGCCATGCCAACCATCAGCAAAGAATCAATCGATGAAGCGCTGAAGCAATGGGCCGGGCGCATTACGGCCAACTGCCCTGCCGGAGACAAGCTGGCAGTAGTGGGTCTCATCAGCCATGGCGACGTGCTGGCGCAGCGTCTCATCGCTTTGCTGAAGGAATCGGGGGTAGAGGCTCTTTACGGCGCGCTTGACATTTCATTGTATCGAGACGACTTTGACATGTTGAGCCACAAACCGGCTCTGAGAGCCTCCTACCTGCCTTTTTCCACAGATGGCATGCACATCATTCTCATAGATGATGTGATTGACACAGGGCGCACCGTACGAGCCGCCTTGAACGCCCTGTTTGAATATGGCCGCCCGGCTCGGGTTGAATTATATACATTGGTGGACCGCGGCGGGAGAGAACTGCCCATTCACCCGGACGTGGCCGCATTTACCACCCCGGTAGATGCCAACGTGAAGGTCCACTTGCAGGAGATTGACGGCACAGACGACATTTGCTACTGATTTTCAACACTATGAAACCTAGAAAAGATTTGCTCACCATTGGCGACTTGAGCACCGAGGATATCAACACCATCCTCGATAGCGCAACCGCCATGAAAGACATCTTCACCAAGAGCGTAAAGAAGGTACCGGCCCTCAAAGGCAAATCGGTACTGACCCTCTTCTACGAACCGAGCACCCGCACCCGTTCATCGTTTGAAGTGGCTGCGCACCGTCTCTCTGCCGATGTGACCACCTTCACCGTATCTACCTCCTCCGTGGTGAAAGGTGAAAGCGTGCACGATACAATTGACACCCTCATGAGCATGAAGATGGACTACATCATCGTGCGCCACAAAAACAGCGGCATCCCCGCTGTCATCGCCCGCCACTGCAAGGCAGCTGTCATCAACGCCGGCGATGGCTCCCATGCTCACCCCAGCCAGGCCTTCCTGGATGCATTCACCATCCGCGAAAAATACGGCACCGTAGCCGGCAAGCGTGTTGTCATCATTGGCGATATTCTGCACAGCCGCGTAGCCCGCTCCACCAGCACCATTTTGAAGCGCTTGGGCGCAGAAGTGGCCTACATGGGGCCCGGGCCCCTCGTGCCGCCGCAGGCCTACACAGGCATTCCGCGTTTCACCAACTGGGATGACGTCTTTGAATGGAAACCCGATGTCATCTACCTGCTGCGCGTGCAAAACGAGCGCATCGACACGCCTTTCTTCCCCGCAAAGGATTACCACCAGGCCTTCGGCGTGACAGATGAACGCCTGCGCCGCATTGACGATTTGAACCTTTCCATCATGCACCCCGGTCCCGTGAACCGTGGTGTTGAACTTTGCGACGCCGCCATGGATTACCGCAACAGTCTGATTTGCAATCAGGTTGAAAATGGCATTGCCGCCCGCATGAGCATTCTTTACCACCTTACCCCCCAGACTCAGAACAATGACTAATACCTATATCCGCAACGCAACCTGGGTACTCGACAGCAAGCAGTACGACTTCTGTCTGGGGCAAGATTCTGAAACAGTCTGTGAGCTCAACGGCTTTCAACTGCCCGGGATTGAACGCATCGCCCCTGCCGGTGAGCTGGAAATCCCCGCAGGAGCTCCGCGAGTGCACGATGCCACAGGCAAAATTCTGATGCCGGCATTGTTCGACATGCACGCCAGCATTGAAATTGAAGGACGCAGCAAGCGCGAATGCGTGAGCCGCGCCGGCCAGGCAGCCATTGCCGGTGGCGTATGGGGCATGCTGGTCATTCCCACGCCGGGCTTCTGTTTCGACAACGCCGCCACGTTGGATAGTTTCCACGATGCCGTCACGCAGCGCTCTGCCGCCGAAATGCTGACAGCCGGTTGCATTTCCCAAGGCATGAAAGGCGAGCAGCAGGCTCTCTACAACACGCTGGCCGCTCGTGGCGTAAGCATTCTGAGTGATGGCGTCAACCCGCCATCCAATCTGTTGATGCTGCACCGCGCCATGAAATATGCCTCCGAAATCGGCATGACTTTCGCCCTGCGTGGTGATGTCCCCGCTCTGACTGCCAACACCTGCATCCAGCCCGGGGTCACCTCATACAATCTTGGTCTGCACGGCACAGTCCCCTGCGCAGAAGAAATCGGCATCGACACCGCATTGCGTCTGGCAGCCGATGCCGGAGCAAAGGTACACGTACAAACCGTGAGCACAGCCAAGGGAGTAGACATCATCCGCCGCGCCAAGGCTGCTGGTCAGCAAGTCACAGCCGAAGTGGCGCTGCACCACCTGCTCTTCACGCACGAAAACATCGGCGACTACGATACCACCTACAAGACACTTCCCCCGCTGCGCGATGCAGCTGATTGCGAAGCTCTGCTGGAAGGCGTGAAGGATGGTACCATCGACTGCATTGTCACCGACCACACACCCTGCACGCCCTTTGCCAAGAAGCAAGACTTCACCACAGCTCCGCAAGGCATGATTGGGCTGGACACCTTCCTGCAGGCCATTTATACGCATCTGGTCAAGCCCGGCAAGCTCAGCTGGGAAGACGTGGTGCGCGCATGCTGCATCAATCCGGTCAACATCGCCAACCCCATCGATTTGGAAGAAGATGTACCCAGCGCAGCACCCTTGCTGCTCTTCGACCCGGAAAGCAGCTTCGAAGTGGGGGCAGATAACCTGCCCTGCGGTACGCTCAACACACCTTTCCTGGGCACAACGCTCAACGGCAGCATCACCCTGCCTCTCCAATAATCAACCACTTTCGCATTCCGCATGATTATTTATATCGTCAGCGATGGCAAACGCGGCCATCTTTCGCAAACCCAAGGTCTGGCCAAGGCTCTGCTGGAGCGAGCCAACCAGCAAAAGCCTGAGCAAGAGCACAGCTACCACATGGTGGATATCACCGGCAAGAGCTGGCTGAGCAAGCTTTTCTACAAAGGCAAGGACCTTGATTTACCCAAGCCTGATTTGGTACTTTGCGCCGGGCACAGCACCCATTTGGCGGCCCTCAGCCTGGCACGCCACCACAAGTGTCTCTGCATGGTTTGCATGAAGCCCAGCATGCCCTTCAGCGCCTTTGATCTCTGCGTCATCCCCAGACACGACCTCCCCGATGGAGAAAACACCAAGGGGCATGTCTTCCAGACGGTGGGAGCCATCAATGCTATCCGCCCTGTCACCGATGTAGAGAAGAAAGAAACGCTCATCCTGATTGGTGGTCCCAGCAAAGAGTTCAACTGGGATGCTGAGTTTGTGCTGACCCAGCTGGCCTCAGTGGCACGCCGCACCACCACCCCCATGGTGCTGACCACCTCTCGCCGCACCCCGGCAGACTTTGCCCACGATGTGGCCAACGCATGCCCCAGCATGAAAGTGGAACCGGTGGAAACAACCGGCCCCACATGGGTGGCCGACCACCTCGCAACCGCCAAGGAAGTGTGGGTCACGCAGGACAGCGTTTCCATGGTATACGAGGCCCTTTCCAGCGGAGCACCCGTGGCCATTCTGGAGTTGCCCCGCAAGAATCGCGATGCACAAAAGTGCTCCCGCGTGGTGCGTGGGCTCAACATGCTCATTGAAGACGGCAGCGTATGCACCTTTACGGCCTGGGCCAAAGAAGGCGTCATTCCCCGCACAGAAGCCGTGCTGAATGAAGCAGGGCGCGCCGCAGACTACATTCTTCAGAAATTCCCCAAACTCTTATCATGAAAATCATGCATCTCCTCCCCTCGCTTTCCTCCGGTGGGGTGGAACAAGTTGTTCTCGAACTCTGCCAGGGGCTCTGTGCCCATGGGGAGGAATGTATCGTTGTCTCCGCAGGCGGTGGCATGGTTCCGGCCATTGAAAAGACGGGGGCCCGCCACATCACCCTGCCGATTGGCAAAAAAAGCCTGCGCACCTTCCTCATGGTAGGAAAATTAGCGCGACTCATCAAAAAAGAAAAGCCGGAGATTCTGCATTTGCACTCGCGCGTGCCTGCCTGGGTGGGCTATCTTGCCTGCAAGCGAGTACCGAGCAAGTACCGCCCCGCGGTTGTGACGTCATTCCATGGCTTTCATTCCGTCAACTTCTACTCCGGCATCATGGCCAAGGGGGATAAAGTCATCGCGGTGTCTGACTGCATGAAAGAACACATCATGCAGAACTATCCGCACACAGATGAAAAAGACATCATCGTCATCCCCAATTCTGTTGACACGGATTTGAATTACAAGGGATATGAACCCTCGGAGCAGTGGATGAGCAAATGGCGCAGCGACTACCCGGAACTGGAGGGCAAATACACCCTGTGCCTTCCCGGGAGAATCACCCGTCTCAAGGGCGCCCAGCATCTTGTGCCCATCCTGTCCGGGCTGCGCGCCAAGGGCATTCCGGCACATGCCGTCATCGTGGGCGAGACCAAGAAAGGCAAGGAAGCCCTGCGCCAGGAACTTTGCGATGCCTTTGCGGCAGAGGGGCTTGAATCCTGCGTCACTTGGACCGGCCACCGCCTTGACCTGCGCGATGTACTGTGCGCCTGCGATGTGACGCTTTCCCTCACCTTGCAGCCCGAATCCTTCGGCAAAACAACGCTGGAGGCTCTGGCCCTGGGCCGCCCCGTAGCCGGCTATGAACATGGCGGCGTGGGTGAGCAGCTCAATGTCTTCCTGCCGGAGGGCAAATGCCCGACCAAAGATACGGATGCCATGGTGAACATCCTTGCCTCCTGGTATACAAACCGCCCCACGCCGGTTTCCCCCGTGCCCTCCCCCTACAAGCGCGAGGACATGATCAACGCCCACCTTGATCTTTATCAAAACCTGTGTCCGAAAAAGGCATAAAAGTCCTTCATTTTTCACCTTTCCTCACCTCCGTCGGCTTAAGTCGATTGGCGGCAGATTTGGCATGCGCGCTGCAGGAGAAAGGGGTGGAAAACATGGTTCTGTCACCGCCCAGCGAGCTGGTGAGCCGGATGAATGATGCCGGAGTGGAGCATGCACGCTGCAGCAAGCCCAACATCATCACCGCTATCCGCGGTAAAAGCAAGCTGAAAGCGCTCATCCGCACCTTCGAGCCGGACATCATACAGGTCTATTCCCGAGAAGCGGCCTGGATTGCGGGTCTCTCCTGCCGAAACATCAAAAACGCGCCCCCCATTGTCGGCGTCATGACCGGCTATCCGCGTAAAGGCTTCGGGAATCTGGGGCTGAACTATTGCCAATGCTTCACCGCTGTGTCAAAGCACCTGCGAAGCGTGCTGCATGAACACAGCGAACTATTCCGCAAACATAAACAACCTTGGGTGATACCCTACGGTGTCAACGAGCAACTGTGTTCCCCCGGCTATAAGCCTTCTAAACATTGGATGGAACAATGGCGACGCGCGCATCCCAAACAAGCGGATGCATTCACCCTTTGCATTCCCGGAGCCATATCCCCCCTGCATGGATTGGAAGATTTGGTGCCGCTGATGCAGCAACTTCTTCACAACGGCATTCCGACACACGCTTACATTGCCGGAGATGTTCGCCATGCCACACCGGGGTACATAGAACACCTGCGCAATCTCTTTTCCCAAGCACAAATTGAAAACCGCATCGGCTGGATTGGCGCACGCACCGATATGCGCGATGTCATGGCCGCCTGCGATGTCACCCTTTCCCTGGCTCATGAACCCGCCACCCACGACCACACCATCCTGGAGGCTCTGGCTCTGGGCCGCCCCGTGGTCGGCTACGATCATGGCTCGGTTGGTGAATTGCTGACCACTTTCTTGCCGGAAGGTAAAATCACCCCGGCAGACCCCGCCTCCATGGCCGACGTACTTACCCAGTGGAACACCTATCCCCCCGCCATGCAGGAGACGATTCCCTACCCTTACAGTCTCTCACACATGGCCGGCAGTTACTGTGATTTGTACCGCTATATCATGGCACAACCCTCCATTTCCCATGCCAAACGCTGATTCCGCCACGGGAGACAACGGCTTGCCATTCTTCTCTGAAGAAGTGGCAGCAGGATTTCCATCTCCGGCAGCGGGTGACATTAAAGGCATTCTTGATTTGAATGAATTGTGCATTCAGCACCCCGCCGCTACTTATTTCATCCGGGCGCGCGGTGAGAGCATGATTGATGCCGGCATCTCCGATGGCGACATTCTGGTGGTAGACCGCAGCATCAACCCGCGCAACGGCGATATCATCATCGCGGAACTGGAGGGCTCATTCACCGTGAAATATTACGAAAAAAACGGCAATTGTATCCGTCTTGTTCCCGCAAACTCCAAGTTCGAGCCCATCATCATCTCCCAAGCCCGCCAAGCCGCGTTCTTCGGGGTGGTGACCTGGGTGCTCAAACACATGCGTTGATGCGCGCTTGAGCTTGACAACAACGCCCCGCCATGATAGAGTCAACTCTATGGAGGACTTTATTCTTACCCATAAAATAACGAGCTACGAATGCAGCGCTGATTTGATGCTGAAGCCCGAATGTTTCCTGCATCTGTGCCAGGAGATGGCAGAAAGCCACGCCAGCACCCTTGATTTTGGCTACGATTGGGCCATTCGCAGCGGGATTATATGGGTAGAATTGAGTGGTGATTTTGAATTCGTCCGCATGCCGCGCTGGAAAGAAGAAGTGAAGCTGCGCACGAACACGGGCAAGGCCTCCGCCCTGCAAGCGCACCGCTTTGTGGAAATGTCCGACATGGAGGGCAATGTCCTGGCACGAGCCGATTTGTACTGGGCTTTGATTGACATCAACAGCCGCCGTCTCGTACCGCTCAAGCGCACCAGCATCCATGACACGTTGGCAGACCACAGCCCCGCCATCATCACCCAGGAGCTTCCGGAAATGCCGGATACGGAGGAAAAGAAAACATTCTCTTCCAGTCTCACCTCCTCCCGCCGTGACATTGACTTCAATGGGCACATCAACAACAGCGCCTACCTCATCTGGGCGCTTGATACCCTGCCGCAGGATGTCATTCCCGCCGGCACACTGCGCCGCCTCCGCATTGCGTTCAAGAAAGAAAGCCACGCTAATCAGCCCATCGACATTGCCCATACGGTCAATGGCAACCGCACAAGCCATGTCCTGACAAGTGGCGATGAAACGCGCGCGCTGGTCGATATTCTCTGGGGTTAACCCCGCCCGGCAACACGCATCCGCTTCCTTTAAGCTTGCCATACAAGGCAAGCTGGTGTAGAGTCATAGCCATGAAGACGATACTTGTGACCGGCGGCAGTGGTTTTGTGGGCAGTAATCTGTGTTACCGCCTTATAGAAGAAGGGCACCGCGTCATCTGCCTGGACAACAACTACACCGGCTCACTGGATAATGTAGCCCCGCTTCTCGACCATCCTCGCTTCACCTTTGTGGAACACGATGTGATTGAGCCCTATGACTGCCCGGAAAAGCTGGATTGCATCTATAATCTGGCCTGCCCGGCCTCGCCCCCTTTCTACCAGGGCAATAAATCCATCTTCACCACCAAGACCTGCGTGCTGGGCATCCTGAACATGCTGGAACTGGCCAAGCGCGACGGAGCCCGCATCTTGCAGACATCCACCTCCGAGGTATACGGCGAACCCCTGGTACACCCACAGGTAGAAACATACCGCGGCAATGTGAATCCCATAGGTATCCGTGCCTGCTATGATGAAGGCAAACGCTGCGCCGAAAGTCTCATGTTTGACTATCACCGCCACGAGGGGGTCGATATTCGCGTTATCCGCATTTTCAACACATACGGTCCCTACATGAATCCGGAAGATGGGCGCGTGGTCTCCAACTTCATTTGCCAGGCGCTTCGCGGAGAAGATATTACCATCTACGGCGAAGGCCAGCAAACACGCTCATTCCAATACGTCGATGACTTGATTGAAGGCATGGTGCGCATGATGGAGAACGAGCATGGATTCACAGGCCCGGTAAACATTGGCAACCCGGGAGAATTCACCATTCGCCAGCTTGCTGATTTGGTCCTGCAAAAGATTCCCACAACGAGTCAATTGGTGCACCGCCCCCTGCCCTCGGACGATCCCACGCAACGCCGACCGGATATTACCCTGGCCGGGGAGCAGCTTGGCTGGGCTCCCACCATTCCGCTGAGCGAAGGTCTGGACAAGACCATCGCATATTTCCGTGAAAAGCTGGGGATGTAAGCCACTCTGCCACCGTTTTTTTCTTGTTCCGAGCAGGCCGCGCGCTTGCTCGGAACAGTTTTTCTAACCTCTTGATACCCTCTGTCTATCTGAGTACATTAAGCTCAGATATGAACACGCTCCACCAACTCATCCTGAGAGAAGTTGAAATCCTTTTTCGCCCCTTTGTTCACCGGAAAATCGTACTCCCGACCCGCGTTGTCATGGCACAGGAACGGGTACCCTATGCCCTCAGCCCCATCCAGATGATGCAGTACTACCGCCAACGTGCGGCAAACGAAGTAGGGCTCATCCTGACGGCACCTGTTGCCATTGATGACCCGGCAGCCGCTGCAGACAGCAAAACACCCGTATTTTATGGTGGCACCCCATTGCGTACTTGGAAGCAAATATGCCGACTGGTACACTCAACCCATTGCAAGATGGCACCGCTGCTGCTGCACGCCGGCATGTGTCGGCCAACGAATGGGCCCGTGCCCAACCCGCAGGTGCCCCCCATCGGGCCCTCCGGCATCAGCCCCTACACGCTCGAAACCTGTGGCGAAGCCATGAGCCAGGCCCGAATCGCGCAAGTGACAGATGCGTACGCACGCGCCGCTCGCATGGCCAAGGAGCTGAAGTTTGATGCCGTGGAAATTCACGCCGCAGCCGGCTCGCTCATCGACCAATTCTTCTGCGCGGAAACAAACCACAGACACGATGAATATAGCGCCCAACCCGTGTCGCGCACCCGCTTTGCCACCGGCATCATCCACGCCATCCGCAAGAGTGTGGGCAAGGATTTCCCGCTGATTTTCCGATTCTCACAAAAGGGATGCGGGCAATGCACGCACCCACTGGCCACAAAACCGGATGAGCTGGCAGAATTCCTGTTGCCGCTGCGCGATGCCGGAGTGGATATCTTTCATTGTACAGGGGAACACTTTGCCAAACCTGAATTTGAGGGCAGCGGCCTGAACCTGGCAGGATGGGTACGCATCATCACAGGTAAGCCGGTCATCTCCACCGGCGAAGAAGCAACACAGAGCCGAGCCAATCTACAAAATCTTTACAGAATGCTGCGCGCAAACGAAATCGACATGGTTTCCCTGATGGGGGAACTGCAAGATGACCCTCAATGGGCTCACAACCTGCGCCAAGGCAACACCCCGACCGGCTGATTAGGCCTTCTTGCGCTTTTTCTTCGTCTCAGGCTCCTCGTTCACCTTATGCAAGCAGGGCTCCAAGCGGCCATCGTCCATCATCTTGCAGGGGAACTTCAGAATGCCATCCAACGTGAGGAAAGGGAATGCCTCATCAGCATCGCCGCCTCGCTCCACAGCCTCCATGGCTTCCTTGCCACCGGAGACAAAGAAATTGACCAAATCAATGCATTGGTCGATGTGCTGGCGCATCTCTTCCAGATTTTCACGAGCGGTGGTGAGCATCTCCAGTCGCTGGGGAAGCGTTTCATCACCGGCCTTTGTCATGTCAAAGAATTCTTTAATCTGAGACAATGTAAGTTTGGCCTGTTTCATGCACAACGCGCCAATGAGACAAGCCAAGCTGGCTTTGCCATACACTCGGCGACCGGAAGGGGTGCGCTCCACATAGCGGAGAATGCCCTCCTTTTCATAGAAACGAAGAGTGTGAATGGACAACCCGGTCTTTCGAGCCAAATCAGAGATGGAATAACGAACGGCAGCAGGCATATTACAGCTGCATTGTTACCATGACGCGCGCGCGTGGTCAAGATATTTTCTCGACATGTTAGATTTCCATTTATGTCATGCAAGAAGCTTGCAGCGAGCGGAGAGATATGGCATGCTGCAACCGAACAATTATGGAGCAGATTATTTCCACCCTATACACCATCGGAATCATCGTACTGGTGATTCTTTTCTTCAACCTCATGATTTTTGTTCACGAGCTGGGGCATTTTCTGGCCGGCAAGTGGCGAGGCGCATACATTGACCGCTTCCAGATATGGTTTGGCAAGCCCATCTGGCAAAAAGAAATCGGTGGTGTGAAGTGGGGGCTGGGTTGGATTCCGGCCGGTGGTTTTGTGTCTCTTCCCCAGATGGAAGACATGGAAAAAATCGAAGGCTCCGCAGAAGTACCCGAGGGGCTCAAGCCACTCAAAGCGCTGGATAAAATCATCATCGCAGCAGCCGGTCCATTTTTCTCTCTTCTTCTGGCATACGTTTTCGCGGTGATCGTATGGGGCGTAGGCAAGCCTGCCACGGCAGAAATCAACACCACGATTGGCTACATCATGCCGGATTCTCCCGCTACAGAAGCAGGATTGCTTCCCGGGGATAAAATCACGGCTATCGATGGGCAAGCTGTCACTAAGTGGATGGGCAACATGGAAGGCGTGACCGAATTGGTTGCCATGAGCGAGCACGAAAAAATCAGCTTTGATATCGTGCGCACAGCAGCCGATGGTACGCAGCAGAACATGACCATCATGAGTGGCTACAAAGTGCCCGAAACGTCATTCTGGCAGCGCAGCGCCATGCGCAAAGTGGGTATCATGCCCGCAGCGCCAGCAACCATCGGCAAGGTGATTGCAAACTCCCCCGCCGCCAAAGCCGGACTGCAGCCCGGGCAGACCATCGTGGCCTTGAATGGCACCCGCATCTTCACCCCCTATGCCATCACTCAACTGTCGGAAAAAGGCCAGGAAATGACCCTGACGTTGCAATCCGCAGACGGAACGCTCAGCGATGTGAACATCCGCCCCGTCATTCCCGCCAACTGGCAAGGCAAAGAAGGAGCCGCCCCCATTTTGGGTGTGAGCTGGGCCGGAACGGTCAAAGACATTGAGCTGGAGCATCCCTCTCCCCAAGCCCAGGTGAACCAAAGTCTCAAATGGATGGGCGATACCCTGGACAAACTCTTTGCCCCCGGCAGCAACATTGGCGTGCAGCATCTTTCCGGTCCCGTGGGCATCGGCTCATACATCTACAAGATGATGGATGCCGGTAATGGCATGGGCTGGCGTCTCGTGCTGTGGTTTGCCGTGGTGCTCAATGTGAACCTGGCCGTCCTGAACATGCTGCCGCTTCCGGTGGTAGATGGTGGCCACGTGGTGCTGGGCTTCGTGGAAATGATTCGCCGCAAGCCGATTAACAGCAAGATATTAGATTCCATTTTCATGGGCTTCATCATGCTGCTGATGGGCTTCTTCGTGTTTGTCACCCTCATGGACATTGGTGACTTGTTTGGGGGCGAGAAGGAACCGGAGGAATTGCCGGCTCCCATCTTTGCCCAAATGGAGCCTTAAACACTATCAGCTTACGCGCCGAGGAACAAGCGAACAGCCTCCAACTGCTCCCTGCCCTTGGCGCGCCCCACTTCATAGGCAGCCTGCAAACGCTCCGGGTTCTTCTCTACCCGACTGGCAGGCAACGGAGAATCCGGGCGGATGACAAAAATCTCCCCGGATTTTTCTTTCTCCTCAATATAACGCAAAGCCGCATTGTACGCCAGGTGGCGTTCTTCCATCGCTTTCACCAGCTGCGGGTATTTGCGATACATGATGCGTATGAGAAACAAGAGCCCATTCTCTTTCTTCTCATACATGGGCGGCTGGGTCAAAATCACCACATTGCGGTTGTAGCCCAGGGATTCAAAAAAGGGCAAAGGAATCGAATCCGAAATACCGCCATCCAACATCTTACGCCCATCGATTTCCACCATCTGAGAAACAACCGGCATGGAAGACGAAGCGCGAATCCACTCAAACCCATGGTCATCCCAGCCAAGATACTGGTGATACACCGGCTTACCGGTCTCTACATCCGTACAAACCAGGTAAAAAGGCATAGGATTGGCACTATATGCCGCAAAATCAAACGGATCATGCTTGAGCGGCACCTCATCGTAGGCGAAATCGCGACTGAAGATGTTGCCATCCTTCAGCAAGCTACGCAAACCGCTATATCGGGGGTCGCGACAGAAGCGCACATTGTAGCGAATCGCGCGCCCAATCTGCCCGGATTTGTAGTTCACGCCAAAAGCAGCACCGGCAGACACCCCGATGGTCCCATCGAAGCGAATCCCCTCTTCCATGAACACATCGAGAATACCGGCGGTGAACATGCCACGCATGGCACCGCCCTCCAGTATCAACCCGGTTTTCATGTATTGGCGTGGAGGGAGAATTAATCGCCGGTCTTCAACACGTTGATGAATGCCTCCTGCGGGATATTCACGCGGCCGATGGACTTCATGCGCTTCTTACCTTCCTTCTGCTTCTCGAGCAGCTTGCGCTTACGCGACACGTCACCGCCGTAGCACTTGGCCGTCACGTTCTTGCGCATGGCAGAAATACTTTCGCGAGCAATAATCTTGCCGCCGATGCATGCCTGAATAGCCACGGTGAAGAGCTGTCTTGGAATCACATCCTTGAGCTTCAGGGCAATTTCGCGGCCCTGAGACTCTGCACGCTCGCGGTGTACAATCATGGAGAAAGCATCCACGGGTTCACCGGCAATCATCATATCCATCTTCACGAGCTTGGCAGCCTGGTAACCGTCATACTCGTAGTCCATGGAACCGTAGCCACGGGTTGTTGATTTCAGCTTATCATTGAAATCAACCAAGATTTCAGCCATGGGAATACGGCAGGTCAGCATCACGCGGGTATCATCAATCGTCTCCGTGTGTACAACCTCGCCACGCTTCTCCATCACGATGCGCATGATGTCGCCAATGTAATCTGCGGGAATCATGACGAATACCTTGACAATGGGCTCGCGGATTTCCTGGATTTCCTGCGGATCCGGCAAAATGCTGGGATTATCCACCAAAAGCTCCGTGCCATCGGTCTTGGTCACCTCATAAATCACGGAAGGATAGGTGGAAATCACGTCCATATTGAACTCACGGCGCAGGCGTTCCTGAATGATTTCCATGTGCAGCAAGCCAAGGAAACCACAGCGGAAACCGAAACCAAGAGCCACCGAGCTTTCACCCATGTAGGTGAAGGCGGCATCATTGATTTGCAGCTTGGCCATGGCGGCCTTCAACGCTTCGTAATCCGAGGAATCCACGGGGTAAATACCGGAGAACACCATGGGACGAATCTCCTTGAAACCGGGCAAGGGCTCAGGGCAAGGGTTCTGCATATTGGTGTAGGTATCACCAATCTTCACATCGGCAGCACTCTTCATGTTCGCGATGATGTAGCCTACATCACCCGTCTCCAACTTATCCGTTGCCTGCATCTTGGGCGTGAAAATACCCACTTCCTTCACTTCGTACGTTTCGTCGGAAGCAAAGAGTTTCACCTTCATGCCGCGGGATACGGAACCACTCACCAAACGCACATAAGACACCACACCACGGTAAGCATCGTACACGGAGTCGAACACAAGCGCGCGCAGCAGGTCATCCTCCGGCTGTGTGGGAGCAGGCACGCGCTGCACAATCGCTTCCAGCACCTCTTCAATACCGATACCGGCCTTGGCAGAGCAAAGAATAGCCTCCTCGTGGGGGATGCAAACAACGTCTTCCAGCTGCTTGTACACCTTGGGCAAGTTAGCGCTGGGAAGGTCTATCTTGTTGACCACAGGGATAATTTCCAGCTGCTGGTCGAGCGCCAGGTGCATGTTGGCAAGCGTCTGCGCTTCCACACCCTGTGCAGCATCCACAATCAGGACAGCGCCATCACAAGCGGCCAGAGAGCGAGACACTTCGTACGAAAAGTCCACGTGACCGGGAGTATCAAGCAGATTCAGCTCATATACATTGCCATCCTGAGCCTTGTAGCGCATCGTCACCGGGTGAGATTTAATGGTAATCCCCTTCTCTCGCTCCAAATCCATGGCGTCGAGCAGCTGGTCCTGCTTCTCACGCTCGCCAATGGTGTTGGTATATTCCAGCAAGCGGTCAGACAACGTCGTCTTACCGTGGTCAATGTGTGCGATAATGGAAAAGTTTCTCTTGAACTTGATGTCCGTAGCCATGCGCGAGGAGGATACGCCATCAATCAACATAAGTCAAGCTAAATCCAGCTTTCTATATACTATACTTCGTCATTATGCTACTTATTTCTTGCATAAGCGTGAAGAATGTGATTTACTTCCGACACGCCACTTTAGTTACTGTAACATGAAGTCATACACCATTTTCCAGAAGTCGGATGACGAAACCGTCAATAATTTCCTTGCATGGATGCGCAACCAGGAGCGCGGCGTGTACCGTGCCGCTCTGCGCGAGCTGAGCGCCCTCAAGAAGCTGCGTCCCCAGTTCATGCAGCAGAAGCCTGTTGAAGAGCAGTTTGAATGGCTCAAGAAGATGCTGGCTTGGAAGCCGGCTGAAACCATCGCTGACCACTTGCTGCAGGTGTGGCTCATCCGTAAGCACGAAGGGATGCTCATCAGCTTCATTGAAAAGCTGGGTATTGCACACAATGGCCACGGCGTAGTGGACGTGCTGCCCGAGACGCTCGACCCCGAGGTGCTCAAGACCGCTGTGGACGCTCTGTTTGAGAACTACCCCGCCGGTGCCGTATCTCTGTATCTGCACATGTTCCAGAACCAGACCGAGGAAGGTTGGCCCGAACTGCAGGAGATTCTGGACAACGACCCCCGCGTCACGATTCGCTAAACTTCATTCGGTTTGTCTGAGGACGAACAATTTATGCTGCTGGCCATGCGCGAGGCTGAAAAAGCCCGCACGGTCGGCGAAGTTCCCTGCGGGTGCGTCATCGTCAAAGATGGCAAAGTCATCGCCCGCGGATGGAATCAGGTAGAAACCCTCAAGGATGCTACGGCGCATGCAGAAATGCTTGCGCTAACCGCGGCAGAAGCAGCCGTGGGAGATTGGCGCCTTGAGGGTTGCACTGTCTATGTCACCAAGGAGCCCTGCCCCATGTGTGCCGGTGCCATGGTGCATTGCCGCCCCAGCCGAGTGGTGTTCGGCATACCGGATGCCAAAGGCGGTGCCTGCGGCGGCTGGATTAACTTGTTGGATTCAAATCCCCCGCTCAACCACAAATGTGAGACGGTTGGCGGCGTATTGGGAACTGAATGTCTGGAGCAATTTCAGAGTTTCTTCCGCGAAGCCCGCGCCGCAGCCAAGCTTCGCAAACAACAGCTGCGAGAACTAGCTCAACAACAACAGCATGACTCCGAACATTGAAATCTACCTCAATACGGAGAGCACATGGGTAACAGAGGCTTGGCTGGAAGCCTGCCGAAATGCCCTGCAACAAATGCTCCCGCAGCTTTTGCAAGCACCCAAGGGCCCGGATCATGTCTTATCAACACTGGACATGGTGGAAATATCCGTGGTGGATGATGAAACGATTGCCGATATCCACGGCGAGTTTCTGAATGACCCGACGCCGACAGATGCTATCACCTTCACCTACGGTGAAATCATCGTCAGCTGCGATACGGCTGAAAGCTATGCCCGCCAGCACAACTTGAATCGGGAGGAAGAACTCTTCCGCTACATGGTGCATGGGCTCACCCATTTACATGGCTATCTGGATTACCAACCGGAAGACCGAGAAGCCCTCTTCGCTGTGCAAGAACCCTTGGTGAAGCAATACTTCCCCATGATTGCACATTGACATGAGTGGCACACATGCGGGGCTGCAAATGCTCTTGCAAAACACTTAACAATCTGATAAGAAAAGGCTCGTGAGTTACCCCGGGATGGAACAGGGTATGAAGCAAAACATGGTGGCCAGCGCAACCATGCAGCTCTTCATGCGCACGCTTCAGGCCGGCAACATGGAACTCTCACAGCAAGTGCAACAAGCTGTAGCCGCTAACCCGGCGCTGGAGGAACTCCCCCCGCTCCGCGAGACAGAGACGGCACAGCCCGCAGACCGTGAAGCGACGCGGCGACATGCAGCCTTCATGGATTCCATCGCGGAAGAACAAACGCTGCAAGAACATCTTGAGCAACAAATCCGCACAAGCGATTTACCCAAAGACATCAAGAGTGTTTGCCTCTTGCTGATTGAAAATCTGGATGAACATGGGCGTTTCGGTATATCCCCCAACACCCTTGCGGAGGAACAACACATTTCGCCCGAGCGCCTGCGGCGCGCACTCAAAGAAGTGCAAGAGCTGGAGCCCGCCGGCGTAGGCGCGGCCAGCTTGCAGGAGAGCCTCATCATTCAGCTGCGCCGGGTGGGAGAGAGCAAAAGCCTGGCCATGAAGCTCTTGCAAGAGCATTGGCAGGAACTCATCAACCACCGATACGAAGCTGCCGCACGTGCTATCGGCACAGACACTCATCTCGTCCAGATGGCGGCAAGGCGCATTGCCCGGCTCAACCCCGACCCCGGAAGCGCCTTTGCGCGTGTAGAGCAAAACATCATCACCCCGGATATCATCGTGACTTGCAATGGCGGTGAACCGGACGTCCAACTGACGGGGGAAGGCATCCCGAGGCTGACCTTATCTGCCGATTACCGCAATATGATGGCAGAGCACGCAGAAAAACCTGAATTGCGCCAATATCTCTCTCGTTGCTTCCGCGAGGGGCGCGACCTCATACGCGCCATCGACCAGCGCCAGCAAACCATCCTTTCCGTTGCCCGCGCCATTGTCTCCCGCCAACGCGACTTCTTCTTCCTCGGCACCCGCGCCATGCAGCCCCTGCGCATGGAAGATATTGCGGAAGACACAGGCCTGCACGTCTCCACCGTCTCCCGAGCCGTGAATGGCAAGTACCTCCGCTGTGACTTCGGCGTGTGGGAGTTGCGCCAATTCTTCACCACCGCGCTCCACGGCAAACAAGAATCCCAAGCCGACCTCTCTGCCAAAGCAGTACAGGCACGCATCCGCCAACTTGTTGACCAAGAATCCCCCGATTCTCCGCTCTCCGATGCCGATATCGCTGCCACTCTGGCCGATGAAGGCATCGTCATCGCTCGCCGCACGGTAGCCAAATACAGAGAAGCCCTGCGCATCCTGCCCGCCAATTTGCGCCGCAACGCCTGACTTTTTACCCTTTTTCTCTGCCTTTTTTATAATTTATACCTATTTTGTAGAGATTTATCTTGTCAAAGCTCTGAGAAATTGATATAAAGAGCTCAGAAATCACCAACAACACCCAGAAAGGAAGACCGCTATGAAAAAAGAAATGATTATCACCACCGTGCTGGCCTGCTTAGCCATCAGCCCGAATGTATACGCAGACAGCTACGCAGAGCGCATCTGCAAGGACATCGTATCTGCCGCCACCCGAGGCGAGGCAGCATTGCAGCGACTCGTATCTGCCGGGCATGACGTCAATATGGCAGATGAAGACGGGGAAACCCCGCTCATGCGCGCAGCAAGCAAGGGCAACCTGAGCGCAGTCAACACACTGCTCAAGGCCGGCGCAAACGTCAACGCACGAGATGAAGACGGACAGACAGCCCTGATGGAAGCCGCAGATGAAGGCTACAACGCCGTTGTCACGCGCCTGATTTCAGCCGGGGCAGATGTCAACGCCAAAGACCGCGATGGCGAAACGGCCCTGATGAAAGCACAGGAAGAACGCCACACAAGCACGGTTGAGCTCCTGATTAAAGCCGGGGCAAGATGACCATTTGCAGCATTGACTCCCGCCACCCCGACATGTAGAATGCCCGCATGAGAAAGATTCTTATCCTCTGCCTGTTGTTCATGTTCGGGGTGGTAGCGCAAGCTGCCCCCGTGAAGGTGGCAAGCCTGCATCCGCTGCTCAGTGAGATGGCAACCCACATCGGCGGTGATAAAGTCAAAGTGGTGAATCTGTTTCCTCAGAATGGGGATTTGCATGGATTCACCCCGACAAGCGGAGAAATTTCCGCGGCCATCGGGGCCAAACTGCTGCTGGCCTGTGGCAAGGGCGTAGAGCCCTATCTGGGGGATTTGAAGCAATCTCTCTCGGCCAAGACACGTTTTGTTGAATTGGGCTCAGACGTACCGGACGTCATGGTACCGGGCGGCAACCACGCAGACCCCCACTGGTGGAACAGCCCGGAAAACATGAAGCGTGCTTCCCGCACGCTGACGCAGGCGCTCTGCGAAGCAGACCCTGCCAACAAGGCCACCTACGAAAACAACCAGAAGAAATACGCCGCCGATATGGACCGCATGGTGCGCATGGGGCGATACATTATGCGGCGCATCCCGCAGGAGCAGCGCGTGCTGGTGACCGCGCATGCCGCCATGTGCCACTTCTGCAAAACATTCAACTTCACCCCCATACCGGTGCATGGAATTGCCAAGGAAAGCGAGGGCGACACCGCATCGTTGGCACAGCTCATCAGCACCCTGCGTGAAAAGAAAGTCAAGTGCATCTTCACCGAGGTGAACGCCTCCCCCAAAGCATTGGAAAACATAGCACGCGAGCTGGGGATTGAATCCAAACCCCTGGTGATGGATGGCATCTATCCCCGCATGGATAGCTACGAGAAGATTTTCTTGTTCAACACGGGCATCATCGCCGCCGGGCTGGCACCTGCCAAGCAAAAGAAAGCAGATAAAGCCCAGTAATTCATGAGTCCGCGTGTACGTTTTCTGTTCACTCTGATGGGGGTGCTGCTTGCCGGGCTCCCCTTGCTGTGGCTTACTCTGCCCCGTGAACAGGAAGCCACACCGGAGACAGAACCGGCCACGGCAGCAAGCGCAAGCAAGCTCACCCAAGCATACCTGAACCTTCGTTTCACCGGCAAGCCTGATTCAATTATCCTGCGATACGGGGATAATTGGCAAGCCGAGTTTCCCGCAGGCACCCCCTCCCCTTGCGAGACCTCGATTCTCCTGCCGGCCGAGCTGACCGCGCTGGATATCGAAGCTGAAATTCTCTGGGCGCAGGATTCCCCCGAAAACGCAGCCACCCTCACCGTAGAACCCAACGGGCTCCCCACCAAGACCGATACGCAATGGACCGGGCCCGATGGCAGCATGCTGCATACAATCTTCTCATTCTCATGGTAACAGAGCACGATCACATTTGCTGGGGTGGTGGAGTCCACCACCATGGCGGCCATGCCTTAAGCGTGGTCGGGCTGAGTGTGCGTTACCGGGAAGTCGAGGCCCTGCGGGACATTACATTTTCCACGCATTGTGGCCACACTGTCGCGCTCATGGGGCCCAATGGCGCCGGCAAATCCACCCTGATTCACGCCATGGCCGGGCTCATCCACACCCAAGCCGGCAGCATGCAGTGGAATGGGCAGGACCTGCGCCAAACGCGACATGAAATCGCGTTTGTCCCCCAGCGCAGCACGGTGGACTGGCAATTCCCCATCACGGTGCGCCACTTGGTGGAAATGGGGAGATACCCCAACCTGGGCCTGTGGAAAAAAGCCTCAGAACACGACCACCATATCGTCAGCAAAGCGCTGGAAACACTTAAACTCACCGACTTGCAGCACCGCCGCATTGGTGAACTCTCCGGTGGGCAACAGCAGCGCGCCTTCCTGGCACGTGCTCTGGCACAAGAGGCTCACATTCTACTGCTGGACGAGCCCTTCACCGGCTTAGATGTGCCGGGCATGGAATCCCTGGGGAAGCAGCTGCGGGAATTGGCTGCAGAAGGGCGACTCATCATCGCCTCACATCACAACCTGAACAACGCCGCTGATTTATTCGACCAAACGCTGCTGCTCAACAAAACACGCATCGCTTTCGGGGCAACTCAGGATGTACTCACCGCAGAAAACATTTTCCGTGCTTTTGGCTTTCACCACACCCCCGGCATTCAGGCATGAACGAGTTTTTACAATTTCTGGCAGAACCCATCGCGCAGCGCAGTCTGTGGGCCTGTGGTGTCATAGGATTCTCCAATGGTTTTGTAAGCGCCCTGGTTGTACTGCGCAAATCATCCCTGCAAATCGGCACCATTTCCTGCGCCCTGTTGCCCGGCATCGCGCTGGCTATCCTGTTGTTTGGTTTGGCGCAGCTGAGCATTCTGGCCGGGGCCGTCATCGCTGGTCTGTTGGTGGGGTTGGGCTCGCTTTTTCTCTCCCGCACCTCGCGCATCGATCATGATGCGGCTCTCTCCATCCTGCATGCCACCGCTTTCGCCGTGGGCTACATCATCCTCATCCGCCTGGGCTTGCAGCAAAAGGTGGATGATTGGCTCTTCGGCAATATCATGAGCATGGGCAATACGGATTTGTGGATTTCCTACATCGTCAGCGCCATCGCCATTCTCTCCATCACGGCTCTGAATCGCCCCCTGCTCATCTACCTTTTTGACCCGCGCGCCGCAGCCACCATGGGCATCCCCACCCGCTTATTCAGCTACGGCATCTTCACCCTCATCATCCTGGTGCTGGTGTCATCACTGCAAGCTGTGGGTGCCTTCCTGACGCTTGGATTACTTGTGGCCCCCGCCGCCACCATGTACCTGCTCACCGACAAAGCATCCGCACTCTTTTGGGGGGGCGGGCTCATCGGCGGGCTCGGCTCTATTGCGGCCTTTTTCCTTTCCTATCCGCTGGGCTGGCACCTGGGCGCCACCATCATCGTTGTGATGGGCACTCTCTTCCTGCTTGCCTACGTATTCTCCCCCTCACACGGTCTCCTCTTCCGCCACAAGCTGCAAAACAGGAAAAACAAGGCATGATGCAGCTTTCTGCTTGCTCTACCATGCCCCGGCGTGGTAGTATATGCGCGTATGGACACCTCCTATATCTCTCACCGCAGCAAGGGTTTTACCCTGATTGAACTCATCGTCGTCATCGCCATTCTGGCAACGCTCGCCAGCATTGCCTACCCCACCTACATGAGCTTCATGGACGACGCTAAGCGCACATCCTCGGCCAAAACATGCGCCGATATCGTGGAAGCCGTCACCCGTTTCCGACAGGACAACAACGGTTTGCTCCCCTACGCAGTGGACGCCGTCAAGCCCGACAACGACGATCAGATTTTCCTCACCACCGCTGATGGTGAAGATGCTGACATGCTCAAGATTCTCACCAACCGCGAGGATGACGAAGACAACCGCGTGAACTCCCTCAAGGAATACTACCTCAAGTCTACTGAAGTAGAAGAACCTGTGGATGGTCTCTACACCAACCCCGACAACGGTGAACTGGGTCTCTATGACCCCTGGGGCAAGCCCTACTACGTGGTGCTCTGCGAGGAAGAAAGCGGCTGTCTCGACCCCTTCGCCAAGAAGAAGCGCCTGCGCAACAAGCCCTGCATCGTCTACGGTCTCGGCCCGGACGGCATGGGTGTAGCCAAGCGCGGCAAAGGCAGCAAATCAAAGAGTGCCAGCAAGGAAGAGGCTGAAATCGCAGCAGAGGAAGAGGCCGATGCCATTCTTGACAACGTATACTCCTGGAAAAAGGTAAGCAAATAAATGAATCGATTCATCACAGATGACGTACGCATCACGGACATACGTCCGCTGATATCTCCGGCTATTCTCATGCAGGATTTTCCTGCGAGCGCAGAGGCTTCCAAGATGGTGTATGACACCCGCGAAGCTGTGCGCCGCATCCTGAAGAAAGAAGATGACCGACTGGCCGTGATGGTGGGGCCCTGCTCCATCCATGACACGGTAGCCGCCATCGACTACGCCGGAAGACTGGCAGAAATACGCGAGAAATATGAGAAGGACCTCCTGCTCATCATGCGCGTATACTTTGAAAAGCCGCGTACCACTGTGGGCTGGAAGGGGCTCATCAATGACCCGTTCATGGATGAGTCCTACAACATCAACAG
This sequence comes from Akkermansia sp., assembly GCA_045650805.1. GTDB lineage: Bacteria > Verrucomicrobiota > Verrucomicrobiia > Verrucomicrobiales > Akkermansiaceae > Akkermansia. Next base: position 60,361 of record JAZRRO010000050.1, read on the forward strand.
CGGTCTGCGCATTGCCCGCGGCCTGCTGCTGCGCCTTTCCGAAATGGGGGTGCCCGCCGCCACGGAGTTTCTCGATGTGATTACACCTCAGTATATCAGCGATTTGATTGTGTGGGGTGCCATCGGTGCCCGCACCACAGAAAGCCAGGTACACCGCGAGCTGGCCAGCGGCCTGAGTATGCCCATCGGCTTCAAGAACGGCACCACCGGCTGCGTTCAAATTGCGGTGGACGGCATCGTCTCCTCCGCGCATCCGCACTGCTTCCTTTCCGTCACCAAGCAAGGTGTATCGGCCATCGTTTCCACCTCCGGCAACGATAGCTGCCACGTCATCCTGCGCGGTTCCACGCAAGGAACCAACTACAGCAACGAACACGTCAAGCAGGTATGGGAAGTGCAGCAAAAGGCCAACATCAGCAACCGCATCATGATTGACTGCTCCCACGGCAACAGCCACAAGCAATGGCAGGAGCAGGCCAACGTGGCAGCCGATATTGCCCAACAGCTCGCTGCGGGCGAGGACAACATCGGCGCGGTCATGATTGAGAGCAACATCAACTCCGGCAATCAGAAGTGCGTGCAGCCGCTCCAATACGGCGTCAGCATCACGGATGCCTGCGTGGATTGGGATGGCACCCTGAGCATCCTTGATACCCTGGCTGAGGGCGTACGAGCCCGCCGTGCTGCCAAAGTGGCCCAGGCGTAATCTTTCAGGAAAGCTAACTATTCTCAGACGAAGCTCCCATCGCCCAAAGCGGTGGGAGCTTTCTGTTGCAAGAGCTTACGCAAAGGTATGACAAGGCAACATTTATCTATTGACAAGAGAGGGTGAGCTTCTCTATAATTCCTGCGCCCGCACGCGTACATGAATTTCGTCACTCTCAGCTTTGTCCTCTTCTTCTTGCCCGTGTTGTGTTTGGGCTGGAGCATCAGGAGGTTCAGCGGGCTGTACAAGTGGTTTCTGATTGCTGCAGGGCTGGTTTTCTATGGCTGCGCAGGCCCCACCTATCTTTCTTTGCTACTGGGCATTGCCGCTCTGAACTGGGGCACGGCAGCCCTCATGCCCAAGATACCCAAAAAGGCCGGCCGCACCTTTTTCATTTCCATCAATGTCATCCTGCACATACTGATTCTCACGTACTTCAAGTACTATGAGTTTCTGGTGCTCAACCTCATCTCATTTGCAGACATCGTGGGGTGGGATTTCAGCTGCTTATTCTCAGATACTTTGGCAGATATCGTTCTGCCGGTGGGCTTATCATTCTACACCTTCCAGGGGCTCTCATACAGCATTGACCACTACCGCAACCCGGAGCTTGAACCCCGAAGCTTCATGGACGTGCTGGCCTACGTTTCCTTCTTCCCCACCATCCTTTCCGGGCCGATTCTGAGAGAAAACGATTTCTTCCCGCAGCTGCAAAACAACCGCACAGCAGATGCGTCGGATTTCACGGAGGGCATGGCCTACATCATCAGCGGGCTGTTCAAGAAGGTCGTGCTGGCCTCCTATCTCTCCGAACATCTTGTCGACGGTGTCTTTACAACCCCCCAGGACTACAGCTCGCTGGCTGCGCTCGTGGGTGTGTATGCATACACCATTCAGATATTCTGTGATTTCTCCGGTTACACGGATTTGGCTATCGGTGTGGCGCGTCTCATGGGCTTCCGTCTGCCGCCGAACTTCAAGGCACCTTACAAGGCATTAGATTTGCAAGAGTTCTGGCACCGCTGGCACATCACCTTATCCACATGGCTGAGAGACTACCTTTACATTCCCATGGGGGGCAGCCGCCGCGGCAACCGCTATTTCAACCTGTTCATGACGATGCTCATTGGCGGCATGTGGCATGGCAGTGGCCTTACTTTCCTCATCTGGGGTGCTCTGCATGGTGTTGGTCTTGCAGTGGTGCATGGCTTCAAACATGTGCTGAAACTCATCATCGGCAATGCCCGCGTGCCTGGCATCATCAGCCTGCCGGCCAAGGGGCTTTCCTGGATTCTCACCATCCATTTTGTAGCATTTTTGTGGATTTTCTTCCGCGCAGAAAGCTGGGAGAGTGCCGTGCAAGTCATTGAGCGTATCTGCGCACTGGATACGGAGGGCAATGGATTTACCCTCATGATTGTCATCGCCATAGCATGCGGTTTAGTCATCCAGTGGATTGGGCCGGGGCTCTTCCGCCTGTTCACCGGCATTCAGTCTCGTTTGCCCTGGGTGGTGCAAGCCCTTGTAGTTGCCCTGTTGTGTGGTCTCATCATGAATATGGGGCCGGATGGCACCTTGCCCTTCATTTACTTTAACTTCTGATACCGAGCACATGAAACCGCAGTTGCCGCAAGCCCTGAGCCTTTGCCTCGCCACCTTGGTGGTGGGCAGCGCCTATGTGCTGCAAAATGCGGAGCACTATGCCGGTAAATTGAAAGATGAAGACTTCCCCTACGCCGATCAGGCCGCTCATTGGCTGACCATCGCAGCGGAATACACCGGCTTTACCGAATTCAACCAAGCTCAACGCAGCTGGCTGGATAAATGGATTGCCCTGGGTGGTGGCATAGAGGAGAGCGATGCAGAAACGGAAGAGGAAGAAGACACCGAACCGCAGCCTGCACAGCTTCCGGACCCCGAGCCGGAGCCTGCTCCCGAGCCATCCTCTGCCCCGGCTGAGGAAAAGGAAGAACCGGTCCTCACCCCGGAAGAAGACACAGACCCGCAACCCACCACAGAACAGCCGACACCGCCGCCTGGCGTTGCTCCGCTGTTGGATACAACTTTCTATCCGCTGGATTCCACTCCGCAGCAAGATACAGAAGAAACACCGCAGGAAGAACCCACCATCATCCCCAATAGGGACGAGCAGCCGGAGCCTACCCCCACCCCCGCGCCCCAGGTGGATGATGTAAGTGAGCCCACTCCCGCTCCTACTACAGAGCCGGAGCCCACCACAGAACAAACACTTGACACGCCCATTGCACCAGACATTCAGGTGCCGACACCCGATCAGCCCGTGCCCACCACGCCGGCACCGCCTGTGCGCTGCAAAATCATGATGATGGGTGATTCCATGATGGAAGACCTGGGCCCCCGCACCCACCGCCGCTTACGCAATCGCAAAGGGCTCAACTTCGTCCTCTCTGCCAAGTATTCCACAGGGCTTTGCCGCCCCGATTTCTTCGACTGGCCCGCCCACATGCGAGAAGCCATTGCAGAACACAAGCCCAACATTCTTGTGGTCTTCATCGGTGCGAATGACGGGCAGCCCATCAAGCACAATGGCGCTTTCACGCCCACAGGAGGTCAGACCTGGCGCGACTGCTATGGTGCCAAAATGCAGGAAATCGTGGATATTGCACACGCCCACGGCACAAAGGTCATCTGGGTAGGGTTACCGGGCATCGGCGGTCGCTACAGTAAGTTGCTGGCCGAAACCAGCGTGGCACAGCAGGAATACTGCACACGCACGGGTATCCCCTTCATCGACACTCGCCCCACCTTGTCGGATGAAAACGGCGAATTCCAAGCATTCCGCAAGGATAAAAACGGCAAGATTGTGCGTCTGCGCCGCCCGGACAAGACCCACCTCACCCCCGAAGGCAATAATCTGCTCATCGACCAACTGATGCCCGAGCTGGAAAAACACCTGCATGCATTCAGCGCAGAGCACCCTGAGCTGTGTCTCAGCGAAGAAGAGGCTCAAAAAATGGGTCCGGCCACTCTCTCCGTGACAGTCAAATACGTACCATCCTCCAGAAAGAGAAGGAAGAAAAAATGAACATCATCCGCACTACTCTGATGGGGCTTGCGCTCCTGGGCACATTCGCAGCAGCACAGCAACCTGCTGCGCCCATTACCCGCACCTTGGTGAGAGAGGGCGAGGGCACCGTGCCCCAACCCACCCGCATTCTGCTCACCGGCGACTCTCTCATGGAGGGGCTGGGGCCCCAGATGCAGCGCGCGCTCGATGGCTACGCTAACCTCACCTTCATCCCCATCGGCAAAAAATCCACAGGGCTGAGCCGCCCGGATTTTTACAACTGGCCCAAGGTGCTGGAAGAAAACATGGTGAAACACAAGCCACACATTGTGGTGATGTGGGTTGGTACCAATGACCCGCAGAACATTCACGGCATGAAAGGGCTGGGAGAGCCCCTTTCCGTCGCGTGGCAAAAGGCTTATCACAACAAGTTGATTGAAATATTCCGCATTGTGCGCAAGCACAACGCCATCCTCATCATGATGGGCCCGCCTGTCATGGATGAACAACCGTTGAATGGGCAGCTCAACGATATCACTCGTCTCATGTCGTGGACGTGCAAGCATAACAACGTCTATTTCCTGAACACTCGCCCCATTCTGGCTGATGCCAAAGGCCGCTACCTGCACCGCACCACCCTGGCGAATGGCAAAACGGCGGATATCCGCACGCGCGATCATGTTCACATCACGGCAGACGGCAACATCTTGGTCATGGACAGGCTCCTGCCCTACCTTTCTGCCACGCTCCCCGGGCAAAAATTGCAGCAACGCCGCACCACATCCACCCACCGCCGCACCAACAGCGGAGTAAGGGGTATCCGCGGCTCCTCCACACCGCACAGCCCGCGCGCGTTCCGCTGAAGTTCGGCATTGACAACAAGCCGAAACTGTGGCAGCATACGCTTGCTATGTTGAAAGGAATTTCTCCCGTTATTTCTCCGTCCCTGCTCAAAATCATGGCTGAAATGGGCCATGGCGATGAGATTGTACTCTCCGATGCACACTTCCCCGGCCACACCTTCAACTCCACCGTGGTGAGAGCAGATGGCATCGGGGTAGACGCTTTGCTGGCCGGCATGATTCCGCTGTTTGAGCTGGATAGCTATGCCACTCCCGTCATCATGATGGAAGCCGTGCCGGGCGATACGCTCGACCCTGCCGTAGAAGAAAAATACCGCAAGGCCATGGGCTACACCGGCGAAATTGAGCGCATGGAACGCTATGCTTTCTATGAGCGCGCCAAGCAGGCCTACGCCGTGGTTGTGAGCGGCGAAACCGCCAAATACGGCAACATCATCCTCAAGAAGGGTGTCACACCCATTGCTTGATAAGCAACATGTTCCGCATTTGCAAAAGCATTGAATTGGAGAGCGGTCACCTGCTCTCCAAACACCCCGGCAGCTGCCAGTTCCCGCATGGTCACACCCGCAGCGTGGAACTGGTCTTCTGTGCCGAGACGCTGGATACTCAAGACATGGTGCTGGATTTCAAAGCCATCAAAGAAATGATGGAAGAATTCCTGCAACAATTCGACCATTCCCTGTGCATGAACACGCAGGATCCGCACTTCGAAGAATTCCGCGCTATCTATGGCGACCGCATCATCCCCTTCGAAAAGCAGGACCCCACGAGTGAGGCCATGGCCTACGCAGTGTATCAACATGCTGCTGCCGCCTTGCGCAAAGCCGCACAGGGCGGGTGCACATACCCGGTGCGTGACTGTGTGCGCCTAGAGCGTGTGCGCGTGTGGGAAACCAGCTCCTCCTGGGCAGAATACCAGGGCTAAGCCACCATGGAACAGCACTGGCTCAGAAAAGAGGGGAACCGCGACCTCATCCTCTACATGTTGGGATGGGCTGCCACGCCCAATGCCATCAATCACATCTGCCCCGCGGGCTATGATGTGTTGGCCGTGTGCAACTACACCCGCATTTCCCCTCTTTCTGTAGCCGAGCTGGGCTCCTACCGCCGTATCTACCTCTTTGCATGGTCTTTCGGCATCTGGGTAGCAGAACAAACATGCCGAGAACTACCGCTCCACAAAGCCATTGCCCTGAATGGCACCCCCTACCCGGTAGATGATCGCTATGGGATGCGCCTGCGCGTTGTCCTGCGCACCATGCGCAATCTGGCGCGCAATGGTGGCGTCAACACCGCTGCCGAGCAACAGGATGATTCCCGCTACATGCCCACCGGCCCCTTCCCGGACCGCGACCCGATGGACAAAATTGTCGAGCTGGAGAATCTGGCAGCCTGGAGCAAAGAACATCCCGGCACCGGGCTTCATTGGGATAAAGCCTACATTGCCGATAAGGATGAAATCTTCCCCCCGGCCAACATGTGGGCATACTGGGAACCCCTGGGGCTGGGTACTGGCTTTTCAAGCTACCACTACCCCTTTGCACAGCCGGATATTGTCCTCAACGAGCTGAAGGACTAAGTTCCCCTGCAACCTCAGCGAAAATGGCAGTATAAGATACCGGGAGTGCCGGCATCAACCTGCAAACTCTTCACCAAGTTCATTTTCAGGTTTTTCTGCGTTTTTTCCAGCAGGCTCCTGCTATCCACCCGTGCAGAATCAGCCTCCTTCACATAGGCTGATATATTCTTGTTCCCTGCGGCGGCGTGTCCCGGGCAATAGCGCAGGAACTCCTCCATGGTGTTGAAGCACAAGCCGCGTGTTGTCGGGTAATACGCAGATGTAGAGGTGGCAGCCGGGTATTCTGCGCGGGGCCAGCGATGATTGCGGGCAATCTGCGCATCCGACATCCCGAAATAATTGCGCATGGTGCGCCCCGCGGCATCCGGCACGGGGTCATCGTATGTGCAATCCACGTGGGTCCACACCCCACCCAAGCGCACCAGATTCCAGGAATGGGCCACATTATCACTGCTGGAGCCTACGACAATGCGATTCTCAATTCCCGCCATGGAAAGCATCATGTGATACAAGCGCGTATATCCATCGCACACAGAGCGGTGCGTGTTGATTAAATCCACCGTCACCGTGGCATGATTCCAGGTCTTCATCGTTGTATCATAACGACTTGTAATCAAAATGTAATCATGCATCGCCAGAGCTTGCTCATATTGGCTGGCATGCTGCCGCATGATACCGTTCACCACGCCCTGAATCTTGTGCAGAGCGCTGCGTTGAGATGCCGTCAGCTTCGACTCCGGCAAATACCCCTTATGAGCCGCCAGCAGCAGCGTATCATCCACATAGGTCAGATTGAGCGACACCACGCTACCAAGTGACATGCTGTTCACCTTGGTAATCATCGCATGCTTTACACAGTCCTGAGTGAGCTTTTGCGCCGTCTGCTGGCTATTGCCACTCATACGCAGCAATAGCGGGGTTTTACCCTCCTGCATCTTGGACAAAACATAATTCAAGGCTGATGGGTAATCAGAGAAAACAGGCATTTCCCCCTGGGCAGCGGTAGCACCCCCCGCCGTGGGTGCAGATGAACAGCCCATCGCTCCCAGCATCCCCAACAACCCGACTGTCACCATTAACGCGCGCATGCTCATATCCTAGCGAAACCCACCCGCAATGTAAAGAAAAACACCCCATTTCTCCACATAGTGACAAGTAAAGATGGAATTTTGCATTATTTCGCTTCTGCTGCGTGATTTCTTGCTTGAAATAGCGCTCGCAATGGCGTAGATTGTAAGGTAATGAGCCATGGTGAGCCCCAGCAGCCGGCATCGCAATCCGTGCCCGGCGTGTTCAACTGGAAAATCGTCCGCAAAGCACTGCGCGCTGCGGAAGAGGGGGTGTATTGCTGGTACCTGGACTCCGGGGATATATACTACACCGAGCAGTGCCTGCGCATGATGGGGCTGCCCATTCATGAACAAGCCCCCAACATCTTCACCGAGGCCGATATCACCATCCACGAGGATGACCGCCAATTCTTCCTCTCCGAGGTGCAGCGCTACATGAACTGGCCCATGATGACGCCGCTGCGCGTTGAAGTGCGCCTGCTCAACCAACGCTCCCGCGGCTGGCGCTGGATTCGCGTCAATGGACTTCTGGAGCGAGATGAGAACAAGAAGCCCGTCCGTCTGGTCGGTGTGTGGGTAGACATCACCCGCCGCAAGATGATAGACATGCACGCCATGGAAGAGAAAGACCTCTTCCGCACGCTCATCAACTACCTGCCCGACAGCATCTACTTCAAAAACCGCGAATCCCGCTTCGTGCTGGCCAATGAAGCCACCGCCCGCAAGATGGGGGTGCCCACCCCGTCCGACCTCATCGGCAGCAAAGACACCAACTTCTTTGCAGATGCCACCGTAGCACGCCAGGAAGAGCTGGAAATCATGGAAACACGCAAGCCCATCACCAACCGCGTGCACCAGGAATCGTGGAAAGGCGGCAAACGCTCTTGGGGGCGTGTTTCCAAGTTCCCCTGGTATGCGTCTGATGGCTCCGTCAAAGGCATTGTCGGCATTTCATCCGACGTGACCGAGTTGGTAGAAACCCAGCTGCGCTACCAAAACATGGCCCAGCAGCTGGATGAGCGCAACCGCATCCTGGAGCATGAAATCAGCCTTGCACGCGAGGTGCAGCGCGCCCTGCAGCCGCAGCGCATTGCCGACCGCGTGTGGGAAAGCGATGGCACCCGCCGCCTGGCCCAATTCCACCACGTATACATGCCCTCCAGCGGCGTTGCCGGTGATTTTTATGATGTTTATCCCGTGGGTGATGCCGGCATAGGCTTGCTGATATGTGACGTGATGGGGCACGGCGTGCGCGCAGCGCTCATCGCCTCCATGCTGCGCGGTCTTATGGAGCAGGCATCCAATCTGGCAGACACCCCCGGTCTGCTGCTTTCCAGCCTCAACCGCCAGCTCTACCGCATCTTCAGCCAGGCCAACATCACCATGTTCTCCACGGCCTGCTACGTGTATCTTGATTTGAACACCCGCCGCCTCACCCTCTCCGGCGCGGGCCACCCTGCCCCCATTATTCTGAGCCCGGACGGCACGGCCATCCTGCCGCCTATTCCTCGCTCCCCGGCACTCGGGTTGCTGGAATCTGCCATGTACCGCGAAAGTGAAATCACGCTGGAGCCCGGCACCAAGGTCATGCTCTACACTGATGGTCTGGTAGAGGCCATGAATGCTCAGCGCGAAGAAATCGGTGCGCAGCGCATCATGGAGTTCCTTCAGCAGCGCTCTCCGCAAAATATCCGAGAAATGATAGACATCGCCCTGGCCGGCATGCAGCAGTTCACCGGCAAACCCCAGCAGGATGACGATATCAGCATCCTGGGTGTAGAGTTTACCGAGGAAGCCTTGTCATAAACCTTGCGCGCAGCAGAGCCTTATCATCATGGTGTTTCTGACATCTCCTGCAATTCTTTGACCAAAACGCGCTTCGACTCATTCGGCATGCCCGCCAATCCTATGCCGCTAATCGGCCGCAGAAACTCCTTTGTCAAACGATCAGAAATCCGCGGGAGATAGACCATTTCCTCCATGGAGCCGGCATAGTGCTTGGCCGGTTCATAGCACAAATTTTGTATGCGTGGGAGCAACTTCATCGCAGGCTCCGCGACTTCTTCCATCAAACGCTGCTCATACTTTTGCTCCAACATCCGCAGCCGATTGGAATAGTCCAAATAAACCCAGTTTTTTTCCATGCCGTTTGGAGGATTTCGCATGGCTTCCTTTGCCTGTTTGCCCAGCGCCTCCAGCTCCACCTCATATTCCGCAACGATTTCAGCCGTTTTTCTCTCATACAACGCTTCAGCCTGGCGAGCCTCCGCCAAGACATCTGCATGCACAGAGCAGTAATCCTTGTACAATTTCTCCAGAAACTCAGGAGAACCGGGCGCGGGGGTGCCGAATTTGTCCGGCCGAGCCGTTGGGGCGGCTTGGCCCGGCGCAGCATCGTCATGAGTCGTTTTCAGCACCAATCCCAGGCCTATGCCCCCCACCAACATCACACAGGAGCAAGCCAACAGCCAGCCCCAGTAGGGTATGCCAGCCCAGCGCTTGCGGCGGCGCACAGAGCGAGGCTCAATGCTGGCGCGCAACCAGTCTCGCCACTCGGCAGCCGTCGCGCAACGCTCGGCCGGGTCTAGCGCCATATTGCGCATGATGGAGTCCAGCAACTCACTCGGCAGCAAGCTCATCCCCTCCAACTTGTGCAGGGGTACCAGTTCATCTTTCTGCAAACGCCGCACCGTATCCTCGGCATCGCATCCACTAAGCAGTTCATACCACGTGGTGGCCAGGGAGTACATATCCGTCCAAGGCCCCAATTGGCCCTTGCCGGAGATATGCTCCGGCGCGGCATAACGCCAGGAAAACTCCCCTTGCGACACCGAATGTTCCACATACTGGCGGGCAGAACCAAAATCAATCAGCACGGGGTTGCCCTCTACGTTGAACATAATGTTGGACGGCTTCAAATCGCGGTGGATTACCCCCTGTTCGTGCAAATACACCAGAGCATCCAAGATTTGCAGCAGCCAATCCTGCGCTTTCCCGGCATCCACCGTCCGTTCCTCGGCCAGGATTTCCTCCATCACCTCCGCCAAGCTACCGCCGCCCAGCCACGGCATCACATAAAACAAGCTCCCGCGGGCTTCAAACACATCATACACCGGCACAATGCCGGGATGACTCAGCTTGGCCAGCATCATCGCCTCGCGCCGCATATCGGCCATCGCGGCGGCATACATATCCTCCAGCTCCGGTCGCAGCGGTTCCAGTCCCCCCTCGTCCGTACGGCGACAAATCGTCGCAGGGAAACACTCTTTCATCGCCACGTTGCGCTCCAACACGCGGTCCCAAGCAATGTATGTAATGCCAAATCCTCCCTGCCCCTGGGCCTTGAGGATTTTATAATTGCCAATAGTGGTTCCGGGGGGTAACGAAACGATATCCATGCTACTATCTATGGCGCCATGCTGTGCGCTATCGACAGTTTACACCCCGGAGCCCACATTGTCAACGCAGCGGCTCATGTTACCACACAAAAACAAAAACCGCGCCCGAGAGCGCGGTCCTCTTTCTCAATGGCGGGAGCAAGGGTATCAATCCTCGTCCACAGGAGCGGCACCACCCAAACGTGGCACCTCATCGGCCAGGAACTCTGCCAGCGTTTTCCCCTGCGCAAAGGCTTTCTTTTCCAGCAAACGGCGCGTGGTGGCATCCAGACTCAGCGTCACATGAGTTTCCTCCTTCACCTGCACACGTGAAGGCAAGGCCAGCGGCATTTCCTTCATCAACTCGCGGATGATAAATTCCTTCGAGGCAGGAATCACCTTGCGAGCCATCCAGTTGCGCACCGTGGCCTCAGTCACAAAACACTTGCCAGCAAGCCAAGCATAGCTGTAGTTGTTGGCCTTGAGCCACAACTTCACATTCAACTTTAACTCGTCTTGGTTTTGCTCCGTCACGTGGCAAAATATAGCATTAAAATGACACTTTTGCAAGACCTTATTCTATCGGCTTGCTTCATTCTATCTCTTTCAACAGTTTTTGATTGACAAAATATCTTAATTGCGATATTTTTAACTCCGTTACGTGACTTCTTCAACCATGTATATCACCTTTACATGTCCCAACTGCGGCGGACACCAACTCCAGCAACTGCAGCAAGCCATCCATCGCACGGAGGTGAAGGTCTCTGCGTCTCCTTCCGGCAAGCTCATCCCCTCTCCCAGTGGTGTGGTAGAAGAGCTGCGCGGCGCTATCCTGGGATACCGTTGCCGCAACTGCCGCTACCCGGACACACGCAACCATGAACACTCCGGTGGCTTTTTCTGGAGCACCTTGGAGCATGTACACAGCGCCGGCTGCCTCCACATCTCCGAAACATCCACAGAGCCCCATCGCTGCATGATTTGCCATAAAGATGGTCGCATGCAACCTCTCATCGTTGAAAGCGCCAACCCCGGTCCGCTCCCGGCAGCGGAGCGCAGCAAACTTTTGTCCGCCCGAGGCCTGCGCGATGCGGTCCTCCTCTGCGAATCTGACCCCGGCATCGGCGCTTTTTCCTGCACCTCGTGGGATGATGTGGAAACGACGCAAATGTGATAATTGAGTATCCAACACGACATTGATACCTGACACGATGTTGGATATAAATGTAATGCTACATAGGCGAGAAAATAGTGTGACCGGTCCCATCGGTGGACAAAATAAAGACAGCCGTGTTAGAATTATTCTAAAAAATCGCGTCACGATGCAAGTCTGGGCTTGCGTTGGGTGGAGGAATGGGATAAAATGCTGGCGCAGCGGGGGCAGAGTCCCTGCCCGACGCGAGCAGATAACAACGCAAGCCAGAAGGAATCACCAAGATGATTAAGGTAGCCATTGTAGGATACGGGAATATCGGTAAGTACTCAGTCGATGCACTGCGTGCGGCACCGGATATGGAATTAGTGGGTATTGTACGCCGCGCCGGGAGTGCGCCCGTGCATGGAATCAAAACCGTGTCAGACATCTCCGAGCTGGGAGAGGTAGATGTGGCACTGCTTTGCACGCCGACCCGCAGCGTGGAAGAGACCGCCCTGCCCCTGCTGGCCAAGGGCATCAACACGGTGGACAGCTACGATATCCACGGCGGTATCGTGGATTTGCGCCGCTCTCTGGGCAAGCAGGCCCAGGCCAACAATGCAGTGGCTGTGATTTCTGCCGGCTGGGATCCGGGTTCGGACTCTGTGATGCGCACCATGATGCTGGCCATGGCCCCCAAGGGGATTACCTACACCAACTTCGGCCCCGGCATGAGCATGGGCCACAGCGTGGTGGCCCGCTCCAAGGCCGGCGTGAAGGATGCCCTCTCTCTCACGATTCCGACCGGTTCCGGTGTGCACCGCCGCATGGTGTATGTGCAGCTGGAGGAAGGCGCCAACTTTGCCGATGTGGAAGCCGCTATCAAGGCCGATGATTATTTCTGCCACGATGAGACGCATGTGAAGCAGGTGGACGATATCGATTCCCTGAAGGACATGGGCCACGGCGTGTACATGGAGCGCAAGGGTGTATCCGGCACCACGCAGAATCAGATTTTCAAGTTCGAGATGCGTATCAACAACCCCGCGCTGACGGCGCAGGTGATGGTGTGCGCAGCTCGCGCCAGCATGAAGCTGGCCGCCGGTTGCTACACCCTGCCGGAAATTCCCCCCATGGATTTCTGCCCCGGCGACCGCGAAGCGCTCATCGCTCAGCTCGTCTGATTGAAGGACGCGTTCCGAAGCACAAATCAATTTGGGTACCCCGTAGCGCACAGCTGCGGGGTGCTTTTTTGGCGGGGGTATGACAGCAGCTTCTCCGCATAAAAGGGAGATTCAGCCAGACTCTCAAGCTTATTGGGCCTGGCGCATGCGGTAGATATCGGAGTACAAAATGCTGGTATAGATGGGGTATTTGCTTTGAGCCTGGGCTATGATGTCCAGGATTTCGGCGTATGCGGGGTTCCCCTCGGCGCTTTTTTTCCAGAATGAGGCTCCGGGCGGGGGAAAGGGGATGGCGCCTTTTTCCAACAGCTGCACCACCAGGTCCTTGTCCTTTTTTTGCATGGCCTCGGTGAGGGGCGTGCCGCTCCAGCCATCATGGCTCCACCAATCGTTGATTTCTTCCGGGGGCGCCTCCAGGCGCGCCAACACTGCCCGGCGGGCTCTTTCGGAGCCATCCAACTTTCGGATGAGCCCGATTAACTCACTTTGATACTCTACATGAAGAGGTTTCCCCTGCTCTACATAGCGCGGGTGCCCGGGGGTGGAAGAGGGGGCACCGGTGCGCAGAGCATTCAAGCGCTTGTGTGCCGCGTAGGCGGGGTGGTCAGGATTGCCGGGATAGTGCGTTTCCTCTGCCTGGGTGGGCAACAGAGCAACACAGCAGCCAATGGCGAAGGTGAGCAAAACTTTCATACGCAAAACGTTTGGGGTACGCCTCGTTATACCACGCACACCACGCCAAGTCAAGAAACGGCGGAAGAAATGCATGACGGAAAGGGGAAATAACGGATGGCGAGCCCCATTTTTCTTTTGACCCCGCGTTTTCTATGCGGTATACTGAGTATGCGCTGAACAAAGCACCATATCATCCATGAGCCAGCCCGCAATGACACCGACCTCAAGGGATAAGCAACGTCTTGATGATTTCGTGACCGAAAGCGTGGAGTATATGGTGGCAGCAGGGGTGGCAGAAGCAGACATACGGGACGCTTTGCTGTTGGATATCATGAACTTTCTGCTGATGGTGGCTGCGGCAGATGGCAGC
>JAZRRO010000051.1:0-20842 GCA_045650805.1 Akkermansia sp.
ATGGTTTTACCCAAGCCCATATCGTCAGCAAGAATACCACCGAAGCCGTTGACAGCCAGATAGGCCAGGAAGTGGAAACCTTCAATCTGGTACGGACGCAGCGTGGCCTGCAAGGTGGTGGGCACATCCGGCTTGACGTCAATCTTGATTTCTGCCGTACGTTCCTTAATCTTCTGCCAGGCCTTCGGGTCGAACACCTCTGCGGCGCGGGGATCAGCCAGCTGCAAGGCATGCATGCGGTGCGTCTCGCCAGACAAATCGAAGGGATCCAGGCCCAACTTGGTCACGGCATCGCGCTGTGCATCGTCCAGCTTGATTTCCAAGCGCCTCCAGCGGCCATCATCCATGCGGACATAGCCACCGCGAGCGGAAACGAGCGAGCGAATCTGTTCCTTGGTAAGGGTGACACCCTCCACATCAATCACCACGCGCAGGTCGAACCAGTCAATCTCCTGATTCACCACCTCGAAGCGAATAGCAGCGGCCACGGGATCATCAAGCAGAGACTTCAGATTATCATCCATCTCAATCTTAATGCTGTCCGGGATATTCTTGGCCCATTCTGCAAACTTTTCGGGGAACTGCTTGGTGATGCGGCTCTTGAACGCGGCCAAGGGGGCATCGTAGGTAAAGTTCATCTCCTCCAGCAAGCCGGGGATGGGGTAGAGATAGTCGCGGATGAAGCGCAGAAGCGTGCGATCCTTGACCTGCACCTGTTCCACCACTTCCCAGTCATCCTTGCCAAGGCGCTCCTTGCGGCGACCGGGATCATCCTGTGCCGTTACCTCCAGTAGCACGTGCTCGGTATCAGCACTGGTAAGGCCACGCACAATCTTCATGGTGAACGTGGGCTTCATCTCGATGTCCACCACGCGTTTCTCCATGCTGGGCGGCAGTGTTGCGCCAATCTTGCGCAGGAATTCCACGCCATCCAAGCTGTCAATCACGCTCTTGGGAATGGAGTAGCGAGGCTCCACTTCCGTGCTCTCCAGCCAACGAGGCGGCCCGGGGAACACCGTTTCGTCAGATTGATAAAGCTCTACCAGACCCGGCAACTGGCGCACAGAGTGAGTCACATGCACACCGGCAGCCGTCACCAGCTGCAGGCCATAGCAATCCGGCACAATGGGGTCATCGATACAAATCCACTTGAGCGGTTCGCGCACCACCTTGAAGTAGCAATCATCCAGATTGACGAGATACCCCTTGAGCGCGGGCTGGTGGAAGAGGCGGTTCATCACGCAGCAAGCTTCCTCCTGGTCCAGATCCAGAATGACGGTATCTTCACGCTCGGCATAGCCCTGCAACACATTGAGCAGGATATCCGACTGCGGATCCATCTTGAGAGCACCCTTCAGGAACTCTGCCATGATGTCATCCAACTGCGAACGCTCGCGGATGGACACCCAATCCTCGCTATCCTGATAGCGGAAGTCAAAGTGAGCTTCGTTGATGGTAGAGACCATGCGCATGTGCAGAGCACGGCGGGGCGGCTGCGGCGGACGCTCATTCACGCTCTGAATGCGGTCATACCACGTGCCGATTTCTTTTTCGCGCTCCCACTCGCTGATCTTTTGCTGCACCTTCTCCAAATCCGTCACCACGCTCATGAAATCCGGGAACAGGATGCGCTTCTTGGTGAAAGCATAGGCAATATAGTTCCAGAATTCCAAAATATTGCGTGGGGGCGTGGGCCACAAATCAAGGGCATCGTAGCCCGTGATTTCCCAACGCGGATTCAGGCGCACAAGGTCGTGGTCATGAATTTCCTGCTCAATCGCAAAGCGGCGATAACGCTTCTCCAGCTTGGTGACAAAGTCAGCTTCGCGGGAATCCAAATCGCGGCCCAATTTATCTTCAAGGATATCGGAGAGCGGAATTTCGTTCAGCTCATTGGGGCTCTCCGGCATATTGGCGCCGCGATACATGCGCTCCACCATGGTGGCAATGAGACATGCACCTGCCACATCTTCATCTTCCGCCGTGGCAGAGCCATACCAGCGGTTGCCTTGCAAACGAAGACTGGTGCGATACACGCCGGTGCGCGTTTCAACACGCCCCTGAATGAACAGATGGTTACCAAAAATCTGGGTAACGGCACCTTCTTTCTGTAGTCTTTCGCCTTCGTTGCGCACTTCTTCCGAATAAGCATTCAGGAAGTTGAGTGTCGCGCGGTCAGGATTGAGAGCAGAACTTAACATGAGATAAGGATAAATTGAGCTGAACACAGTGCATCTGGGTACACCTGTACCAAAGCGTGCAACTGCATATTTGTATACTAACACAGTCTTGTCTCTTTTTCAAGTTCTCTCGTGATTTTTTTTGATTTTTTTCTAAAACGCGCGGGTAAAACACTTATCGGGCACCTTTTCATCTCATCCTCAGGGAGCTGCAGGCACCGGCCCCACATTCACACCCCGGCAATGACAGCACAGAGCCTTGAACAAGCGCGAATTTACGCATACAATGAAGCGACATGCACAAATTAGCGTCCTACTTCCTGCTCTGTATCGCGTTGCTGATGGCCCCGGCCCTGGCCATGGTGCCGGGCAACTGTTCGCAAGCCATCGTGGGTATCACGGATGGGTGGAATTCGTCACATGTCACCCTTTCCCTGCTGGAAAAGCAGCCAAACGGTCAGTGGGCACGTGTGATGGGCCCCATACCGGGCAGATTGGGGCGCAATGGTTGCGTGTGGGGGCTCGGGCTGCACGCCAACCCTCGCAAAGCCACCATCAAGCGCGAGGGCGATGGCCGCACCCCTGCAGGCGTCTTTTCGCTGGGGGGACTGTGGGTCACCCACAAAACTCCGGTAAAACACCACCGCAGTATTCCTCTGGTCAAAGTAGGGCCGCGTGATTTGTGGGTCAGCGACATCAAAACCCCGCATCTGTATAATCGGTACGTCCGCCTGGACCACCCGGCTGCCACCGAATGGGAACTGCGCGAGCAAATGCGCCAGAATGACTACCCCCACAGCATCAAGTTGCTGATTTGCCATAATACATGGGAAACAGAAGGCCGTCCCATTCCCGGTGCCGGCTCTTCCATTTTCTTCCACATCTGGCGCCGAGAGGGTGCGGCACCCACCGCCGGGTGTACCAGCATGAGCGAGGCCCATTTGCGCGCCATCATTGCCAGATTGAACCCAAACCGTCACCCCGTGTACATCATGCTCCCGCGCCAGGAGTATGCCAAAATGCGGCAATCCTGGCGTTTGCCATGATAGTATTTTCTCTTGACTTTCAGGGATTGTTAGCGTAGAAGAGAACTAATGCAACTTACCCGCATCATCCTTCCCGCCATAGCGTTACTGTTCACAGCAACGCCACTCTGCCACGCTGAGCCTTATATCGAAATCAAGCTTAATAATGAAGATAAGGGCTCTGCCGTTATCATGACCAATAAGATTGTCGGTATCGCTCTGCACTCCTATCGTCTCAACGGCTCCAATGAAATCATTGAATGCACCGTTGACACGCAGGGTAATCATAGCTACCGCTTCTATGCCATGGTAGGGGACGGCGACTCCAGCCGCTCGGCAAAAGTTGTGCGCACGGCTCTGGGGCAATCCCGCAAAATGGATAACGTCTCCGATAATTTGCCTGCTCGCCAGTTCCCGGAAGGCGCCTACAGCCACAATATCGAATATCAATTTTCCAGCCCCTCAAAGGTTGTGAAATTCTATAAGAGTATGCTGGACGCATGGAAGGCATGTGCACCCTGTAAAACTCTCAAAGACGTTGATTAATAACATCTAACCCATTTATCATCATGAACAACACAAAACGCATCCTGACCGGCTTGGCGATTGCCGCCTTGGCTCCCCTCACTTTTGCTCAGACACCCGCTCCCGTGGCAGCTCCCGCTACGGCAGCTGTTCCCGCTCCTTCTCCTGAAGAAGTGAAGGCCGTGTTCTCCTACCTCATGGGCTACCGCTTCGGCCAGGATTTGGCCATGCAGGCTTCCACCCTCAAGATGGATGACATCGACACCGACATCCTCGTCAAGGCTATTCAGGACGGTTTGGTGAACCGCGTTGACCCCGAAATGGAAAGCAAGGACGTGAACGCTTGCATGCAGGCTTTCGTGAATGAGCTCCAGGCTCGCGCCACCGCCATCGGCGCTGCAAACCAGGCCAAGGGCAACGCCTACCTTGCAGAGAATGGCAAGAAGGCCGGTGTGGTCACCACGGCTTCCGGTCTGCAGTACAAGGTACTCACCGAAGGCAAGGGCAAGAAGTACGATGAAGCTACGGACGGCAAGAGCGCTCTGTGCAGCGTGATTTATGAAGGCCGCCTGATTGATGGCACCATCTTCGACAAGACCACCACCCCCATCGATATGCCCATCGATCGCGTGGTTCCCGGCTTCTCCGAAGCTCTCAAGCTCATGCCCGTTGGCTCCGAGTGGGAAGTGGTCATCCCCTCCGCTCTGGCATACGGCGAACAGGGTCCCGGCGTCATCGGCAACAACGCTACGCTGATTTTCAAGCTCAAGCTTGTTGACATCAAGCCCGCACGCGGCACCCAGGGCAACCCCATCGAGCTGACTCCTGAGATGATTCAGCAGCTCCAGGAACAGGGTCTGCAGCCGGTGCAATAATATCTCCGGATAGCTTCCGATTCTTTCGGCGAGGCAGAGTTTTCTCTGCCTCGCTTTTTTATACGCCCGATAAGAATGCCCCCCTACCCCATCAGCGTCTTCACCGCGCACGGAAGGGGCGCAGGTGTTATTTTTAACGAGAACATCTTTTTGAACTTGAATAATGCTAGCACAGCCACTAGAATGTAAGTAATGAAAATTCATTTTTGTGGCGCAGCCGAGACGACAACTGGCTCCCAGCATTTGCTGGAGGTAAATGGCATCCGCATCCTGTTGGATTGCGGCATGTACCAGGGGCACCGCGAAGACCAGCTCCGCATTAACCGGGATTTCCCGTATTTTGACCCTGCGAGTGTGGATTACGTCATCCTCTCCCATGCTCATATTGACCACTCCGGCAACCTGCCCAATCTAGTCAAAAAAGGCTTCAAAGGCTTCATTTACACCACGTACGCCACGCGAGATTTGTGCCAAATCATGCTGGCAGATGCCGCGCGCATTCAGGCAAGCGACTGCAAGTTCCTGAACAAAATGCACAAACGCAAGGGCGGCGAAGGCGAGGTCGCAGAAATTATTTACACCGAACAAGACGCCGAAGCATGTCTTCGCCGATTCATCAACATCGGCTACGAAATGCCCTTCCCCATTGCCCCGGGCATCACGCTCACGTTCTACGATGCCGGGCATATTCTGGGTGCGGCACAGGTTGTGTTGGACATTGATGACAACGATGATGGCCAACACAAGCGCCTGCTGTTCTCCGGCGACGTAGGGCGTGGCGACAATGAACTGCTGCGCGACCCTGTTGCCGTACCGGATGTCGACATCATGCTGATGGAATGCACCTACGGCGGGCGCATCCACGAAGCCCCCAGCCGTGATGACAAAACCTTCTGCGACACCATTCGCGCCGCCATGAAGCGCGGGGGCAATGTCTACATCCCCGCCTTTGCCGTAGAGCGAACGCAGCAGTTGCTCTACCTGCTCAATCGGGCATACAAGGATGGCACCCTGCCCAATTATCCCGTTTATGTGGACAGCCCGATGGCAGTAAGTGCAACAGAGATTTTCCGCATACACCCGGAATGCTTCAACAAAGAGGTGTACGATTTCCTCTTTGCCCAGCGTTCGCCCTTTGAATTCGAACAGCTGCACATGGTGCGCACCGTCACCGAATCTCAACGACTCAACAACCTGAGAGAGAAAGCCATCATCATCTCCGCCTCCGGCATGTGCGAAGCCGGCCGCATCCTGCACCACCTGAAAAATGGTATCAGCAGGGATAACAACACCGTCCTCTTTGTGGGATACTGTGCAGCCAACACACTGGGCCGCCGCATCATGGATGGCTCGCTGGAGGTCCGCATTCTGGGCGATTTGTATCCCGTGCGGGCTCGTGTGCATTCGCTTGATTCTTTCTCCGGCCATGCCGACCACAACGAACTCATCGACTATTTCAAGCGAACAGGTGGCAAGCGCAGCAAGGTGTACCTTGTTCACGGTGAGCGCGACTGCTCCGCCGCCATGAAAGAGGCCCTCTCCGACATTCACGATGGTGAAGTGCATGTGGCCAAGCTCAACACCGTTGTGACCTGCTGATGCGAGACGTGAAAGCCGCTTGCGCGCATGGTCCAGGAGTGATACACTACAAAGCATGAACAATCGAGTCCGGAGATACGGAGCCGCGCTGGCAGCGAGCATGCTGCTGAGCGCCTGTGGAGATGGCAGCAAAGGAAGCGCCACCCCCCAGGCCGCCGAGGAATTTGCCGAGATTGCCCAACTCAAGCTGGATGAATCAGAAGCCACCGACAGGGAATGGAAAGAAGTCATCGGACATTTTAAAAAGCACATGGACACTCGGTATGCCTCATCCGAGAGCCGATACACCATGTTGCATCTGGCTGCCATGTTCAACAAAGCAGAGTTAGTGCGCTGTCTCTTGCTGGATGGAGCTGACCCCAACGCAACCACCCATTATCCGGCCACCGATGGCGGGACAGAACCCGGCGAAGACACAGCCCTTGAAATGGCGCTTGTCGACATAGCCCAGACTCCGGCAGGGGCTGCAGGCATCATCGCTACCATCGATGCATTGCTGCAAGGTGGGGCCAAAGCGGAAGTGAAAGGGAGCCACAAAGGGGACTTGGCTTCCACGGCCATTTCCCTGTGCGAATACGAAGAAGCCGTGCTGCACCTGCTGCAAAAAACACCACAGTCCAAGCTGAAAGGGTATGATGCGCACATCGTCGCCGCCTGGAAAGGCTGGGACAAAGTGCTGCAACAGCTCATCGGGCAAAAAGCCATGAGCCCCGCGGCAGCGAGCGAAGCGCTGTATATGACAGCGAGCGGGGCGTTCAGCACCAAGGGCAATCACAACGCATGTGTGCAACTGCTGCTGCAACAAGGGGCCGACATCAACACCCGCCAAAAAGACGAAAGCACCCCGCTGTTTGCAGCGGCGGTTCTTCTACAACAAACAGAATCACAAGAGACTTCACATGTCATCAACCTTGTCGAACTCCTCTTGCAACAAGGCGCAGATGCTTCACTGACTAGCAAAGATGAAGAATACCCCGGCTGCTGTGCCTGGGATTTGCTCCGCATGCACCCCACCGCGCTCCATGAACTGAAGAAACGTGGCATTCAACTGCAAGAGCCGCCCATCACCTTCGGCGCCGGCAGCACCCTGCTCTCCGATGTTTGCAAAGCCAAAATGCGCGGCATGAAAGCTGCTGAGGTGCAACCGCATTTCGAACGCATTGCATCGATACTGACGCCGACAGAGGAGATGAGCCACAACCACATCTACCCCGAGGCGTTGGAAAATGCCATTGCCCTGCTGTGTGCAGCAGATGCAGCCAAAGCCTCGGCAGCGGTGGCAGCCATGCCGCTTTGGAATGACCTGGAGGCCTGGCGACAGGAAAGCCACCAAACACAGGCTATCATCTCCGCTATCCGCAACAATCAGGGGCTCATTCTGCCCCCGGAATTGCTGCTTGGCACGGCCAACAAACTTATCGAAGCCGGCCAGACGGATGCCGCAGCCAGCCTAGTGGAATGGATGGGGCGCAGCCCGCAAACCGAGCCGCAACTGCAGCAGCTCACCCAATCTCCCTACCCGGCTATCCGTGCAGGCGCCTGGTCGGCCATTCTCTTGCAAAAGGAGCTCCCCCTCCCCCGCGATGGCGAAATCCGCTACTGGATTGAGCAACACCCGGAGGCAAACAAAGAGCACCCCGAACTCCAAAAAGCCCTGCTGCTCACCTCCCTGGAGGAATTGTGGTATGGCAACATGCCCAAGAACAAGCAAAAGCAACTCATCGAGGCCATGCGCGACATCGGCGCCCCCAACGCCGCTGCCCAGTACGATAAAATCGCCCAAAATTTGCTCAACCCCGACATTTTGGATGAAATCATGAACCAGCCGGACGATTGGAAATTCGAGTTAGAAATTGCCACAGCTCAATTCATTTTGAAGAATGAGCAGGTATTCCGAGTTTCCCGGTCTGAAAATACAGATTGACAAAAGGCAATTTTTCGCCTAAATTGATTAGCGGAATGCGTTCTACTCTCACACTTGTGCTTGCATTGACCACGCTGCCCCTCTCTGCGGCAGATGCCCCGGCTGTATCGCCGTCGGCTCCGGTGGCAACACAAAACACGCAAGATATGCTTGCTCTGGCTGCGGACTTTCAAGGCCCGGACACGGCCGCAGCGCTGGCCTCGGCCATGAAGCAAGGGGGCTCCATGAAAAGCACGGACCTCAAGGGGAATACTCCGTTGATTTTGCTGGCCTCCGCCGTAGAACGCGATACGCGCTGCAAATCCGATGACAATTTCCGGAAAGCGCTGCATGATACCATCATACTGCTTATGCAGAATGGCGCAGATTGTCTGGTAGAAAACAACGCCGGTTGCAATGCGCTCTTCTTCCTGCACAGCGATGAGGAGTTGATGAAAAAGCTGAATCAGCTCAAGCTGATTCCCCGAGAACTTTCCATCCGCATTCCGCACGAAGAATCAGCCATTTCCCGCTACATGCAGCTTCGCTTGGCTCAGGCCGGCTACAGCACCAACCCTGCCTGTCTGGAATATCTGAAGCGCCGCTACTGCAAACCCGCCTATCCCCGGGTGTTGGACAGACTCAAAACCTATCTGGCAGCAGAAACCAGCAGCCACATCCCCGCCGGGGCCCTGCAAGATACGCTTGAGTTCCTCCGCATGGCAGATGAACCCGCCATCACAGATTACATCAACCAATTGACGCTGTGGGAACACGGCGAGCATTTCCTGGAAGAAATACCGGAGCGCTTGCTGATAGCCCTCTGTGATTTGAACTGGGATGTCACGCCGCAAAATCTGCAACTGGCGTTGGACAAGCTGGAAACCCTGCTTCCCGTGGAAGAGGGCGACATGATTGATTGCTATGCCGCCTACCCCATGGGATGCCTTCTGGAGATGATGCAGCTCAAGGATGCAGAAAAAACGCAGGCCTTGCTCGCCAAGTTCACCCAATCTCACGATCCGGACATGGCCTACACAGCCTACCGCATCATCCTGCAACAAAAGAAACTTCCCCTGCCTGAGCCCGGCTCGCTGAGTGAGAGGGTCAACCTCGCCAATGGCATTGATGCCATGCCCGAGGAACAAAAACGCATTCTGGAAAGCGCGATTGTAGATGACGCCGTGCGCCAGGAAGACATGAAAAAAGTGTCCCCCGAGATGCTGCAGCGTGTCCAGGGGTACTTCCGCGAAATGAATCTGGAAGCCTATGCGGACATCCTCGCATCCATGCTGGTAGAGAACCGCATCATCACCCCTGAAGAGGGCTTGTACGAAGTTTGCTCGGCCTACCGCGAAGCACACACAGTTACACCGCGCATTGTGCTTTCCCGCTACATTCTGGAGCACCCGGAGCTCTTTGCTCGTGAAACACCATGACCCGGCAGATTGTCACAAAACTGCTTCTCTCGCCTTGGCGTCTTCATGTCATCTGCAGCGGCGTTTTCACGTTGGCGAGCATCTTTATTTTGTGGCCCAGAACAGCCCCCCGGGCGTGGCGACTTGAGGCCGGAGACTACGCCGGCATCGTCATTGCTGTCTCCTTTCTGCTTTCGCTGGGGATACTGATTGTCATCAGCTCTCTGCTCCTGCTGAAACTGCGCAACGCAAAAGTGATGGGTCTCATCGCCAGCT
This sequence comes from Akkermansia sp., assembly GCA_045650805.1. Taxonomy (GTDB): domain Bacteria; phylum Verrucomicrobiota; class Verrucomicrobiia; order Verrucomicrobiales; family Akkermansiaceae; genus Akkermansia. Next base: position 9,802 of record JAZRRO010000051.1, read on the forward strand.
GGCTTGGGATATGGAGTGCCACCATTGCCCTTTTCATGCTGCTGGCCGTTGTGGCAGACCCAATGCCCCCGCGTAGCGAAGAGCTGCCTCAGCCCATTCAGCAGACGGATACACTGCATATCCCGCATGACTATCTGGTGGGGCCGGAAGCGCTGCTGATTCCCATCACGCCGGAGCACTACGATGCCAACACCATCATCCAGACCCCGTCTCTGACCCTGCTGGAAAAAGAACACCCCGACATTTTTGAACGCTACATCACCACCGCTCCCCGATGGGCTCACAGCAGCGCAGATGATACGTTCTACACCAAGCCGGGGCATGTTGTCATGGAGCCGCCCTCCAGCAAGGGGAATCCCGGGCACATTCATGTTGCCTTCCGCAGCATTGCGGAAGGTGAGCCCGTACCGGAAGGCTATGTTGTCGTTCACCCGGGAGACGCTTTCCCGGCCAAGACGGAAGATTCCCCACAAATCCCCGATTTGGCGCTGGATTTAGGCGGAAATCATTACCTGTTGCTGGCCTGGCGTGGTGCAGCCCACCAAGAAACGGCCTTCAAAGCCATCAATGCTGCCATTGGTGCGGTGGAAGCCCGCTTCGAAATGCTTGCCACCAACCCCAGCGCAGAAACGATTGAAAAAATGATCAAAGGCAAACCCAACACCCTGGGTAATACGCCGGAAATGCGCCTGTGCGAGCCCACTGCCCAATATGGCACCTACCAGGCCGAAATCTTTGCCAACCCCGGCGAAGAAGGCACCATCCTTCTCATCATCAAGGACTTGGAAAAGAACAAAACGCTTCGCGTACTCAACTGTCCGGCAAAGTTTTCCAACAATGAAAATGAGCTGTTCCGCCATGATTTTCCCGGCGCTATGCCGGATTGGCTGAAGAAGACGGAATTCAGCGCAGCTGAGACCCACCTCCCGGACGGCACACCGCTCTTTGTCATCAGCAAAGGCGAATCGCATCACTACTTCGGCGCAGCTTTTGAAGTGTGGTTCAGCCCTGCGGGCAACCCCAAACAGCGCAAATTAATCATGCGCAGATGCTACAAAGTCCAACCTTACGAGACTAATTAAGCTCAAATTTCCCTTTCCCTCCAAAAATTTTGGAAAAATTTACGCTCTATTTTCATGGGCGAATGTCCTGTCCCCACCTCTAAATCTTGTGGCTGGCTCGGTGGCACCTCTCCACCGCAAATTCCTGTCTTCCCCCACAAGGCAACGATTTGAACAGGGTTGCGCACGGATGATACCTCAAAATGACACTTTTCACATACACAACATATAGTGCACTTTGTTCGTTTTTCCACCAAGATATTGTGCAAAAAAAAGAGAGTGCGTATGAAACTTTCTACTTGAAACGGCGTGCTATTCGTGCTACATTGCCCCTGTTCCTCGTGTACCCCGCGTGGCTGGACAGGCGCAGACCTGCACCAACCGCACCCGAAACACCGGGGTACCCGCCAAGTCTCATAAAAAATTACCAACATTAACCTACCAGCTCTCTACAGCTATGCCCCAGATTATCAAGCGCAACGGAAAGCGCGAACGTTTCGAGGCCTACAAAGTTCAGCAGGCCATAGAAAAAGCCTACCATGCCTCACAGGAGGAATATAATCCTCTTGTGTATGCCAACGTGCTTGATGCACTCAAGGCCGATGACTACCTGCCCGTGGAAAAGGTGCAGGACACCATCGAGCGTGAACTCATGAAGGCCGGCGCTTATGAAACCGCCCGCAACTTCATCAAATACCGCTTCCTGCACAAGCTGCAGCGCGAACAGATTGCCGGTCTTTACCAGGGCAACACCTGGGTGGATTGTAAGCAAACCATCGAGGAATACATCGGCAACACCGACTGGCGCATCAAGGCCAACTCCAACACCACCTACTCCAATGCAGGTCTGGTGAACAACACGGCTGGTAAGGTGATTGCCAACTACTGGCTGGATCAGGTGTACACCCCCGAAGAAGGTGCCGCCCACCGCAATGGCGACTACCACATTCACGATTTGGACTGCCTCACCGGTTACTGCGCCGGCTGGAGCTTGCGCAACCTGCTCAACGAAGGCTTCAACGGCGTCCGCAGCCGCGTGAACAGCCGCCCGCCCCGCCACTTCCGCGAGGCTCTCGGCCAGATGGCCAACTTCCTCGGCATTCTGCAGAGCGAATGGGCCGGCGCTCAGGCTTTCTCCTCCTTTGACACCTACCTCTCCCCCTACCTCTTCAAGGATCAGCTTCCCTACGCTGAAGTAAAGAAGGCTCTCCGCAGCTTTGTTTACAACCTGAACGTGCCCTCCCGCTGGGGGCAGAGCCCCTTCACCAACGTGACCATCGACTGGACGGTGCCCCGCGACCTTCGCGAGCAGCCCCCCTTCTCCGGCGGTGCTCACATCTTCGAAAATCTGCATGATGAGAATCTGGAAGCCATCGCTCGCGAGCGCGGCGCAGAAACTCTCACTTCCATGACCTACAAGCATTTCCAGAAGGAAATGAACGTCATCCAGCGTGCATTCTACGAGGTGCTCACGGAAGGCGATAGCACGGGTCAGCCCTTCACCTTCCCCATCCCCACCGTGAACATCACGGAAGACTTCGATTGGGACGGCGAAAACGTGCCCCTGCTCTTTGAAAACGCAGCCAAGATTGGTTCCTCCTACTTCCAGAACTTCATTGGTTCTCAGTACAAGTTCGATGAAAACGGCAACAAGATTATCGACGAAGAAGCCTACAAGCCGGATGCCGTGCGCTCCATGTGCTGCCGCTTGCAGCTGGACCTTCGCGAGCTGCTCAAGCGCGGTGGTGGTCTCTTCGGTTCTGCTGAAATGACCGGTTCCATCGGCGTGGTGACCATCAACATGGCACGTTTGGGCTACCTCTACAAGGGCAACAAGAACCTGCTCTACACCAAGCTCGGTGAGCTGATGGATCTGGCCAAGGAAACGCTGGAAAAGAAGCGCGTCTTCATCAACACGCTCTATCAGCGCGGTCTCTATCCCTACACCAAGCGCTACCTGCCCCACCTGCGCAACCACTTCTCCACCATCGGTCTGAATGGTATCAACGAAATGCTCCGCAACTTCTCCAATGATACCATGAACACGGCTACGCCCGATGGTATCGCCTTCGCTGAAGAAGTGCTGCACTTCATGCGCGAACGCATCCGTGGCTACCAGGAGCAGACCGGCAACCTCTACAACCTGGAGGCTACCCCCGCCGAAGGTACAACGCACCGCTTCGCTCGCGAAGACCAGAAGCGCTACCCGGATATCATCCAGTCCGGTACCCCCGGCCACCGCTACTACACCAACAGCTCCCAGCTGCCCGCCAGCTACACGCACGACCTCTTCCAGGCTCTCAAGATGCAGGACAAGCTGCAGTGCTGCTACACGGGTGGTACGGTGTTCCACATGTACATGAACGAGGCTATTTCCTCCCCGGATGCCTGCCGCGACATTGTACGCAAGGTGCTGACCAACTTCAAGATGCCCTACATCACCGTGACTCCGCTCTTCTCCGTGTGTGAAAAGCACGGCTACCTGCGTGGCCGCCACGACTTCTGCCCCATCTGCGACGAAGAGCTCATTGCCCGCGCCCGCACCGAGGAGCAGCCCGAACTCCCCCTCTTTTAAACCAACAACCCAACACACAATATGAACGAAGATACCATCAAACCCGTCCGCAAGACCGACGAACAAATCCTGGCTGAGCACGAGAGCGAACGCACCAAGTGCACCGTCTACACCCGCGTCATGGGCTACCATCGCCCGGTGGAGACATTCAACGCCGGCAAGCAAGGTGAGTTCGAAGAACGCGCCCACTTCGAAGAACCCGGCTGCGCATGCTGCCAGGATGTGATTCTCAAGTGATGCGTCGCCACCCGGCAGACATCACCCCCCTCACCTTCCTGGACTACCCGAAAAAGGCAGCCTGCATTCTGTGGTACACAGGGTGCAATCTGAGATGTCCTTACTGCTACAACCCAGAACTTGTTCTGGGTTGTAGTGACGGTGGGGTGGATGAAATGGCGTTCCTGCGGGAGCGCGCAGGGTTTCTTGATGCCGTTGTTCTTTCCGGCGGCGAAGCAACCCTCATTGAAGATATCGTTGGTCTTTGCACCGATATCAAAGCCCTTGGGTATCTCATCAAGATAGACACCAATGGCAGCAATCCCGATGTGCTGGGCGAGCTCATCGACCGCAAGCTGGTGGATTACGTTGCGATGGACAACAAGATGCCCAGCACGCGTACCTGGAAAGTACCGGGCGGCGATTTATTGTTCGACCGCTTCACGCGCTGTCTGCAAAAGCTGCAAGCCTCCGGTCTGCCGTACGAGATTCGCACCACCGTTCACCCGGGGCTGCTGGAAGAGTCAGACCTCTTGCAAATGATACGCGAGTGCGAGCATCTGGGCTACCGCGGCACCTACTACCTGCAATACTTCTTCAACGCAGGCCCCACCCTGGGCAATCTGGAACCGCCCACACGCCGCTACGATCGCCAACTGCTGGATAAACACGCACCGCTCAGCATTGGCTACCGCAATTTCCCGGAAGACCGCGGCAAGAATTGAGACTCCGCCCTCACGGAGTCTCTTCTTTTTCCAGCGGCTGCACGATGAGCGTTTTCTCCTCATCTGGCAGGTTGAACACACCGCCAAACACGCGCAAGCATAAGTAATTGAACCACGCGCCGCTGACACCGGCTTGCCGCTGGTCGCGCAAGAACGCCAAATCAGCCTGGCGGCGGGAGAACGTAGCGCCTTCTTTAAGCGCATGGTACAGCGCATCATGGCGCAGGCTGGGCATCAAATCTCTGGGCAGCGTTTCGCCGACCGAGCAACCATCCCAGACATAGCGTTTGTGCAAGATAAAGGTGGAGCCTTTGGCCTCCATCAGCACACGATGCGGGGCACGCGGGTGCAGCCCCGTCCAATAGCCGATGTGCATCTCCGGGTCATGCCACACCAACGCTGTATTGGTGCACAGGCAAAACCCCGGTGCCCGCTCCGGCATATAGCTGTACCAGCTGCCCGGCTTCGAGGCTTGCTGGACCACCGCGGGGTGAATGCTCTTGGGCGCCACCACCTCTGCCACCTGGCGGCAGGAGGCGGTCATCAGCGCCAGGAGTATCAGGCACGCAACTGACTGTGAGCGTTTCATGCCAATTCGTCGCGAATGAAGGGAGCCGTGGGAGAATCAGCCTTGGCAAGTTGGCGCACTGTGCCATGCGCCACGATGGTACCACCCTGGCAACCGGCTCCCGGACCTACGTCAATCACATAATCGGCCTCGCAGATAAGCTCCAGATTATGCTCAATCACCACCACCGTGTTGCCCATTTCCACCAAACGGCGCAGCACCATCACAAGCAAACGCACATCATGCGGATGCAAGCCGATGGTCGGCTCCTCAATCAGGTACAAATCCTGCGGCAAGGCCTTGCCACGGCGTACAGCCGTGAGCGCCGCGCGGCGGCCCTTGATGGGCTCTGCCACCAATTTGATGCGCTGCGCCTCGCCGCCGGAAAGCGTATTGCTGGCCTGTCCCAGGGTCAGGTAGCCCAAGCCGGTCTCGCACAGCAAGCGCAGCGGATCCGCCAGGCGTGGCTGCGCCGCAAAGAACTCGGCAGCCTCTTCCATGTTCATATCCAGCACCTCCGCTATCGTTTTTCCCTTGTAGCGCACCTGCAACGTACGGGAATTGTAGCGCGCACCGCGGCAAGCCTCGCAAGGCACAGAACATGGGGGCAGAAAATCCATTTCCTGCTTCTGATAGCCGGTTCCCTTGCAAGCCTCGCAATGCCCGGCGGCGGTATTGAACGAGAATCGGCCGGCATCAAAGCCCAGACGGCGAGCATCTGCACTCTGTGCAAACAGACGGCGAATTTCATCGAAAATGCCAATGTAGGTAGCTGGGGTTGAACGCGGGGTCTTGCCCAGCGGCGATTGGTCCACCTGGTACACCGCCCGCACAGAATCCAGCCCCCGCGCGGAACGCCAGGTTTTCTTCTCGCCGGGCGCTAATGTACCGCCCAGGGCAAGTCGCACCGCGGGCGCCAGCGTGCCCGTCATCAGCGAGGTTTTGCCCGCACCGGAGGGGCCGGTGAGCACCGTCAGGCGGGCGCGGGGTATGCGCAGCGTCACATCCTGCAGATTATGCAGGTGGCAGCCTTCCACCTCCAACCATTCAGCCGATTTGAGCGGCAGCCATTTGCCACAATAAGGGTGTTTGCGGTGATGCGCCAAGGCTTGCCCCGTGACCGAATCCGGATGGCGCATCACTTCGGCAAACGAGCCCTGGGCCACAATTTGCCCGCCATGCACCCCTGCGCCGGGCCCCAGGTCGATGATATGGTCGGCGCGGCGCATCGTCTCTTCATCATGCTCCACCACCAACAAAGTGTTGCCGCGGGTCTTCAATTCATCCAGTGTGGAGAGCAAGCGTTCATTATCGCGGGGATGCAGCCCAATCGTCGGCTCATCCAGCACGTAGAGGACGCCGCGCAACTCCGAGCCAAGCTGGGCAGCCAGGCGAATACGCTGCGTTTCGCCGCCGGAAAGCGTTGTCGCAGCGCGGTCCATGGTCAAATATCCGAGCCCCACGCGCTGCAGGAAACGCAGGCGCGGCGCAATCTCCGCCACCACGTTGCGGGCAATCTCTGCCTCGCGTCCCTCAAAATGCCAGGATTCCACCTCTCGCAACGCGGAATCGGCATCCAGACACCCTATGTCGGTGATATTTTTGCCGAACAACGTCACGCCCAGGGCAAAGGAGTTCAAGCGATGCCCATGGCATGCGGGGCATTCGCACGCAGCCTGCTCCTTCGTGGCAGCGCGCTCCACATCGCGGTCATAGCGCAGCTCCTGCTCCAGCATGCTCATGCGCTCCTCACCGGCTTTCATGCCCACGGCACTCACCACACCATGCCCCAGGCAACGCGAACACCAGCCATGCGGCGAGTTGAAGGAGAAGGTGGAAGGCTCCGGGTCCGCATAGCTCTTGCCGCACTGCGGGCAGGTCAGGCGCGTGCCCAGCAACTCATCCCCCTGCGGGCGCAGCAGGCGGATGAATCCATCCCCCATTTCAAGCGCCTTGCTGACTGTTTCCGTCAACGTGGCAAAATCGCAATCCTTGCCGTTCATCACAATGCGGTTGCCCTGCACTCGGATGTCTGCCAGCACAATGTCGATATCGTGGTTGGAGTATCGGTCCAGCGGGATGAACTCATCCGGAGCCACCAACACACCATCAGCCCGCAGGTAGGGGTACTTGCGTCGAGCCGCCCAGCGAGCCAAATCGGCATAATGCCCCTTGCGGTTGCGCACCACGGGGGCGGCAATCATCAGCCTCTCGGGGCGGGCGGCAATCTCCTGCTGCACCAGCGCCTGTATTTCCTGCAGGGAACGCCGCCCCACGGGTATACGGCAATCCGGGCAATGCGGCTGCCCCAGCTTGGCGTAAAGCAAACGCAGGAACTGCCAAATCTCCGTAACGGTACCCACTGTCGATTTGCACCCACCACGCGAGCGGTTCTGCTCGATGGCTACGGTGGGCGGCAGGCCCGTCAGGCGGTCAATATCAGGCGTTTCCATCTGCTCGGTGAATTGACGGGCATAGGGACTCATCACGTCCATGAAGCGTTTTTGTCCCTCCGCAAACACGATATCAAAGGCCAGCGTACTCTTACCGCTTCCGGAAAGCCCCGTCACCACAGTCATGCGATTGCGGGGAATATCCACATCGATGTTCTTCAGTTGGTGGTGGCGAGCCCCGCGCAAGGCTATCACCCCCTCGGGCACAGTCTCCCCCTCGGCAGCCATCAGCACGCCCTCGGGCAGCGGCACCTCCGGTTGCCCAAGGATATCAGCCAGATAATGCGCGGTATAGCCTGCATGGCATGCCGCCACTTGCTCCGGCGTGCCGCAAGCCACAATCTGCCCGCCTCCTACACCGCCTTCCGGGCCAAGATCTATCACATAATCCGCGCATTTGATCAGCTCCAGATTATGCTCAATCACCAACAGGGTATGGCCCTGCTCCACCAGCCGGTCAAACACGCGCAGCAGTACCTCCAAATCCGAGAAGTGAAGCCCCGTGCCCGGCTCGTCCAAAATCAACAGCTTCCCCTTGCCGGTGTTGTCATCTGCAAAGGCATCCACCAGAATGCGTGCCAATTTCAAACGCTGATTTTCGCCACCGGAAAGCGTGTTGAGCGGTTGCCCCAGCCCCAGATGACCCAGCCCCACATCCACCAGCACCTGCAAACGCTCAGCAATGCGGCGGGCGCGGGCGTTTTTCTCGCGCCCGAACAATCGCACCGCAGAGGCAATGTCCAGGGCCAGCATCTCGGCCATGTTATAGCCCAGCAAAGTGATGGTGAGAGCCTGGGGGGTGTAGCGGGTGCCATGGCAGAGCGCACAAGGCACAAAAATATCGGAAAGGAACTGCATTTCCACCTTTTCCTGCCCCAGACCGGCACAGCGTGGGCAGCGACCCTCTCCGCTGTTGAAGGAGAAGTACCCGGGCTTGAGCCCGCGTGCCTTGGCCGCAGGCTCGGCCACAAACAACGCACGGATTTCATCGAAAATGCCGATGTACACAGCCGGGGTGGAGCGCGGCGTACGCACAATGGGACTCTGGTCGACCAGCACCACATCATCCAGCAAATCCAGCCCGGCAATCTTCTTCACCCGCACCTGGTCCTCATCGTCCAGTTCCTCCGGGTGTACAGAACCATGCAACACATGGCAAGCCAAGGTGCTTTTGCCGCTGCCGGACACGCCCGTCAGGCAGGTATATACCCCCAGCGGGATATCCACATCCAAATCGTGCAGGTTGTGGCATTCAGCCCCCAGGATGCGCAGGTGTTGTTTGGCCTTGCGGCGGCGTTTCGGCACAGGGATGCGGCGCTTGCCGCTCAGGTATTGGCCAGTCAGCGCAGCCGGGGCATGCACAATGCCCTCCGGGGCACCGGCGTACACCACCCGGCCACCCTCGGCACCGCTGGCGGGGCCCATATCCAGCAAGTGATCGGCCGCCCGCATCACAGCTTCCTCATGCTCCACCACTACGAGCGTATTCCCGCGGTTGGCCAAGCGCCGCATGGCCGATATCAACCTGGCCGTATCGCGAGAATGCAAGCCCACCGTGGGTTCATCCAGCACAAACAAGGTTTCCGTGAGCGCGGCCCCCAGGCACGATGTCAGGCTCACTCGCTCAATCTCACCGCCGGAAAGGGAGCGCGTCAGGCGATTTGCGGCCAGATAGCCCAAGCCCACCTCGCACAAATAAGCCACGCGGCTGCGCAGCTCCTGCACACCTTGCTGCAACGAGCGGTCGCCCGCGGCGGCCGGAATCACATGCGCATCCAACCACGGCAGCAGCTCATCCATGGGCAGCGCCTGCACCTGCGGCACAGTCAACCCGCCTATGGTGAATGCCAGCGCCTCTTTGCGCAGGCGGTCGCCGTTGCACTCCGGGCACACGCGATACACGCGGTAATAGGACAGGAAGATGCGCACCGTCATCTTGTGCGCGTGCTTTTCCATGTCATCAAAAATCCCTTTGTAGCCATACCACAATTTGTGGTCGGAGGCCGTCCACGGGTCTATATCCCCGCAGTTGCCATAGAACACCCAGTCTTTTTCTTTCGGGGTCAGCTCCGTCCACGGCACATCCATGCGCACAGCCCGTGCCTTTTTGTTGGCCACCACAAAATCATGATAGCACTGCGATAATGTGCCGGATGACAGCATCTTCAGTGCCCCATCCCGAATCGACTTATCCGGTAAAATCCCCTTGTTGTAATCGTAGGTAATCGCTCGGCCATAGCCCTTGCAAGCCGGGCATGCCCCCAGCGGAGAATTGCCGCTGAACAGCCCCGGGCGCGGCTCTTCCAGCGGGTACCAATCATTGCGGAATTCGCGGAGCTCGCCCCACGAACCATCCTCCGCGCGTCGGGCAACGCGCGCCACGGCTTGCCCATGCCGCATAGCCGTTTCCAGCGATTCGGTCAGGCGTGCGCGGTTCGGAGCCTCAGATTTCACGCGGTCCTGCACCACCAGCCATTGCTCCATCCCCAGGGCGGTTTCCGTTGCCGATTCCAGGCGAACCACCTCGCCCCCACTCAGCACACGCAGATACCCCTGCCCCTGCAGCGCTTGTTGCATTTCCGCAAAGGTCCCCACAGGCCGCACCGCAAAACAGACCAACACATCCCCGCTCTGCTCGCGTATCAGTGCATCGGCCGCTTCTGCGGGGGTCACAGGCCGCACCTCGCGCCCCTCGGCATCGTGCCCGGTGGCCAGGCGAGAGTAGATGAGCTTCAGGTATTCATTCACGCCGGTCATCGTCCCCACCGTCGAGCGCGAATTCTTCACCGAATTGCGCTGCCCCAGGGCAATAGCCGGCGGCACATTTTCCACCGCATCCACATCCGGCCTGTCCATGCGGTCCATGAACTGGCGAACATAGGGCGAGAACGTCTCCACATAGCGCCGCTGCCCCTCGGCATACAAGGTATTGATAGCCAAAGATGTCTTACCACTACCACTGGGCCCCGTCACCACGGTTATCCCCCGCAGCGGCACGTCCACATCCACGTTCTTCAGGTTGTGCTCGCGTGCGCCGCGTATGCGTATATGCGTCTCCTTGGGCTCTTGCATAGAATCATTCTAACATAGCAAGAATCCAAAGTGAAGCGAATATTGCGTCAGATTTCCTCATTAATTCAACTTGCCGGCAGGCACTTCATTTTACTTTCATCCCACAAGATGCAGCCCCGTCCTGCCTTTCCCATATAGGAAAACACAGGACGGGGCGATTCATTTGCCCTTGGATGCTGAATCAACGAGAGGAACGGCGGCGGCGTGCCACCAAAGCAGCCAGCGCCAGCAAGCTCAGCGTCGTGGTAGTCGGCTCGGGGATAATCACCACATGCACACTCAGCACCCCTTCGCCGGGAGTAGCGCTCGCGTAGGTCAGGCGGTAGCCTCTCTCCGCTTCCAGCGAATCCTCCAAACCCACAAAGTAGGTG
>JAZRRO010000052.1:0-34902 GCA_045650805.1 Akkermansia sp.
CACCTTGGGAGCCGCAGGAGCGGGAACTTCCTTCACGGGGGCGGGCTGCTTTTCCTTGGCAGGAGCGGGCGCTTCCTTCACCGGGGCGGGCGTGTCCTTGGCAGGAGCCGCAGCCGCCGGGGCCGGAGCCTGTTCCTTGGCGGGAGTGGGTTTATTCTTTACGCGGCGCACCTTGTTCTTGTGCTCGGCGGGCTTGGCATCAGCCGGAGCGGGAGCCGGAGTGGGCTCAACAGCTGCGGCGGGAGCGGGCTCGGCAGCGCCCTCGGGCTTGTTGTTCTTGCGGGCACGCGGCTTGCGAGCAGGTGCGTTGGTTTTCTCTGCGGCGGGTTTGGCAGTCTTGCGGGCGCGGGGCTTTTTGCCATCGGCCTCAGCAGCTGCAGGCGCAGTTTTCTTCGTTTCTTCGGATTCCATGATTGGTGTTCTAATCATTGTTGAACCGGCACACCCTGATCCACTTGGAACGACCACTCAGCCTTGTGGCTGGTACCATCGCTGCTGGTCCAGGTGAGGTGCACGGAAATGTTGGGCATGTAGATGCGGCAGGGCGGTGTCCAGCTGATAATGCGGGTGGCTTTATCCAATTTAGCCGGCACACGGCCAAAGCCGCTGACCTTCATGTTGACGGAACCGAGGTTGATGCCGGGCACGCCGCTGAGATCAGCGGTGATTTCGGGAACCTCGATGGGGACGGTGCTACCGGATTGCGGCGACACCGGGAAAGGGGGAGGAGGAGTTTTGCCGGGCAAGGTACCGGGGGTGGAACCGGTGGATACAACCTTGCCTACCTCGGCCACGCGGAAATCCATGGCATTCTTGAAAATGGAGGGGTCGTTGCCAAAAATCATGTAGCGGTGAATCATCCAGGGATTTTCCTCGCATGTCACCTTGCCGGGCACCACGGTAAACGCAGCAGCATAGCCATAGCTGGGTATGCGGTCCAGCATAGGCTGGGTGGCATAGCCGCCGGGGTAACAGTAGGTGTTGACCGTGCCGAAGGAGCGGCTCAGCTTGCGGCGGGATTCGCCCAGCTCCGTATCCACCATTTTGGTGTAGGCCTGTTCACCCTGCTCCGCGCATTTTTCCCACGAGCTGGGATAGTAATGGTGCACAGAGTGGCTACCCACGGTCGCGCCGTTCTTCATCATCTCGCGAATCATGGAGGGAGACATACTCTCACCCCGACCGGAGAGGAAATCAGTATACAAGAAAATGGTGAACGGGTATTTGTATTCCTTGAGGATGGGATAAGCCTCCGTATACACGCTGCGCCAGCCATCGTCGATGGTAATCAGCACACATTTGGCAGGCAAATCACGCGCACCGAAGCGCCATTCCAGAAACTCCTGCATGCTGATGACGGTGAGCCCCTCCTTGCGGATATATTCCATCTGCTCCCGGAACTCAGAGGTGCGCATCATCATCTCCGACACGGGGGCATCCTTGCTGAAATTGTGGTAGCCCAACACGGCTACGCGGGTATAACGGCGCGGCACGGTGCCATCTGCCCGCGGATGACGAGATTCCACATTCTCCGCCACCTTGCGGGGCTTGGCGGGTTGAGAGGTGCGCATTTTCTGCGCATCCAACACGCGAAACGGCACCCAACGGCGCGGCATGCGCTCGGGATCCGGGTCCAACGGCTCCGGATCGTAAATCTGGCCGAAGGCTAAGCCCCCCAGCAGCAGAAGCATCAGGTACATGTATCGTATCATCCTCGCTCAGGATAGCATATTCACCATGATTAGCAAGTTTTTATTCCGTCCCAAACTGACTGCCAAATATCATCTCTTTCTTCATCTTCCGGTCATCACGCATTTTTAACTGTCCATCAGCGGAATGATATGATAGAATACGCGCACATGAGCCAGCGCGATATCGTTTGCACAGCCACCTTGGACACCTTTGTACGTTTCGGCATTGTCATTGCGGCATTGCTGGGCTTTGCTGTGTACTTCTTTTATGATGGCCACACCGGCTACGCCAAACAAAACGAAGCCATCTGCAGCTACCGCGCTTTTGCCACCCTGGGCAGCCACGCCGCACAACACACCCCCGCCTCCTGGGCAGCAGAGCTTGGGCAGCGCGGCTTGATCCCCTGCGTCCGCGAGAATGGTCTGGTGTATGCCACCGGTGAAAACAACACCCGCTACCCCCTGCCCACCGACTGTGAGGCCACGCTCAGCTGCCCCGCAGAAGCACTGGACCACGCAGCCATGAGCCGCAGTTGGAGCGATTGCTGGGCAGCATACAGCAAGCGCATGCACTACCCCATCAAACCCGGCGACCACCCGCATGATGAAGGGGCCATCCGCGAGCAATGGTATGCCGGCATCATCTTCACCATCACCGGCTTTGTCCTGCTGGGGTTTGCCCTCCGCACCCACAAGCGCGAGCTGAGCCTGCGGGGCAACACCGTCACCGCCGCCGGGCAGCAATTCGACATTGGCGATATCGAGTGCATCGACCTGCGCCAATGGGGCAAGGGCTTCAAAGGCGTGGCCTACCTGACGGTGGGCGGCAAGCGCGTGCGTTTTGACGGCATGACCTACGGCGGCTTCAACCCGGAGAAGGGCGAACCGGCCGAGGCGCTCATGCAAGCTATTCTGGCCCGATACAAAGGGGACATCATCGAGTATGAGAACACTTCTGCACAGGATTCGTAACATCGCTGGCAGCATACTGCGCTGCATAGCCACCCTCCTGAGCAAGACCATGCGGTGCTTGCCGGTGGTGGCGCGTGCAGCCACTTCATACAAGACCTGCATTCTGCTGTTGCTGGCCGCCGTTGCCGTTGAGCTGTGCGTACTGGGAGCCGGCGTGATTCGCAAGCTGGAGAACTCCTACCACCTGGCAGAGGAAGCAGCCCGCACGGAGCTGGCCCTGCTGGAAGCCCAGGAACTGGCCGACACCATGCCCAACAAGGGCTCCGCCGGCATCGGCGCAGCGGAAAACAGCGCTACCCCGGCACAGGACACCGCCCCCGACAATCCCAATGCGGCACCCCCGCTGCGCCCGCGAGATGTGGCCACCATCGTGGCGCAGGAAACCGGTTCCCCCTTGCCAGATGAAGCCATAGACCCGGCTGAGGAGGATGATTTGCAGGCCGCCCCCACGGAAACGCGCATTCAGACAGAAGATGCCGCCAAGCAGGAAGAAGCCGACCGCCTCATCCGCCAGGGTGTAGCCGCCCTCACCGCCGGCGACATGCGCCTGTGCATCGTCAGCCTGGAGCAAGCGCTCACGCTGACCCCCAACAACCCCGCCCTGCTGTACTACTACGGGTTGGCATACGATAAACTGCTCAACCCCGCCAAGGCACGCGAATACTACACCAAAGTATTCCACATGCGAGACACCGCCGGCAAATACTTCCAGCGCGCCTCCCGCCGCCTGACCTACGGCTTCGAGCAACCCTCTGCCATGCGCGGCAAGCTTGCCTTTGGCCCGCACCAGGCCCGCCACACATACAGCGCAGACCAAGGTGAGAATGTGGACATCCTGCTGCCCATCCTGCTGGCACCGGGCGAGGAAGTGCGCCCGGAGGACATTTACATCACCATCCAATTCTTTGATTTGGTCAATGGCCGCAAGATTGAGTTCTCCCGCCACGCCCCCAAACTGGCTTGGCAAAACGAAAAACCGACGTGGACGGATTGGGAAGAGAACCTGGTAGTCAGCTACGCTGTGGCGCCGCCCAGTCAGGAAGAGATGGATGCCTATGGCGAGCTCAAATACTATGGGTTCGTGGCAAAGTTGTACTACAAAGGGGAGCCGCTGGACTGCATCAGCACCCCCTCAGCCCTTATTTTGCAGGAGCAACGCCTCAACAGCCGCCGCAAACCGGAGGAATCCAACACCCCCAGTTTGCTGCCGGATGATGGACTCGTACCGGAAGAGGAAGCGGTTCCCTTTGCCGACTTCCTGGAAGACATAGACACCCCCACACCATGAGCCAGATTTTCCCGGATTTGCCACAGCCGCTGGGGAGCTATATCCTGACCCACCAGCTGGGAGCTCGCGAAAACAGCGAGATTTTTGCCGCCCGGCAAGAGCATGTCGACCGCCAGGTGATTATCGAAGTGCTCTACCCCGGCTCTGCGCAAGCCATCGTCAACCAATTCCTGAAAACGGCGCGCGCCCGTGTGGCTGCCAAGCTGCCGGGTGTGACGAATGTGTATGAATCCATGGTGTCTGATGGCACCTGGTATATCACCCAGGAAAAGCCCACGGGCACCAATCTGGAAAGCTATCACCAGCAAGAAGAGCAGCTCACCCCAAGCCAAATCTGCATCATTCTGGAAGCGGTGGCGCAGCTCTACATTGCCTGCGATGAAGCCCACCTGCAAGCCGCCCCCCTCACCCGGGCCGATATTTTCCTGACGCAAAGCACCGGTGGCACCCCCATCGCCCGCTTCCTCTCGCCGGTCTACGACAACAAGCAGCTCACCATCTCCCGCGAGCAAATCATGCAAGTGCTGGCAGATGAATTGCAACCCCTCCTCCCCACCAATATGGCCGGCCAGACACGCGTGGCCACCCTGATACAATGGATAAGAGAGGGGTATGAAGGCCAGTTCATGGATTGGGCCGGCGTTGCAGAGACTGCCAAGATTATCCGCGAGCAGCTGGGCGAGCTTGAGAACACGCCCCTTTCGTCCACCGCTACCCAGCAAGTTTCCCCCGCATCGTTGCAGCGCGCCAAGCTCAAGCAGCGCCGCGCCGCCCGCAAAAACATTCACTTTGCCATCCACGCGCTGCTGTTCCTGATTTTCTGCGCCATTGCAGGGGTGCTGCTTGCCCCCACCGAGCCGGAATCCATCTCCCCCGATGTGGGCGATTACCTCGTCTGCAAGCCAACAAACAAAAAGGAGCAAGTCTACGTGGCCAAGAAGCCTGTCTCCATCCTCGCGTACGAGCAATTCCTGGCCGCCTATGCCGGCATGAACAAAGGCCAAAAAGCACGCATTCTCCGCGGCTTGCCCGATGGCCAGTCAGACTTCACCCCGCGCAACTGGAAAGCCCAGCTCAAAGCCGCAAACGCCAAAAGCCTTTACCAGGGCCGCAAGCTCAGCCCCGGCTCCCCTGTCACGGGTGTTTCCTTCTGGGCAGCGCGCGCCTACGCCACCTATGTGAGAGGGAGCCTGCCGGGCAGCGCTCTTCTGGCAGAGGTACGCACCCAAACAGAGCAGCCCGACATTCAGGAATGGACAAATGACACACAAGCTGCTAATGTAGTCACGCCCAAATGCCACCTGGTCATGGCAGCGGGAGAAAACGCTGTCCTGCATGACACCAACCCCGGCACAGAACATGAATCTCGCGGTTTCCGCATTGTATACCCCACCCTTCCCAACCCATAACGTATCATGAAACACATTACCCAACTTTTCACACTTCTACTCATCCTGCTGGCAGGTCAGGCCTTGGCCCAGGTAGATGTTCGCCTGGACCCCGTCCGCCGCGATTTCCTGCTGGGTGAAAGCGTAGGCCTCAAAATCACCTTGGTGAACCACACGGATCAAACCATCAAGTTCACCAACACACCCGGCCGCAGCTGGCTCAACTTCAACGTCTCCAGCCGTGATTTGGGCAACACCCTCACCCCCAAAGCCACCCCCCGCTACCCGGACCTCGTCCTCTCCCCCGGCGCCACGCGCAGCTACCAGGTGGATATCAAACCCTTCTACAACCTGAGCCGCAGCGGCACCTACAAGGTGGTAGCCACAGTGCGCCTGCCTGATATGCGCACTACCTACAGCTCCAACCGCGCCACCTTCACCCTGGCCTCCGGCGGCAGCATCAAGACCTTCCGCACGCAGGCCCGCGGCCAGCGCCTGGAGATGAGCGTCAAAATCCTCAACGTGGGGGGCAAGGATTCCCTCTTCGGGCAGGTGATTAACGCCGATTCCAAGGTGCCGCTCGGTGCCTGCTATCTGGCACAGTTCCTCAACTTCATGGAGCCGCGCATCGTGCTGGACAACGCCCAGAACCTGCACCTGCTCTGCCAGTCCACACCGGAGTATTTCACCTATTCCATCATGAACACCAAGGGTGGCCGCAGCCAGTACAAGCTCTTCCGCCGCAGCGGTGGCCCGGTGGACCTCATCAGCACAGGCAACGGCATCCGCACCATCGGTCTGGTGCCCTACACTCCCTCCAAGAAGGGCGACGACCAGTACCACAGCGCTTCCGATCGTCCCTCCCTCTAACCTCAGCACCTTTTTTGATATCACATGTCCGTCCCGACCATCGCTATCGTAGGCCGCCCCAATGTGGGCAAATCTGCCATTTTCAACCGCATGGTGGCTCGCAAAATCGCCATCGTGCATGATCAGCCCGGTGTCACCCGCGACCGTCTCACCGCTCCTGTCCGCATTACTGATTACCAGGCCGATGTGGTAGACACCGGCGGTATCGGCTCCACGCTGGATGACGGCTTTGCTGCCGCTGTGACACGCGAGGCCGACATCGCGCTCAACGCCGCAGACCTCATCATGTTCGTGTGCGACTGCCGCGACCACCTCACCCCCATCGACCGCAACATCGCTGCCCAGCTGCACAAGAGCAAGACACCGGTCATCCTCGTGCTCAACAAGGCAGATACCGATAAGCAGGAGCTCAACCTCGGCGAGTTCTCCGACCTTGGATTCCCCGAATACGTCTTCACCTCTGCCGCACATGGCCGCGGGTTCGAAGCGCTGGCCACCAAGCTCAACCGCCACCTCAAATCCCTGGGTGCCACCCCCATGCAGGCCGAGGCCCCCACCGATATGGAAGATGAAGATGCGTTGGAGGAAGTCACCCCCGACTCCCCCATCAAGGTTGCCATCGTGGGCCGCCCCAATGCCGGCAAGTCCTCGCTGGTGAATGCCATCATGGAAGATGAGCGTACCATCGTCTCCAACATCGCCGGCACCACGCGAGATGCCATCGACATCCCCTACAAGCGCGGCGAGCAGAACTACATGCTCATCGACACCGCCGGCATGCGTCCCCGCTCCCGTCGCGACACCTCGGTGGAGGTCTTCTCCGCCATCCGCAGTGAGCGCGCCATCCGCCGCTCCGATATCTGCCTGCTCGTCATCGACATTGCCGCCGGTGTCACCCAGCAGGACCGCCGCATCGGCTCCATCATCGCCAAGGAGAGCAAGCCCTGCATCATCATCGTCAACAAGTTTGACCTCTACTTCCCCGATGCCCCCCTCTCTGCCCGCAAGGATGCCGTGAAGGAACACATCAAGGAAAACCTCTTCTTCCTGGATTACGCTCCCATTGCCATCGTCTCCGCCAAGGAGGGCCGCGGCATGCAGGATATCTTCAAATCCATCGAGCGCGTGAAGCGCGATGCCCTCAACATGCCCGGCACAGGTGAGCTCAACCGCCTGCTCCAGCGCGCCATGGAGATGAACCCGCCCGGCCAGCACCGCGTGCTGCACAAGCGTCTCAAGCTCTTCTACGCCACCACCGCCGTGAATGAGAAGTACACCACCATCCCGGTGCCCACCTATGTGCTTTTCGTGAACGATAAGCGACTCCTGGCCGACAGCTACGCCCAGTACCTGCGCAACACCATCCGCAGCCGCATCAAAGGTGCCGCCGGTATCCCCATCGTGCTCTCCCCCCGCTCACGCGTCCGCAATGACTGAGAGCGCTGCCACGTATGATGATTTTCCCCTCTGCCATGCCCACCCGGGCGTGGCAGAATTGCTTGCATACGATGCCTCGGTGCGCAGCCTGTGGCCGGTACTCAGCCAATGGATGATGATTTCTCTGGGGTGGTGCCTCCTCGTCCCCGGATACGAGCTCATACAAATCTTCTGCATGATGTCTGCGGCAGGCGTCAGCATCATTTGCTTGTTCATCTGGAACAGCACCCGCAAACGCTACCAAAAAGCAAGGCTGCAAGAAGAATTATTGCAGCGTTACCAGCCGCAAGATGACACCGAGGCCCACATCCGCGGCCACATCTCCCGCCTCACCCAAAAGCTCCGGCGCTACACCTTCATCAATGGTTTCTATTCCATCTCATACAGTCTGATTTTCACCTGTCTCTATCTGGAAAGCGCGGATGTAGTCCACTTTGATGAAACCATCTACCTCCCCGCGTTGATCATCGTGCTGTCGTGTCCCATCGTCTGTTTTCCCCGGGAAATCCTCCTGTTCATCCTGTTGGTGGGGGTCCCCCTGTGGATTATCGGGCCCGACCCCGGCGAGCACTTTTTCTACCGCCTGTTGGGAGCGCTGCTCATACCGGGGCTGCTCTTCATCTTTGCCCGGCAAGCCTTCTTCAGCGCCGCATCCTTCGGGACAAAGGTCATGCTTGTCTTCATCCTGTCTGCCATACCGTGGGTGATGCCGCTGGCGCTCCTGCTCCCCCTCTACCTCAAACACCGCGGCGACTCCACCTACACCGTCCCCGCAGAGCAGCCGAAGCTCACGTGGGTGCGCCGCATCTTCACCGATACCACACCCCCTTCGCCCTTCCCCTGGAAAAATAAGCTCCGCAGCGTCAACACCTGCATCCTGAGCATCCTCTTCTTCATCATCGCGCTGTGCTGCATCACGGGCAGCACGATTGCCATGTAAGCCGATTGGTGCCTCTTTTGATATAAAAAGGCCCCCGCTGTTCGTCGGAACAACGGGGGCGCTGTGTTGATGAGTTATCTGACCGCTCGGGCTTTACTGGATAGCCGCAAACGCCTGCTTCAGGTCATCGATGATGTCATCGGCATCTTCGATACCCACGGAGAAGCGGATGAGGTCGGGCTTCACGCCGGCTTCAATCAGCTGCTCATCCGTGGGCTGGCGGTGAGTGTGGCTGGCGGGGTGCAGCACACACGTGCGGGCATCGGCCACGTGGGTCACGATAGCGGTGAGCTTCAAGCTGTCCATGAACTTGATGGCGCGCTCGCGGCCACCCTTGATACCGAAGGTCACCACGCCGCAGGTACGGCCCTTGGTGAACTGACGCTGAGCCAGCTCATAGTACTTGTTGGAGGGCAGACCGGCGTAGTTGATCCAGGCCACATCAGGCTGCGTCTCCAGGAACTCGGCCACGCGCTGAGCGTTCTCGCAGTGGCGCGGCACACGCAGGTGCAGCGTCTCCAGCCCCAGGTTGAGCAGGAAAGCATTGAAGGGAGACGGGATGGAGCCCAAATCGCGCATGAGCTGCACCGTGCACTTGGTGATGTAAGCACCGGCACCAAAGGCATCCGTGTACACCAGACCGTGGTAAGAATCATCCGGCGTGGTCAGGCCGGGGAACTTGTCGGCATGCGCAGCCCAGTCGAACTTGCCGCTGTCCACAATCACACCGCCCACCTGCGTGGCGTGGCCATCCATGTACTTGGTGGTGGAGTGCATCACAATATCGGCCCCGTGCTCGAAGGGACGGCAGTTCATCGGCGTGGCAAAGGTGTTGTCCACAATCAGGGGCACACCGTTCTTGTGCGCGATATCAGCCATCTTCTTGATGTCCAGCACCTGCAGAGAGGGGTTGGAAATCGTCTCGGAGAACAAGCACTTCGTGTTCGGGCGGAAGGCCTTCTGAATCTCCTCCTCCGGGGCATCCTGGTCCACAAAGGTTACCTCAATGCCCAGCTTCTTGAACGTCACCGCAAACAGGTTGAACGTGCCACCATAGATGGCAGACGTCGACACAAAGTGGTCGCCGGCCTCGCAAATGTTGAAAATGGAATAGAACGAAGCTGCCTGACCGGATGACGTCAGAATGGCAGCCACACCGCCTTCCAGCTCCGCTATCTTCTTGGCCACACACTCATTCGTGGGATTCTGCAAGCGTGTGTAGAAGAACCCGGCTTCCTCCAGGTCGAACAAGCGAGCCATCTGGTCGCTCGTCTCATAGCGGAAGGTTGTTGATTGGAAAATAGGCAACACTCTGGCCTCCCCTTTCTTGGGATTCCAGCCACTCTGTACGCATATGGTGTCAGTTTTCATAACTCGTCCGCCGCAGAATATCACGTAGAATCTCTATAAACAAGCAAAATTTGTGTAAATATACAATTTTTGTAGGATTTTGTCGTTTTTCAAGGCTGCATTCTTGGTCAAACCTTGAAAAATCAGGGAATTGGAATCGTTCTTCGTAAGAAATGAGCATTCTGGGCACAAAAAAAGGCGCACATATTCATGTGCGCCTTAAGAAGTAGGGCTACAGGGACTCGAACCCCGAATAGCGGTGCCAGAAACCGATGTGTTGCCAATTACACCATAGCCCTAGGTTCTGGGAACGGCGGCAGTATACGCCTGCGGCGGTAAGTTGTCAAGCGAATTTCATGATTTTTTGTAGAAAAAGTGATTTTTTGCCTCACGAGCCCCAAAGATTGTGCAACCGATGGCATGGGCAGCACCATCTGGGATGAACCCCTTTCAGCCCAAGAATTGGCGATTTGTCGCGCAGAATGCGCGACAACGGATTTCAGATTTTTGAATTGCAAATTGCACATTTGGAAAGTTCCCCGCGGCTAGCTTTGAGCCCCGCTTGCGGGGCGGTAGATGGTAGCCCCGGGTGCAGCCACGCAGTGGCGGAACCCGGGGTTGGGTGCAAAAATGATGAGGAGTCCGGGCAGCATCGCGACTGCGATGCTGTGGAGGACGACAGATTGTAAGGCGACGGGCGCTAGCCCAGAGCCGATTAGCGTGGATTTATCATATTGGTGATGAATGAACAAAAACGAAAAATACGCATATTCCACGTTCCACGCTTCCGCTCCGGGCTAACGCCCTCCGCTATGTTGCTGCCGCCCACCGCAGTGTCGCAGTCGCGACACCACTACGGGCTCCCATTCATTTTTCTCACCTTACCCGGGGCTCAAAGTTTGCCGCAGCGTAGCCGCGGGGAACCTCAAATTCGTAACTCGTAACTCACAAATCTCCATTGATGGGGCAGCTTCCGGGGGCAGAAAGTTCGGCTTGCAAAGGGGAAAATATGGTGTATAATGATGCGCGTGAGCGTTCATATTCAGGTATACACGGGTGGTCCGGTGATGTGCAATGGCTACTTGGTAGCCGGTCCGGAGGGGTATGTTGCCGTCGATGCACCGGCAGGTTTTGCCGCCTGGGTATCCACCCGCTTGCCTGAGGGCAAGAAGCTGACGGATTTGCTGCTCACACACCAGCATTTTGACCACGTGCAAGACGTAGCCGAGCTGCAGCGCCGCACCGGTTGCCGCGTGCATGCCGCCGCGGCCTACAGCCAGAACCTCACTTTGGAAGCCCTGGCCGGCGGCGCAGGCTGGATTCCGGCTGTAGAGCCCTTCAAGGTGGATGATATCCTGCCCTGCGACTGCGAACGCACCTGGGCCGGGCTGAATTGGCAGGTACACAGCATCCCCGGGCACTCACCGGACGGCATGGCCTATGGGTTGCCCGCAGAAGAAATGGTCTTTGTGGGTGATATTCTCTTTGCCGGTTCCATCGGGCGCACAGATTTCCCCGGTGGCAGCCAAAGCCAGCTGGTGCGCGGCATCAACGCCAAGCTGATGGTTCTCTCCCCGGAGACAGAAGTGTTCAGCGGCCACGGCCCCAGCACCTCTCTGCAGGAAGAAGAGCTCAATAATCCCTGGCTCACCTGCTGAGATGCATCATTTTACGACAGACAATCAGACGAAGAAGAAAGGAATACAAGATGACATTTGAAGAACTGGGGCTGGCAGCCCCCATATTGCAGGCGGTCAAAGACTGTGGCTACGAAAGCCCCACGCCCATTCAGGAGCAAGCCATCCCCTGCGTGCTGGAAAAGAAAGATGTGATTGGTGCCTCCCAGACGGGCACCGGCAAGTCTGCCGCTTTTGCCCTGCCTCTGCTTTCTATGATTGAGCCGCTGGGGCGCCCGCAAGTATTGGTGCTGGAGCCCACCCGCGAACTGGCAGACCAGCTGGCCGAATCCTTCCGCACCTATGCCGCGCACACCGACATCAAAATCGGCCTGTTGTACGGCGGCGTGGGCTACGGCGCCCAGACCGAAGAGCTGAAAAAAGGCGTTGATGTGGTTGTGGCCACCCCCGGCCGCCTGGTGGACCACTTCTACCGCGGCAACATGAAGTTCAAGGAGGTCAAGCACCTCGTGCTCGATGAAGTGGACCGCATGACGGACATGGGCTTCCTGCCCATCGTGCGCAAGATTGTGAACCTCTGCCCCTGGGAAGGCCGCCAAACCCTCTTCTTCTCCGCCACCATGCCGCAGATTCTGCAAGGCTTTGCCAAGTGGTGCCTCACCGACCCGGTGGAAATTGCCATCGCCCGCCGCGAGGTAGCCAGCACCATCTCCCACGCCTTTTACCCCGTGGGGCTGGACCAGCGCGATGACCTGCTGCTGGCCCTGGTCAAGGCTACTGATTTCCGCAACCTCATGGTGTTCACCCGCACCCGCAAGGAGGCCGATGCCGTGGGCAACATGCTCTCCAACGCCGGCTGGAAGGGCCAGGTCACGGTGATGCACTCCGACATCGCCCAGAAAGAACGCATGGCCGCCCTGCGTGGCTTCAAGGAGGATAAATACCGTATCCTCGTTGCAACAGATGTGGCCGCCCGCGGTATCGACATCAACGGCGTCACTCACGTCATCAACTACCGCGTCCCCGAAAACCCCGAGGACTACGTGCACCGCATCGGCCGTACCGGTCGCGCCGAAGCACAGGGCGATGCTTTCACCCTACTCACGGCTGATGAAGTAGACTTCGCTAAGAGCGTGGAAATCTTTGTCAACCAAAAGATTGAGCGCCGCAAGCTGGAGGGATTTGACTACGCCTACACCGCGTTGTTGGATACCCAGGCTCGCCCGGTGCGCAAGCCGCGTCCTGCGGCCAAGCCCCGCCGCCGCCGCTAATTACAGCCCCACGCCCCGATATTGTCCATGCGCGTCGTGAGCATCGACCCCGCCATCCGCAACACTGGCTACGCCGTGTTGGAGGGGGACCACCGCTCTGTCACCGCGCTGGACTACGGCACCCTCTCCCTACCCCAGCGATTGCCCCAGAGCGCCTGCCTGCGCGCCATTCATGAGCATGTGCTGGCGCTCATCGAACGCTGGCGCCCGGATGAACTCGCCATCGAAGGCATCATCTACGTGCAATCGCACCGCACGGCCATCGCCATGGGTTCTGCCCGCGCCGCCACCGTGCTGGCCGCCACACTGCATGATTTACCCATCATGGAATACCCGCCCACCTGCGTCAAATTGGCCACCGTGGGGCGCGGCTCAGCCGGCAAACACCAGGTAGCCTTCATGATGCGCGCCCTGCTCCATCTGCAGGAAACCCCGGCCCCCGATGCGGCGGATGCCCTCGCCATCGGCTACGCCCACCTCATTGCCGCCGATCCCATCCGCGCCCACCTCTTCAAAGAGCGTAAATATATATAATCCCTATCGGACAGAGTCTAAAACCTCTGATTACCTATCCCTTTCCGCCCTCTCCATCAAAAATCCACCGCACAGCACGAGAGCAAATTCGCCGGGTTAGGCCTTTTTTCTTGTTTTTTGGTGGAGATTATGCTATATGGGGGACATGTTACAGCGAACCATCCTCAGTTTACTGGCATGCGGCTTTGCTTGCGCCGCAGAAAGCTTTGAGAACCTGCCCGGTGGCCCGATTGAAAGCGGGCAGACCGAATACGGCGCACTGAGCGCACCGGCCGGGCATGCCTCTATCAACACGCACCATGTACGCACGGGCAAGCGCTCCCTGCACATCCATGGCGGCGAGAACAACAAAGTAGAAATCCTTTTTGATGCCCCGCTGGCCGAAGAAACGCCCTGCGGCTTCTGGATGGAGCGCTGGACGCGCAGACCCCCGTTCCAGTTCCGCCTGATTGCCGTGGCCGCCAATGGCAGCGAAAAGCAAATCAGCGAAGAATCCAAGATTGGTCCCGGTGGCTTCAAGCGCCACATGGAAGCCCGCATTCCCGCCGGCACCAAGGCCCTGCGCATGGTCTGCACCTCTGCCGAGAATGGCGGTGTGCTCATCGATGACCTGGAACTGCACAACGGCCCGATGGTCGTGAAAAAGCTGGAGCTGAGCAACCCGGGCGTGTACCCCATGTTCCGCCGCGCTCCCATCAACCCCGTCATCAAGGTGAATGTGGCCACGACCGGCGTGAAGGATGCCAAGAGCATCAACAGCCTGAGCCTCAACATCAGCCCCGCAGACCAGGTGAAGAACGTCTCCCTGTGCACCGGCACCCAAGATGGCACGAACATGCACAACATCAAGGTGTTTGGCTCCGCCCAGCCGGATGCCAACGGCAATGTCACCATCAAGTTTGATGGCGCTGTGCTGCCCGCTGGTGAATCCACCCTCTGGATTGATGCCACTCCCACCGATACAGCTCGCGTGGGTGGCTCTGTCAGCTTCAACAACGTAGAACTCACCGTCGATGGCAAGAGCTACAAGGCTCCCGCCACCGTGACACAGCGCGTGGGCCACCTCATGGCGCTGCCCGGCGAAAAAGTGGGCAACCAGCCCAATGGTGCCCCCGGGCGCGACTGCGTGGCATTCCGCATTCCCGGTATGATCCGCACGGCCTCCGGCGCCCTGGTGGGCTGCTTTGATGCCCGCTACCACCACGAAGGTGACCTCTGCGCCGATATTGATGTGGCGGCTGTGCGCTCCACAGACGGCGGCCAGACCTGGTCCCTGCCCACCGTGTGCATGGACTCCGGCCCCGGCGGTGCCAACGGCTGTGGCGACCCCTGCATCGTGCAAGACAAGACCGGCCGCATCTGGATTCAGGCTCTGGCTTGCCACTTCTCCGGTGGCGCTTCGCTCTGGACCTCCAAGACCGGCAACAACTACTACACCACCGGCCAGTGGGAAATGGTGTACAGTGATGACGATGGCAAGACCTGGAGCTACCAGCACGTCACCCCCACCAAGCAAATCAAGAAAGACGAGTGGAACTGCATCCTTGCAGGCCCCGGCTGCGGTATCACCACCAGCAAGGGTGTCATCGTCTTCCCCGCCCAGATTTGGCAGACCGGCGCCAAGTACAACTGCATGAGCACCATCTGCTACTCCACGGATGGCGGCCTCTCCTGGAAGTATGGCAAGGGTATCCCCCACCGCACCTCCGAATGCCAGGTGGCCGAGCTGCAGGATGGCTCCATCATGCTCAACTGCCGCAACGAAAACCGCTCCGGCAAGCGCGTGGTCTACGTGACCAAGGACCTGGGCGAGACCTGGACACCGCATGAAACCAACCTCACCGCTCTGCCTGAGCCCACCTGCCAAGGCTCTCTGGTGAATGCCACGGTGGATGGCAAGCCCATGCTCCTCTTCTCCAACCCTGCTACCTCCGGCGGCCGCTTCGACATGGGCATCCGCTACTCCGAGGACGATGGCAAGACCTGGAGCAAGCCGCTCACCTATGACGCCCGCCGCTGCATGGGCTACTCCTGCGTGGCCATGGTGGATGACAAGAACGTAGGCATCATCTACGAAACCTCCCACACCAACGGCAAGAACGGCAACCGCGGTATCGGCTTCATCATCCTGCCCCTGAGCGAAATCCTCGCCACCGGCAAGTAAAGCCCCCCAAGGTGCTACGCCTTTCATCGCCCCTGAGTTCTGCATGAGCTCAGGGGCGAACCAGTTGTTGGAGCCCACGGATTTTTTAGCTTTCACAGCACCTTTTTTCATTGTTCCTTGCCCGCTCATTTGCTATGATGAGAGTATGAGAGGAGGAAGTCTGGCATGTGCCATCATCATTGGTCTCATGGGAAGCATCGCCACCGGGGCACCCTCGGCGCCGCCCGGGGTGTACCAACAAGCCGTCCTGCAGCTCAAAGATAAGGCTGAACAAGCCACTCCACGGCAGAAAAAGCTGCGCTTGCGCCTGGCAGCCGCACTCAACAACCACCGCCTGGGTGGCGATATCAACGCCGCCGATCAGCAAGGGCACACCGCCCTGATGCTGGCTGCACAGGCCGGTGAACAAGAGATTTTTGACCAACTGCTGGCAGATGGAGCCAGCCCCGCCATCGCCGCGCCGCGGGATGTTCGCCTGCTCATGATGGCAGCCCAGGGCGGCAACTACGCCATTTTTGCCAAGGTGTACAAGCTGGCACCGCTGGCCGCAATAGCAGCCGATGCGCAAGGCACCACGCTGTTCCAATACGCCTGCATGGGGGGCAACACGCGCATTTGCCGCGAATTGATTTATGCCGGGGCCAATCCCACCACCCGCGACCGCCTGGGCCGCACCAGCCTGCACTATGCCGCCATGGGGGGCAGCACCCAATTATTCTACGACCTCATCAGCAAGGGCGTCAACCCCAAACTGAAGACGCGCGATGGCTATGATTTGCTCATGGCCGCAGCCCGTGGCGGCTCCCTAGAGCTGGCGCGCACCGCCCTGCACATGGGCTACGTACCCACCAGCCGGGATCAGAACGGCAGCACCGCGCTCATGGAAGCAGCCCGCTATGCCGACAGCGAGATGGTGCGCCTGCTCATGCAGCATGGGGCCAGCCCGCAAGACCGCGATAAAACCGGCGCCAATGCCCCCATGTATGCCGCAGCCGTGGGCAATGCCGTGGCGTTCAACATCATGGGCGGCAAGCCCACCGATGCCCCCGATGCCAAGGGGCGCACCCCGCTCATCTACGCCGCCGCCGGCGGTAGCTTGCCCCTGGTGCGCCAAATGCTCAACGCCGGGGCCAGCCCCACCCACCTGCACCGCCTGCCACTGCGCATGGCCATCGCCTGTGGCCACACCAAAGTGGCGCTCGAAATCGCCTCTCGACTGCCCATGGTGGCAGCGGAAGAGATGCGCTCCATCCCCCTGCTCACGCTGGATGATGCCACCTACTTTGCGGCTTTTCTGGCAGAACGCTGCAACCACCCGGGCGACCGCGCCGCTGCCGCCTCGCTGCACCGGCAGTTGCAAGCCGCCGTGCACCATGCCAACGCCCTTTCCCGGGCAGATGACACCTACCCGCACAACACACCCCTGCAAAATGCCATTTCAGCGCATTTTCAGGGCATGATTGCCTTCCTGATGGAGAGTGGGGCCGATATCAACACCCCCAACCGCTATGGCCGCACCGCCCTCATGACCGCGGTCGACTGCGGCAACATGCCGGCCATCCGCGCCCTGCTCCGAGCCCGGGCCAA
Source organism: Akkermansia sp. (assembly GCA_045650805.1). Classification (GTDB taxonomy): domain Bacteria; phylum Verrucomicrobiota; class Verrucomicrobiia; order Verrucomicrobiales; family Akkermansiaceae; genus Akkermansia. Next base: position 17,130 of record JAZRRO010000052.1, read on the forward strand.
CCCCAACGCCATGGATGACCACGGCATGACGGCGCTCAAACTCGCAGCCTCCGCGGCGTGGGTGGAGGTGTTCGACATGCTGCTGCAAGCCGGGGCAGACCCCGAACTGACCCGCAAGGGGGCTCCCTCCACCCTTTCCTGCGCCATTGCCGCCGGGGCCGGGGCAGAATCCATCGTTGCGCGCTTATCAGAAAAAGCCACCCTCCCCACAGACCAGGCCTCCGCCTACGAGGCCATGTGCCAGGCTATTGATAGCGGCAACACCGCCCTGCTGGAGCGCCTGCTCGCCGCCTGGCCCGATGCCAACGCTACCGATGGCCACGGCCGCAGCCTGCTCATGTACGCCGCCGCCACCTCCTGCCCGGATGACATCCTTCACATCCTCATCCGCCACGGTGCAGATGTCAACGCCGTTGACCACCAGCACCGCATGCCGCTCCACTACGTCAAAAACCCCACCAAACGCCGCATCCTCATCGATGCCGGAGCCATTCCCTGATGGCCCGGCTGGGGGGGGAGTGGAAAAAGGTAATCAGAGGTAATCAAAGGTAATTTGCCCCTTGCGGGGCTCAAAGTCTACTGCCACAAGCGCAAAAATCCCGTCCGGAGAAGGGGAACACAGATGATGCGCATTTACCTTGTTTTTTCATGCGCCATTTGGTAGGATGCATGCATGCAGATACATGGCATGCAGCGTTGGTTGACCACAGGGGCACTGCTGTGTACCCTGGCCACGGCTCAGGAAGAGGGCGGTGGAGATGCCCTGCTGCAAGCCGAGCCCACGGCGGCCCAGCAACGCGCCGCGGAAAAAGCGCTGAAAGCCGTGACTGAGCCGGATGACCACGTGGTGTCGCAATCCCGCATGTTCTCCGTGAGCGGTGGCGATTCGCTGCGCATGGGCGCCATCGCCACCAAGGCAGATGAAATCAAAGGCCACGTCAACAAGCTGCTGGGCATGGAGGCCGATTGGAAATACGGCATCTCCATCCGCCTGCTGGGTGCGCCCACAGATGCGCCCCGCGCTAATCCCATCCGCACCCGCATCAGCATCATCGGCCACGAGCCCAACCTGCAAATACGCGTGTACCCCGGCGGCGGCATCGATGTCGACAAGCTCACCAACGCCATCATCACCATGCTGCTCTATGAGCGCGCCCTGCGCGAGGTACGCCCCGATGCCCTGCCCGAATCCATCAACATGCCCATGTGGATGGTCACCGGCATCCAGCAAGCTGTGCTCTGGAAAACCGGCAAGGCAGACCGCCGCCTTTACCGCAATTTGTTTGAACGCGCCGAAATGCTCTCGCCCGAGGAAATCATCTCCACCGACAATGCGTGGAACCTGGATGCCACCACCCGCCAGGTATACGAGGTCTCCTGCGGCGTGCTCATGATGAGCCTCATCAACCGCCCCGGTGGCCTTGTGCAGCTGCGCGAAATGGTCGTGGAATCCATCTTGGAGGAAGGCTCGCCCAAAGACATCATCGCCTCGCACTTCTACGAGCTCGGCATCGATGCCAACCTGCTCAACAAATGGTGGGCGCTGGAGCTCGCTGCGCTCTCCCTCCCCCGCGCCACAGAGGCTCTCACCCCCATGGAAACGGAGGAGCAACTCGTCGAGGCGCTCACCGTCATGTACTTTGATGAGGAAACCGCCGCCCCCCGCCCCGTCAACGCGGATGATGTGTATGCCCTCACTGCGCTGCCCGAATGGCGCAAGCAAATGCGCCCCTGTGTCGATCGTCTTACCGAGCTGAGCCACCGCTGCTTCCCCGGCTACCGCCCCATCATCACCGAGTACTGCCGCGCCATCGGCGAGCTGCTCAACGGCGCCTCCCCCGATGCCGTGCAAGACATTCTCCTGCCCCTGCGAGAACTGCGCGCCGCCTATGTGGCCACCTCCATCCGCGGGCGAGACTACCTCGATTGGTACGAAATCACCCACCTGGGCCAGGCCAACAAAGCCGGCTTCCAGACCTATCAGGAAGCCATGCGCCTCCTCCGCCGCGAATCTCCCGGCCCCGACACCCACCTCAGCCGCTATCTGGATGATATCGAAGCCCTGCACACCATCGAGGCCGGCCAATCCCTCTCCGAGGCCCTCAAGCGCAACAAAAAGAAAGCCAAATCCGCCGCCGCACCATGAGCAAGCGCACCACCATCGACCTGCCGCCCCACCCCGACATGCAGGAGGAAGAAGCCGCCCGCCAGGCAGGCTGCACCACCATCTGCGGCATCGATGAAGCCGGCCGCGGCCCCTTGGCAGGTCCCGTGGTCACTGCTGCCGTCATCCTCCCCCAGGGCTACGAGCTCCCCGGGCTCAACGACTCCAAAAAACTCACCGCCCGCAAACGCGAGGCTCTCTTCGCCGCCCTCATGGCCGATGACTGCGTTCTCAAATGCATCGCCCAAGCCAGTGTCGAAGAAATTGATAAGCTGAACATCCTGCGCGCCACCCACCTGGCCATGGCTCGCGCCGCACAGGGGCTCCCCCGTCTGCCCGATATGTGCCTGATTGATGGACTCGCCGTCCCCGGCTTCCCCCTCCCCTCCCGCAACCTTGTGAAAGGCGATGCCCGCTGCCTCAGCATTGCCGCCGCCAGCATCCTCGCCAAAGTCACGCGAGACCACTACATGCACGAGCTCGCCACCCAATACCCTCAATACGGCTTCGAGCGCCACGCCGGCTACGGCACCCGCGAGCACATGCAAGCCATCCAACAATATGGAATTACGCCACACCATCGCCGCTCGTTTGCACCTGTTGCACAGATGGAACTGCCCCTGGGCTTCTGATACCCGCCCCGATACCGCCTACATCGGGCAGTATGGCGAGCTCGTCGCCGCCTCCTGGGCCCGCGCCTATGGCATGCGTATCCTCCGCCACAATTTCCGCTGGGGCAACGCCGGCGAAATCGACCTCGTCTGCCGCCAAGGCGATACCCTCGTCTTCTGCGAGGTCAAATCCACCACCTCCCCCGATTCCGGCGCCCCCGCCCGCGCGGTAGACCGCTACAAACGCCAAAAGCAACGCTCCGGCGCCCTCCGCTGGCTCCAACTCCTCGGCAAAGAGGTCCCCATCCGCTTCGATATCATCGAAGTCTGGCTCCTCCCCGGCCAAAAACCACGCATCCGCCACACTCCCGCCGCCTTCTCCCTCCATGAGCGTGCCGAGCGGTAAAACTCTTTGATTACCTCCCCTTTTCACCCGGCGTACAGCGCTTACCTCCTATCCCCCCAATGACTCCGGGCCCGCCCTGGCACGGCCTCAAAGCGTGGCGCGCAACGCGCTACGGGAACAGCGGCCTGCGGACGCAGGAACATCGCGGCTGCGCCACAAGGGCATCTTGAGCCCCGCTTGCGGAGGCCGACAGCAGCGTTTTTCATACTTCAAGCCTGGTGGATGCCGCCACCGTGCTGTCGGCCCTGTCGGGACTCCGGTTCGTGTTTTTGTGGCTACCGGGGGTTGCGCCGCTATCGCGGCTTACCCCCGGCTATGGGCTGTCGCCCGGGTTCCCGGGCTTACGTCACCTTGCAGCTGCGCCGCAAGGGAAAAGCCCCGCTTGCGGGGCTCTCATCTCGGCGCGCAACGCGCGCGGGATTCCAACATTCGTACTTCGTCATTCGTAACTCGTACTTCAAAAAATTGGTTCGCCCTGCGAGCAGAGCGAGCCAAATGGTTCAATGCTTGTCACGCTGAAGCTTCAGCGTAAGCGGATGCAATTTCATCACTTGCGGCGGCGGCGAACAGCCAGACCGGCGAGAGCCAGCAGGCTCAGCGTGGTGGTGGTCGGTTCGGGGATGTAGGAGGTCACATAACCACCCACAATCGTGCCGTTGCCCGTGAGCACCTGAGCACCCTTGGTGCCTTCGCCATTGATGGTGATAGCGGGGGCCGTAGCCGTGCCATCGCCGTCGAAGTCGATAAGCGCACCGTTAGCATCAGTGAAGCTGACCAGCACTTCCTCAGGAAGCGTGGTAGCACCCACGATAGCGGCCCACACCTCTTCGCTCATGATAGCGTCCAGCTTATCGCCGAAGACGGTGTTCGTCAGGTCTGCCGTCGTGGTGAAGGTCAGCACATTGTCTGCGTACGTACCACCCGTGATGGTGATTTCCGTCAGCGTCGTCACACCGGGGTCAGGTTCGCCCGGCTGCTCGGGAGCCGTCAGCGTCAGCACCAGAGCGGTAGCATCCGTGGCGGAAGCGCCCACCGTGGCGGTGTAGCCCTCGAACCCGGCAGCAGCCAGCTGATCAGCACCGAACTTGAGCGACACGCCCGTTGTATCGATGTCGCCTGTCGTCACCGTACCCAGCGTGTAGCTGGTCACACCTTCCTGCAGGGTCAGGTTCGTCAGGTTGATTTCGGCACCAGCCAGGGTCAGCGCGCCGGTCACAGACAGGGCATCCGTAGCAAGGATGGTGAGCGAATCCGTCACCGTCAGATTGCCGGTGGTGCTCACCTGAGAGCCGGCAGCAATGGTCATCTCGGCCACGGAGGTGGAGCCATTGGCAGCGGTCATAGCGAGGTTGCCCTCTTCCACCCATACCGCAGCGTTCGTGTCGCCCACTGCTACGTTGGCCGTGCCTTCACCATACTTGGAGATAGCGGAATCGCTGATGACGCGGGATTCCGTCACATCCTCAGCGTTGTTGATGGTCACCGAACCACCGGTGATGGCATCGCTGGTGATGGTGGCAGCAGCTGCTTCCGTGTTATAGCCGGTGTAGGGAGCCCACACCGTGGTCGTGCCGCCGTAGGTCAGGCTGCCATTACCCGTCACCTTGATTGTGCCGTTTGTGGTCAGGGCGTCCGTGGTGGTCGCAGCCTCAAGGGTGGCGGTCTTGTTGGCATCCACCGTCAGGCTGGTCACTTCCACCTCATTCTTGAAGGTGGTGTTACCCTTCACCGTCAGGTTCAGCTGAGCGCGGTCATCTGCATTCTCACCCATGGAGATGGCGCCGTTCATTGTGCTGGCGGCATCGGCGTTGCCGATGTTCAGATTGATGATGTTGTCACCATCATTGGTGCTGGCGCGATCCATCACAAAGCCCTTGTTGCCGTCTGCGGAGAAGATATTTCCACCAGCCGTCAGGTTCACATCGACAGTGTTGGTTCTGTTTTTACCATTGCCGGTGCTGTTGTATGCATTTGTGACCACGATGCCACCCTTCCACTCCTCCGTATCGCCGGCAAAGGTGATGGTAGCAGAGCTCTCAGCCTGGGAAGCAATCTGGAAATCACCACTGCCGCTGATGTTACCGTTGAAGTTGTACTTCTTACCCTGAGAGTTATCATCAAAGACAAAGGCAGACTTCGTCGTGGTGACACCATCAACGGTGTTCGCGTAGTTCTCCAGCACAAGGTTGGAATTAACGGTAGCATCGCTACCAATGAAACTCATCCAGCCGCTGTAGCCCACCAGCTTCAGCGTGCCGCCTTCCCTGGTGAAGCTGTCCAGATTGCTTTGACCGATGGTAACATTCGTCAGCAAAGTCACGCCATTCCAGTCTTCACCAAAGGTGACCTTCACGGCGTGCTCTCCTAAGCCGAGATCTACCATCTTCTCAACGCTCCAGCCGGAGCCCATGTCGTACACAGCGGTGCTGCCACCGGTGATGGTGGATTTGGTGCTGCCTGCGGTGACAGAGCTGTTGGCCAGCGTCACGCCATCGGCCACGTTGATGACACTGCCGGCCGCAGCCGTGCTGATGGAGATACCATCGGCCAGGGCGGTGTTCAGGTTCAGCGTGCCACCGTTCATGACGATGCCCGTCGTAGCGGCATCGGCAATCTTGGTACCGGCAGCATAATCCTGCGTGTTGGTGACGTAGTATTCACCACCATCGCCGGAGATGATCAGCTGCAAATCGTTGCCATTCTGGCTCAGGTTGTAAGCGGTACCAGCCACCGTCAGGGTCAGGCCATTTGCCGTCAGCTGGCTGCTGTCGGCGGCAGACTGCACAATCGTGAGCGCGGTGCTCAGGTAACCATTGCCTTCCACATCGCCATTGGCGTAGGAAATGGCGCTTTCACCTGCGGCATCAAACACCTCGAGGGAAGAGGCCGTCAGCCCGCCGGTCAACGTCAGGTTGCCGGAGTTGGTGATGGTGCCGGCCAGCGTCAGCCCGTTGGCGATGGAAGCCGTGCCGGTGAATGCCGTGCCATCTGCCAGGGAGATAGTGCCATCCCCCGTAGCGACCATATCACCAATCGTGCCCTGCAGGTTCAGCGTGGTGTTGGCACCCACGGAAACGGCACCCAGGTTCTTGGTTCCGGTCACACCGCTCAGGTCCACCTGGGCCCCGGAGCCACCGCTCACGTTCAAACCTTCCAGGTTGATGTCGCCATCAGCCGTCACGTTCAGCTGCGTTGCTGTGCCCAGGTTGTGCGTCAGGGACAGTGTGCCTGTGTAGGTTTCCTGCAACTTCACATTAACCTTGCTGGTTTCAGACGGACTAGCTGTAGTAGAGGAAATGACGGATAAATCACCCTCACCTGTCAGAGATTCGATATTGACACCGAATTTCCAGGAATCACCATAGTTACCAAACGTTGCAGATTGGATAGTCAGAGCACCATTGAGGGTGGTTGTACCGGCAAAGGTAATCATATCCACCGTATCATTGGGGTACTCACCCATGTCACGAATATTCAGCGTGGCACCGTTGCTGCCCACCGTCACGCTTTGCCAAGTGGTCTTATGACCTTGGTAATTGATGGTGGCGCCATCCAGCTCCATACTGGAGAACGAGCTCAGATAGGTATTGGTGAAATCATTGACAAAAACGCCACCTGCATCAACCGTCAGCGTTGCGCCACTCACGGTCAACTTGCCCGTAGCCTGGGCTGCACCGGTCATCACCGCATCCGTTGTCAGCGTGATGTTGCCTGCACCCGTCGTTTCAGAGAGAATCTTGCCGGCGGTCATGGTGCCGTTCTGGTTGGCGGCGATGGTCAGCGTCTTGCCGGCTGCCACCTTATAGCCCGTCGCGTCCTTGGCCAGGTTGGTATCATTACCATCGATGGTGAAGTCCTGCGTGTTGACGTACCAGATACCACCGGGGGCATCCAAGGCCACATCTGCCACCAGGCTCTTGCCATCTGCGCTCTGGGTGATGGTACCAATCTCCACACCGCCGGAGGTCAGCACAGAAGTGCCGGTCAGGCTGGATGTGGCAGAGCCTGTGCCCTGCACAACGTAGTATTGGGAACTGGCAATATAGCCATCCTTACCCTCGTTGGAGCTGTAGGTCACTGTGGCGTTTTCGACAGTAGTCAGACCTTCAACGCCGCTCACGCTCACGTTGCCACCCAATGTCAGGCTGCCGCTGTTCTGCAGCGTGCCGGCCAGGGTGATGTTGGAGCCGAAGGTGATATCACCGGTCACAGAAGCGGTGCTCTCCACATTGATGGTACCACCGCTGATGGTGGATTCACCGGCCAGCTGGCCCTTGATAATCAGCGTGCCGGCGTTTGTTACATCACCGCCAAGATTAAGCACCGAGCTGGCACCCGCGCCCAAAGTAAGCTTACCACTGGCATTGGTGACCTTGATAGCACCCGACTTCTCAATTGCATTGATAACCAGCGGTGTTGAACTTGCCGGCGGATTATGCTCCAGAGTACCTTCGGCATTCAGGTTATCAAACACCAGCATACCCTCCCAATTCGTTCGGGTAGCCAAGGTCTTGTTTGCGGCGATGCGAACCTCACCAATGGTCAACGCTGCGCTGGCAGCACCATTGCTATCATAAGCACGCAAAGTGGCGTTGCCCTGCACATCGAGAATGCCGAGCGTAGCGCCATATGCTTCCACATACAGCGTGCTGCCCTCATTGAGCTGCACTGTGGCAGAGCTCAGGCTGAGCGCGCTGCCCTGATCGTTGCCATAATTCAACTGCTTGCCAGCTGCAACATCAATCACACCAGCAAAGGAAGAATTGGTACCGGCTGCGATGGTTTTGCCGTCGGCGAGAGAAATCGTGCCTGTACCGGTCGTGGAGCCAAGGAAGCCCATATCCGTACCGGTGTAAACAAGCTTACCAGTTTCCGTAATAGTCACAGCACCGCTCACGCTGCCGGCAGTCATCTCTGTGGCAATCGTGGCAGATGCGCCATCCTTAGCCAGAAGAGTACCGGTAGTCATGCCGCCATCACTCTTCATGATAACAGAACCAGCCAAGATTTCAACGCCTTGCACGTTGGTGCCGGATGCAAACGTGATGGAGGCGCCTTCGCCGGAGCCGCTCAGGCCCAACTTGGCAGAGCCATCAGTCAGGTTAATCTGATCTGTTGTATACGTATCACCCAACAAAGACCAAGAGGCATCAGCTACAGCCATATCACCGCTTACGGTGGCATCATAGCGGCTGACAAGCATATTGCCGGTAATGGTCAGTGACGTCAGTTGGTCAGAGCCACCAGCACCGGTCATCGTGAAGCTCGTCAGGTTGAATGTGGAGCCCAAATCGATAGCATCAGTCTTATATTCATTGGCACCATCGTTCAGTGTAAGAACGAGAGAATACTTTTCATCGGCATAGGTCACCATGCCATTGACGGTATACTCCGTATTCCATGCACGGTTGGCAGCCACCGTTTCTCCGTCAATCTGCGTGGAGAACGATGTCAGATTAGTGGTTTCATCATTGTAGGAGGTGTCAATGCTTTCCGGCGTACCATACCCCATTGCAGTAGCGTGATAATAGTCACCACCCACCACAATCTTGTCGTCCGCGCCCATGAACGCAAACGTCAACACGTAGTTGTTCGCAGAGGCGCCAGATGCGCCACCAGTAGTCTTAAACGTCAGGTCGAACTGCAAGGTATTGTCATCGCCCACAGTATATACTGTATTGGCATCATAGTAGGTAGCAGTCTTGACATCACCCCATGAGCCACTCTTGCTGATTATATCGGTATCAGGATTGTATGAGAAGCCATTGAGCGTCCAACCATCCGAGCTTTCCAGCAAGTTATATGTCTCAGCATAAGTGGTCTGAGACAGCGCAAAGACTGCCATCACCGCAGTGAAGAGAGCCTTCGGTAAGTGTAATTTCATAGTTTATTTATTTGGTTTATAGTTGATTATAGAGTGTGAAGAGGGCTCGCGTGCTCTCGCGCGATGAGACATGAACACCCTTCACCCCACACTATGCCACAAACAGGGGGCGGATGACAAGCCGAAAGTTGGGGGCAAAAGCATTTTTTTGCGCAGGGGCCAATGCGCGCACGTAACCGCAGGAGCGTCGCGCGCGAGAGAGAGGGAGAATGGAGGTAAAGGAGGTCATTTTTGGACGGGCCAAAAGGTGCTACATTCGGCGCGCTTTGCCGGGGAAGTAGTGAAATTCTGCCGATAGCAGAGCGAAATTTCGGGCAGATACCCGAAGCAAAATTGGCGGCATGGCCGCCAGCGAAATTCCCGCCCGGCGGGCGGGAGTGGTGGTAATCAAAGGGAATTTATGGCGGGGCAAAAGGCAAGGCCTCATCACGCAGCGATGAGGCACGCTTGGCGCCACTCTCCGAGCGTATCATGAAGCGTGGGTGATGACAAGCTCAAAAGCCCCTGCTCTTTTTTTTGAATACTCACCCCAAAAGCAGGTGGAATGGAGAAACAACACCCTACGCATCAAGGCATTATGCCTTTTTGTGTAAAATCGTCGATTGAATCGACGATTTTACACAAATATTTACAACGCATTGGTGTTGTGTTTTTAACTACCCCACATACATACGCAATAGCGAGGTAAGCAGAGCGCGAAGCAGGAAGAAGCGCAATCCCGCCCCAGGGGGCGGGATTGAAGATTTATTGAGCAATCGCGGCGCCCATGAGCTCGGCGGCTTTCTTGCCGCTCATGAGCATGCCACCCAAAATCGGGCCCATGCGGAAGCTGCCGCTCACGCCGTTGGCGGCCATGCCGGACACGAAGAGGCCGGGGTAGATTTCCTTGGTGTTGTCGATGGTGGAGCGCTCGCCCTCGGCGGCGTCCATGCTCATTTCGCCGACGACGCCACCGGTGGGGGTGTTGAGTTTCACGCCGTTCTTGCGGGCGACGGTCTTGGCGATTTCGCAATCATGACCGGTGCCGTCCAACACGGTCTTGGCGATGATGGTGAGGGGGTCGACATGGAGGCCTTCGCGCAGGACGGGGGTCCAGTTGACCACCACGCCGCCCACGCGGCCCTGCTTGTACACCACGTCTTCCACCGAATAGCAGTTGAAAATCGTGGCACCGGCCTGGGTGGCCTTGTAGAGCAAACCGGCCGTGGCATGCACGGAATCGATGATGTACGTCCCCTCGCGGTAGGGTTTGTGGGTGAGCTCCAGCTCGCGCACGATGGGCATGGCCTCTTCCTGCACGACGATATCATTGAACATCATGGCGCCGCCCCACATGCCGCCACCGGGGGAGAGCTTGCGGTCGAACAACGCGACTTTGTGCCCGGCCTTGGCCAGATAGTAGGCCGCCACAATACCGGAGGGGCCACCGCCGACGATGGCGGCATCCAGCACGAGGTTGCTCTGCAGTTTGTTGAAATACGACTCGATGATGCCACTAGATACCAAAGTTTCCATGATGGTGGGATTGTAGCGCCGGGGCATGCAGAGCGCAAGCCGACAACACGTCATGTTGGGAAGTTGAAAGTTGAAAGTTGAAAGTTGCAAGTTGCAAGTTGGAAGTGTAAGGTTAGCTGCGCTTGTGGCGCGGGGAACGTTGCCAATATGCCATTTGAAATTCATGTCTTTTCGTGTTTTTGCTTGTAGAGCTGCGCGCTTTGTGGCATGAATTTCCACATGAAACAGCTTCTTGCGACTTGCCGACTGTATGGTATTGTGGATATGGGGTACACCGAGCCCGCACAGGTGACGGCGCGCACCCATGCGCTGATTGATGGGGGCGTGCGCATCATCCAGCTCCGCGCCAAAGGCCAGGCGCTGCCCCTGGTGAAAGCCTGGGCTGTGGAGATGCAAGCTATCTGCCGCGAGCGTGGCGCTATCTTTGTGCTGAATGACTACCCGGACATGGCCGCCGAGATTGGGGCAGATGCCGTGCACGTGGGGCAGGATGGCGGGAGCCTGACTGCCGTGCGCAACATTGTTGGCCCGGGGGTGCTCGTGGGCCGCTCCACACACAGTCTGGAGCAAGCAAAGCAGGCCAGGCTGGAGGGGGCAGATTACATCGGCTTCGGGCCACTGTTCCCCACCGGCACAAAGCCCGGGCGCCCCTCCATCGGGCTGGATGACATTGCCGCCGCCCAAGCCGCTGCCGGGGATATGCCCTTGTTCTGCATCGGCGGTATCAATGCCACCACCCTGCCCGCCGTGTTGCAAGCCGGTGCCCGGCGCGTGGTCATCGTCTCCTGGCTGCTGCAGCAGGCGGATATCGCCCGGGCGGCTCAGGGCATCCTGCGCGAGATGGAGCAAGAACGATAACAGCCCCCTGCTCCGCCCATGAAACACCAAAAGCCCACCCCGCAGAGATGGTGCTGCCACCGCATGTTGTGGTGGGGACTGGTGGGCCTCTGGCTGCTTCTTGTGGCCGGATGGCCGGTCTATTATCTGCTGCCTGACCGCGATTGGCATTACCCCTGCTGGGGTGAGCCGAATGAGATATGGGAAAGTCTCCAACTCTCAGAAAATCCGCATTACAAGGACGAGCATGTCTACAGCCGCGTGTTCATTGTACGGCCATCGGAGGAGAATCTGGCCTATGTTCGCAGTTTGAAAGACGCGCATTGCCTCTATTCGGAGACGGTTGAATCTCTGTTGCAGGAATACGCCCTGCCGGGCCCCTATCACTTTGCCCATACCGGATGCGTGAACTTTGTGCTATGCGGCAATGGCCTGATGCTGGTGCATGATTTCAGCAGGAATAAAGGTGGGCTTTTGTCCAGCCGCCTGGCGCAGCCGGAGAAGGTGCTGCGCAACTATCCCGCAAGCTTTGTCTTCCACTATGTCTGGGCCTGGGTGTCCATTGGTGTGCTGGCGTTATCCCCTGTGCTGTTCCTGCTTTGGTGGGCGCTGGCGTGGCGCGTTTTAAGGCGTGCTGCAAGGTCTGAGGCGTGGCCAACATAGAAATGGGTATGCGTGGAAGCATCCCACAGAATGTAAACATAATAGAAATGAGAGTCAGACATTAGCATTGCTGTGTTTTGCGTGTACCGCATGTATTGCGCCACGGTAGTTCGCCCGCTTCTGCACCGGGGCCGGCAGCATGTGGTATCCCTATATGCGGTGTTCGATTCTATGCGATAGAATTGGGTTATATTTTAATGTAAGCCGTTGCGCGTGAGGCTCCGATTTTTCGAATTTCTCCGTTATCAAGCATCTGTTTCAAGGTGCGCTCGATGAGGGAGACGCTGATGTCTGGGCAAGCTGCCATGATGTCAGCTTTGCGGATTTTACCCGGTTTTTGTTCAAACATCATTCTGATGCGTTCCATCTTATTAAGTTTTGCAGTGGTCACATGCTCCACCCGGTGCTCAAAATCGCGATATGCTTTGAGGATGATACCCAGCTGATATTGTAAGAATGGGAGATAGTTATTATTCCCCACATCCCAGCCGGTGCTGCTCTCTTGTAGTGTTTCGTAATAGGTCTGCTTGTTTACTTCAATCAATTTTTCCAGGCTGATATATTTGCCCACAATATAGCCATGCTGATAAAGCAGCATAAGCGTGAGCAGTCGGCTCATACGCCCATTGCCGTCATTGAACGGGTGAATGCACAGAAAATCGAAAACAAAAAGTACCAATAATATCAAAGGATCACAAACCTCCTGAGCAATGGCTTGGTTGTACGCATCGCACAGAGAACGCACCGCATCCGGTGTTTCAAATGCCGGAGTCGGAGTGAAACGGACATGCTTGTTGCCCACGACATCTGTCTCCGCTATCAGATTATCAGCATTCTTCCAGTGTCCCCCCATGCCGGAAGGGTGGAATGAATACAAATCCCGGTGCAACTGCAGAATGGTATTCGGCGTTACAGGAATATACTCGTAATTCTCATGAATGGTTCGCAGCACATCTCGGTACCCTGCAATTTCCTTTTCATTGCGGTTGAGGGGCTCTACCCGCTGCAAAACCAAATTCTTTAATCTCGCGTCAGAAGTATAGATACCTTCAATTCGATTGGAGGCATCCGTACTTTGAACCACGGCAATTTCCAGCAGACTCTGCAGAATGTCTTTTCTTGCCGTGATAAACAGCGCCTGTTTGCCCCGGTATTCATGTATAGCCGACAGCAGATTGCTTATTTCCGGCGTAAGTAAAGGCCCGGGCAAATTTGAATAATCGAACGTTCTCATATCAGCTTGCTGTTTCTCTGCCCACACTTTAGCATGTTTCTGCCTACTTTCAAGACAAAGTAGGCAGAAATGCCATGAAAGTGGGCAGAAAATCGTCATCATCGAGACCAAGGCGACCATCCGGCCAATGAGGAGACACTGGCCAAGCTGCACTTGGGCAGAGCGTAGCAAGCACATGCCGGGCCGGGGTATCGCTATTTCCTCGTGTTCCAAGACAAGGATATCAGCATGACCGGGGCGTACCCCATGAGTGAGTTCCTCAAGATTCCGGCTGAACTGTAACCAACGCACAAAACACCACTCAGGCTCCTCGTTGATACGCCCGGACAAGCCGCAAGACCATGCCCCGCACCCGGCAGACCAAGGGCTCCACTTCAAGCGAATCCTCTCCTTGCAGCTCTGTTTTTGCGTTTTACTTCGTCCTTCGTAACTCGTAAATCGTACTTCATTTGGCACCTTGCCAGAAAGCTTCGGCATCCTTGCGCCGGGCGGGCACCATGTAACGCGAGCGCAGCAGGGAGGTATCGCGGTGGCCCATCTCCAGCTGCAGCTCCGGGAGATTTCGGAACATGGCGGCGTGGTACGTGGCGAAGGTGTGGCGGCACACATCCGGCACCCAGTGGCGGAACCCAGCGGCACGGCGCAAGGCCTGCCACTTGCGCTTCCAGTTGCGGGGGATGAACCTCTCGCGCTTGCGGATGTCCCTCACGCCACGCAGGGGAACCGCACGCCCGCCGCCCGTCTTGCTTGCGCGGGGGCGAATGATGACATGACCCTCCTCCCAGTTGATATCTCCGGCCTGCAATCGGCTCACCTCGGTGGGGCGGATGCCGCCATAGAGCATCAGGCTCAGCGAGAAGCGCATATCCCGGAACTCCGGGCGGCTGGCAGTCGCTTGCAGCTTTTCCACTTCCTCCGGCGTCAGCGGCTCGATGGGCTTTTCCTGCACAAGATGAAGCATGCGCGATACCCCCCCCTGCACCGCCCACCCGACAGGCCTTGATAAGAAATCACAGAAGCCGTGGCGAGAAGGGCTTTGTCGCGGGGTGTCTATCGCCGGGCAGTGCCGGCATGCCACCATGAATATACAGGCTCAAGGTGTGATGACATCCTGTATTGGGCATGCGGATATGAACTTTCACTTGACAATGAAACACTCTATCTGTATAACGCGTTTCCCCTTTGGTAGGGCCTGAATGTGTCGATACGGGGGCGGCGCGTAAGCGTTGCTTAAGAAGTGCATGTTATGAAATCTGAAAAAAAGGAACGGGTGGAATCGCTTTATTTTCTGAAAGCCATCAGTTGTTTTTTGTTGTGTCAATTCACTCATCTGTGTATGGCTCAGAGATATTCCCCGCTTTATTCGGAATAGGCACATTATGTTTTTTGGCGATTACTGGCTACCTGCTTTTCTCCGGGGAAAGGTCTCGAGAGCTGACGAAGTGTACCAAATGGGCGCGCAAGTTGTTCAATTTATTCATCATCGTCACACTGGTGTATTTGGTCGAGCTGGTTGTATTGCTGGCGCTGTTTCCTTGCCGAGAGGCGGGCATGACCTACCACTCGCCTTTTGTCCGGTGGAGCATTGTCGCAGCGGATGCGCACGGTGTCTGGTGGGAATATCTGCTTGTATGGGCCAAAAGCCTGCTGATGTCCTTCCTCTTTGGTAGCGGCGTTTGCATCACCCTGTGGTATTTGACGGCAGTGTGGGAATCGCTATTGATTCTCCATATTGTTTTGCGCTATTGCCCCAAGCTGGTATATGGCTTCCCCTTGCTGTTTATTTTCGCCTATTTACTGCGCACCCACCCTGATTTACTGTTCCCGGACAACACGCAGGTGGCACTTTACATGCGCCTTTCCATCATCACAGCGCTGCCGTTTTTGAGCACGGGCTATTTGATTCACAAGCACGAAGATGCCTTACTACGTATCATCAACGTAAAGATATGGCTTCCCATCGTTTTGGGGCTACTGCTGGTGGAAAGCCAAATCCGCATTCATGCTTTTGGCTCTTACGCTCGCTACTGTTTTTGCACCTATCCGCTGGTCTTTCTGTTGATTCTGGCTTGCAAACAATACAGCCGCTTTTCTGTTCCCTTTTTGAATACCATTGGGGAAAAACACTCTGCCAATATATACTACTTCCACATGATTGTGTTGTTCATCCTGATGGCTCTCCGGATACACATTCCATATGTGGAAGCCCTCGTGGTGTGGTTGCTGTGTATCCCCTTGTCCATCCTCTTCAACAAATCGCTTGCCTGGTGTCATCGTTTAAAAACGCCGCACAAGCTTCCTTCGTGAGGCGCCCATCGGGCCACCAGGCATAGCCATCCACACAGTCGCACATCATGAACCACTATGTGCGAACGTGCCGGACATTGGGCGCTTTGCTGGCGCTATCGGTGCTGGCGGGATATGTGTTGGCGGTCTTTATCAAAGCGACGCTACTTCTGTCAAGTATATTCTTGCCCCACTCCACCAGACAGCTCAGCCAAGCCGAGCTTGTGAAGCAAACTGCCTCCAAAAGGGTATGTTCCCGCTTGAACAAAGGGCGGGAATTGATATAATGAAGCGCTACAGATACACGCTTAGTTATGACCATCTTCCGTAAAATCTTTGCCACCTGCGCCATCTGCCTTGCGGCGGGGGATTAAGGAACAATCAACAGATAATCTTATGAGGACTCATCCAATTACCTGGATTACCATTACTGCGTTCGTGGTGTTATTGCTTTGTTTCTCTGTGTCCATTTTCAACAGTGGACAGCAGTATCACGCACTTCTAGCCGAAGCCGTCATGTATGATGATGCGGAGCTAATATCCATCATCAGAGGAAAAGTGGAACACGATAATATCTTTGCCTTAATGTATTGCATTGCATCCGCGTTTGTTGTATTTATGGTGTGGTATGTAGCGTGTGCTTTCATTATCATCAAACGCATGCGGTCAATGGGAATCCCCCTTGCTCGCTATTGTATACCCCTGCTGATATTTACAGGAAGTGCTTGGTGTGCGCATTTAATTCTGGACTCGCGACCCTCAACATTTCATTACGATGAGTACATGAAATGCCTGCTTGCCAGCCTTGGCCTATTAATCAGCGGCATTCTGACATCTGCTATCTCAATGTATTTCTGCTGCCATTTGCCATGGCGGAAACGAATCACTCGCTAGGTTCCGCGAGGTAAAATGTGTGGTGGAGGGCAATAGTTCCCCCCCCCCCTTGCAAGCGATGTTTCATTTTAGGTTGCTACTCGATGAAAAATGCGCCTTAAACACCTGATTCTGTGTAGCTTGCCATCTCGTAATATCTTGGCTTGCGAATACCGCTCCATCTGCTCAAAATCGCCTAGGCTCACAGAATCAACGGATTGTAGATTCGAGGCATCTTTAGTGACCCTGAAAAGCATTTGAGCTTAGCAAAACGGGCTTCCGGCTTCTCTACGATACGCCGTGACGGGTAGGCATGCTGTTTTTGGGCTTTAAGGGAGCGATTCCATGCCCGTGGGTAAGCCAAGATGTTTGATAACCCATTCTCGCCCGGAGTGTGATTTGAAATATTTCTCCAGCTCAGATGCTTGTTCTTCTGTTTGAACGGCTATTGCAGAGTGGATTTCCCACGGGGCAAACTTGGAAGTGTGTGGTACATGCCCGGCGTTATGCGTTTTGAGCCGTGCTGCAAGGTCTGAGGTGTGGCCAACATAGAAGTGGGTGTGCGTGGTAGCGTCCCACAGGATGTAGACATAATAAAAATGTGATGTTGGCATGGTGGGAATATAGTGGATGTAGAGGGTGAGTGCAAGTAGGAAATCAAATTCCACATTTTGGCGGCACCGTCTGTGGTATGCAACGCTCCGGCTTCGGCTGAGCCTACGCCGAGACTGGAGGTGTGGCCCGGCTTCGTCCGCTGGCGCTGCTTTCTGGGGGCTTCGCTCGCTGCGCGTTCTACGCCCACCCAGGACGCCAAGGCAGGCTTTTTGCTATTGAACCCGAAAAACAGGGTATCAGGTGACCTGTAAATGAGAAACGACCTCTGGTAGGTAACACGGGTCTGCCTTGGGGCTTCGCGTGTCGCAAGGCTCCCTTGCTACGCCCACACGGGTGGCGTAGAAAAACAGCGTATCAGGTGACCTGTAAATGAGAAACGGCCTCTGGTAGGTAACGCGGGGCTGCCCGGCTTCGCGTAGCCCTGCGGGCTCTTGCTACGCCGAGGCTAGGCTTCTTACCATTTGGTCTGTAAGACCAAATGGCCTACGCCTGGCGGCAGCCCATTCTGGCCTGCCTGGGCGTAGAAAAACAGCGTATCAGGTGACCTGATACGCTGTTTTACGAAGCCTGGAGCATAGCGGATTCGAACCGCTGACCCCTTCAATGCCATTGAAGTGCTCTACCAACTGAGCTAATACCCCGAGTCTGTATGTTGTCCGGTGAGGACGGGGGAAGTATACACGTG
>JAZRRO010000053.1:0-50402 GCA_045650805.1 Akkermansia sp.
CGCTGTTGCCGGGGTTGATGGCGGCATCAATCTGCACCGCCAGGTGGGCATCATCCCGCGGGTGTGAATATGGTATCGTATCAATACGGGATACAATGCCACGCGTCACCGAAAGGCGCTTACCGCCAATGGGATAACCAATCGCGCGCACCGTATCTTCCAGGCGCGGCATGCGGTCGCTGAAGCGCAGACAGGGCACATTCACAAAGGCGGCCGTATCGGCTACTTCCAGCAAAGCCAAATCTGCATCGTGAGCCACGTACTTTACCTTGGCCGGGATGAGGCGGGAATCTGCATAGGGAGAAATGTTGATGCGCTCCGCATTGGCCACCACATGCGCATTCGTCATGAACAAGCCGGGGCCTACCATGAACGCTGTGCCGTTACCACGGCCATACTGACCGGCGTTCCAGGGGGTACCATAATCGGGGATGCGCTTGGCGACCTCCACCTTCACAATACCGCGATAGGATTGTGCCAAGGTATCAGCTGCGGGTTGCTCAGGAGCTGCGGGCTCAGGCTGGGGTTCGGCTGCGGGTTGCTCCGGGGCAGCGGGCTCAGGCTGAGGCTCGGCGGCGGGTTGCTCCGGCGCGGCGGGTGCAGGCTGGGGTTCAGATACGTGTTGCTCGGGGGCAGCAGGCTCAGGCTGCGGTTCAGCTGCGGGTTGTTCCGGGGCGGCGGGCTCAGGCTGCGGTTCAGCTGCGGGTTGCTCCGGCGCAGCAGGCGCGGGCTGAGGCTCAGCGGCAGGTTGCTCCGGGGCGGCGGGCTCAGGCTGCGGTTCAGCTGCGGGTTGCTCGGGGGCAGCAGGCGCAGGCTGCGGCTCGGCTGCAGGTTGCTCTTGCGGAATGACAGGAGGCAACGGACCGGGCTGCTCCGGCTGCACAGCAGGAGTACCTTCGGGAGCGGGTGTCAAATCTTGCGTTTCAGGCTGCTGCGCCATCAGGGGCGCGGCCACCATAAGTGTCGCTATAGCAATCTTGGAAATCACATCCACATTCTTGACCAATACCCCCGCAAAGTCAAGTTCAAAGTTCGTTACAATACGCACCAACAACAGGAAGGACGAAGTACGAATGACGAGTTACGAATTTTTGAAATTCCTCGCGCAGCGCTGTTCCCCTCAAGGCATTCAGGAGCAGAAGCGCGAGGCCAGTTTAGCTTCCAGTTGTTCCATGGGCACAAGGTCAATACTCTCGCCATACTCGGCACAGGCAGCCATCCACCAGCGCATGAGTTGCCCCAGCATCTTGAGGTACATCTCGGGCGTTTCTTCCGGTACAGCCAGAAAAGCCACCATACGCACCGCCTCCACCGGCCATGGTGTGGGCGCATCCAAACGCGCAAGATAGATACCGGCGCAGGACAATCCTTCCACCCGTGCATGCGGCACAGCCAATGCTCGCCCCACACAGGTGGAATCCTCTGCCTCGCGTTGCAAAGCCGATGCCACCACAGCCTCCGTGCGCCGCACACCGGCCAGCTCGCAAAACTCGCGCGCCACTTGCTCAATAGCATCCATACAGTCCGAGGCAAGCAGAGCAGAAGAACGGCTGAATATCAATGAATGAGAAGCGGCGCTAGACATAAGTTCCGGAAAGTGCGGCGCAGAGTATCATATACCAACCCCGCGAGCAAGCCCAAGTTGCGCATTTATTTCAGAATGACACACAAAGTCCAACTCACCTTCAAAATGTTAGATATATTTTTAAGAAAAGTTAAAAAACACACTATAACATGCTTGACCGCGCGCGCGTGCATAAGTAAAATCGTCTGCGTGAAACCGATATTCAAATGGGGTGCAATCGTAGTCATCTGCGCAGGTGGGGCCGCCGCCTGGTATCTGAACACAGATTCCGCAGAGAAGATGGTACAATTCCGTACCACCACCGTGACGAAAGGTGATTTTGTGAACAAAGTGCAAGCCACAGGCACACTGGAGCCACAGGAACTAGTGGATGTAGGTGCCCAGGTGACGGGTGAAATCAAAGAATTCGGCACCGATGTGAATGGTAACCGCGTGGACTACGGCAGCGAGGTGAAAGCCGGGCAGCTGCTGGCCCGCATCGATGACACCATCGTGGAGCTGGACATCAAGCGCGCCGAAGCCAGCGTGGCCCAGGCCAAAGCCCAGATTCTTTCGGCCGATGCCTCCCTGGTGCAGGCCAAGGCCAACATTTCCCAGGCCACAGCCAATAAGAACAAGGCTGACCGCGACCTGAAGCGCGCCAAAAAGCTGGGTGTGGGCGATGCGCTCTCCCAGATGGATTATGACCAGTATGTGACCGCAGCCGAAAGCGCCGCCGCCAGTCTGGAAAGCGCCCTGGCCCAACTGAACACGGCCGAGGCTCAGCAGGCCAGCGCCGCCGCCCAGTTGCAGAGCGCCGAGGCTCAGCTTCAGAGCGAGCTACGCAACCGCGACTACACCCGCATCACCACCCCGGTGGATGGCACCATCGTGGTGCGCCAGGTGAACGTGGGCCAGACCGTGGTGAGCAGCATGAATGCCACCACCCTCTTCCTCGTGGCACGCGACTTGTCCAAGATGCAGATTTGGGCCAGCGTGAACGAAGCCGACATCGCCAAGGTGAAACCCGGCCAGGAAGTACGCTACACGGTAGACGCCCTACCCAACGAAACCTTCAAAGGCACGGTGAACAAGATTCGCCCCAACGCCACCATGTCCTCCAACGTAGTAACCTACATTGTAGAGGTAGACATCGACAACCCCGATCGCAAGCTCCTGCCCTACATGAGTGCCGATGCCAGCTTCATCGTGCGCGAAATCAAGGATGTGCTGCAGGTACCCGATGCTGCGTTTGACTTCCGTCCCGCTCCTGAAATGGTATCCGAGGAGCACCGCACGCGCCGCCCGGCCCGCCCCGCCGAGGGTGAGGAACTGCCCGCCGGCGTGAACCCCACCAACGATGAAGTCGGTGGCGAGCGCGCTCTGGTATGGAAAAAAGAAGGCGACAAGCTGGTACCCATCCGCGTGATTAAGGGGCTGAGCGATGGCACCCGCACGGTAGTGACCCCCGCTGCCGGCGAGACGCTGAATGAAGGCGACGAACTCGTCACCGGCATTTCAGAAATCACCGCCGCCACCAAACCGACAACCGGCAACAGCCCCTTTGGCATGAAGCGCCCGGAACGCCGCCAGCGTGGCACGGGTGGCGCCGAAGCCAAGCCGGGGCAGAACCCGGCTGCCGGTCGCCAAGGTCCTCCCCGCATGTAAGCCAGCCACGACACAGCCGTGATTGAACTCAAAAACATCACCAAAGTCTACCACGTAGGCGAGATTGACCTGCCGGTGCTCAAGGGGATATCCCTGCGCATCGATGATGGCGAGTTTGTCTCGCTCACCGGTGCATCGGGCTCCGGCAAATCCACACTCATGAACCTGCTGGGGTGTCTGGACCACCCCAGTGGCGGCGAGTACTGGATTGACGGCAAGAACGTAGCCGGATTGAATGCCGATGAGCGCGCCCGCCTGCGCAACCAGCGCATTGGCTTCGTCTTCCAGAACTTCAACCTGCTGCCGCGCACCTCTGCGCTGGAGAATGTGATGATGCCGGCCTACTACAACCACCCCGCACGCAGCAAAGCGGAGATTCGCAAGCGTGCGCTGGAACTCATCGAAATGGTGGGGCTCACCGAGCGCATGCACCACACCCCGGCACAGCTTTCCGGTGGCCAACAGCAGCGCGTAGCCATTGCCCGCTCCCTCATCAACAACCCCGGCATTCTGCTGGCAGATGAGCCCACGGGCAACCTGGACTCCACCACCTCGGTGGAGGTTATGAACATGTTCCGCGACCTCAACCGCAAGCAGGGGCTCACCGTCATCATCGTGACGCACGACCGCAAGACCGCCGCTTTCACCGACCGCGCCATCAACATGTGCGACGGCCTCATCCTGGAAGGCGTATCCGACGAACTCACAGCCACCCTCAGCAAATGAAATTCGATGTCCTCTTCTTCACCTGCCTGAGCGGCCTGGTCCGCAACCCGATGCGCGCCGCCCTCACGGTGCTGGGTATCGTGATTGGTATTGCCGCCGTGGTGGCCATCATGGAAATCGGCGAGGGCTCCAAAAAGCAGGTGGCCGACCGATTCTCCTCCATGGGTGCCAATGTGGTCAACGTGAATGGCGCCTCTGTCACCACCGCCGGCGTGAGCTCCGGTATGGGTGGCCGCGCCTCTCTGTATGCAGAAGATGCCAACGCCATCATGAAAGAATGCAGCGATGTGGTGACTGCCGCTTCGCCTTTCGTGCGCGCAAGCGGGCAGATTATTGTGGGCAACCGCAACTGGACCCCCAACTCCATCAAGGGTGGCAATGAACATTACCTCACCATCGAAGGCTGGCAGATTGCCAGCGGCCGCTCGTTCACCAAAAAGCAGGTGGATGAAGCCGCCCGCGTGTGCCTCATCGGCAACACGATTGCCAAGAACCTGTACGAGGGCAAAGACCCCATCGGGCAGGATATCCGCATCAAGGACGTGGTGTTCACCGTCATCGGTGTGCTGGACACCAAGGGCGCCGATGGCATGGGCAATGACCAGGACGACACGCTGATTCTGCCCTGGACGAGCATCCGCGCCCGCCTGGCAGGCGGCGGTGGCTCTGCTGTCATCTCCAAGGGTGGTGCGGCCAACAGCGCCTCCGTCTCTGCCACCAGCACCTTCTCCACCTCGGCCGTGAACTTCTACCCCGGGTCAGATTTGCAGCCCTACTCCAATGCCCCGCATCCCCTGCGCACACGCACGGTGGATTCCCTGATGGTGCAGGTGAGAGACGGCGTACTCCCCAACACCGCCATGGATGCCATGACACCCGTGCTGCGCCGCCAGCACCAGCTGGAGCCCGGCGTGCTGGATGACTTCGAAATGCGCGACCGCTCCCAATTCCAGAAAATGATGACCGAAACCACCGATACCATCAGCAGCTTGCTGGTGGCCGTGGCCATGATTTCGCTGGTTGTGGGTGGCGTGGGCATCATGAACATCATGATGGTGTCCGTGACCGAGCGCACGCGTGAAATCGGTCTGCGCATGGCCGTGGGTGCCCGCCCGCGTGACATCATGTGGCAATTCCTGTTGGAAGCCGTGCTGCTCTGCCTGTGCGGCGGTCTCATCGGCATTGCCTGTGGCCGCCTGGCTTCTGTCTTTGTGAGCAGCAAAATGGGCTGGCCCACGGCTTCCTCTGCCGGCGCCATGGTGCTCTCTGTCTCCGTGGCCGCCGCCATCGGTATCATCTTCGGCTGGTACCCCGCCTGGAAGGCCTCCAAGCTCGACCCCATCGAGGCCCTGCACCACGAATAACCACCCCCTTCTCTTTTTCTCTTCAGCTTTTATCATACCATGTCAGCTAAGTATCTGATTCCCCTTTTCGCAGCACTTCTCATGCCGAGCTGCATGCTCGGCCCGGATTTCAACGGCGCCACGGCCCCGGATTTGCCCGCCACCTGGGTGAATGCCATGCCCCCGGCATCCGATACGGAGAGTCTGCAAACCTGGTGGGATTCCTTTGCGGATGAACAGCTCAGCGCCCTCATCCAGACCGGGTTCGACAACAACCCGGACATGGTGACTGCTGCGCTGAATATTGAGCGCGCAGAATCCCTCATGCGCTCCGCCAACATGGGGCTGTTGCCCACCTTTGGCATCAGCCTGGGGGGCTCCAACAACGGCAACTACAACACATCCGTCTCCCACGGCTCGTGGAATGGCAGCTTCTCCACCTCCTGGTCGCCGGATATCTGGGGCTCCACCCGCCGCAGCATTGAAATGGCCAATGCCGCTATCGGTTCGGCAGAGGCCGCAGCCATGGCCACCCGCACCGCGCTGGCCGCCAGCATTGCCACTACCTACTTCGAGTGGATTTCTGCCAAGGAAAGCCTGCGCATCGCCAAGGAACAGCTCGAATACCAGGAACGTACCCACAACATCGCCGAAAAACGCTACAAGGCCGGTATGCAGAGCGCGCTTGATTTGGCTGAATCCCGCGCCACCATTGCCTCCACTCGCGCCCAGATTCCCGCCCACGAGGCCAATATCAAAAAGTGCGAAAATGCGCTGGCTATCTACCTGGGCACCACAGTAGATCAAATCAAGCTCACCATGCCCGCCGCCAAGGTGTACAACCGCATCCCGCGCGTGCCCACCAACATGCCCAGCGATTTGCTGCGCCGCCGCCCGGATATCATCCGCGCAGAGCATGATTTGCACGAGGCTACCGCCAACATCGGCCTCAACATCGCCCAGCTCTTCCCCTCCCTCTCCCTCACCGGCTCTACCCGCTCATCTGCCGGTACAGACTTTGCCAACTTCTACCAAAACTCCAGCTGGGGGCTCTCCGGCACGCTATCCCAATCATACTTACAGCGCCTCATCCTGCGCGAGGACCTCAAGCGCGCTCGCATCGGCGAGAAATCTGCCGTGGAAAGCTACCGCAAGACAGTTCTGGCCGCCTTTGCCGAGGTGGAGGAGCGCCTCATCGACTATGCACGCCTGACCAACCAGCTGCCGGAATACCAGAAGGCACGCGAGGCCAACAAGCAGGCTGCCGAGCTCTCTCTGCGCCGTTACAACGCCGGCCAGGTGGATTTCCTGAACGTGGCCGCATCCGAGCGCGCCTGGCTCTCTGCCGAGCTGAATATCATCTCCACCCGCCAGCAAATCCGCATGGCGCTGGCTCGCCTTTGCACAGCCCTCGGCGGCGGCTGGGATACATCTGACACGGCCAAAAAGGCAGAGTAACGCACGCCCGCACAGTCTCCCCCCGCCGCCGGATAAAAAAAGCTTCACAATCCGGCGGCGGCTCTGTATAATGCCGCCCATGCACGAACTGTTAATCACATGGATGGGCTGGGTAGAAGCGTGGGGCTATTGGGGGGTTATTCTGCTCATGGCGATGGAAAGTTCCATCCTGCCCGTGCCAAGTGAAGTTGTAGTGCCGCCCGCCGCCATCATGGCCACAATGGAGGGCTCCGACATGAACTTCTGGGGCGTGGTGCTGGCCGGCACCATCGGCTCTTACCTGGGCTCGGTGACCATGTATGTGATGGCCCTCTGGATGGGACGCCCGCTCATCCTCAAGTTCGGCAAATACTTCTTCATGCCCCCGCACAAGATCGAAACGGCGGAGGTGTTCATGCGCAAATACTCCACCCCCGGCATCTTCTTCTCACGCTTCCTGCCGGTGATTCGACATCTCATTTCCATTCCCGCCGGTCTCGCCCGCGTGAACTTCGCCATGTTCAGCCTCACCACGATTGTGGGCTCCGCCATGTGGTGTACTGTACTGGCCTGGTTCGGTGATAAAGTCGGCCGAGAGCACCCCGGCATCCTCGCATCACCCGAGCAACTCGTCAGCGCCGTGAAAGATGAATCTCACCTCATCGTGGCCGGTGTCCTCCTCCTGGCCGTCCTCTACGCCCTGATGAAATACCTCACCCGAGAAAAGAAATAAACACCCCAACGGGTGAATATTGAAAGTGCCTATTTCCCGGCTGCTTTCTTGCCGTACGTGGTGCGGGGGAAGCGGCGGGCGGTTTGGGCGTACAATTCGCCGGCGCGGGTGGCATCGTTGAGGCGTTGCTCGCACAAATGAGCCGCGCGATACATCAAATAAGCTCTGTCTTCCTTGCGGCTCACCTTGGCCGCACCCGCCAGCAGCGTGTCGACTGCGGCAGCGGCATCGCCACACTCATCCATCTGCACATTGGCCAGCTCCTGCCAGCCGCGCATGCGTGAGGCATCCCGCTGCACCAGGCGGGTGAGCTCCGGCAGGCGGGATAAATCCTTCTCGCGGCGAATGTGCTCAGCCAGGCTCACCAGCGGGTCCTGATCGGGTGTGTAAGTGCCCTCATACAGGCGCTCCGAGATGGCGCGCCCCCATCCCGGCAAGACCCAGTATTTGAACAGCAGCGCTTCCACCGTTGTCATGATGGCAAGCGCTGCAAACATGAGCAAAAGCCCATACACCGTCATGCCGCCATCTATCAGGCGCCGCACCTCCGTCAAGCAGGCCACAAAACCTGCCAGCGGAAGCAGCAGCACAATGATGTAGAGCCAGCGGCGCATGGTTGATTACTTGCGGTCAGGCAGATCGTCCATCTCCAGGTAGTTGAGAGACTGGGTGCGGTCCGGGTTCTTGGGGTTGCGCACCTCCAGCTTCATCTGCTTGAAGAACCAGGTCCCATCGGAAAGCTTTTGCACGGACGTGATGGAGAAACGCTTGCGCAGCTTGCCATCTGCCCCGTAGCCATCAATCTGCCAGGCCGTGCCATTCTCTTTGTCTACCCACATGCGCACCCAGGCAAACTGCCCTACGCCCGGCTTCGGGTTGGCGACTTCGACGATGTAACAATCGCGCCCCTTAATGCGGCTATCTGCCGTGTTCTCGATGATTTTGCCGTCTTTCCAGTAGAGGAAGCGCATGGACAAATCCTCGTAGCACACATCAGTACCGGCAATTTTGTGGGCATAGTTGGCAGGAGCCATCACCTGGGCCTTGCCACCCTCCACCAGCAACAAATCCACGTTCTTCTCGCGGATGCGCACGTCAAAACGCTTCCACGCCTCGGCCTGTTTGTACTGGAAAGCCAGCGTTTCGCCACGAGCGCTGATGCTGAACGGCACCTTCAGGCGTCCTTTGCGGATATTGCCCATCACATCGCGGTTGCCCTGGCTCACCGTCATATCGCGCATGCCTTTCAACAAGGCATCTGCATCCGGAGAGGCTTGCACACTACCTGCCAGCATGCCGGCGGCTATCAGCAGCATGCTCATCACTTTCTTGCACTTCGTCATCTTCATGGCTTCTTCTATACCATAATGGCGCACCATTGCACAGCTTTTATTTTGCCCCAACAGAAAAGGCGGCCCATTCCTGAGCCGCCTCTCCGTATAAAATTGCTTTCCGCGTATTGCTTTACTGGGGAAGCACGGTGAAAGGTACGTTCGACCCCTGAATCACACCGGGTTCCGTCATGATGAGACCTGTTTCCTGATCCACCTGGTTGAACTTACCATCGGTACGAGTCATGTGGCTGGCCATATCCATCTGGGTTTCCATGGTCACCTGACCAAGAGAACCGATGGAGTCAGGCATCTGGAAGCTGTCGCCATTGGAGTTCTGGGACACGGGAGTAAAGCCGAAAGCCATAATAACAGCTTCTTCCTTAAGAAATTCAGAATCGCCGAAGGAGTACGTCATCATGTAGTTTTCGCCTTCCACGCGTTCGTACACAGCCTTGGCGCTGCCAATGTCTTTTTCACCGGCTTTCAGCAAGCAGTTGCAGGCGGCGCTGCGCATATCATCATGGACATCACCGGTATCCTCACGGCTCTCGGGTATGACATAGAGCCAAATCTTGTTGTAAATCAAGAACTGCTTGTTGCAACGAGCGAAGTCTGCAACGCTCATTGAACCAGGTTCTGTATCGCCACCACCGCAGCTGGTCAGACCGAGAAGAGCTGTAGCAGCCAATACGCAAAGGGAGAAAAACTTTTTCATATCGAGAGTGTAAAATTTGTGTGAGGTTTGTAAATGCTAGTCTATCTCAAATCAGGGGAGAGTCAAGCTGGAAATTCTGATTTTGACAGATTTTTTTGGATTAAAGTTTATGGCGGAAGTCATCCCCGGCTTTCAGGGACTTGATAAAGGCCACAAGCAGGTCTGTGCAGGCCTGCACATCGGCGCGGTCGGCCATCTCCACGGGGCTGTGCATATAGCGCAGGGGAAGGGAGAGATTGGTGGCGGGCACGCCGCTGCGGGAGCGGTAGACCATATCAGTGTTGGTGCCTGTACCGCGACCGGTAGTTTCACGCTGCATGGGGATATCCTGCTGCGTGGCCACCAGCTCCAGGCGAGCATTGAGGTTGGGATGGCACACCGGGCCGAAGCTGAGAGCTGCGCCCTTACCCAGACGGATATCGCCATAGCGGGCCTGGCTCAGGCCGGGGGTGTCCGTGGCGTGGGTCACATCCAGGCAGATAGCGGCATCGGGCTGCAGGCGGTAGGCCAGCATGCCGGCACCCACGCAGCCGATTTCCTCTTGCACGGTGTTGGCAAACACGATATTCCACTCCGGCTTGAAGCCCTGCTCATGCAGGGTGCGAGCCGTCTGGGCGATGATGTAGCCGCACAGGCGGTCATCCAACGCACGGCAGACGATGCGCTTATCATTCAGCACCAGAGGGCCATCGCAATACACGCCGCAATCGCCCACACGCAGGCCGAGAGCCTCCACCTCCTCGCGGGAATCGCAGCCAAAATCCACATACAAATCCCAGAGTTTGGGGGCTTTGTCGGCATCATCGCGGATGTGGATGGCGGTGTTGCCAATCACACCGCACACCTCACCATCCGTACCAAAGAAGCGAAGACGTCGCCCGCGGGCAATCGCCACGTCCGACCCACCGCAACGCTCCAGATAAGCAAAGCCATTATCTGCAATGTGGCGGATAGAAAAACCGATTTCGTCTGCGTGAGCATCCAGCATCAGCGTGGGAGCATCGGGCTGAGCAGCGCGCAGCACAGCCCAGGTGGAGCCATATGCATCACACTGCTGCTCATCCGTGTAGGGCGCAATATACTGAGCCCACAGGCGCTGGGCATCCATCTCCATGCCGGTAGGCGCGGGGGTGTCCAGCAACTCTTCCAAAAACTCATCGGGGGTCATGGTGGCGATAGCGGGGGTGGGAGTTACATGTTCTTGTAAGCAATATCCGAGCGGCGCTGGGAGCCGGGGAAATCCACCTTGGCAGCCTCGGCATGGGCGCGGGTGCGAGCTTCATCCAACGTGGCGCCCTGGGCCACGATGGCCAGCACGCGGCCGCCATTGCTCACCCAGCCCTCGGCTGTCTTCTTGGTGCCGCAGTGGAACACGCGAGCCTCGCAGGCATCCAGCCCGGAAATCAAATCGCCGGAGTGAGAGGAAGCAGGGTAACCGGCAGAGGCCAGGATGCAGCACACGCTCCAGCCGGAATCAAAGTTGATGAGCTCGGGCTTGAACTCGCCGCAGGCACCGGCCATGCAGAAACCGGCCAAATCACCGCGCAGCAGCGGCATCACAGCTTCGCACTCGGGGTCGCCGAAGCGGCAGTTGTATTCAATCACCTTGGGGCCATCCGGGGTGAGCATCAGGCCAAAATACAGGAAACCACGGTAGGGCAAGCCATCCTTCTGCAAGCCCTGCACGGTGGGAGCCACAATCTTTTCCTCGATTTCGCTCAGCAGCTCGGGGCTGGCCAGCTGGCGGGAAGCCACGGCCCCCATACCGCCCGTGTTGGGGCCTTCATCCCCGTCCTGCAGGCGCTTGTAGTCGCGAGCCGGGCAGAGAATGAGGTACTTGTCATCACAAATAGCACCGAAAATGGAGATTTCCGGGCCGGTGAGGAATTCCTCCACCAGCACGCGACCCTCGCCAAAGCGTTTCTGGATGAACACCTCCTGCAAGAACTCTTCGGCAGAGGCCTCATCCATGCAAACGGCCACACCCTTACCGGCAGCCAGACCGTCGAACTTGAGAACGGTCGGGTACTTACCGGCAATGGCTTCCTTGGCTGCCTCGTAGCTTTCCACAGCCGTAGCCAGGCCGGTGGGGATGTTGTGGCGCATCAAAAATTCCTTAGCGAACTCCTTGGAGGCCTCCAGCTGGGCGCTCTCCTTGCGCGGTCCCCAGCAGGGGATACCCGCCGCCGCACAGCGATTGGCCAAGCCATCGCCATACACCAGGTAGCTTTCCTCACCGGCCACGCACAAGTCTACCTTGTTGCTCACCATCCACTCAATCAGCTCATCAAAGCCACCTACCTCAATCTTTGTGGCAGTCTGGCAAATGGCATCGCTGCCGGGGAATGTATAAATCTCAGGCTTGCCGGGGCTGGCAGCCAATGTCTCAACCAGCGCTTGTTCGCGCCCACCTTTTCCAATGACGGCTATTTTCATGCTGCCATCATTCTACCAGCTCACGCCCGCCTTTGCAATCCGTTTTTGCGCGCAAACCCGGCGTTTCACACAAAAAACAAAACGGAGGCCTTTCGACCTCCGTTTCGCTTATAATCAACTCTACTACATGAAAAAGATTTGCGCAGGCTTTCGCCGCGGGGTGCGCCGCACTCGTGGCGCTCTGAATGTGTAGACACACGCCCGCCACGTTGCGTTGAATAAAAATGTGAAAAAAGTTTATTTTTCTCAAAAAAGGGGGATAAAGATGCTGATTGCGACAAAATTCGAGGTTGCCAGCGGGCGGGGTGCGTGGTAGATTGAGCGCATGGAACGACTCAACAACCGAGGGCTGGATGAAATGCGCCCTCTTGAATTTGTGCTCGGCGTAGCTCCCCACGCCACCGCTTCTGTGCTTTCATGCTTCGGCAACACGCGCGTCATCTGTGCCGTGACGATTGAAAATGACGTACCCCGCTGGATGAAGATGCAGCACGTGCCCGGCGGCTGGCTCACCGCAGAATATGCCATGCTCCCCTACTCTACCCTGGACCGCAAGAAGCGCGACAGCTCTGCCGGCAAGGTAGATGGCCGTTCCGTGGAAATCCAGCGTCTCATCGGCCGCTCGCTGCGCGCCGTGGTGGATTTGGAAGCCCTGGGTGAACGCACCATCTGGATTGACTGCGATGTCTTGCAGGCCGATGGCGGCACCCGCACCGCCAGCATCACCGGGGCTGCGGTGGCTCTGTCCATTGCGCTCAACAAACTGGTAGCCACCGGCGAGCTGGAGAAAAGCCCCATGAAGCAGCTCGTCTCCGCCGTCTCCGTCGGCAAGCTGGGCGGCACCCCGCTGCTCGACCTCTGCTATGTGGAGGACCGCGATGCCGAGGTGGACATGAACATTGTGATGACCGAAGGCGGCCAGTATGTGGAGGTGCAAGGCTCCGGTGAGGAAGCTGTCTTCACTGCTGAAGAAATGGCCCAGATGCTTGCACTGGCCTCTAAGGGTGTGGCAGATATCACCGCAGCCCAGAAAGAAGCCATTGCCCGCGCCGACCAACCCACGGCAGCAGATTTTGCCGCGTTGCAAGACCTTTTCGGCACCCGCTGACGCACCCTCGCGCCCACTTCTACTCCCCCCGGCGCAGCTCCTCATCCAAACAATGGGGAGCTGCGTTCGAATTTATGCGCGTGAGGAGTAAAAAAGTCTTGCATTTTAGGCTCAGATGTGGCATACAACTGCCAGTTTACACAGCACCATGCCTAAAGACACATCTATTAAGAAGATATTGGTCATCGGTTCGGGCCCTATTATTATTGGCCAGGGATGTGAGTTTGACTACTCCGGTACCCAGGCTTGTAAAACATTGAGAGAGGAAGGGTACGAGGTTGTGCTCGTTAACTCCAATCCCGCCACTATCATGACGGATCCGGAGACAGCACCCCGCACTTATATTGAACCTCTTACGCCGGAATACATCGAGAAAATCATCGAGCGCGAAAAGCCGGACGCCCTGTTGCCGACCCTGGGTGGTCAGACTGCCCTGAACGCAGCCATGGAGCTGCATCGTTTGGGCGTGCTGGAGAAGCATGGCGTGCGCATGATTGGCGCAGATGCAGATGCCATCGACAAGGGCGAAGACCGCCAGCGCTTCAAGGACGCCATGATTAAGATTGGCTTGGATGTACCGGCCAGCGGCGTGGCTCACAACATGACCGAAGCCTGGGACATCGCCAAGAACGTCATCGGCAACTATCCCATGATTATCCGCCCCGCTTTCACCCTCGGTGGTACGGGTGGCGGTATCGCCTACAACAAGGCAGAGTTTGAAGAAATTGTCAACCGCGGTCTGGATCTTTCCCCCGTGCACGAGGTGCTCATCGAAGAGTCCCTGCTGGGTTGGAAGGAAATTGAAATGGAAGTGATGCGCGACTGCGCAGACAACTGCATCACCATCTGCTCCATTGAAAACCTGGACCCCATGGGTGTACACACCGGTGACTCCATCACCGTGGCCCCCGCCATGACGCTCACTGAAAAGGAATACGCCATCATCCGCGAGGCTTCCTTCGCCATCATCCGCGAAATCGGCGTGAAGGGCGGCGGCAGTAACATCCAGTTCGCTGTGTGCCCCCGCACCGGCCGCCAGGTGATTATCGAAATGAACCCCCGCGTGAGCCGCTCCTCTGCTCTGGCTTCCAAGGCTACGGGCTTCCCCATCGCCAAGGTATCTGCCAAGCTGGCTGTGGGCTACACGCTGGATGAGCTCAAGAACGATATCACCCGCGAAACAACCGCTGCCTTTGAACCCACGATTGACTACGTGGTGTGCAAGGTGCCCCGCTTCACTTTCGAGAAGTTCAAGAAGGCTGATGAGCGCCTGACCACCGCCATGAAGAGCGTGGGCGAGGTGATGAGCATCGGCACCACCTTCAAGGAATCCCTGCAGAAGGCTCTCCGCTCCCTGGAAACGGGCCGCTGGGGCTTTGGCTTTGATGCCAAGGATCCGAAGAACCCCACCCGTCAGGAAATTGCTGCCAAGCTTTCCGTCCCCAACGCTGAGCGTATCTTCTGGCTGCAGACCGCCTTCACCAACGGCTTCACGCTGGAAGAAGTGCACGAGCTGACCCAGATTGACCCCTGGTTCCTGGACCAGCTGCAGCAGCTGGCAGAAGCCGGTATGAAGCTGGCTACGCTGGACCTGAAGGAAGCCAAGAAACTCGGTTTCTCCGACCGCCAGATTGCTCTGGCCCGCGGTTGCAGCGAGGACGATGTGCGCGCTGAACGCAAGGCCAAGGGTATCATCCCCACCTATCGCATGGTGGATACCTGCGCCGCTGAGTTCGATGCCTACAACCCCTACTACTACTCCACCTATGGTGAAGAGAACGATGCCCGCATCAGCGACCGCAAGAAGATTATGATTCTGGGCGGTGGCCCGAACCGCATCGGCCAGGGTATTGAGTTCGACTACTGCTGCGTACACGCCTCCTTCGCTCTCAAGGAGCTGGGTTACGAGACCATCATGGTCAACTCCAACCCGGAAACCGTCTCCACGGACTATGACACCTCCGACAAGCTCTACTTCGAGCCGCTCACCCTGGAAGATGTGCTCAACATCTGCGACGTAGAGCAGCCCGACGGCGTCATCGTGCAGTTCGGTGGTCAGACTCCCCTCAACCTGGCAGCTGCTCTGCAGGAGCGCGGCGTGCCCATCATCGGCACCAGTCCCCGCAGCATCGGGCTGGCAGAAGACCGCAAGTACTTCTCCGCCCTGTTGGATGAAATCGGCCTGCGCCAGGCAGAAGCCGGCACCGCCACCAACGAGGAAGAAGCCGTGGAAGTGGCCAAGCGCATTGGCTTCCCGGTGCTGGTACGCCCCTCCTTCGTGCTGGGTGGCCGCGCCATGATGATTGTGTACGATGAGACCGAGCTGCGCACCTACATGCGTGAAGCTGTGGATGCCTCTCCGGAGCGACCCGTGCTGGTAGACCGCTTCCTGCAGAATGCTCTGGAAATCGACGTGGACGTGATTGCCGACGGCACCACCAGCGTGGTGGGCGCCATCATGCAGCACGTTGAGCCCGCCGGTATCCACTCTGGTGACTCCGCTTGCATGATTCCCCCGAACCGTGTGTCCGACAAGATGCACGCCGAAATGATGCGCGCCGCCAAGGAACTGGCTGCCAAGCTCAACGTGAAGGGTCTCATGAACTGCCAATTCGCCATCAAGGATGAGCAGCTCTACGTCATCGAAGTGAACCCCCGCGCCTCCCGTACCGTGCCCTTTGTCTCCAAGTCCATCGGCGTGCCGCTGGCCAAGCTGGCAGCCAAGGTCATGAGCGGCAAGACGCTGGCCGAGCTCGGCTTCACCAAGGAAGTGGTGCCCCCCTACTACACCGTGAAGGAAGCTGTGTTCCCCTGGAACCGCTTCCCGGGCATCGACGTGGTGCTGGGTCCGGAAATGCACTCCACCGGTGAGGTGATGGGCATTGACACCGACCCCGAGTTGGCCTACATGAAGAGCCAGATTTCTGCCTTCAACCCGCTGCCGGACAAGGGTCTGGTCTTCATCTCCGTGAATGACCGCGACAAGGCATCCGTCCTGGAGATTGCACAGCACTTCGCTGACGCCGGGTTCGACATCTGCGCCACCAAGGGCACCATGATTTACCTGCTGCAAAACGGCATTGAATGCGAACGCGCCTACAAGGTTCTCGAAGGGCACCGTCCCAACATTGTGGACCGCATCAAGAACGGCGACATCGCCTTCGTGGTCAACACCCCCGGCTCCCACGATGCCCGTGAAGACGAGGTGGCCATCCGCGCCGCCACCGTCAACAACAAGGTATCTTACGCCACGGACCTTTCCTCTGCCCGCGCTTGCTCCGCCGCTATCTTGAACAACAAGAACAAGACGGCCGGTGTGCGCACGCTGCAAGAATACCACGCAGAAGCCGGCTGCTAAGGCACATCGCCCTACAGCATTCCCTTTCGAGCGGTCTGATTCCCCATCAGACCGCTCCTTTTTTACCTGTAAAACAGATTGACTTTTGGCGTCCCTTCGTATACTCTGACTAGGCCTCACCATTCCTTTCCCCATGAAACATCTTCTTCTTCTCCTCCTTGCATTGGGTTCTTTTATCTCTGCCGCCGAAAGCGCCGCGGCCAAAGCAGACACCTCCAAAACAGCCCCTACCTGGTGGGATGAAGTAACGGCTCTTTTTGCCAGCCAGGAAATCACCCTCGACACCAAACTGATTGCTGCTGATAAAAAAGTGTATTCCCTGTACACCAAACCTGAACTCGCAGGCAAAGCCGCCCCCATCACCAGTCCGAAAAGTAGAGAATCTTCTATCACGTTCTACATTGATGTGGACAAATTGCTGGGTGGTAAACGCCTCAAAAAAGGCCAGCAATACCGCCTCGACTCCCTTTCCTGGTGTGGCGACCCGAATGGTGGATACACCGGTGGCGACCGCGAAGTCATCATTTCCAATGGAGCGGAAGCTATCATCCTGCCGATGCCCCAGACGGAAAAACCGAAAGTCACTATCCACCAGGATGTAGAAAAAACCAACTTCACTTTCACTCGCGATGACATTTTGGAGGTGACCATCATCTGGCGTGCTGAAACACATGCGGCATGCAGCGTGCGCTGCTACGATGCCCCCGAAGCCCCCGCTGTCATTCGCGGTACCGCCTTCAACCTCACCCCGGAAGGTGAACTCCCCGAAGGCACGGGCGTAGACAACAAATACAACAAAGTTTGGCGCTTCAACAGCCCCGCCGTGCGCATCCGCGCCACCGCTGCACCGGAGTACAACGTCAAAATCATTGCTGTCTCTGTGTTGGCCGTACTGGGGCTGATTCTTATCGTCAAACTCGTAATGGGCGCCCGCAAGGACGACTAATGGCGATTTGGCGCGCAGAATGCGCGACAATGGATTTCAAATTGGGTAATTTCAAATTTCACATTTGGAAAGTTCCCCGCGCCGTAGGCGCGGCTAGCTTTGAGCCCCGCTTGCGGGGCGGTAGATGGTAGCCCCGGGTGCAGCCACGCAGTGGCGGAACCCGGGGCTGGGTGCAAAAATGATGGAGAGTCCGGGCAGCATCGCGACTGCGATGCAGTGGAGGACGGCAGATTGAATGGCGATGGGCGCTAGCCCAGAGCCGATTAGCGTGGATTTATCATATTGGTGATGAATGAACAAAAATGAAAAACACGCTTATTCCACGTTCCTCGCTTCCGCTCCGGGCTATCTTCTGCCGCCCCGCAAGCGGGGCTCAAAGCTTGCTGCGGCGTAGCCGCAGGGAACTTTCCAAATGTGCAATGTGCAATTCTAAAATTTGAAATCCGTTGTCGCGCATCCTGCGCGACAAATTTCCATTTATCTGCATTTCCTTGACTTTCTGGCGGCAGGAGCGTATACTTGCGCGCGTATGGAAAACCAGACACAGAATTTTGATCTCTCGGCGCTCGACACGGCCGCTATGCGCAGCCGTCTTTCCGAGCTCGGGAGCTATCTTTGACCTCGAAGGCATCGAATCAAAAGTAGCAGAGTTGGACGAGCGGATGAGCGCCCCTGATTTTTGGGACAACCCGGCAGCCGCTCGTGCCTTGATGGCAGAAGTGAACCCCCTGAAGCGTCGCCTGGAGCAGTACCGCGCCTTGGAAAGCGGGCTGGAAGACGTGGAAGTAGCAGCTGAAATGGCGGGCGAAGACCCCGACATGGCAGCTGAGGCCTGGAATGAATATGTGGCCTGGGGGAAGAAGCTGGAAGAGTTTGAGCTCATCACCCTGCTGAACGGCCCGCATGACAACGCCGGCTGCTATGTGACCATTCACGCCGGTGCCGGTGGTACTGAGGCCTGCGACTGGGCCAGCATGCTCACCCGCATGTACCTGCGCTACTGCGAACGCCACGGCTTCACCACAGAAATCATGGAAAGCACCGATGGCGATGAAGCCGGTCTGCGCTCTGTCACCATCAAGATTGACGGCGAATATGCCTACGGCTATCTCAAGAACGAGCGTGGCATTCACCGCTTGGTGCGCATGAGCCCCTTCGATGCCGCGGGCAAGCGCCACACCTCTTTCTGCTCACTGGATGCCACCCCCGACATTTCTGATGACATTGAAATCGAGGTAAAGGAAGCCGATGTGAAGATGGATACCTACCGCTCCGGTGGTAAGGGTGGCCAGAACGTGAACAAGGTGGAAACCGCCGTGCGACTCACGCACCTTCCCACCGGCATCATCGTGGCTTGCCAGACCCAGCGTTCCCAGCTCCGCAACCGCGAAGAAGCCATGCGCATGCTCAAGGCCCGCCTCATCCAGCTGGAAGAAGACCGCAAGCGCGCCGAGGCCGACCGCCAGTACTCTGAAAAAGGTGACATTGCCTGGGGCAACCAGATTCGCTCCTACGTGTTCCAGCCCTACCAGATGGTCAAGGACCTGCGCACAGGTTTTGAATCCGGCAACATCCAGGATGTGATGGACGGCAACATTGATGGCTACGTGGAAGCCATGCTGCGCCACAACGCCAACGCCTGATACCCCCGCCAGCCATGTTGGAAATTGACGTGCTCACCCTCTTCCCGGAGATGATTACCGGGCCGCTCTCCCAAAGCATCATGGGCAGAGCTGCCGACAAGGGTCTCATCACAGTGCGCGCACACCAGCTGCGCGACTGGACGCACGACAAATACCGCCGCACGGATGATTACCTGTGCGGCGGCGGGCAAGGCATGCTGATGAAATGCGAGCCCATCTTCGAGGCCATTGAGGAGCTGCGCCGGGAGAACACCCGCGTCATCCTCATGACCCCGCAGGGGCGCGTATTTAACCAGCGACTCGCAGAAGAACTGGCCGCACCCTGCTTGCAGGAGAGCGAGCAGAACACCCACTACATCATCCTCTGCGGGCACTACGAAGGCGTAGACCAGCGCGTGATTGACACCCTGGTGGATCTGGAGCTCTCCATCGGCGACTACATCCTCACCAACGGGGCCATTGCCGCCGTCATCGTGATTGATGCCGTGGCGCGCCTGCTCCCCGGTGCGCTGGGGGATGCCCGCAGCAACCAGGAAGAATCCTTTGCCAACGGCCTGCTGGAAGCCCCCGCCTACACCAAGCCCAACGTCTTCCGCGGCATGGAAGTGCCGCCCGTCTTCCTCTCCGGCAATCACAAAGCCATTGCCGATTGGAAACACGAGCAAGCCATTGCCCGCACCCGCGCCAACCGCCCGGACCTCTACGAAGCCTGGCTCCAACGCCAACAGGAACAATCCTAATCCCTCCTCCCCCACCCCCTGACAGATTTTATGAAAGAACAGATTGCCAACGTACAAGCCGATGCCCTGACCCAGATTGCCGGCATCGCCGATATGAAAGCACTCGAGGACGCCCGCGTAAGCATCCTCGGCAAGAAAGGCTCGCTCACCCAGGTGCAGCAGGGCATGCGCGATGTGCCCAAGGAAGACAAGCCCGCCGTGGGCGCCCTGCTCAACCAGGCCCGCGCCATCATCACCGCTGCGCTGGATGACCGCAAGGCCGAACTGCAGCACCAGCTGGATGCCGCTGCCGTGGCCGGTGTGGACCTGACCATGCCCGGCTCCACCCTGCCGGAAGGCGGGCTGCACCCCATCTCCATCGTGCGCGATGAAGCTGTGCGCATCCTGCGCCGCATGGGCTTCACCCTGTCCGACGGCCCCGAAATCGAGGACGAGTGGCACTGCTTTGATGCACTCAACACGCCGGATGACCACCCCGCCCGCAACGAGAAGGACACCTTCTATTTCGACAGCGGCAAGCTTCTGCGCACGCAGACCAGCACCGTGCAAGCCCGCGTGATGGAAAAGCAGGCTCCCCCCGTGCGCATCATCTGCCCCGGCTCCGCTTTCCGCCGCGATGCTATCGATGCCACCCACCTCTCTGCCTTCAACCAGATTGAGGGCCTGTATGTGGACAAGAACGTGAGCGTGGGCGACCTGAAGGGCACGCTGGAATACTTCCTGAAGGCCCTGTTCGGCAGCGAAACTGCCGTACGTTTCCGCCCGCATTTCTTCCCCTTCACCGAGCCCAGCTTTGAGATTGACGTGCTGTTGCAGGCAGCCGGTCAGGCTCCCCGCTGGATTGAAATTGCAGGCTGCGGTATGGTGAACCCCGCCGTGTTCGAGAACATCGACAAGGCCACCGGCAAGCAGTTCTACACCGGCTGCACCGGCTTTGCCTTCGGTATTGGCCTGGAGCGTCTCGCCATGATTCGCTGGGGCATCCGCGATATCCGCCTCCTCATCGAAAACGATGCACGCTTCCTTGCTCAGTTCCAATAATTTCACCCTTCACCCCCTTTTCTTCTCATGAATATCTCTCTGAATTGGCTCTCCCAATACATCGACCTGGAAGGCCTCGACACCAAGCAGATGGCCGATATGCTCACCTTTGCCGGTATTGAGGTAGAGGGCATCCAGCAGCGCGGCGTCACCACTGACCTTGTCGTTGTGGCTCAGGTGATGGAAAAAACGCCCGTCGAAGGCAGCGACCACCTCAACATCTGCCAGGTAGACGCCGGCGAGGGCGAACTGCGCCAGATTGTGTGCGGTGCCTCCAACTATGTGGTGGGCGACAAGGTGCCCTGCGCCCTGCCCGGGGCTGAACTGCCCGGCGGCTGGACCATCCGCGACGGCAAGATGCTCGGCCACGCCAGCCGCGGCATGCTTTGCTCTGCTTCCGAGCTGGGCCTGCCCGATAAGGAACACGGCCTGTGGATTCTGCCGCAGGATTACCCCGTGGGTACCCCCGTGCGCCAGTACATCGACACCGACACCATCTTCGAGCTGGAAATTACCCCCAACCGCCCCGATTTGCTCAGCCACTGGGGCATGGCTCGTGAGCTGGCCGGCATCACTGGTCGCGCCCTCAAGGCCGACCCCGCCGAGGCTCCCACAGCCGCTGCTGCCACCTGCGCCGCCGGGGAGGCTATCACCCTCTCCGCACCGGAGATTTGCCCGCTCTACACCGCCACCCGCATCAGCGGCGTGAAGATTGGCCCCTCCCCCGAGTGGTTGGCCGAGCGCCTTGTCTCCATCGGCCTGCGCCCCATCAACAACGTGGTGGACATCACCAACTACTGCCTCTTCGAACTGGGCCACCCCCTGCACGCCTTTGATGCCGCCAAGCTGACCGGCGGTCTCAACATCCGCCGCGCTGCCGAGGGCGAGCAGTTCACCAGCCTGATGGAAGAAACCTACACACTCAACACGGATGACATCGTCATCTCCGATGCCTCCGGCGCTGCCCTGGCTCTGGGCGGTGTGATGGGTGGGCTCGACTCCGGCGTGACGGAAGCCACCACCGACATCGTGCTGGAATCCGCCTGGTTTGCCCGCAGCAACATCCGCTTCACCAGCCGCCGCCTGGCGCTGGGCTCCGATTCCTCCTACCGCTTCGAGCGCGGCACCTCCCCCTGGAATGTCCTGCGCGCTGCCGCACGCGCCACCCAGCTCATCCTGGAATGCGCCGGCGGCACCGCCGAGCCCATCATGGTGGGTGGTCAGGCTCCCTGCCTGGTGCCCGAGGAAAATGCCCCCACAGCCACAGTGCTCACCCAGGGTACGGATGCCCTCGTGCACTACGCTCTGGACCAGGTACACCTGGATTGGAAGGAGCTGGACGTGATGACCAACGCCTCCATCCCCCACATGGAAGCCGCCCGCATCCTCCGCAACCTGGGGCTCAAGGAAACGGCTGCCAACAGCAACACTTGGGACTGCCCGCCCTGGCGTCTGGACCTCAAGCGCAGCTGCGACCTGCTGGAAGAAATCGTCCGCGTGTACGGCATCGATAACATCCCCGCCACCAACACCTCCATCTACGTGGAAGAAAGCGCCCATGACCGCGCCCATGACTACCGCATGGCTCTTTCCCGCAAGCTGGCCGGTGCCGGTTTCCGCGAGGTGCAGACCTTCAAGCTCATTGCCGAGCAGAGCATCGATCCCACCATCGCCAGCGTGCAGTACTCGCTGCCCATCAAGCCCCTCATGGAGGGCGACATCATCCGCGTGGCCCTTCCCATCTCGGAAGACCACTCCACGCTGCGCCCCTCCCTGGCTCCCGGTCTGCTGGCCGTGGCTGCCCGCAACATCAACCAGGGCATGGAAGTGCTGCGCTTCTTCGAATGCGGCCGCGTCTTCCGCAACACCGGCGGCGGCAAGGGCCGTGATATCGAAAACGAAGTGCTGGGCATCTTCATGGCCGGCAAGCTCACCCCCGCCAGCTGGGATGTGACCAAACCCGCCCAGGTCGGCTTCCAGCACCTGCGCGCTGCGCTCGATATCCTGGTGCCCAAGGCTGCGCTCACCCTCACCCCGGCCCGCGACCGCGACAACGCCGCCCTCGGCGCTGATATCCAGCTCAACGGCCAGCCCTGCGGCTACTTTGCCCGCGTGGCTCTGGCTACCTGCCGCGCCTTGGGTCTGCCCACAGAGTGCTACTACGCCGAGCTCGACCTGCGCAAGCTGCAGCAGATTGCCACAGCCCCCTACAAGGCTGCGGACCTGCCCCAGTTCCCCGGCTCCAGCCGCGATGCCTCTCTGGATGTACCCGCCGCTACCCGCCACGCCGATATCATGAAGGCTGTGGAAGCAGCCAAGCAGAAACTACTCGTCTCCTGCCGTCTCAAGGATGTCTTCACCGACCCCACGGGCGAGAAGCTCCCCACCGACCGCAAGGCCATGACCTACACCTTCCTGTACCGCGACGCCAAGAAGACCCTCACCGCTGCCGAGGTCGATGCCGCCCACAAGGCCATGCTCGACACCCTCGCTGCCAAGGTCAAATCCCTCAGCTTCCGCTGATAAAAGCGGCACAGCGCCCCTTTCCCGCCCGGCTCGGCTCCCCGCCCTGCCGGGCGGATTTTTTGCATGTTAAACCATCCGAATTTGGCCGCCCCAACATGCAGCCAGGGGTAGAGAAGCGAAAATGATTGGCCAACATATCATTTTGGAGTGAGTGCGGGCATTTTTTACTTGTCAGGCGGGGGAGATATGGTAGAGTAAAGGGGTTATGACTTTTCATTCTGCACACCGCCGCGGCGGTTTCACACTGATTGAGCTGATTGTGGTGATTGCCATTCTGGCAACACTGGTGGGTATCTCTGCCCCGGCCTTGTACAGCCACATGAAGGCCGGCGACGTCACCAAATGCCGTACGCAAATCGAACAGCTTTCCAAGCTGGGCATCAAGTACAGCCAGGATATGGCCCACAAGGCACTCCTGCCCACCAGCGGCATGGAGGACGATGTAGGTACCAAGGGTGTGAACGAATCCGACCGGTGGTGGATTGCTGTGGCACCCGAGCTGGATTCCACGGTGTATCCCCGCAATGCCAAGGGCAAGATGAAGGTCTCCACCATCTTCCACTGCCCCAGCGATACGCGCACCAACGTGGGCTCGGATTCCATGATGCTGGCCGATGTCAAATCCGTATCCTATGTCTCCTGGACAGACGGCACGGAAGACCGCGATAACCCCAACTCCTGCATCCGCACCACAGCCCGCCAGAACCTGGACACCCTGCCCTGGCTCTCCGACGGCAACCCGGTGAAGGGCCAGAGCGTGACGGATCTTGCCAGCTTCCGCAAGATGGTCATCCCCGCGCTGGAACGCCATGATTCCACCATCGTGGTGGCCTATGCCAGCGGCGCTATCAAGGCCGTGAAGGTGGAAGATGATGAAAATGTGGATGCCGAAGCTCTCTTCAAGCGCATTGCCCCCACCCTGGCCAACAAGAAGAAGGACGATGACGATTCCTCTGATAGTGAAGATACTGAAGACGAGGAAGACTATGATGCCGCCACCGGCGACGAAGAAGAATAAAGAACGTCCCTGCGATACAAATTCAGCCCTGCGCCTCATCTTCTCTCACGAGGATGAGGCGTTTTTGTCGGCGGATGGCGCGGAAACCGCCCGGCAAATCCAGGCGAGCGCAGGGAGCATCCGGCGCCAGCATGGCATCGATGCGCAGCACCATCTCCTCGCTCACATCATGGGCCCCTTGCTCGCGCAGGTAGTGGCAAATCACCGCCTTGCGGAAGGCCCGGGGCTTATCCAACAGCGTTGGCAGATACAATCGCCCCTGCGGGTCTGTGAGGGGAAGCTGGCGCAGGGCCACATCGAGCGCTTCCAGGCTCTCTTGCTGCAAACGGGCGCTGCGGTTGATGATGGGGGTCACATCCCGCCCCATGGCGCGGTGCAGCGCAGGCAGCACCTCCAACCGCAAGCGGTTGCGGGTCACATCGGCCACGGCATTGGTGGAATCATCCCTCCACGGCAGCTCCAGGCCGCGCAAAAACGCTGTAATCTGCGCGCGGGTGCAGCCCAGCAGCGGGCGCAGCCACACCTGCCCGTCATCGGCCCGGTGCACTGGGCGCATCCCCCGCAAACCGGCAGCTCCACGAGCCAGACGGAACAATACCGTCTCAGCCTGGTCATCGGCATGGTGAGCCAGCGCCACCACAGCCTGCGGCTCGCAGCTGGCCGCCAAGGTCTGCAATAGGCGGCGGCGCTCCACTCGAGCCGTCGTTTCCAGCGAGGTACCGCGCTCTGCCGCCAGGGCGGGGATATCCACCCTTTCCTCATGCAGGCACACGCCCAGCGCAGCGCACAGCTCGCGGCAATAGGCGGCATCGTCATCAGCCTCCACCCCGCGGATGCCATGGTGCACATGGCAGGCCTGCACAGTGCAGCCATGGGCCAACAGCACACACAGCAGGGCCACGGAATCACGCCCGCCGCTCAGGCCCACCACCACAGGATGCTGCAACCAGGGTAAGCAAGACGGCTCAAGCTGCAAACTGCAACTTGAGCCGCCCAAAAACTCGCTCCATTTAGTACTTGTAATCAACGTAGAACTGGAACTGACCCGAGCGATCCACGGCGTTACCCGTCTTGAAGGGGATGGCGTAGTCTACAGCCAGCGGACCCATGGGCAGGTTGATGCGGAGACCAAAACCGTAGTCAGCCGAGATGGCGTTGGTGTTGAAATCAAAGCTATCGGCATTCACGA
Organism: Akkermansia sp.; assembly: GCA_045650805.1. Taxonomy (GTDB): domain Bacteria; phylum Verrucomicrobiota; class Verrucomicrobiia; order Verrucomicrobiales; family Akkermansiaceae; genus Akkermansia. The sequence continues at coordinate 25,526 of JAZRRO010000053.1, forward strand.
AACCGGCATCCACGAAGGCGGCAAAGCGAACTGTTTCCACCAGGGGCACCGTCATTTCCAACTGCACATACGCAGAGGTGTTACCGCCCATGGTTTCATCACCTGACAGTTTCTCATCTATCATACCAACGTCGCGGTAGCGGAAGCCACGCAGGTTGGTCGGGCCACCCAGGTAGCAGCGCTCGAACAGCGGTACCTCTTCATCGCTCTTCACGGTGTCCACCGTCTCCACGCCGAAGTTGACGCTGAAGATGGTATCCCAGATGGAATTGTAGTAAGCCGAACCGGCCAGACCGGCGCTGTACGTTTCCACCGTGCTACCGGGGCCGCTGTAGCCACCATGCACCTCAAAGTGTCCACCCTTGCGCGGCGTAATCATCGCATCGCGAGAGTCGTACATGTAGGTCAGGTTGATGCGACTGCGGGTGAAATCACCGCAGTTTTCACGGAAGAAGATGGGGGCGTTGCCCTCGGGCTCCAGCTGGAACTGCTCGATGCGGTACTCCAGCTTGATGGAGTTGTAATCATTGAGCGCCTTGCGCAGAGAAATGGCATAGCCAAAGTTCTTCTGGCGGTAGTAATCGCTCATGTAGGAAGAGTTGGAGAAGAACAACTCGTTGCCCAGAGCCAGCTTCGTGTCCAGGAACCAAGGCTCAAGCAGGTAAATAGAAGCACTCTGATATTCCCAACCCACGCGACCGGCCAGGGTCAGACGCTGACCGCCACCCACCAGCGAACCACTGCCGAAGAGACCGCGGATGTCGAAGTTGGACTGCGTCACGTTGGCATAGAAATACAGACTTTCCACGGAGGAGAAAGCAGCACCGATGGTGAAGGAACCCGTCATCTTCTCGCGCACATTCACGTTGATGTCGCGGTAACCGGCTGTGCCGGAAGAGGTCTGAGACACCTCCACAGGCTTCTCAAAGTAGCCCAGGTTTTCCAAGCGCTTGCGGGCCGTATCCAAGTCCACCGAGTTGAGGTACTGGCCGGGCTTGAGGGGCAACTCGCGCAGGATGACATGAGGCTTGGTCTTGGTGTTGCCGCGCACATTGATGCGGCCCACGGCATAGCGATCGCCTTCCTTCACGTTGTAGCAGATGTCCACCAGACGCGTGCCATCCTCTTCGGAACCCACCTCATTGATATCGGGGCGCACATCAGCATCGGCGTAGCCCTTGGCACCATAATACTTGCGAATCATGGTCGAGTCATCCGATACTTTTTGCAGGGAGTAAATATCCCCGCCAAGCATGCTGAGACCGGGCTCCAGTTCCTGGGGCTTGTATACGGAAATACCGTCAAAGCTCACGTTGCGCACCTTGTAGCGCGGACCTTCATTGATGTAAACCTTCATCGTCAGCTTCTGGCGCCCCGTTGTCTTGCCATTGTCGGAGTACTCCACCTTATCGATACGGGCACGCAGGTAACCGTAGTTGCGGTAGTGGCGCACGATGGCCTGCAAATCGTCCTCGAGTTCTTCGCGGTCGATACGGCCGGACTTGGTAATCCAGGTGAAGAGGCCGCGCTCCTTGGTCTTCATGAGCTGGCGCAGCTGCTCGGAGTCGAACTGGTGGTTGCCCTCAAAGCGGATGTGATTCATGCTCACGGGGCGGCCTTCCTGAATATCGAAGATGATGTCATCATACTCGCTGCGGGCCGTCTTGGCATGGCGCCAGGTCACGCGGGTATCCGGATAGCCGGCTTCCTGATACATCTTGATGATTTCTGCGCGGGCAGCAGACAGCTCGCGGTCATTGATGACCTTGCTGGACTGCAGCTTGATACCCTCGCGCAGCTTGCTTTCGGAAAAACGCTTGTTGCCGGTGAAGCCCACACCACCCATCACGTTGGCGGGCTGCACCTCAAATGTCACGCGCACACCACCACTCACCGGGTCCACAGCCACGCGGGCGTTGCTGCTCACCAAACCGCGGTTAATCAGGCGCTCCAAGTCTTCATTGATGCGCATGGTGGAATACTTGGTGCCGGTCTTGGTCTGAATCACGTCCATCAGGCGTTCATCAGGCACCGTGCGCTTGCCGGAGATGTAGCGAATCCCCACAGACTTCACCGTCTTGCCATCGTAGGAACCATCGTTGCCAAAAAGACCGGTGGAGGGCCCCAGCTCGCGCATCACTTCATCGCTGCTCACCAGCTTGGTATCCTCGGTCTGGGAGACGTAGAAAGTCTCCACCGGTTTGGCCACAGGAGCCGCCTGCTCAACAGCCGGTGCAGCCTGGGGCGCCGCAGGAGCCGGTGCAGGCGCAGGGGTGGCGGACGTCATATCTGCACTCTGCTCGCCAATCATGGCATCCAAGAAAGGATCACCTGTACTCCCTTGCCCCTTAGCAGGCAATGATACAGACATAGCGATAGCAAGCAATGTTGCTGACCAGTGCAGAGTGCGCGCGTTCATATTGGCCATTCTAAACAATCCCCCGCACCAGGTCAAGCGCATATTCCCAAATTGACACGGAATAACTACTGTATACTTCGTATGCGCGATTCGCACGCGCGACCCCCTTCTCGCAATTCTTGCAAATTTGGCTTGAATTTGCGCAGGAATCAGGTATGCTTATGCCCAGCAGGGCAGTTCACACCCCTGCGTGTACCACTATGGCCAGCGACAATCTTCAGGAAATCGAGCAGAATTACATGTGCGACCCGGATGCAGACGGCGGCTTCGTCTTCACCACCGTGGAATCCGCAATCAACTGGGTGCAGAACCACTCCCTGTGGCCGATGCCGATGGGCACCTCATGCTGCGCTATTGAATACATGGCCGCAGCTTGCTCCCGCTATGATATTTCCCGTTTCGGCGCTGAAGTGAACCGCTACGCTCCCCGCCAGGCCGACTTCATGTTCATTTGCGGCACCATCACCTACAAGATGGCCATGCTGGTGCGCCGCATCTGGGACCAGATGCCCGAGCCCAAGTGGTGCATTGCCTGCGGCGCCTGCGCCTGCACCGGCGGCATGTTCCGCTCCTACTCCGTGTTGCAGGGTGTGGACAAGATTGTGCCTGTGGACGTATACATCTCCGGCTGTCCTCCCCGCCCCGAAGCTCTGCTGCAAGGCCTCATCACCCTGCAGGACAAAATTATGGCCACCGAGCACCCGCTCAAGGATTTCTTCAAGACACACGACCTGCGTGTTGCGCCGAATGCCGACACCATCAAGGCCAAGATGCCCATTGAATAAAAAGCAACCCCGCCCCTTTCACGCACACCATGTCCGCCAATCTTACCACCCTTCAGAACGCCGCCGCAGACAAAATCTGCGCACGTTATCCGCAGATTACCCGCAAGGAATTCCGCGGTGACATCACCCTGACCATCCCGGCTGAAATCCTGACCGAAGCCATGCGCTACGCCAAGGAAAGCTGCGGGTTCGACATGCTTCTCTGCGTCTCCTCCGTGGACAATCTGGGTCAGGAGCCCCGTTTCGAGGTGAACTACACCATCACCCAGGCAGAAACCGGCGCCAACCTGCTGGTGCGCTGCCCCGTGAGCGAGAGCAACCCCGCTGTGCCCTCCATGGTGCCCGTGTGGCTCTCCGCCAACTGGCTGGAACGCGAGCAGTATGACCTGATGGGTATCGAATTCGTCGGCCACCCGGATCTGCGCCGCATCCTGATGTGGGAGGGCTACCCCTACCACCCCCTGCGCAAGGAATTCCCCGTGGAAGGCAAGGAAACTGAGCTTCCCGGTGTGGCTTTCACAGAAAAAGCCCCCACGGCCGGTGGTCCCTTCACCACGCGTCCCGGCGTACTGACCGCCGGCGAGCGTGAGCCCCGTGCTCGCGGTTAATTCACCTGGCAATTTCTTTTCTACGGGCAGCCCCAAGCGCGCTGCCCGTTTTTCTATCCACTCATTCCCACACAGTTCCTCCCATGGCCTCACTTCCTCCTGATCTCGACCCCGTAGTACGCGCCCAAGCCTGGGTTGGCGATGCCATTCTGGCCCTCTATGTCCGCGAGTGGATTCTCTCTTTCCGCGGCCAGATAGATGGCAAGCTTTTCATCGAATTCACCAGCAACAACTTCCTGCGCCTCACCGGCAATGCCACCGCCGTCGAAGCCCAGATTGGCCGCATCTTCAAAAGCGATGGCCTGGAAGCTGCCTACGCCTGGATTGAACACCACCTGCGCCCCCACATGGAAAAGCGTCTGCATATCATGCGCCGCAACCATGAAACAACCTGAGTGCGCCATGCTCCCAGGGTGCTGCTGACGTGCATATATTGTGAGTTGTCACGCTCCAATCTTGCCAGGAGCGAAGAAATGTGCTAGCGTGGGACGCGTTATTTTCTAACATCCCCCTCATTCGGCACATGTACAAAGCAGTCGTATTCGACATGGACGGCACCCTGGGCGACACCCTCCCCCTCTGCGTGGAGGCCTTTCGCCGTTGCGTGGGCGAGCGCACAGGCGCCACCCCGACAGCACAGGAAGTGCTGCAATACTTTGGCAAAAGTGACCGCGGGGTACTGGGCGCGCTGCTGGGCATCCACCCGGATGCTCCGGAATTGCCCATGGAGCACTTTGTGAGCATCTACGAAGACATGCACCCCACCTGGGCCCCGGCTCCCTTCCCCGGCGCGGTGGAGATGCTCCACCGCCTGCGCGCCCGCGGCATTCGCCTGGCGCTCATCACCGGCAAAGAAGCCTACACCGGCGAACCCACCCTGCGCCGCTTCGGCATGGAGGGCATCTTTGAATGGATAGGCTATGGCACCCCCACTCACAACTGCAAAGATGAGCGTCTGCTCGAGCTTATGCAGCTCTGGGGCATGAACGCTGAAGACCTCCTGTACGTGGGGGATGCGCCATCCGACATCGAGCTCTGCCACAAGGTGGGCGTGGCCATCATCAACGCCGCCTGGGGCTCCGGTACTGAGGCCGACGCCGCCGCATGCCTGGCGCTGCAACCGGAATACAGACTGAATCATTTTGAAGAACTGGAACCGCTTATCACACAACTGACGACATGAAATACACATCAACCCTGGCAACGATTACCCTTGCCTTGGCTGCCATCTCCATGCTCCAAGCTGCCACCATCTACCCCACCCCCCAGCGCTGCACCCTGAGCCGCAGCGCCACCCGTGTTGAATCCGTGGAAATTCAGCTGCGCACGCAGGGGGACGGGCACGAACTCTGGCGCCAGATTCCCGCAGAAAAAGAAGGAGCCTACGCCATCCACGTGGAGGGAGACAAACTCACCGTGCGCGCCAATGATGAAGTGGGCCTTTACTACGCCAAGCAGACCCTCTCCCAGATGCTGGAGGGAGTGCCCGGGGCAGACAACGCCCAGAGCGACCCCTTCCCCGGCAAGAGCATTGAAGACATCGCCCGCATGGGCAAGCTGCCCCAGGGCAGCGTGGTTGACTGGCCCGATTTGCCCTTCCGCGGCGCGGTAGAAGGCTACTATGGCCAGCCCTGGAGCTTCGAAGCTCGCAAATCTCAGTTTGCCTTCTACGGGCGCAACAAGATGAACACCTACATCTACGCCCCCAAGGATGACCCCTACCACCACGGCGAAGGCTGCTACCTGCCCTACCCTGCCGACAAAGCAGAAGAAATCCGCCAGCTGGTAGCCGCCGCCAAGGAACACCACGTGCGCTTCGTGTGGGCTATCCACCCGGACAACACCGTCATCTGGGCAGAAAACGAAGGTCGCTCCCAGTTGGATGGGCTCTGCCGCAAGCTAGAGATGATGTACAAATTGGGCGTGCGAGACTTCGGCGTGTTTGTGGATGACTCCTTCGGCGAAATCGGCAAAGCAGAGCGCCAGGTGCAGCTGGCCAATTACCTGATGGAGCACTTTATCCGCAAGCATGAGGATGTGAACCAGACCCTCATCATGTGCCCCACCGGCTATAACAAGAGCTGGACCAACACCAAGTTCCTCAACACCCTCGGTGCCGGGCTGGATGCCAACATCCCCGTCATGTGGACCGGTGACACCGTGGTGCACGATATCACGCTGGAAGGCCAGCGCTGGGTCAACAGCCGCGTGCACCGCCCCACCTTCATCTGGTGGAACTGGCCCTGCTCCGACTTCAAGCGCGGGCGCCTCTCCATGGGCCGCACCTATGGGCTGGACACCGCCGCCGACATGCGCAAGGAAATGAGCGGCTTTGTGGCCAACCCCATGGAGCATGCAGAAGCCAGCAAGGTGGGCCTTTTCGGCGTGGCAGACTACACCTGGAACATCACCCGATTTGATTCTCTCAACTCGTGGCAAAACGGCATCGCCCGACTGTATCCCACCTGCAGCGAGTCCATGCAGCTCTTCTGCAATCACAACTCCTACCTGCTGCCTAATACCCACGGCTATTTCCGCGAAGAATCCACAGAGATTCTGCCCCAGGCGCGCCAACTCATCGCCAGCATCGGCCAAGAAAATCCGGATTTAGAGGCCGCACGCAGCATGCAGGAGGAATACAATCGCATCATCTCCGCCGGCTCCAAGCTGCAGCAGGCAGAGGGCATCGACCCCCTCAAAAAGGAAATCAACGCCTGGTTCCGTGCCTTCACCCTCACCGGGCAGACCGGCCACGCTGCCATGCAAACCCTGCTGGCTCCCGGCCCTGCTGAACAAACACACAACTTCTTCCGTGCCGTTGATTTCCTGAACCAACAAAAAACGCTGACACGCCCGGAATGGAGTCTTGAGGGCACCAAACCCGTCAACGATGTGGAGACCGGCATGCTGGCACTCACCCCCGCGCTGCGAGCCGCCCTGGCCCACACCAATGCCCGCGTGTACGCCACCCTGGCCGGCCGCCCCACACCGCACCCCATTTTCCTGACCAACAACGGCAACGCAGCAGAAAATGCAGAGAGCATCCGCGATGCCAATCCCCGCACCTTCTGGTCCTCCAACTGCAATCAGGAAAAGGATTTCTGGTACTGTCTGGACTTCGGCAAAGTCATCGACATTCGCAACGCCACCCTGCTCATGGGCGGCAAGCGTGCCAATGACTTCATCAAGGAAGGCCAGTTCGAGATATCAGACGATGGCGAAACCTGGACTCCCGTGGGGACGCCCACCAGTGGTCCCGCCGCTGTGCTGAATCTGGAAAAATCCCCCGTGCGCGCCCGCATGATTCGATACCGCGTGCTTGATACGCGCCCCAACTGGGTGTCCATCTGGGAGTTCTCCATCAACAAAACGCTGCCTCCCTTTGCCTCCACCAACATGGCTTCGGGGCGCAGCTTCACGGCCTACCAGTCGGGCGGCATCATCGGGCTCAACCGCGTCATGGAAGTCTTCCCGCTGCAACCGGGCGAGTTTATCGACCTGAAAATCCCGCATCCCGTACGCGCAGAGTGGATTGAAATCAACCTGGAAAGCCCCCACATTTCGCACTGGGCCACCGTGGAGCTGACGCTGGATGACGGCAGCAAGCACATCTCCCACGTGCAGGCCAAGAAATCCCGTATCTTCATCCATGAGGACGATGTACCCGAGCGTCCCATCGCGGCCGTGCGCGTTATCAACAGCGGCAAGCTGTCTCAGGATATCAAGGTCACGCTCTTCCGCCTCGGCATGCCGGAAGACTCCACTGACCTGGAGCAGCTCGTGCTCACGGATTCCGACATCACCAGCGCATTCGACTGCGGCAAGAAGAACCTGACGGCCAACTTCCACATCCCCGCCGGCACCAAGCATATCATCGTGGTGGGCTCCGCAGAATGCCAGATTGACGGCTGCGACTCCGTTCCTCTGGATTCGCACCTGCGCCACTTCACCATCTCGCCGGATATGCACATCATCACCCTGCGTGCCAGCAAGCAACCCGGCAAGTTCATCAACGAAATCCTCTTCCTGTAAAAGAGTGCGCAACAGCGCAAAAAGAATCCCCGCTCAGGCTTTCAGCTTGGGCGGGGGCTTCTTCTTTCACCGATTCCGCACTCAACGGCGCGGCAAGGTAAAGCAATAACGAGGGAACACCAACGGCGGCGTGATGAAGGGCTCATTCATCTGATCAACCCCAAAGAAACGCACCTGCATCGATACCGGCGGGTGGGTAAAATCTTGCTGCCCGGCGTATGAAAATACAGCTCCGGGCACCAGCACGGGCTCTTGGTTAAAGACCTCGCCCGCCTCGATGATACGCGTCTGGCCGGAGCTGTCGCGCATGGTCCATTTGCGCCCCAGCAGGCGCACGCTCGTCTGGCTCACATTGCTGAAATGCAGCTGAAAGCAGAGCTTATACAAAGGAACAGGGCGGCGCAGCAGGGTCATGCCCACTTGCGCCACCGTCATGTTGAGCAAATCTCGCTCCGGGATATTGGTGCCGGTCTCAATGCTCATAACCGGGGCCCACGGCCAAGGTGGAAAGGCGGCCAACCGTCTGGTGCAAGGCCTTCACCTTCTCCAAAGTGGGTACCTCGCCATCAGACAAGTCCATCTGGCGGGCCAATTCATCCAACAGTGCGCGCAACTTCGGCACCTGAATCTTCTTGGCCGTGCGGGGATTCACACCCTGCAAAATCTCGCTGAAATAAGCAGGTGCATCCGCATAGAAAATGATAGCAGCCTGCTCGGCATTGAACTTGTCGCAAATCGCGGCGGTGGAGGCCTCCAACGCGCGCACCCAACCACCCAGCGCAATCAAATGCGCCAAATCCGGATCGCGCAGAGAGGTCAACTCCTCATTCACATCGCTCTGTGTAGCAGAAAGGTTCTTCTTGAACTGCTCCAGCTGGCCTTTCTCCGCATTCTCCAACAGGCTGGCAGAGTGCACGTTCATCTTATCACCCACACCCAGCGCCTTGCCGTAGCGAGTCAAATCCAGGGCGATGGGCTTCACATCGTTCATGTGCCCACTACGCACGGCAATGAAACCATCTGCCAGCAGGTATCCCATCTCCAGGGCAAGAGCGCCGGCATCCGTCGGCAGCTTTTCCGGACGATTACGCAGCACATAATCTTCGGGGATGGAGGGCATATTGTCCAACTGCGCAAAAATTTTGGTGATGGAAGGCGCGGTGTACACATTGATACCCAGCTCCTGGTTGGAGTGAGATTCATCCAGCATGGCATCATCACGGAACATGGCCGGCACTTCACCATGGCGGCGTGCCTCATCCTCACCGGCAATCTCGGGGGCTCCGTCCTCCGCCACATCGGCCATGGAATCATCTGCACCCCATTCCTCCTGCGCTGCCACCAGGGGCATACCCAGCATTACAACCGGCAACACACTGCAAACAAAACTTTTTCTCATAATTTTTTGAAAATTGGCACCCCCCGCGGGGAATGTATTTTAGACTTGACTCCGCTCATAGTTTACATTACTATCCCCGCGCGTCAAGACACATTGTGTACTACTGACGCGAAAAGCCACAGCATCACCTGTTAGGTTTTTCGCGCAGCAAGACACCTGATTCACCCCTAAAAGTTTTTTACATGGATACACAGCAGTACTGGTTCAATTTCTGTTGGCTGATAGCCTATTTCCTTGTGCTTGTTGGCATGTCCGGCTATGGTTTTCACCGCCTGATGATGGTGCTTCTCTACATCAAGCACCGCAAGGACATCCCCCAGCCCAAGGGACAATGGGAAGAATGGCCGCTGGTGACCATTCAGCTGCCCATGTTCAATGAAAAGTACGTGGTGGAAGGCCTGCTGCGCAAGGTAACAGCTATTGATTACCCCAAGGACAAGCTGGAGATTCAGATTCTGGACGATTCCACCGATGACACCTATGACCTCTGCCTGGAACAGGTAGAGCTGTACAAAAAACAGGGCTTCGACATCAAGTGCCTGCACCGCACAGACCGCACCGGTTTCAAGGCCGGCGCTCTGGAGGCTGCCGACATGGTGGCCAAGGGTGAATATCTGCTGATTCTGGATGCCGACTTCCGCCCCGAGCCGGACATTCTGAAAGTGACCATGCCCTACTTCACCGACCCCAAGGTGGCACTCGTGCAGACCCGTTGGGGCCATATCAACCGTGGCAAGAACATGCTCACCCGCCTGCAGAGCATCTTCCTGGATGGCCACTTCGCCCTCGAACAAACGGTCCGCAACCGCTCCGGCCGCTTCTTCACCTTCAACGGTACCGCCGGCGTGTGGCGCAAATGCGCTATCTTTGATGCCGGTGGCTGGGAACACGATACCATCACCGAGGATATGGATCTCTCCTACCGCGTGCAGATGAAGGGCTGGCAGTTCATTTACCTGAACGATTACGAAACCCCCGCCGAGCTTCCCGAGGATATGGACGGCTTCAAAGCTCAGCAGCACCGCTGGACCAAGGGCTGCATCCAGGTCTGCCAGAAGATGCTGCCGGACATCTGGCGCTCCAACGCACCCTTCAAGGCCAAGATGGAGGCCACCACGCACATGACGTGCAACTACTCCTACCTGGCGCTCATCTTGCTGTGCTTCCTGGTCATGCCCATCTGCACCGGCATCATCACCCCCACGGGGTCCTGGTCCTGGCATGAGCCCAAGATGATTCTGCTCACCTTCACCCTGTTCTTCTTTGCCACCGTCACCGTGTGTGCCTTCTACATCGCGGCAGAGATGATTGTGCGACCCCGCCGTTGGTGGATGATTTTCGTGCTGCTCATCCCGCTTCTGGCGCTGGGTGTAGGCATGGCTGTAAACAACGCCAAGGCCGTGCTGGAAGCCGTCTTCGGCCAGAAGAGCGAATTTGTGCGCACGCCCAAGTTCGGCGAATCCAAGGAAGGCTCCCTCTCTGTGGAAAAACGCGCCAACGGCTACAAGGCCATCAAATCCGTGCTCGTCCCCCTGTTGGAACTCACCTTCGGAATCTTCTTCCTTGCGATTGAGGTCTTCAACCTCCGCTATGGATTCTCCTCCGAGCCGGGTCACTGGGGCGGCATCATCAACTTCGTCCTCATGTCCCCCTTCCTGGGCTTCTTCTACACCGGCGTCAGCTCTCTCTGCCGCGTGTGCGATGCCTTCATCCAACGCCGCCGCAAAGCAGCATAAACAACTCAACCACAACTTCCTGCTCTTCCCCCCCAGCTCTCGCCCAACTCCCAATATCCCTCTTACCGCATTGATCCCCATCCTCACAGCATCTCGTAAAGGAGCAAGCCTCCTGGCCATCCTTATCTGCATCCTGGCGCTCTTCCAGACCTCCTGCCGCTCCGCGCGCCAGCAGTATACAGCCGGGCCGGATTTGCCCCCGCGTGCCGTGGTGAAAGACGGCGTCGCCATCACCCTGCGCGACCAGAAACTCACCGTCTTCCGTGGCGGTAAAAAAGTGAAGGATTACAGCATCAGCTCCTCCAAATTCGGCATCGGTTCTACCAATGGCAGCCACCGCACCCCGCTCGGCATCCATGCCGTCACCAAAAAGGTGGGCGAGGGACAGCCGGAGGGCATGGTGTTCAAGGCATGCCGTCCCACGGGCGAAGTGGTGGGCATCGATGCCAAGGGACGCGACCCCATCGTCACGCGTGTGATTCAGATTGCCGGGCTGGAGGGCTTCAACAAGAACTCTCACAGCCGCCGCATCTACATTCACGGCACCCCGGAGGAGCGCAACATTGGCCGCCCCGCCTCCTATGGCTGCATCCGCATGCGCAGCAGCGATGTGATGGACCTCTACCCCCGCGTTTATCGCGGCATGCCCGTGGCAATTGAGAGCTGCTCCCAGGAAATGTACATCAAAGCGGAGAACAGCGGCACCTCTCCCAGCATCGCCATCCCCAAGGAAATCGTGGCCAAGCTGCCCACGGATGACGTGAGCTTCCGCCCCACCAAGCGCAAGCTCAAGAGCCGCCGCTACAACCGCTCCCGCTACGCTTCCAACAGAAGCAAAGGCAAAGCCAGCAAAAAACGCTTTGCTCAGCGCAAAACCGGCAAATCAAACAAACGCGTTGCCTCCACTGGGAGCCGCAAAAAGCGCCGCTGATGCTCGAATAGCCGCCGTTTAGGTGGCCGCATCTCTCGTTTTTTCACGCCTTACGTGTGCTTCACCTCGAGAGGGTACAGGGAGCTTATTGCGTCAGCATGAGCGTTTTAGCTTGCACACACGCACGCAAACGTGCAGAATATAAACATGTTCCGCAATACACTCCTCGCAGCAGCCATTGCTGCCCTGGTAGCGCCTGCATTCGCCGCTGAATGGATCAGCGATTTTGATGCAGCCAAAGCACAGGCCGCCAAAGACGGCAAAGCCATCCTCGCCGATTTCACCGGTTCCGACTGGTGCGGCTGGTGCATCCGTCTGCGCCAAAACATCCTGGATACCCCCGAGTTCGAAGCCTACGCCAAAGACAAGTTTGTGTTGGCCGAGATTGATATCCCCAATGCGCCCAAGCTGAGCCCCGAGCAGCTTGAGAAGAACAAGCAGCTGTGCGTGCAGTACAAGGTGGAAGCTTTCCCCACCATCCTGGTGATGGATGCTCAGGGTCGCGTCATGGGCGGTTTCGCCGGTGGCAAGAGCACCCTTCAGGAAGTGCTGCCCCCCCTCAACAAGGGTTTGGAAAACGTGCAGCTCAGCAAGGTTGCCGCCACCCAGCAGGGTGCTGCCAAGCTGGAAACCCTCGTCAAAATCTACAAGAACATGCCCACGGACCTGCGCAAGCAGTCCTCCGACATGCGCGATGAAATCTTGGCACTGGACCCCGAAAACTCCAGCGGCATGCGTGATATCCTCAACGCTGAAAAGCAGATGGAGACCTTCAACGCCCAGCTCATGAACGCCCAGAGCGATGAGCAGGCCATCGCCATGCTCGAACGCATGAAGACCGAGGCCCTGCCCGCCAACAAGAGCGCCATCCTCGTGCAGCTCTTCCAGTTCAAGATGGGCACAGCCAACACCGTGGAGGACTTGATGGCCGCCAAAGCCATCCTCCTGGAAGCCGCTGAATACGCCCCCGCCAAGCGCAAGGCTTCCATGCAGAAGGCTGCTGCCCAGCAGTTTGCCAATCCCGAGCTCCTGCTGCAGAAGATTAAGGCTTTCCGCGGCCAGGGCAAGTAAGCTCCCGCGCGCAAAGTAATTCATCCTACTGAGCGCCGCTATCTGCCCAAGGTAGCGGCGCTTTCATCTCCCAACCTTCCCCCGCACAATTTCCCCTGTGAAACTCACCACTCGTACATGGTTCCGCATCACCATGTGGACCCTTCTCTCGCTGCTCGCGCTCCTGCTACTTGCCCTGGGTGGCGGTGCCATCTGGTTGTGGGGCTGGCAATGGCGCAGCGAGCTTGATTTCCACGAAAGCTGGACAGCCGAAGAGCGCGCCGCCCTCACCGCGTTCGACCACTACCTGCGGCGCGAGCTCCTCTCCGAGTTCACCAAAGTGTTCGACGCCTGCTCTCTGCCGCTGCCGGATCGGGTGCTTCACACCGCCATGCTCCGCCAACATATAGCCCCCACGGTGAGCAAACTGCGCGATATGGCCGAAAGCGGACAAGCCGGGGTCCGGGAAGGCTACGACACCCCCTATCACCGCAACGTCACCCCCGCCATCGTGGCCGCCCAATGCGCCCAATTCAAAGCGCTGGAAGCCCTGGTAGCCCATGGGGCAGACCCAAACGCCACCATGTATCAGAAGTGGGCTCATGGCTCAGAAAGGCCGGTTGATACACCCATTTGCCCGCTCCTGGGCAATTCGTACCTTGTCGCCGCCCCCATCCCATGGGATGAGCGCCGCCCCACTGCTGACTTCCTGCTGCAACATGGCGCAAAACTTCATACCGACTACATCAGCCTGTGCTGCACCATTCCGCTGGTTCAGGAAGGGCACGACACGCAGCCCCTCCAATGGGCGTTGGAGCATGGGGTAAAGCCCGGCCCAAGGGCCCTCTCCGCCATCATCGGGCTTCCCCAAACGCTGGACGTCCTGAAACGGCTCCTGAAGGACAACATCATCACCGCCAACGATGAATCAGCCACTGAGACCATCCTGCAATCCCTGCTGGAGCAAATGGCATCCATCTCCACCCCGGAGGACATGCAGCATTACCAATATGAAGAAAAGCTGGACCTGCTGCTGGCATATGGTGCAGATCCCAACCGCATCCACTCCCGAGCAGGGCAGCCGCAGACAGACGAATGCGATGATACCCCCTGGCAGGATCTGCCGCTGGATATCTACCTGCGCCACATTGAACTGGTGCAAAGCCCGGCCATGCAGGAAACACAACAGCGCATCATCTCCAAACTGCGCGCCGCCGGGGCTCGCTCTACCTACCAGCCCCAACATCGGCAACGCATCAGGCGCAAGCCTTGCACAGACTGCGATTAAAGCAGGTCATATATCCCATCACCGCCAGAAACATCACCCAGTTGGCATAGGTTAACACTATAGCCACACCTCCCATATCCGCCGGCAGGATGCTCTCTCCCACCAGGGGTAAGTTCCATATCGTGATAGCCACCCCCCACACGGGGTATATTCTGAACAGGAGGCGCGGGAGCCTGAAAGAAGATTGTGTACCCGCGGCCGCTGCCGGCAGCTCACCAAAGATGATGAACTGCCAATAAAGATTGTAGAGCGGTATCAGCATATACCACGCAGCCTTGGTGGGGGTGGGATAGCAGCAGGGATAGCTGCCCACATGCCCCTGCCGCACGTTGTACCACGTGCGGTACACCAACAGCATCTCCAGCACCAATGTGCCTATCGACATCAACACTTGCAGCAGCAGACATTGCGCCAGGCGCAAACTCTCCTCTACCCCCGCCGCTTCCACCATGGTGGGCTGCCCCACCAGACACAAGCCCACCATCAGCATCACCATGCCGCACCATATCCACTCCGTTCGGCGATATTCTCTCCGCATACCGCCTTTGTAGCACACCTTCCCACCGCTTACAAGAATTATTGAAGTATCGTTTATACGCACTCTTGACTTTTGGGGAATCCACCCTACAATCAGAGCCCATTCACCAAGCTGAACACCATGTTGATGCGTCTCCAAACAATCCTTCGGCTGATACTGCTCCCGGTGATGGGATGCATGTGCAGCAACCTCTCTGCCGAAACTCTGTGGGCAGCCGGGGTGAGCCCCACTACCGGCTGGCATGATATCAACAAAAGCAAAACGGCCGGGGCTCAGGGAGACAATGGCTTGTGCTGGGCGATTGCCGCTGCCAATCTCATCGACTGGTGGCAGCAGCAGCGCACCGAGCCTCTGCCGCAGGGCACACCCACAGGCGCGGGTGTCTGGCAGGTGTTCCGCGCCTCCTTCACCAACGCCGGGAGTGATCCCGACCAAGCTATCCGCTGGTGGTTCACCGGGGAATACACCCCCATGGACCCCACCGGCAGCGCACAGCTCATCAACCCTTCTGCCGGCGGCTACTACCGCGACCATGCCCTGACACAAGGCGGCGATGTCACCCAACGCCTGCTCTACTTCCGCCGCAGCGATACCGTGAATGCCCAAAACCTGACCCAGGCGATGTACGAGGGCTTTCGCCGCGGGGATGCTTTCTGGATTGGGGTCGTCTACATCCGCCCCGATGGCAACCGCTACACCCACTCCCTCTCCGTATGGGGGGTGGATGCCGAAACCGACACCACCGGCCAGCCCCGCATCTCTGCCATCTACATGACGGACTCCGATGACGGCGCGCACTACCTGCACCGCATCCCCACCCGCGTGGAGGACGGTATGCTCATTTTTGACTGCGATTCCCACCCGCTCTACGGGCAAATCGGCCGCATCACTATCAACACCTACACCGGTATGCGGACACAACTGCCCGCCATGCCCTGAGCTTGCCCCCATTTGCGGCCCTGCATTTACAAAAACCTACAAAAATACTCGGATTTTTTCTTTTTTCTCACTTTTGAGCTTGCGTTGGGGGAAGGATTTGCTATGATGGCACAGTATCGCCCGCGTGGCGTGTAGTGTCTCTACTCATCAACCACAACTCTCATGAAAAAGACCCTCTTTCTTGCTTCCCTGCTGACCGCTTGCTTCAGCTCTGCCCAGGCAGCCACTTACACAGATTTGGCAAACTCCTGGTGTGATGAGGAGAACAACGTGATTTACGATGGCAAAGGGTACTTTGCCGTTCAATCCGTCTCCGATACGTCTGTTGATTTGACCATCAGCCTGGAATCACTTGTGAGCTATGTGAACTCCAATGACTACAAGACAGGGGGCTACATGCTGCTGTGGGATGCTAATGCTGCAGATTATGGTTTGGCTGATAATGCCGACATGTCTGTGGCAACAGGCTCCCGCCAGCCTCACCTCACCGGCTATTGGAATGACAAAGCGTGGAACGAAGACCCTTCAAAGGACAGCTACATAGGCATCAGCTACAGCACGCTGACGCAGTATGCCACCAACGGCAGTATCACTCTCAATATCACCAACTCTTCCGGTAATGCCGGCGTGAACATCAACGTCCGGGACAGCCAAACAGGGCAAAGTGTCAACCTGTACTCCGCAACCGATCTCAAAACGCAGAACAACACCTCTGTCAGCGGCTACTACGTCAACCTGAACTATGTGACAGCGGTGACGCTGAACACAGCCTCCACGCTGGATACAGGCAGCTATGTACCCCCGGTGGATTACTCCGCCCCTTTTGTGAGCTCGCGAACAGATGGCACCACGATTGGACGCGTCACCTTCCTGGGCGACTCCATCACCCACGGTGTCAACGACCAATCCTACCGCTGGCAGCTCTTCAAAACGCTGACCGACAACGGTATTGAAAACGAAATCGTGGGGCCGAGAGAGGGGTATTACAGCACCCCTGGCCACACACAAGATGCCGGCAGCAACTATGGCGGCGCAGCGTTCAACAATGTCCACCTGGCACAAGCCTCCGGCCGCACACACAACATCATCAGCGGCTCCAATGCCGGCATGAGCGGCGTGAACTACGGTGGCCATTCCACAGCCAGCACCAGCGAAAAATTCGACAGTAACACTTGGTTCTGCATGATGGGCACCAATGACTTGCTGTCCGACACCGCCAACAACGTCACCACGAGTGGCTATTGTACCCAGATGCAAAAGATGCTGGGCGGCACCGTAACCTACGATGCCAACAGCGACACCTACAACTGGGCCGCCGGGGATTCCTGGGGCAACATGGGCACTATCGTAGATGATGTGTATACCGATGGCGACACCTTCTACATGCTCTCCATCACCCCCTGGGGCAACCACTCCAACCACAACCGCGACATGGATCACTATGCCGCTCAGGAATTCAACCGCAACCTGGAAGCCTGGACAGAAGCATACAGCGAAGCTTCAGGCCAAAAGGTGGTCTACGTGGATGTAACCCGCGGCATGGTCGATCTCACATCGTCCAACCGCTTCATGGGGGATGACAATTTCTTCAACAATAGTGGCGACCGTCTGCACCCCAACGAGCAGGGGTCCCTCATCATGGCCGGCAACCTGGCCCAGGCCATGGGCATTGGTGGCCGCACCGCCGGTTTGGCACGCTCGGACAAGGACAGCGCACCCTCCGTCTGGCACAGCGCCACCGTGGGCACCGATGGCACCGTAGCGGCCGGCAGCACACTTTCCGTTGCAGAAAACATCTTTACCCAGGATGGCGGCTACAGCGTGGACTTCTCTGCTGCCTTCGGCAATGGCGCCACAGATGGTTGGCAAGCCGCTTCTGCAGCCGGCATGAACATCACTATCGGCGATGGCATCAACAGCGGCACCCTCAGCCTGAACGAGGGCTCCATCATGTGGGGTAGCAAGGTGCTCTACTGCCAGGACACCTCCTCCATCGGCGACAACCTGCGTGTTGTCTGGCACAATGGCAATGCAGAGGACAATGTGCTCTCCGGCTACTATGTGTGGCTGGGTGATATGCTCATTGGCCAGGGCTTGTCCGCCAACGCAGCAGGCTCCGCGCTCAACGGCATCACCGTCTCTGCCACCGGTGCCGCAGGCAGCATGACAGACCTCTCCTGGGCCAACGCTGCCTATGCCCCCACCACCACGCTGCTTACCAGCGCAGAGCACGCCTACCGCGTCGCCCAGACCGCCGGCAACGCCAAGTTGGTGGTCACCAGCGGCGTGAGCTATGAAGGCATCACCCCCGTCAATGCAAGTGGAGGCAAAGTCATGGTAACTAGTGCTACTGCCGATGCCACCTACACCAGTATTCTGAGCTCTGACAATGCCGCCACCACGGAAACCAATGCATGGTGCGGCATGGTAGACACCGCCTTCAGCGATGACATCAATGTGCAGTACACCGGTAACATCTCGTCCACCATCTTTGGTGCCATGCAAAACGGCTCCGGTGATGGTGCAGGCAAGCTTGTGTTGGATATTGCCGCCGGCTCCAAAATCGGCGATGACGGTGCGTATGGTAAAGGCAACGGCGCCACAGGTGTCAAAGCAGCTATTGCCGGTTTGTTCGGCAATAAAGGCAATAGCGGCAAGGCCGACGAGTTTAACGTCTACATCAATGGTGGCGAGCTGAGCAACAATGTTGTGGGTGGTTCTATCAGTGGTGGAGGCAGTCTCGACTCTGTCCTCATTGCGATGAACTCCGGCAAAATTATCGGCAACATCTACGGTGGTTCCAATAACGAAGGTGGCGATTCAAGCAACGACGATGTTCAAAACATCGCCAACGCCGTAGTGGGCAAGGCTCAAATCATCGTCAACGGCGGTGAAGTGACCGGCGATATTGTGGCCGGAGGCAGCGCCGGCACCATCGGCAATGTGGATGTGCTCATCACCGATGGCATCATCGGCGGCGATATCATCAAGGGCAATGCCGAGCGCAGTCAGAATGCCTCCACCAATGTAACCGTGATTGGCAACAAGGCTTCCATCGGCGGCGACATCGAAGCCGACACCGTCACCCTGCAGGATGTGGCCACCTCCGATTCCGCCACCGGTTTTGATAAATACAGCAACAACATCACCGCCGAAAAATTGGTGCTCAACAATGTGCAGACCGACCTGGGGGCATCTATCAATGTCTCCGAAATCGTGGTCAGCAACTCTGATACCAGCCTCATCATGGGCGACCTCGCCACGCTGGAAAGCCTGACGCTGGATGCCGACACCACCTTCGGTGCCTTCAAGGCTGCCGAAAGCCGCGCTGCTGAATCCAACAGCGAGACGACCCTCACCCTCACCACCCTGACGGTGGGCAAGGGTGCCACGCTCAATGCCAACATCGTGCTGGGCAAGGACTCCACCCTGCGCCTGGAAGATTGCCTCACCATGGGCAGCTCCGTCGCCCTAGCCACGGATATGACCATCGACCTCTCGGCCGATTTGCTCACCCTCCTGTACCAAGGCGAGACCATCGATATCTTTGCCAGCGTGGATTCCCTCACCCTCGATGGCATCAACATCGACAAAGACACCATTATCGAAGTAAACTTCACCGTGGATAACATGGTGCAGACCTTCGATATGGCCTACAACAACGTAGGCACCGTGAGCATCACCCTCATTCCCGAACCGACGACCACAACGCTCAGTCTGCTGGCTCTGGCCGGTTTGATGGTGCGCCGCCGTCGCCACTAATCATGAAAGAATTTAAACCATGATTGAAATGATTCGGCTCACTTCCACCACGAAGTGAGCCGAATCATTTTAGATGCCTCCTCTCCGAAACGCAACAGGCATGGAAAGAGCTTGACAATGGGTGAAACACACGGCATAATCCTGCCGCGTTGCAGTGAAACACTGCAAGCAACAGATGGAGAGATGGCTGAGTTGGTCTAAGGCACTCGACTCGAAATCGAGCGTGGCAGAGATGTCACCGTGGGTTCGAATCCCACTCTCTCCGGTCAAAAAGGGCACGGCCAACAGGCGGTGCCCTTTTTGTTGGCTCTTTTATGATTGCCAGAGGACAAAAAAACTGCTAATATAGCAGAATATGGAGCGTGCGCCGCATGATAGCCGAGCCAGATTGGCCGAGCAGGAAAGCCGTGTCAGCATTCTGGAGCAGGAGCTTGCACAATGCCGAGCAGCAGTCAACTTGCTGCGGGCGGAGCTTGTTTGCGAAGCAGAAGGTGCGCCGCTGCCGGATTTTCCGAAGAAAGAAAGCGCCGAGTTCCTGTATCTGGCTCCTTTGAAGCCGGGCGGACACCTTTGCCGCAAATGGAAACTGAATGGGGGGCTGCATTGCGAAGCCGGCAACAGCATCCATGAATATGATTTGATTTCTACGCAGGAAAGATGCCTGCGTCTCTTCGGTCTCTTGAGCAATGGAGACCCCTGGCAGGTGAATATCCCCTTCGGCAAGATGGCTAAAGAAGGCGGCTGCATCATCGGCCGCAGCGATGAAGAGGCCGACATTGTGCTGGATGAGCCGGGCATCTCCCGCCGCCACGCGCGTCTGGAGCTGACAGATGATGGCTTGGTAGTGACAGATGAGTACTCCACCAACGGCGTGTGGGTCAACGAAAAAAAATTGAACGCCTATGAGCGCCAGGTACCGCTGGAAGATGGCGGCACGCTGGCCTTGGGCAATATCCTTTTACGAGCAGAATACAACTAACACCATGACAATACGAATACTGACAAGCACCCTTGCATGCTGTGCATGTATTGCCGGAGCTGCTGAAACGCAGCCAAACGAGACATTGTGGTACCGCCAACCGGCGGGCATCAAAGAAGTCTCTCTACCCTGGGCACCCACAGCCGCGCCCACCGGCAATGTCCCCGGTAAGAACGCCCGCGCAGGCGACACCTGGGAATCCCAGACCCTCCCCATCGGCAATGGCCGCATCGGCGGCACCGTGTATGGCGGCGACCACCTGGACCGCATCAACCTGAACGAGGTAAGCCTCTGGTCCGGCGGCCCCAACCTGCCCAAGAACGGGCATTTCTACAAATACGGGCCCAAGGCAGGCAAGAATGATTTTGGCAGCTACCAGCCCTTTGGCAACCTGTATGTGCAATTCACCCTGCCGGAAAGCCAGGTGCAGGACTACAAGCGCGAACTGGATCTCACAAACGGTGTGCACACCACCAGTTTCACCTGCGATGGGGTGGAGCACAGCCGCGCGAGCTTTGTGAGCGAGCCGGATGATGTGCTGGTGTACACAGCCAAGGCCGACTCCCCGGGCAGCGTAAGCGCCAAGGTAGCGCTCATGCCCTATCACGATGTGAACTATACCGTCTCCGGCAACAATACCATCATCATGAGCGGCACTCTGCAAAACGGCCAGGTCTTTGAAGGCCGCATTCAGGTGCGCCAGCAAGGTGGCGTGGCCAAGGTAGTCCAAAAAGGCTCAAAGAATGTGCACGTCAACTATGCCGGCCAGGGCAACTACGTCCAACCGAACATCCAGGCAGATGGCATCCCCTACATCGAAGTAACCGGCGCCAACACCATGGCCCTCATCGTGACCATGGCCACGGACTACAAGCAAAGCTACAAGGCCAATTGGAAAGGCAAAGCCCCCGACAAGAAGAACGCCGCCACGCTGAGCAACATCGCCAAAAAGAAGGTCAACGAAATCCTGCGCGATCATAAAAAGCACTACAAATCGCTCTACAACCGCATGAGCATCAACCTGGGCAGCGCCGGTGCAGAGGTAGAAGCCATGCCCACGGATGCCCGCATCGCCCGCTACAAGCAGACGCATCATGACCCTGGTCTGGAAGCGCTCATCTACCAGTATGGCCGCTACGTACTCATCAGCGGCTCACGCCCGGGCAACCTGCCTGTGAACCTGCAGGGCATCTGGAATGACAAAGTGCATGCCCCCTGGGCCTGCGACTACCACAACAACATCAACCTGCAAATGTGCTATTGGGGCGCAGAGGTGGCCAACCTCTCCGAATGCCACAAGCCTCTCCTCCAGTTCATCGACAGCATGCGCCAGCCCCTCAAGGAGATGACCCGCAAGGAGTTTGGCAACAAAGTGCGCGGCTGGACCACGCGTATCTCCCAGAATCCCTGGGGCGGCGGCGGCTGGGAAAAATGGAATCCGCCCGTGAATGCCTGGTATGCCCTGCACCTGTGGGACCACTACCAGTACACCGGTGATGTGGAGTACCTGCGCAAGATGGCTTACCCCATCCTCAAGGAAATCTGCCACTACTGGGAGGATGAGCTCAAGGAAGTGGGCGCACAGGGCAAGGGGCTCAAGACCCAGCCCAAGGGCTCCCCGGTACGCGATTTGACCGTGGCCGACCACCCCGAGCTGGCAGAAATCGAAGCCGGCACACTGGTATGCCCCATGGGCTGGTCCCACGAATGGGGCCCGCTGGAAGACGGCTGCGCCCACGACCAACAGCTGGTGTGGGAGCTGTTTGAGAACACCATCGCCGCTGCACGCATCCTGAAAGTGGATGAGGAATGGATTAACAAACTGGCAGCCAAGCAGAAGCGCCTGGCCGGCAACCGCATCGGCAAGGGTGGCTACCTGCAGGAGTGGATTGTGGACCGCCCCAACATGGTGAGCGGCCAGCGCCATACCTCCCACCTCATCGGTGTATTCCCCGGCACCTCCATCTCCCTGGCCAAGACACCCGCCTTTGCCAAGGCTGCCATGAAGAGCCTGGAGCTGCGCGGCCTGAGCGCCGACAACCGCCGCAGCTGGACCTGGCCCTGGCGCACCGCCCTCTGGGCCCGCTTCGGCGAGGCTGAAAAAGCCCACAGCATGGTGCAGCACTACATCCGCTTCAACCTGCTGGACAACCTCTTCGGCGACCACCCCCCCATGCAGATGGACGGCACGTACGGCATGACCGGCGGCATGAGCGAAATGCTGCTGCAGAGCCACGCCGGGCAAATTGAGCTGCTGCCGGCACTCCCCGCCGCCTGGTCGGAAGGCTCCGTGAGCGGCATCCGTGCCCGCGGCAACATCACTGTGAGCATGTCCTGGCAGAATGGCCAGGTTACCTCCTACACCCTCACCACAACCTCCCCCAATCCCAAACCCGTCACCCTCGTGGTCAACGGCGAAACCAAGGAGGTCACCCCCACTGTGGCGAAGTAAACTGAACCCTCATTTTCCTCACCGCATCGGCTGCCGCAAAAAGGCTGGCCGATGCGGTCTTTCTTTTGCACCTGAAAGCGCAAATTTGGCTTGACAATCAAGATGTGAGGCGTACAATTTTCGCCGCTTTACTGTGCCAAAACGGCACACCGGTACCTTTTTTTACAGAATAATGACTATGAACAGCTATCGTACCCATACGTGTGATGCACTGCGCCCCGCAGATGTAGGCAGTGATGTGACCTTGGTCGGCTGGGTGGACACCGTGCGTGACCACGGCGGCGTGATTTTCATCGACCTCCGCGACCGTGCCGGCAAGACCCAGGTTGTCTTCCACCCGGAAATCAATGCTGATTTGGCCGCCGAGGCAGAATCCCTGCGCGTTGAATCCGTGATTCAGGTGAGCGGCAAGGTGGTGCACCGTCTCAAGACGGATGAAGTGGACGCCACGAACCCCGACCTGGCCACAGGTGAGATTGAGGTAGAAGCTGTATCCATGAACGTGCTCAACCGCGCAGCCGTGTTGCCCTTCCAGCTGGATCGCAACATCTCCAACGAGGACATCCGCATGAAGTACCGCTTCCTCGACCTGCGCCGCCCCAACATGCAGCGCAACATGATTCTGCGCCACCGCATCACCAAGTCCATGCGCGACTATCTGGACGAGCAGAGCTTCCTGGAAATTGAGACCCCCATCCTCTCCAAGAGCACCCCTGAAGGCGCCCGCGACTTCTTGGTGCCCACCCGCTTGGCTCTCGGTTGCTTCTACGCCCTGCCCCAGGCACCCCAGCAGTACAAGCAGCTGCTCATGGTGGCCGGCATGGAGCGCTACTTCCAGGTGGCCCGCTGCTTCCGCGATGAAGACCTGCGCGCCGACCGCCAGCCCGAATTCACCCAGATTGATATCGAGGCCTCCTTCATCACCCCGGAGGATGTGTACAAGTGGATTGAAGACATGCTCAAGCGCGTGTTCAAGGAATCCGTGGGCCGCGACATCGTCACCCCCTTCCCCCGCATGACCTGGCACGATGCCATGGACCAGTACGGCTCCGACAAGCCCGAGCGCCGCTTCGAGATGAAGCTCACCGACTGCTCCGACATCTTCGCCACCAGCGATTTCCGCGTATTCTCCGGTGCTGTGGCCAATGGTGGTGTCGTTAAGGCCATCAACGCCAAGAACTTCTCTCCCTCCGTGGGCCAGATTGACTCCCTCACCCAGACCGCCATCGAAGCCGGGGCCAAGGGTCTCGCCTACATCAAGGTGCGCGACGTGAACGAACGCGACGGCTGGAAGAGCCCCATCACCAAGCGCCTGACGGACGCTGAAATCGACGCTCTGAAGCAGCGCCACAACATCGAAGGTGGCGACTGCATCTTCTTTGCCGCCGGTGCATGGGAAGAAAGCTGCACCATTTTGGGCCGTGTGCGTCTCGAATGCGCCGATTACATGGAACTGCTCAAGGGCAACGATGAGGTGGACCTCTTCTGGGTTACCCGCTTCCCGCTCTTTGGCTGGGATGCCGAGGAACAGCGCTACTGCGCCATTCACCACCCCTTCACCCGCCCCGTCCCCGAGGACGTGGACAAGGTGCTGCGCGGCGAAATCTCCACCGACCTCTGCGCCGAGGCCTACGACGTCATCCTCAACGGCAACGAGCTGGGCGGCGGCTCCATCCGTATCCACGAGAAGGATTTGCAGGACGCCACCTTCCGCGCCTTGGGCTTGGATGATGCCACAATCGAAGAGCAGTTCGGCCACATCCTGAGCGCTTTCTCCTTCGGCGCACCGCCCCACGGTGGTCTTGCCCTGGGTCTGGACCGCTTGGTCATGCTCATCGCCGGTTGCGACTCCATCCGCGAAGTGATGGCTTTCCCGAAGAACAACCGCGGCGCCGACCTCATGAGCGAATCCCCCCCCCCCGCCGCGCCCCACCCGCCCAGGCGGAGCCGGGCCGTGGC
>JAZRRO010000054.1:0-13330 GCA_045650805.1 Akkermansia sp.
ACACCGCCAGATTTGACCGTTACATGGCTGGATTCACTGGTTGACACAAAAGCGTCCGCAACAACTGCGTTGCAAACATTCAGCGTTCCATACACTTCTATGTATTGATTTTCTCCCATCGTCACACCTTCGCCCAACGTCAGCGTTGTGCCGGTCTTCACCGTCACACTGCCCACCATCTTGTAACCTCCCTCAAAGCTCTCCGGCAACACCGTCAGCTCCGTATCACCAAAGGTGCCGGTGAGACCGACATAAGCACCCTCTGCAGTAGGATTCAAACCATCGAAAGAAGACGAACCACTCCAATTGGTGAGGCGAACAGCTTCCTGAGCAGTAAGGGTGACATTATTGGCCAGAATTTGAGAATCGCCGGTCAAGCGGATTTGCGGAAGCGTTAAATCGCAGATAGAGACATCCGCCGATGCTTGAAGATATTGATTATTGATGATGAGTCCATTGCCATCAACTGAGCATGTATGATTCACGCTCAGGTATGAAGGAAGAGACAAAACTGATGAAGAGAGGCTATCATCCACATAAATGGTCAGCGCGGAATCCAGCTTACCAGAATTGACCAAAGCGACAGCATCGGCAAAGGATCCCTGGCCGGAGGCATTCAAATTGGATACCATGATGCACGGTTCGCGCAAATCAGGGGATACAAGGATGGTCGAAATGACGACTTTATCGGCATCATAACCCTGGATTTTGGCATAAATCTCCTGCATATCGGTGGTACCCCAATAGTTACCGGAAAGGTCGATAGATTCGGTTTGCGCCCCATTAAGCACAACCGTGGCATCAGAGAAATCATTGCCACGGATGGAAGCATGGCTTACCTGATTGATGGTAAGAGTTCCGATACCGGAAGTGTTGCTGATAAGGGCGGTAGAACCGTTCTTCAAGGTAACGTCCTCGCCAGTGAACAGGCAATCCGTCAGAGTAAGGGAACCTTGGCTAGAGATAGAGGATTGGACATGCACAGACTCCAAACAAGCGATAGCCCCTGAATAGAGGACAATTTCTGCAGGGCTGTTTGAGTTTTCTTCCAACACAGCAGAAACAGCTAATCGACCACCACGCATTTCCAAGGAACAGCCCGTGTATACAAAAAGATGGCTCTCCGTCCCTTCAAGAATGATATTGGCATTCTCGAAACTGAGCATGCCACCATCATGCAAATAAAGCCCAACATCATCCCCCAAAAGAGTATCGGTAACAGTAGTATTTTTGGCTTCAACCTTACCGTAAACAAACACGTTGCCATCACTCGTGGCAGTCACCCCGGACTCAAACTTCAACGTTTTGCCAGATTTCACCTCTAGATTGCTCAAGCGATACCCACCAGCTATCGTATCGGGCAAGGCAGTCAGCACGGTATTGCCACTTGCTCCGCTCAATGTGATGTATTTATCCTCATCACTCAACGAAGTCCATTTGAAGTTTTCTAACAACGAATCAACGCGACCGTTGAAGTCGGTCAAGTTAAGAATCTCAGCACCCATCAGAATGACACCTTTGCCCAAGGTCGTGACGTGAGCATTACCAGATAAACTCAAGCTTTTGCAAGTGACATCGTCCAGAACGGCAACGCCGCCGATTCCGAGAGAACTGTTGATAGTAACCCCCGTTGCGGCCAAAGAACCGGTGTTACTAATGCTTACGATGGTAGTATGGGTGGTGCCTGATAAGTTCAGAGTACCAGAACTGATGATACGTGCTTGAAGTGTGACGTTTTCAAGAGAAGCAACACCGGACTCTTGAATAGTAAGCATTCCCGACACGGACACAAGGCCACCCGACATTTCTAATTCAGCCCCGGATTGGACGACAAATGAGCCAAACCATCCATAGACGTTGGCATTGTTCAACGACAATTTACCCCCGGCAGCAATGGTGATGCCGCTGTTTGACTGCATAGCAACCAGAGCATGGGCATTCTCGCTAAACTCTGCATTCAGGGAACCCTCAATATTCAAGGAGTAGCCATCACAATGCAATGCGGCACCCTCGAGCAGCGTTATGGTATTTCCGGCGTCCACCGTAACGTTTCCTACAAGTTTATACCCATCAGCAAAGGTATCGGAAAGAGCATAGAGGACCATATCACTGATGTACGTTCCCGATAAGCCCAACACAACTTCTTTGGCATCGAAGGTGCAAGCTTTGGTCAGCTCGGGGAGACCGGAAAGGAGGGTAAGCGTCTGGCCGGCGAGGGCATCATCGAACACGATGATGATATCCTCAGAGCCGGTGTAAGCGTTGGCATCGAGGATGGCCTGACGGAGGGAGCCGGTGCCGGAGTCTTTGAGGTTGGAGACGGTGATGGTGTACATGGCGGAAAATGGTTTATGGGAAAAATGCAGGCAGCAGAGACGCGCGTGCGCACACGCACACGAGAGATAACGATTAAGTGTAACACACAGAGCCAGCGAGTCAAGGAAATAGTAGACCACATCTCACACGTGAAAGTTGCAAAATTAAATGCGACACCATGAGGGCACAAAAAAGGCGGAGCAGCGAGGGAGCTGCTCCGCCATGGGGAGGGGAAAAAGGTTATTTCAGCGCTGCATCAGAGCTTCTTCCAGGGGAGAGAAGCGAGCAAGTTGTCGAAACCGAGGCCGGTGCCCTTGGGGGGAACAAAGTCGGGAGTGATGTCCATACCGAGCTCTTCAGAGAAGGCGTTGGGGCGATAGACATGGTGGGTGACCAGACCACAGAGGGGGATTTCCTCGGCGGGTTTGTCGGAGTAGAAGAGGGCGGCATTGTAGGCAGCCCAGCACTGGCCGAGGGGGTGATCCATGTATGTGGTAAAGACAGGCAGACCGCTGTTGCTGTGGTGGCGGGCGGGCTTGACGATACGCATCATGGGCTTGCTGGTGCGCTGGGGGATGATGCGCTCATCCTGCACGGGGGTGTCATAGCCCAGGGGGATACCGGCATCCTGGAGGGTCTGCCAGGCGTTCACGTCGTAGTAGCAGGGGTCTTCAATGTAGTCGATGCGCTCTTTCATGGCATCGGAGAGCATACCCCAGAACTCGAGTGTTTCCTCGGGGCTGAGGGTGCAATTGAAGTCCACGCGCCATTTCCAATCGGGCACCATGGAGGCGAGGTTGGTGAGGCGTTCCACGGTGGAAGCGAGCTTGGGAATCACCTTGATTTTGGCGACGCGGAAGCCACGCTGGTGCAGGTTGTACACCTGAGAGGGGGTAGCGCTGACGGTAAGGGTGGCATGGCTGCGGGGAATGGTGAGGCCCTCGAAGAGGTTCACACCCTTGGCACGGGCCTCGCCATCCAGCTCGATGCACTTGAGGGCGCGGGCACCCAGGCGCATGGGGGAACCCTCGCGCAGGGCTTCCAACTCATATTCCAACGGGGAGTCGCCCAATTCCGTCCAGGGCTGCAAACAGGCATAACCGCCGTTATCGCCACGCAGCAAGACGCCCTCGCGGGGCTGGGCAGCGGCACGGGCGCTCAATGCGCCGATGGGGTACAGAGTGTAAGGTGTGTAGTGCATGGGGGCATTGTATGCTCAAAATGCCGGATTGTCACGCGCTTTCTGCGTTTTATGTGCCATTTCCATTGACTCCGGTGGCTGCGGAGGGTATAAAAGGGGCATGTTTGAGGGCTGGATGAGCCAGGAATTGCTGATTGGCGGCGGATTATCGCTGCTGGCGGGCTTGTGCACAGGCATTGGCGCGGCGGTGGCATTGTTCATGCGCAAGACGGATACGAAGATGCTGACGTTTGCGCTGGGCTCGAGCGCGGGTGTGATGGTGTATATTTCGTTCATGGAGCTGATGCCCACTGCCTCCGAGATGCTGGAGGGCAATGCAGCAGCTAAGTGGATTACCATCGGTGCGTTTTTTGGCGGCATGTTGATGGCGGCGCTGATTGACCGCCTGATTCCGGAGGATGAAAACCCGCACGAGGTGTACGATCCTGCGGTGATGAACAACATTCACAAGACGGGGCAATTCTCCGGCAATACGCAGGTGCGCCGCTCAGCCTTCCTCTTTGCGGCAGCTATTGGCATTCACAATTTCCCGGAAGGCATTGCCACGGTGGCCGCCGCCTTTGATAATCTGGAGATTGCCACATCTGTGGCATTGGCAGTGGCTATTCACAACGTGCCGGAAGGTATTGCCGTAGCGGTGCCCCTGCTCTATGGCACAGGCCAGCGCGGCAAGGCTTTCCGCATGGCTACATTGACCGGCCTGGCCGAGCCGCTGGGCGCGCTGGTATGCATGCTGGTGCTGATGCCGTTTATCTCCCCTACTCTGCTTGCTATCTTGTTTGCGGGGGTGGCAGGCATCATGGTGTATATTTCTTTCGATGAATTGCTGCCCATGGCCGAGCGCTGGGGGCACCACCATATTTCCATTTACGGTGTGACCACCGGCATGCTGATTATGGCACTCGCGCTGTAAAAGAGCGCCTTTGAAATGACACAAACAAGCCGTGAGGCATGGCTGCCCCGGCAGGTGGGGCATCACCAACGGAGCTTGGCGCGCAAGCGGGCGGCGTAGTCCGCCCCGGGCAAATTAAGCAGGCGCAGAGAAACAGGTGCCTTGCGGATGGTGAGCGTGGCGTTGATGGCGATGGGATGTGTGCTGCGGCCATCCAGAGAGTAAATGAGGGACTCACCCACGCGGCCTCGGCGAGCGCGCGGACGCATGGTGATTTCCACCCCCTCGGGGAGAATCACGGAGCGGCTGGTGAGGCTGTGCGGGCAGATGGGGGTGAGGCACATGATACCGGCTGTGGGCCAGATGAGCGGGCCGCCGGCAGAGAGGGAGTAGGCCGTGGAGCCTGTGGGGGTGGAGACCAGCACACCGTCCGCATGGTAGCGGTTGAGCAAGCGGCCATCCAGCTCCACATCCACATCAATCATCTTGCCCGTCTGGGCACGCATGAGGGCTACTTCATTGAGCGCCAGATGCGGTGCCAGGCATTCGCCGGTTTCGGCATTGCACTGCACCACCTGCAACAGGGTGCGTTCCTCCACCTCGTATTCGCCCGCGGCAAGCACGCGCACAAGCTCGGCCACGTCTTCCTTGCCACATGCGCTCAGGAAGCCCAGGTGCCCCAGATTCACACCGCAGAGCACAGCACCGCTGCATGCGGCATCTGCCGCAGCCGAGAGCATGGTGCCATCGCCCCCCAGACAGATGACCACCTCGGGCTTGCCGAGAGCGGGGTCATTCTTCGTGTGGCGGCCCAGTTCATAGGCCACCAAGCCTGCCTGGGCGCAGGCATCTACAAGCTGCTGCATCACCTGCAAGCCGGCAGGTGTACGCTGTGGAGCAAAGATGCCTATGGTTGCAGGAGATTTCACGGAAGGAGTGGAAGACGTTATCAGCGTTGTTCGCGCACAATTTCGGTGCCGATACCCTCGGGGGTGAAGATTTCCAGCAGGAGGGTGTGCGGCAGGCGGCCATCGATGAAGTGCACCTTGCGCACACCGGCATTGAGGGCATCCACCGCGCTCTTCACCTTGGGAATCATGCCGCCGGAGATGATACCTTCATCAATGAGGTGGAAGGCTTCCTTGCGGTTGATACTCTTGATGATGGTGGTGGGGTCCTTCGGGTCCATCATGAGGCCGGGCACATCGGAAATGTAGACCAGCTTCACGGGCTTGAGCTCGCGAGCCAGAGCCGCGGCGGCCAGGTCGGCATTCACATTGAGGGATTGATTGGTGCCCAATTCG
Organism: Akkermansia sp.; assembly: GCA_045650805.1. Classification (GTDB taxonomy): domain Bacteria; phylum Verrucomicrobiota; class Verrucomicrobiia; order Verrucomicrobiales; family Akkermansiaceae; genus Akkermansia. The sequence continues at coordinate 5,714 of JAZRRO010000054.1, forward strand.
CGGGCGAGCGGAGAAATCACGGGGGTGAGCTGCAGGGAGAGTGCCTCCTGCACGCGGGAAAGCTGGGTGCCGATAACGCGGCCGACCATGCCGATATCCAGCGGGTTGCCATCAGCGTCTTTTTCCACCAGTTTTTCACCCACAAACACATTGGTACCGGCGATGCCCACGGCCTTGCCGCCGGATTCGCGCATCATTTCCACCAAACCGGGGTTGATGGTGCCGGAGAGGGTGCGCTCCACAATGCTGACAGCCTCGGGCGTTGTCACGCGCAGACCATTGATGAAACGAGCCTCCAGACCGGCTTCCTGCATGGCCTTGGAGATGGCCTTGCCACCACCATGAACCACCACGGGATTCAGGCCCATGGCTTCCATCACCACGATGTCTCGCATGAGAGACTTCACCAGCTCGGGGTCATCCATGGCAGAGCCACCGAACTTGATGAGGATGGTCTTATCGCGATAAGACTGCATGTAGGGCAAAGCCTCAATCAGGATGTTGGCTTTCTGGATTTCATGCTCAGGCTTTTCAACCTTGCGGGTGCTGATGGTGGTGTGCATGGGTCAGATATATCGTTTAATTTTGAAAATGATGAGCGGCAGAATACCGGCCAATCCCATGAGCACCAGGGAGAACCAGAAGCCCCACTCGGTGTCCAGGAAAGGAATATACTTGTAATTCATGCCGAAAATACTGGCGATGAGCGTGGGCGGCAAGAACACCACGGACATGATGGTGAACACCTTGAAGATGTCGTTCTGCTCGATATTGATGAGCCCCAACACGGCATCCAACATGAAGTTAATCTTGTTGGAAAGGAACGATGCGTATTCGGCCAGGGAGTTTACGTCTCGCGACACAGGGCGCAGCGGCACATACAGACTGTCATGCGAGCTCATGCAGGAGTCTTCGTTACCGGCAAAGGTAATCATGCGCAGCAAGTTCACCAAAGCATCGCGCTGGCGGGTAATCAAGTCACCCACGCGGCCAAGCTCTTCCAGCGCATCGCGCAGGTCATCGGTGTCGGGGTCATCGTGTCGGCCCCCCTTGCGGCGGGTATTGTGCTTACCGAACACTTTTTTGGAAAGGGCATCCAAATCTGTACCGAATCGCTCCAACACGTCGGCCTGGCGGTCTACAAGCGTTTCCAGCAGCCCGATGAAGACCAAATCGCGGTTGGTATCCTGGGTGCGCAGCAACTGGTGAGAAAACACGCGGAAAGAGTACGAGTCCGTATGGCGAATGGTAATCAGCTGGCGCCCTTTCAGAATGAAAGTAATTTCTGCGATGATGGGTTCATCCGTTTCCACGCGGCTGAGCACCGTGGTTGTCATGAAACGGCCACCATCCTCGCAATACAAACGAGAGGTAGCCTCAATTTCGCGCATCTCATCTTTGGTGGGCATCTCAATGGCACACAGCTTTTCCGCATAGGCCAATTCTTCAGCATTGGGGGTGAGCAAATCAATCCAAAATACAGCGCCCATGCTGTCGGGTTGATCTTCCATCCCGACTGCGCGTGAGATTCCATTCTCTGACTGTGTGTAGATGCGTATCATCGTTTCGCTGCTCGTTAGAGGGTCATCCGGAGCGAGCTTATCAGCCTCACGTGGCTTTAGGATGCGCTATTTTTGCCAAAAAAGCAAGCCCTTTTTGGGGATATGAGGTATTCCACGGCAAAAAAACACCCGATGCGGAGCAGTCGGCTCTGCATCGGGCGGGCAAAGGGTAGCCGGGGCAAGAAAGCTTATTTGGCAGCCGGTACCGGCGCAGGGGCGGTCTCCGGGGCGGTATCGAGACCGTTCTTGAAGCGCTCGAACACGCCGCGCGGATCCTCCGGAGTCTGGCGAAGGGCTTCAAAAATGCGGTCGCGCATATCCAGTGCGGCCTGGAAAGCAGCTTCTTCGCTGCCATACTGGCGGTCGGAGAAGTATTTGGTGAACTGATTCCACTTGCGGCAGATGCTGAGGCGCCAGCCTTGGAATGAGGTTGTTTCGTAGGTGTAGCGGGTGATATTGCGTTGGGTCATGGTTGTGTTTTTTGGGTTGTTGAGACAGTGGATTCGCTCCACATGGCGGCAGAATGCCAGATAAATCCGTTTTAATCAATCTAACTCGCTAATTGTTTGGCGTTTACATTAATTAGACGTAAAGCAGCTAACTTCCGTAAAAAATGCGCTGAATACCCACGTATGGCGCGCGCCGGCGGCTTTGGGCTTGAAATTTGGTGCAAGTGCGTTATGATGAGGGGCATGAGCCGCCTTTCCATCCCCGAGTACGTGATGTCACTTGCCCATGTGGCCGCCCTGCGTTCCGAAGACCCCTACCGCAAAGTAGGTGCAGCGGCATTGGATAAGGATAACCGAGTCATTGGCACCGCATACAATGGCTTATTCCCGGGATTTGACGCGCCTGCGGGCTTCTGGTCATCCCGCGACGGGCGGCAAAAATACATGTTGCACGCCGAAATCAACCTGTGCAGCTTGTTCAAGCGAGGGGAAGCACGCATTGTAGCATGCACCACGATGCCCTGCACCTCCTGCATGCAGGCGCTGTGCGCCCATGGGGTAAAAACCATCTATTACGGGGAAAGCTACGCCGCCTCGGAAGCCCCCGCCATTGCAGCCATGTATGGAGTGGAGTTGATTCAGGTGAAGGACTACCCACTCGCACAGAATTTTCCGTTGGTTCCCAGTGACCGCTAAAAGCCACCGGGAATATACGGGCAACCAGATGAATAAGGCCCACCTTGGCTAAAGCACTCACAGACATCGCAGCACAGTCTTCCGCCTTTGCAGAAGAGCTGAAAAAACTGCGCCGCCGCACGCTCGGCAGCCCGGTCATTTTCCCGCGCACCAGCCCCGCAGCCTTTTCGTTTGTGGTAGCGATGGTGGCCGGCCACGTACCGGGCAAAGGCCGCACCTGGGTGGTGGCCGATGCCCTGCCCCAGCAAGAGCGCGTGGCTGCAGAGCTGAGCTTGTGGACAGATGTGGCCTGCATCTTTGTACCGGAACGGGAGATACACATCAACAACGGCTTGAGCGACCCTGACCTGGCCGCCGAGCGACTGGAAGCCATACGCGAGATTTCCCAACCGGCCTGTGCACCGCAGGTGGTGGTGGTGACTTCCGCGGGGCTGAAACAACCCATCCCGCAGTTCAACACGGCACAAGAAACGGCCTGCAAACTGAGCGTGGGCAAAGAATACGCACCGGAAGCGCTGATACAATTGCTGCAACAGCACGATTTCGAACGCGTGGAACAAGTCACAGCGCGTGGTCAATGGAGCTTGCGAGGCGGCATTCTGGATGTCTTCCCCCTGCAAACAGCCTGGCCGCTGCGTGTGGAGTTTTTTGGGGATGAGGTAGAAAGCATCCGTGCGTTCGATGTGGACTCCCAGTTGTCATTCAAGAAGCTGGCAGATGCAGAACTGGTGCTGGAAGAGCCGCCGGATGATGCATGTCTGCAAGACTTGATTGCGCAACATGACCGCGTCATTTCCCTGCCGGGGAGCGGCGTGCCCGGGGATGTGCTGGTATTTGAAACACCGCCGGACGTGGCCGATGTGTTGCCCGATTTGGATGCGCTGACTGCGACAGAGCCCCTGGCCATCTTCGGGGAACCACTGGGCAGCTTTGAAAGCGGCGATTTTGTGATGCAGGAAGCGCGCCGCAACCTGGCACGCATGAGCTTGCTGAAATGGCGGCAGGAGAAGTGGCGCGTGGTGATGTATTTCCCCCACGAGGGCGAAAAGAAGCGTTTTGAAGAAATCTGCGGCGAGGATGAAGCCTGGCAAAGCGTGCAGGCAAGGGACGGCGAGCTGCCCTTTGGATTCACGATTCCGGCGGCCAAATTGGCTGTTTTGTCCGCAGCGGAGTTATTTGGGCGCTATACCTCGGCCCGAGCACGCCGCAAGAATGATTTGGCAGACCGCCTGCGCCGCGAACGCGCTCAGGCACCGCTGCGCGAAATTGCACCGGGAGATTTGGTGATACACGCCGCACATGGGCTGGGCAAGTTTGTGGGCATCGTGCAGGACCCGAAGACCGCTGAAGAAGAACTGCATATTGAGTATGCAGGCGGTGTGTTGCTGCGCATCCCGCTGCGGCAGGGGCACCTGGTGTCCAAATACGTGGGGCTGGGTGCCCGCACCCCCGAGCTGAGCAAACTGGGGGATGCCCGCTGGCGACGCGCTTGCCAAGCTGCGGAAAAAGCTGTAGCCGACTATGCCGCCCAGCTGCTGGAGGTGCAAGCCGAGCGCGAGAGCAACTCCGGCTACGCCCACCCGGCCGATTCCTCCTGGATGTGGCAGTTTGAATCCAGCTCCCCGTACAGAGAAACACCGGACCAGCTCCGCGCCATTGCCCAAACCAAGGCCGACATGGAAGCCCCCCGCCCCATGGACCGCCTGATTTGCGGTGATGTGGGCTTCGGCAAGACCGAGGTAGCCATCCGCGCTGCTTTCAAATGCGTGACCGGCGGGAAACAAGCGGCCATCCTGGCCCCCACAACGGTGCTGGCAGACCAGCACTGGCGCACCTTCCGTGCCCGCATGAGCGAATACCCCATCCGCATTGAGCTGCTGAGCCGATTCACCCCGCCCAAAAAGGCCGCTGAAATCATCGCCGGGCTGGAAAACGGGGATGTGGACATTGTGGTGGGCACCCACCGCATCATCTCCAAGGACATGCGGTTCAAGAATCTGGGCTTGGCGGTCATCGATGAAGAGCAACGCTTTGGTGTGCGCCACAAGGAGCAGTTCAAGCGCATGTTCCGCATGGTGGATATGCTCACCCTATCGGCCACCCCCATCCCCCGCACGCTGTATGTGGCGCTGATGGGCGCCAGAGATATGAGCACCATCGAAACAGCCCCGCTCAACCGCCTGCCGGTGCAAACGGCTGTGTGCCCCTACAACGAAGAGCTGATTGCCAAAGCCATCGAGCGTGAATTGGCGCGTGATGGCCAAGTCTTCTTCCTGCACAACCGAGTGCAAAGCATCCGCGAAAAAGAGGCTGAGCTGAAGCGTCTTGTGCCCAAAGCCCGCATCGTGGTGGGGCATGGCCAGATGGACAAGGGCGAGTTGGAGTGTATCATGCGCGACTTCGTGGCCGGCAAGGCCGATGTATTGCTCTCCACCACCATCATTGAAAGCGGCATCGATATTCCCAACGCCAACACCATCATCATCGACCGCGCAGACCGCTTCGGTCTGGCAGATTTGTACCAGCTGCGCGGGCGCGTGGGCCGCGGCGGGCACCGAGCCTATGCTTACCTGCTGCTGCCGCCGGATGCTCTCTGCACCAGCGATGCACGCAAACGCGTATCAGCCATCAAACAATACACAGAGCTGGGCAGCGGCTTCAAAATTGCCATGCGCGACCTGGAAATCCGCGGCGCGGGCAACTTGCTGGGCACCCAGCAGAGCGGGCATATTGCAGCCATCGGCTTTGAGCTGTATTGCCAACTCTTGCGCCAATCCATTGAGCGCTTGCAGGGGAAAGTACCGGCCATACGCGCCGATGCCGCGGTGAAAGCAGATTTCCTCTGCATCAGCGAAGCCACCATGTCCACCCGCGCCGCCGGTAGCGGCGAAATGCTGGGCGCCTACCTGCCTGCGGCCTACATCGAATCCACCCGTACGCGCATGGCCTGCTACACGCAGCTGGCCAAGTGCTGCACCCACGCAGATGCCGATGAATTGGCCGCTCAGTGGCAGGACCGCTTTGGCCCCCTGCCCTCCGAGGCCCAACATTTGCTGCTGATGCATAAAATCAAAATTGCGGCCTCTAACCGCAACATCTCTCAGGTGGAAGTGAGCGGCCAAAAGCTCCTGCTCACACGCAACAATGATTACATCTTGCTCGACCGCCGCTTCCCCAGACTCCGCAAACTGCATGCGGCAGATAAATTGAAAGAGACGCTGCAATTCCTCCTGGATATGTAACAAACAAAGGCTCTTCCTTCTCGGAAGAGCCTTCGTGTATTCAGATTGTTCAATCCGTCTGCTTATGCGGCGGCCGGCGTGGCGGCAGGAGCCGGAGCTGCAGCGGGAGCCGGGGCTGCAGCAGGAGCCGGTGCGGCGGGCTTGGGTGTCACTTTGGGAGCGCCCTCGGGTGCGGGGGAAATGTAGTACACCACACCATCCACCATGGCCTGATAGTAGCCACCGGGAAGAATCTTGATGCTCACGGTGCGACCGGCATAGTTGAAGGGGGGAGGATTCACCTTATAGCGACGAAGCTCGGGAGCATCGGGCTGGTCGGGGTCGCGCACAACCACGGTGATGGGGCCATGGATGGGCTCAGCCTGCACCATGGGGGTGCTGTAGCTGCGATCCTTGTGCATGAAACCACAGGGATAAATGGTACCGGAGGCGTCCTGAGCCTCGATAAACAGGCGGTTGGGTGTGCCGTTGGTAATCTTCACGGTGTAATCCATCAGCTCAGCCTGCGCAGCAGGTGTGGCTGTGTTGGCGGAACCCACAGCGGGGAAAACGGAAGAAACAGCCGATGTAGCTGCGGTCTGGAAAGATGCAAAATTACCTACAACAGGAGCGCCGGGCGTGGTCGGCATAGCGACTGTGGTGGGCATCTGAGCCGTAACAGGTTGCACAGCGGCAGAACCATCTGCATAAGCAGCGGCCTGCTGTTCAAATGCAGCATCGGTATCATTGCTCACAGCAACGGGTGACTGCCCCGGCAATGCGAGGTACTGGCGATTACGCAGCACGTTGCCCAGCGTGTTGGAGGGCTGTGTTGCGGTAGTCCCGGTGTTGACCATGGACTTCGTGTTGACTTGCGGAGATACGGGTGCGTGCTGCACGCAGGAGGCGGCCAGCACAAGAACCCCGGCAGAAAGAATTAAGAGTCCCTTCATCGTACCACGTTTCTAGCATATATGGCGAGCTTTATCAAGCTTATTATATGGCATTGATGCATTTTTTTGTAATCTGGCCTATTTTTGGCGGATTGACCTTTAAGCGAGCTCAAATAATGGCAGCAAGAGGAAAAACAGATGGTCAAAAAAAACTTGAGCGAATCAAACCCAGTCATTACAAGCGATGCAGGAGATTTTTGGAGGTAAAGGCGGCATCACTGACAAGATAAACACTTGCTTTTGGGGCAGATGTTTGGTACCTTAACCCGCGTATGAAGAAAACATTTGCAACGCTTGGCATGAGCGCCTGTGTGCTCGCGGTATTGAGTTCATGCACAAGCACAGACGGAGACGGCTACGGGGATTGGGAAGAAGCCACCCCGATGAGTGAAATGTCGGTTGCTGATGGTGAGATTCCGCCGTGGTTGCTGGAGGATGACGGCAGCACCCAGATTGATGCCGGCGATTACACCCCCGATGTGCGCAATCAGTACGCTATTCCCGAACCGGGTGAAGGCATGGCAGAAGCCGGAGGTTCCGGCTCAGCCAGCCAGAACCAGCCTGAGCTTGCCGTAGCTGAGCAGGATGACGACATCACCGTCGAAACGCCGGAAGATATTCCCGGCTCCAACGCCGTAGATCCTTTGCTGCCCGGCGGCGCTCCCGTAGCAGCAGTAACGGAATACGAGCAAGTGACCCACACCCCCGCCAAGACGACCATCATCAAGAAGCCCAC
>JAZRRO010000055.1:0-4722 GCA_045650805.1 Akkermansia sp.
TTATCAACCGGGGGCGTCACAGGCTCCGTATTATCAGCAATAGCGGGCTTGCGGGAGAAAATATCCGGCAGCTTTACGCCACCTTTCTGCAGCAGGAAATACACAGCGACAGCAGCGCCGATGGTCATCAGGAAAGCCAGAAGGAATAAGACAATACTACGTTTCATGGTGTGATAAATTGTGAAGGTTTAACAGGAATCGCCCCCTCCGGCACAGGAGCCGTGGTGGGCGGTGTGGATTGGGATCGGGAAAGATAAGCTTCGCGGATGCGCAAATGGCGCACGGTATCGAAAGCATCCGCATGTTTCGGGGCGGGGAATCCGGCTATCACTTCTGCCGGGTTCAGGCGGTTCATCCCGCCGGCGGGATGGTAACCGGGCATGCCGGCCTCGGTGCAGCGGGATTGAATCACTTCAAAATGCAAATGAGCCAGATAGCGGCCGTCGGCATTGCCAATGGTGCCGATGCGGCGCCCACGGTGCACAACCGTTCCGAGGCTCACCTCGCGGGTGTCCAAATGAGCATACAGCGTCTGGATGATGCTATCCTCTCCGGGCAAGCGGTGAGCCAACACCACCACATTGCCCCAATCCTCCGAGGGCTTGCCACTGAACACCACCAAACCGCGGGCCGCAGCATACACGGGCTCACCCAAATCCGTATTTTCGCCGCCGATGCCGTTCAAATCCTGGCCGGTGTGCTTCCCGCCGCGCTTGGCGTTGTCGGCACCAAAAGGTTGCGCATCGTACATCATGGCACCCTCCGGCGTGCCGCAGGGCCACTCAAAACCATCGGCCATCGGCACGCGGGCCATCTGCTCCGGCGTCAGCAACACCATCCCCCCGATGAAGGGCTCCGGAGTCCCGCTCAGCGGGGCATCTGCGCTGTAAATGGACTGACCCTCCGCACGCGCGGCAGCCGCAGCTCCGCGCCCCGCCGCCAGATAGCAACAAAGCACCACCAACCCCACCCCCAACAGGATGAAGAACACCCACCGAAGCGGGCTGATGCGAGCCTTGCCTGACATAACTCGGGTATTGTACCCAAAAAGTGATTGTATTTCAAGCGCATTCTCGCGCTCGCGAACGAACACGCGCGGAACAAGCCCGAAAATGCGCTGTTATCCGTCTTATTTTGCCGGCCAGCCAATACACTGATGCACGATGACGGAGTGATTTTCCGGCAGCGGAATCTCGCGATTGAGCGCATCTTTGTCAATCATGGCACGAACAACCGCCGAAAGGCCGCGCGAAGCACAGTAAAGGTACACATTCTGATAGGCCGAGCCCACATGGCACTCGCCCCCGCGGTCATCCTTGCAGGCGTAGACCAAATGCAGCGGAGCCGTTTTCACAAAATCCTGTTTTTCACAAAGAGAGATGAGGTTTTTATCATTCACCTTCACCAACTTATGCCCGGGTCCATCGTACTCCCAGGTTCCGTCAGGGGTGAGCACAAAAAGCTGCATATTCTGCAATCCTCGAGAGGTCGGAATCGTGCGTTTACCGCGCGCATTTATCCCCCAGGCCACCCATAAAATTTCGCTGAGCGTCTGGTCATCGATAGCCCGCCCGGTATCAAAATGGCGAGCCGACTGGCGCTTCGCAATCGCCTCCATGAGCGGCATACCGCCTGTCATCACCGGCTCCGGCAACGCCTTGACTTCACCGGCACCCCAACAGGGGCATATCGCCCCAACCAACATACTTACTGTCAATATACGCTTCAACATAAATCTTATATTTCATTTATTCTTTTTCAATATCAAGAGAATACCCAAACGCATACCATACTGTACCACACCGGCCAAACCCTTGTAAAGCCGATAATAGTCTTGCACAGCAAATGCTCATGATTTATACTTTGCGCATGTTCAACCAAAAGCTTTTAGAGGAGTGCAGCAATGCACACGGCGTCTCCGGATTCGAGGGTGAGATTCGCGATCTCATCTGCCGCGAGTTGCAAGATTGCGGGGATTTGGAACACACCGCCGCCGGCCTGCAAATGTGCCATTACGAGGCCGGGGAAGATGCGCCCACCGTCTCGCTCATCGCGCACATGGACGAGGTAGGCTTCATGGTGCAAGGCATCACCCCGGATGGGTACCTGACCCTGGTACCGCTGGGTGGCTGGTGGAACCACACCCTGCCCAGCCAGCGCGTGCTGGTGAAACCGCGCTGTGGCGGCAGCATCCCGGGGCAGATAGCAACCAAGCCCCCGCACCTGCTGCCGGAAGCCCAGCGCAAACAAGTGATGACGGATGATGCCCTTTTCACCGACATTGGCGCCTCCTCCCAGCAGGAAGTGGAGCAGCTGGGCATCACCCCCGGTTGCCCCGTGGTGCCGGATGTGAGCATGCAGCCGCTTGCCCTGCCCCACCGATGGATGGGCAAGGCCTTCGACAACCGCAACGGTGTCTACTGCATGATGGAGGCCATGAAAACCCTCTGCGCTGAAAAATTGGACTGCAACATCAACGCCATCGGCACCGTGATGGAAGAAGTAGGCACCCGCGGTGCCCGCGCCATTCCGGCTGAGATAGTGGGCGATATCGCCATCATTCTGGAAGGCGCCCCGGCCGATGACACTCCGGGCCAAAGCGCTCTGTGCCGTCAAGGCGTGGTCGGCCAGGGGGTGCAGGTGCGCCTGTTTGACCCCACTCACATCACCCCGCCTGCGCTGGCGGATTTTGTGCTGCAAACAGCTGCCGAAGCCGGTATCCCTCACCAGGCTGCGGTGCGCCGCACCGGTGGCACCGATGCCGCCGCCTGCTACGCCCACTGGCAGGGCACCCCCACCATTGTGCTCAGCACCCCCACCCGCTACATTCACTCCCACAACGGCATCATCGATGACCGCGACTTGTGCGCCTGCTGCGATTTGGTATGCGCCATCGTGCGCCGGGTTGCAGCCCGCCAGCTCAAAGCCATCGACTTTGTATCGTGAGCCAACCTGTGGCCAGCCTCTCTCCCCGCCCTCGCGCTGCATGGATTGATGTAGCGCGCTGCATCGCCATGTTCTTCATCATGTGGATGCATGCCGGTGCGGGTCCCTCTTGGCTGGGCAAACCGGTAGGCGGCGCCATCTGCCTGTTTTTCCTGTTGGCCGGTTATTTCATGCCGCGGGATGCAGGCGATTGCGCCCGCCGGGCGCTGAAATTGGGGCTGGCCTGGCTGCTTTGGTCGCTCATCAGCCTGGGGCTCTTCATGCTTTGCAAACCGGATACCGCCCTGAGCTGGCAAAAAGCCATCGGCTGGGGCACCGCAGCCTACAATACCCCCCTCTGGTTCCTGCGCAATCTGGCCATCTACCAGCTCGTCATCGCGGCGCTGGCAGCCCTGCGCGTGTTCCCGCGCTACAACTGGGTGGTGCTGGTGCTTATCATCAGCTTTCACTGGGCCGCGGCTCCCAGGCAACACATGGGGCTGCGCTTCGACTGGATGCAAGCCGTGCTGCTCGGCTACTGCCTGCGCTGCGTCTCCTTGGACTCCATAGCCGACTGGCTGCGCCGCCACGCCATCGGCATTGTGCTCTGCATCGGCATCATGTACCTGCAGCGCGCCTATCACCCGGATTTATTGCGGCTTTTCGGTATTTCCACCTACGGTTGTTCCCTGCCTATGGAAGCCCTGAGCTACGCCATCCTTTTCTGCCTGGCCGGGCTGGGAATCGAGCATTACCTGCCCCGCGTGGCTCGCCCCATGGCGACCGCAGGAGCCGGCATGCTCTTCATTTACGCCACGCATTCTTTCCTGTACGCCCCCATCTACCGCTTCAAAATCCACGGTTTCTATGATGTATGGGCACCCGTGGCAGGGCTCATCATGCTAGCCCTGCTCGGCAGCTGGCTCACACGCCGCTTCCCCCGCGTCATGCGGGTTTTGGGTGCGAAGTGATATACCTCAGCGCTTGCGTTTGTAGGCTCCATCCCCTACGGAGATGACCTCCACCCGCACGGTGTCCAAACCGGCTTTTTCAAAGCCCAGCTGGCGAGCCACCTCCGAGCTCACATCAATCAAGCGGCCATGGATGAAGGGTCCGCGGTCTGCCACGCGGGCAATGCAGCTCTTGCCAGTGGTCATGCTGGTGATGCGCACATCACACGGCAGCGGCAGCGTGCGGTGAGCTGCATAGAGCTGGCCATCATACAACTTCTGGCAAATAGCCCCCTGAGCACCATCTGCTTCATACCAGGAAGCCATGCCCACTTCATTATAGCGCAGTGCCTGCTCTACATTCATCGGCACAAAACGATTGCCGCGCACGGTGTACGGAGCCATCTTGTAGCCTTTGTAATCCTCATGTGTTGCACGATGCTGCTGGCATGAACCCAACACCATGGCAAGCCCCACACCACACCATAATAAAAGCTTTCTCATATCTCTGCATCCTAACACAGCCGCGCTCATCTGGCAATCTGCAAATTCGCTCCACCCCAAAAAAGCTGCGAAAATTGCCGCTTCCTCAAAATACAAGGTTGCAATCAGGCAGGAAAAAGAGTAAAATCACGCTTGAGATACAATTTTTTACACCTATGGCAACTCCTCAACTCAAAACAACGGGTGCAGCTCCTGCACCTCGCCGTCTGCTCAACACCGGCGCCGCCCCCAAAAAGCAAGTCAAGCTCATGGGCTCCAATGGCCAGGCTATTCAGCCTAAAACACCCGCGCTGAAGACTCCCGCCGCCGCTGCCGCTCCCACTCCGGCTCCTGCACCTGCCCC
>JAZRRO010000056.1:0-19184 GCA_045650805.1 Akkermansia sp.
CGCGCAGCTCGCTTTCATCGAAAATGGGGGCCAGCACCTGGTCCACCTGGTCGGCAGGGATGCGCTTCACGGCAGTCTTCCAGTCGATGAGGCCCTCGCGCTCCATATCACAGGCAATGCGGAAAGCGGCGATACCGGTGCGCTTACCGTTGCGGGTCTGCAGCATGTATACCTTGCGGTCCTGGATGGTGAACTCGAAGTCCTGCATGTCGCGGAAGTGATTTTCGAGCGTCTTGCGGATGGCGCAGAGCTCTTCGTAGGCACCGGGCATCACCTCTGCCAATTTGCCGACGGGCTCGGGGGTGCGCACACCGGCCACCACGTCCTCACCCTGGGCATTCATGAGGAACTCGCCGTAGAATTCATTGACACCGATAGCGGGGTTGCGGGTGAAGGCCACACCGGAACCGGATTCGTTGGAAGTGTTACCGAACACCATGCACTGCACATTCACGGCAGTACCCCAGTCTGCGGGGATGCCATACTTGGCGCGGTAGGTGATGGCGCGTTCGTTGTTCCAGGAACCAAACACAGCACCAATGGCGCCCTTGAGCTGGCTCCAGGGGTCGGCGGGGAAGTTCTCACCCGTGCGGCGCAGCACCAGCGTCTTGAAGCGCTTCACCAGCTCGCGGCTGTCCTCAGCCGTCAGCTCAGCATCCGAAATATCGCGGCCATAGCGTTCCTGCTTCAGCGCATGAATTTCAGATTCGAAGGGTTCCATGTCTTCGCCCTCGCTCTTCTGCACACCCATCACTACATCGCCGTACATCTGCACAAAGCGGCGGTAGCAGTCCCAGGCAAAACGGGGGTTGGACGTGGCGGAGGCCATGGCTTCCACCGTATCGTCATTCAGACCCAGGTTCAGGATGGTATCCATCATGCCGGGCATGGATTCGCGGGCGCCCGAGCGCACAGATACCAAAAGGGGCATGGCGGCGGTATCACCGAACTTGCGACCGACGAGGCCTTCCATGCGGGCGATGCCTTCTTTCACCTCAGTTTCCAGCTCAGCGGGATAGGTCAGGCCGTTGTCATAGTAATAAGTGCAAACCTCCGTCGTAATCGTGAACCCGGGAGGCACCGGAAGACCGATGCGAGCCATTTCTGCCAAATTGGCACCCTTGCCACCAAGCAGCTCCTTCATGCTGCCATTGCCATCAGCTGTACCACCACCAAAGTGGTAAACAATCTTGCTTGTATTCATTGTATTCATTCAGAAAAACTGTTTACACCCATAAAAATAGGAATAGGAGCACCATCCTACACAACACTCCACGGCATGTCAAGCATCCGCTTCATATAGAACACACTTCGCGCTTTTTCCTGCGTTTTATGTCCAAAAAATCACGCCGTTACGGCTTTTTGTGTTGATTTAGCTTGCCACGGGGTGTAATATCAGGCCAGTGAAACTGCGTTTCGCGTTGTAGAGCTATCTCTACGACCCTTACTCTTTTCAAACCCACTCACACACATGAACACAACATACAGCACCATTGATGCCAACGAAGCTGTAGCTTCCGTGGCATATCGTTGTTCCGAAGTGGCCGCCATCTACCCCATCACCCCGTCCTCTCCGATGGGTGAATCGGCAGAGGCCTGGACCGCCGTAAACCGCAAGAACCTCTGGGGCACCGTTCCCAGCATTGTGGAGATGGAAAGTGAAGCCGGTGCCGCCGGCGCCGTGCACGGCGCATTGCAGACGGGCTCCATGGCAACCACCTTCACCGCATCTCAGGGTTTGCTGTTGATGATTCCCAACATGTTCAAGATTGCCGGTGAGCTGACTCCCTGCGTCTTCCACATTGCTGCTCGCGCTCTGGCCGCACAGGGTCTGTCCATTTTCGGCGACCACAGCGACGTGATGTCCGCCCGCTCCACCGGTTTTGCCATGCTTTGCGGCGCCAGCACCCAGGAAGCCCCGGATATGGCCGCCATTGCTCACGCTGCCACCCTTGAAAGCCGCGTGCCTTTCGTCAACTTCTTTGATGGTTTCCGCACCTCTCACGAGGTGGGTAAGATTGCTGACATCTCCGATGAGCAGCTCCGTGGCATGATTGACCAGGATTTGGTGGATGCTTTCCACGCCCGCGCCCTCACCCCCGATGCTCCCGTCATCCGCGGTACCGCCCAGAACCCCGACGTGTACTTCCAGGGCCGCGAAACCGTCAACAGCTTCTACAACGCTGTGCCCGGCATCGTGAAGAAGGCCATGAAGAAGTTCGGCGAGCTGACCGGCCGCTGCTATGACCTGGTGGAATACATCGGCAGCCCCGAGGCCACCCGCGTCATCATCATCATGGGCTCCGGCGCAGAAGCTTGCCTTGAAACCGTGCAGGCTCTTTCCGAAGACATCGGCGTGCTCAAGGTGCGTCTGTATCGTCCCTTCCCGGCGGAGGATGTCATCGCCGCTCTGCCCAAGACGGTGAAGAAGATTGCCGTGCTTGATCGCACCAAGGAACCCGGCAGCTTGGGCGAACCCCTGCTGCAGGACGTGGTGCAGGCTCTCTCCGATGCCTCTGTGAAGGGCACCCTGCCCTTTGCTATGCCCATCATCGTGGGTGGTCGCTATGGTCTGGGCTCCAAGGAATTCACCCCCGCCATGGTGAAGGGTGTGTTCGACGAGCTCAAGAAGGACGCCCCCATGACCGGCTTTGCCGTGGGTATTGAAGATGACGTGACGGGCAAGTCCATTGACTACGATCCCAGCTTCACCACCGAGGCTGACACCGTGACCCGCTGCATGTTCTACGGCCTGGGCTCCGACGGTACCGTGCGTGCCAACAAGGACGCCATCAAGATTATCGGCAAGCACACCGACCTGTACGTGCAGGGTTACTTCGTGTACGACTCCAAGAAGTCCGGTTCCTCCACGGTATCTCACCTGCGTTTCGGTACCACTCCGATTCACAGCACCTACCTCATCACGAGCGCCAACTTCATTGCTCTGCACCAGCCCAGCCTGCTCAACACCTTCGACTTCCTGAAGAACGCAGCCCCCGGTGCTACCTTCCTCATCAACACCCCGGTACCTGCCGACAAGGTGTGGGACAGCCTGCCTGCCCGCATGCAGCAGCAGATTCTGGACAAGGGTATCAAGGTATACTGCATCAACGCCTTCAAGGTGGCCAAGGCCACGGGTATGGGCGGCCGCATCAACATGATCATGCAGACCTGCTTCTTCAACCTGGCCGGCGTGATTCCTGCTGAGGAAGCCATCGGCTACATCAAGGAAGCCATCAAGAAGACCTACGGCAAGAAGGGTGACGAAGTGGTGGCCAAGAACATCCAGGCTGTGGATGCCACGCTGGAAAACCTCTACGAAGTCCCCCTGGGCACCACCATCACCGGCCACGAACTGCCGCCCGCTCTGGCTCCCGGCGCTCCCGACTTCGTGCGCGACGTCCTCGGCAAGATTGTGATTGGTGAAGGCGACAGCGTGAAGGTCTCCGAAATGCCTGTGGACGGCACCTTCCCCAGCGGCACCACGCAGTACGAGAAGCGCGACCTCGCTCTTGAAATCCCCGTGTGGCAGCCCGAGAAGACGGAAACCAGCAAGGCCTGTATCCAGTGTGGTAAGTGCACCATGGTGTGCCCCCACGCTGCAATCCGCGCCACGATGGTCGACCCCGCCGATTTGGAAGGCGCACCGGAAAGCTTCAAGAGCGCCGATGCCAGCCGCATGCACAAGAACTGGCAGGGCAAGAAGTTCATCATCCAGGTATCTGCCTCGGACTGCACGGGCTGCACACTCTGCTCCCGCGTCTGCCCCACGAACTCCCTGACGATGACCCCCGCTGCCGAAGCACTGCAGCCTGAGGCTGAAAACTGGAAGTTCTTTGAGAAGCTGCCGGATGCCGACCGCACCAAGATTAACACCTCCGTTGTGCGCGATGCTCAGTTCCTCCGCCCGTTGTTCGAATTCAGCGGCGCCTGCGCCGGTTGCGGTGAAACCCCGTACGTGAAGGCTCTTTCCCAGCTCTTCGGCAACCGCCTGGTGGTCGCCAATGCCACGGGTTGCTCCTCCATCTACGGCGGCAACCTGCCCACCACCCCCTGGACACACGATGCCGATGGCCGCGGCCCGGCATGGTGCAACAGCCTCTTCGAAGACAACGCTCAGTTCGGTCTTGGCTTCCGCGTCTCCCTGGACAAGAAGCAGGAATACGCCATGGAGCTGCTCGAAGCTGCTGCCGACAAGATTGGCACCGAGCTGGTGGACGCCATCAAGAACAACCCGCAGAAGACGGAAGCCGACGTGGCTACGGCCCGCGAAACAGTGGCTGCCATCAAGGCAGCCTGTGGCGATACCCCCGAGCTGGCAGCCCTCAAGGCTCAGGCCAACTACCTGGTCAGCAAGTCCGTGTGGATTCTCGGCGGCGACGGCTGGGCATATGACATCGGTTACGGTGGTCTGGACCACATCTTGGCTTCCGGCCGCAATGTGAAGGTGCTGGTGATGGATACGGAAGTGTACTCCAACACCGGTGGCCAGTGCTCCAAGGCTACCCCGCGCTCCGCTGTGGCCAAGTTCGCTACCCGCGGTAAGGACCAGGTGAAGAAGGACATCGGCTACATGGCCATGACCTACGGCAACATCTATGTGGCCTCTATCTCCATGGGCTCCAACGATGAGCACGCCCTCAAGACTCTGGTGGAAGCTGAAGAATACGATGGCCCCGCCCTCGTGATTGCATACAGCCACTGCATCAACCACGGCATCAACATGGCTCAGGGTCTCGACCGCCAGAAGGATGCTGTTGACTGCGGCCGCTGGTTGCTCTACAACTTCAACCCGGACAACATCAAGCAGGGCAAGAACCCGCTCACCATCAAGAGCAAGGCTCCCAAGATGCCCGTGCGCGATGCCCTCATCGGCGTGGACGGCAAGGGCGGCGAAAACCGCTTCCGCATGCTCGCCAAGAGCAACAAGGAGAACTTCGAGAAGCTTCTCTCCCTGGAAGAGCAGGACATCAAGCGCCGCTGGCGCCTCTACCAGGCTCTCGCAGCCATCGACTACTCTGCCGAGGCTGAATCCCAGCCGGAAGCCTGATTGCGCCTGACATCATAAGATAATCGCGTGGGTTGCTGCACCAGCAACCCACGCTTTTTTGTGGAAATGTAAGACTTGTCGCGACAAAGCCGCGAGAAATCAAATCATTGTTCCTTTTTCCATGTGTATTCTACACGATAAATCCTGTTTTATCAGGGGCATGGCAAGATTACGGCTTGCAACGGCTTGCGCTTCATCATACGCTAGAGGGCGTGAAACATTTTCTGCTCGTCCTGCTTCTCAGTATCTCCACCCTCTGCTACGGGTGGCAACAAGTATCTGACCGCGTACCCGAACCCGCGCGCGAATTCCGCGCTGCCTGGGTGGCAACCGTGTATAATCTGGATTGGCCTTCCCGCGCGGGCTTGTCTGCCGCGCAGCAGAAGGCGGAGCTGCTCGCCATCCTCAACAAGGCCGTACAGCTGAAGCTCAATGCCATCATCTTGCAGGTGCGCCCCAATGGCGATGCCCTCTACAAATCCAACATCGAGCCCTGGAGCGCCTGGCTGAGTGGCCCCGGAGCCAACCCGGGGTATGACCCGCTGGCTTTCGCTGTGGCCGAGGCTCACCGCCGCGGCATCGAGCTGCACGCCTGGTTCAACCCCTTCCGCGCTACGATTGATGGCCGCCCCATCGGCAGCGGGCATATTGCCAAGCGCCAGCCCGGGCTCCTGAAGCGCGCCGGTGCCACCACCATTCTCAACCCCAGCAAGAGCGCCGCGCAGGAGCACGTGCTCAACGTCATCATGGACGTGGTGCGCCGCTACGATATCGACGGTGTCCACCTGGATGACTATTTCTACCCCTACCCGCCGCACCACGAAATTAACGACGGCCGCACCCCTGCCCAGCGCCGCGCCGCCATCGACTCCTTTGTCAGCAAGCTGTATCAGAAGGTCAAATCCACCAAACCCTGGGTGCGCGTGGGCATCAGCCCCTTCGGCATCTGGCAACCGGGCTACCCGCAGGGCGTGGAAGCCGGTGTGAATGCCTATGAACACTTGGCCTGCGATGCCCGCAAATGGCTTGCCAAAGGCTGGGTAGACTACCTTGCCCCCCAGCTGTACTGGCGCATCGAAGGCCCGCAAAGTTTCACCGCCCTCATGCAGTGGTGGAGCTCCATCAACCCCAAACGCCCCGTGTGGCCCGGCATCGCCTCCGTGCGCATCAAAAGCTCGGAAGACCCCGGCCGCCCGGCCTCTGAAATCGGTGCGCAGATTGACTATTCCCGCTCCCTGGCCCGCCAGAGCGCCGGCCAGCTGTACTGGAGCTGGAAATCCATCGGCACCAATCGTGGTGGTGTGCAGGACGAGTTGGAAAAGCGCTACACCGGCTACGCCGTGCCCCCTGCCATGCCCTGGTGTGGCAATGCACGCCCGCTGGCACCGGTAGTGCAGGTGCAGCCCACCCGCCGCGGTATCACCATTGCCTGGCGTCCGCAAGATGGCAGCGCCCGCAAATGGGTGGTGCAAGCCCGCCGCGATGGCCGCTGGGCCACCATGTGTGTGCTGCCGGGCAACCGCCGCAATGTGACCCTGCCCGCCAACTGGCTGAGCAATGCCGACCGCATCGCCGTGCGCCCCATCTCCGCCTGCGGTAACAGCGGCACCCCCGGCGTGCTTGCCCGCTGATCTGCGGGGCTTGCAGCACATCCGGGGGTGCGTTTTTTCAGTCTTGCGACTCTTGGCGGGGAATTAACCCTTCATGCCGGTGATGCGTCCATCGGCATCCACGCGGATATCACATGCAGACGGCACCTTGGGCAGAGCCGGCATGCGCAGGATATCGCCACACAGCGCCACCAGGAAGCCGGCACCATTGGCAATCTCGAAGTCGCGCACCGTCACGGTGAAGCCCTTGGGGCGACCCGTCAACGCGGCATTGTCAGAAAGAGAGTTCTGCGTCTTGGCCATGCAGATGGGCAGATCGGTGAGGCCATTGCGCTCCATGAGAGCCAGCTTCTTCTGAGCAGCCTTGGTCAGCACCACGCCATCGGCGCCATACACACCCTTGGCAATAGCTTCCATACGCTCCACCACGGGGATATCCAGGCTGTACAGGCAGGAGAACTCGGGCTGGTCATCTGTGATGCTGTCCACCACCGTCTGAGCCAGTTCCGTGGAACCGGGACCACCCTTGCCAAAGACATTGGCTACGGCGCAGCCCACGCCCATCTCGGCGCACAGTTCCTTCACAGCGGCAATTTCTTCCTCCGTGTCAGAAGCCTCGAAGAGGTTGATGGCCACCGTAATGGGGCGCTTGTACAGGCGGGCACTCTCAATGTGTGCAGCCAGATTGTCCAAACCACGGCGCACAGCTTCCACATTGGGGGTCTCCAGCTCCGTCTTGGCAACACCGCCGTGCATCTTGAGCGCGCGAATGGTCGCCACAATCACAATTGCATCCGGGGAAAGACCACTCTGGCGGCACTTGATGTCCAGGAACTTCTCAGCGCCCAAATCAAAGGCAAAGCCGGCTTCCGTCACCGCATAATCAGCACAGGCCAGAGCCATGCGCGTAGCAATCACAGAGTTGCAGCCGTGAGCGATGTTGGCAAAGGGACCGCCATGCACAAAGGCCGGCACACCTTCCAGAGAACGCACCAGATTCGGATTGATAGCCTCGCGCAGGATGGCCAGCAGCGCATCCGTCACGCCGAATTCCTTGGCATAC
Source organism: Akkermansia sp. (assembly GCA_045650805.1). Classification (GTDB taxonomy): domain Bacteria; phylum Verrucomicrobiota; class Verrucomicrobiia; order Verrucomicrobiales; family Akkermansiaceae; genus Akkermansia. The sequence continues at coordinate 7,724 of JAZRRO010000056.1, forward strand.
ACAGCCTCATCCTCATCGGTGAAGCCAACCACGATGTTGTCGATACGGCGGCGCAGGTCATCCATGTCCTCAGCCAGGCAAAGGCAGGCCATGATTTCGGAAGCCGGGGTGATGTTGAAGCCATCTTCGCGAGCCACGCCATTGCGGTTCAGGCCCACCACGATGCTGCGCAGGGAGCGGTCATTCATGTCCATCACGCGCTTCCACGTCACCTTGTTCTGGCTCAACTTCGTTGTGCGGTAGAAAAGAGCATTATCAATCACAGCGGCCAACAGGTTGTTGGCTGCGGTGATGGCCGGGAAATCGCCATTGAAGCACAGGTTGATGCTGTCGCCGGGAGTAATGCTGGATGCACCACCACCCGTGGCACCACCCTTGCGGCCAAACACGGGGCCCATAGAGGGCTCACGCAACGCCAAACAGGCGCTCTTGCCAATGGCCTTCAGCCCCTGTGCCAAACCAATGGACACCGTGGTCTTGCCCTCACCGGCGGGGGTGGGGGTCAGCGCACTCACCAAAATCAGGCGACCCTTGCGCGGTTTCTCACGCAGCGCCTGAATGCTCACCTTGGCCTTGTCCAAGCCATAGGGAACAACCAAACGCTCATCCAGACCCAGCTGGACGGCCATCTCTGCTACGAAACTCTTATTCGCGGTCATGCCCGGATTATATCACAGCTTGCAACTTATAGCAAATGCAATCTTCACTATCGTTCATACCACATGCTGCCACTCACATTCTTGCGAGGCGCGAGGAACGTCGAAGCGCAACCGGAGCAACAAGACCGTGCGAGAGAGCCTCGGCGAACATGCGGGCGGCATCCGCGCTGTGGGAGGAAGCATCGTGCAGCGGGGTTTCGCGGCAGGTGCCGGTGGCACCCGGTGGCGCGGTGCGATACATCTCCAGGCAGGTGAGGCCGGAGGGCTCGCGCTCGCCCGTGGGGGTAAGGCGCTGGGCCATGGTATCCGGGTGAAACCAGCTATGCACCAAAATACCGCGCAGGGTATTGATACCGCGCCACACATCGGGTGTGCGGGGGACAACCCGCACGGCCACAATACCGCACTGCGCCAGACTCTCCACATAAGAATGGCCGTGGGGGTCGCGGTGGGCGGCATCGTGCGGCAGGAAATGAGCCGCGATGGGGCCGTAGCGTTGCTCCCACTCGCGGATTTTGCCGGCGTAGTGCTCCAGCGGGTACTGATTGGCCGCGTAGTGGTTGAGCCAGTAGACATCTTTGCCCCAATGCTGGATAAGCCAGATGGCAGTGTGGTCGCTCAGGCCCAAATCCCAGGCAGCGTAGAGGGGCTCGTGCGGGTTGTACTCGAACGCGGTGCCGATGCGCCCCTGCTCTCGCAGCAAAGCCATCTGAGCGCCGTAGATGGCGCCATCGTTGCCGGTGGAGAACGCCTCCTCGGGGGTGGAGGGGTACTCCTGGCACATGGCGGCTCCCATGGTGCGCTGCATGCGGGCGTACCATTGCTTTTGGCGGGGACTGAGCTGCACCCCGCTCACCTGCTCCAGCTTTTCAAAGTAGGCAGCAGCGGCATCATCCCAGCCGGGGCGGCCGGTGAGGACGTAGTCCGGGTGGTCAAACCAGCTGAAGAAAAAGAAGCGAAAATCCAGCGGAGTGAGCTCGCCTTTGGCGGTATTTTCCATGGCTTGGGTCATCATCTCATAGTTCACACCATAGCGGCCCCCCTCGTGGGTACTTTCCAGGATGATGGTGCCCTCTGCCGGTACGGTGTTGATGGCGCCGGTGCGAATCTCCCTGGCACGCCAGGGAGAATGCACGGAAACATGCGCCAGCTCCGATACATGCAAAAGCTGCAATGTACCGCCACGCAGAGTGGTCCCCAGGCGGATATCGCTCCCATTGGCAAAAGCCAGACGGGTGCGGGCATCGGCCACGGGGCGCAGGGCGGCTTTTTTCTGCACCCCGGTACGCTGCTTGAGCAAAGCCCCCAGATACGCCAAGGCACGCTCCTCGCCATTGGCGCCCGGGGGCTCGTAGTCGAGGTGGTCCCAGGCAAAGCGGATTTTCTCCAGCTTCTGCTCAGCATCCGGCAGCGTTTTATCGATGATACCGGCGTGATAATTAGGGGTGAAGAGGCAGCGGTCCAGCATCAGCATCGCCACGTAGGTGGAGATACCCAACTGGCGGGCCTTGAGCACGGCATTGCGATTCCACAAATGCCGATGCAGGCGGTTCTGAGCCGCATTCAGGCAAAAGCGCTGCATACGCCCGCTCTTGTTCTCAATCCAATACAAATGATTGAGCCGCCAGAGCGGGTTATCCAATCGCCCCTGCAAGGCCGGGGGCACATTCAGTCTGTGTTCGGTCTCACTCATGGCGTATCATTTCCGAAATCAAAGAAGAGCTGGTCATTCTCCGCTGCTTTTCTGCGGGGACGAGGAGCAGGTTTGGCATCTTTGATGATGCCCTGCGCCGGGGGCAAAGGCAGCAGCAGCCCACCCTTCGCGGGCGCGGAGCTTTCCTGCTTTTGCTTCTTTTCCGGGTGCTTGAGCTTGAACAAATCACCCCACACGCTATCGTCCTCCACCTCCACGGGTTTCATGAGCGGGGCACGCGGTGCAGGCTCTGCTGCCTCATCGTGTGCGGCAGCTTCCGCTGCTTGCTGCTCGGCCAGCACATTGGGCGGGGCAAATTCCACAGGAGCAAAACGCACACCGGCGGTTTCCTCCAGTCGATTGATTTCTGCCGCCTTGGGCAGCTCCACCACAGGCAGCACCGGCTCAGGCGCTGGCACTGCATCTGGTTCAGGCTCCGGAGTGGGTGCTTGCTCGCCCTGCCTGGCTTGTCGGCGCGCTCGCTCGGCCGATGCCCGCAGCGATTCCTCGCTCTGCCAGTTGAACAACGACATGATGGGCTCGGGCCGCGAGTTGCGGCGGGCGGACTCGCGCAGCACGCGGAACACCAGCTTGTAATCCTCATCATTATCACGCAAGCGCCGGGTGATTTCTTTCAGCGCAAGGTGTGTTTCCTTGAGGTCCGGGTGGCAGCTGTATTCATACAAAGCATTAATCAGGTTGTATGTGAGCGAGCTGCCATAGTCCATCTGGTGAGGCTGCACATTGTTGAGCGTATCCAGGAAGCCCGTGTCCACCGCCAGGCGCATGAGCATCTCGCGCGGACTGGCGTTGAAGGGGGTGTCATCCCGGTTGAAATCCATAGGGTGATTCACCAGCAGATTCAGATTGCGGCGGATAGCCATGGTGCGGCCATCTTCCATGCGCTCAGAAGTGCGGTTCTGATCACCCCAGGGGCGGAAGGTTTCCAGCGGTTGGATGGCCTCCTCCATCAGGGCGGGGGTATCGGCCATTTTGCGTTGGTAAATGTATGCCCCCTTGGTACTCTGCACCACATAGGGATTGGTCACGCGCGGATGCAAGGCAAAAGGCTCGCCCGGCATCAGGCGGCAGATGTGCATGGCTTTCTCGGGGTGTCTGTAGACGGTGATGTTGCCATACACCTCATCATGCGTGACCGGTAGGATGGAATTGTACAACAAATCAAAATTGGCCACGGTATCCTCCAGCTCGGCGTCCTCCAACTGCTCCACTTTGTCGCGCATTTGCAGGAGGGATTCCAGCGGATGCTCCACCACTTCCCATTGGTCCAGGCGGTGCGGGGGCTTCCCCTTGCTACCACCATACACCACGCCATTCCAGCTGATTTGCCCGCCCTTGAACACGGGACGCACAATAGGATACATGCGCAATCGGCTCAAGATATGCAGCGCGCGCCCCACATCCGGCGGCGTGTCCTCGGCCAGCGCAAATTTGCCATAGGGCACCACCGAACACCCCACCACATGGGACCCCTCGTACAGGGGCAAGCCCAAGTAATTGGGTTCCTCTGCCGGTTTCAGCCCCGGCATTTTCTTATCCACGAGCAACATGCTGGCAAAAGGCTGCGAGGGGTCCACATAGCCATACTGGCGCATGTGCGGATTCTCCGCGAGCGTCAGGTCCAGAGCTTCGAGCTCCAGTTCCAGGCGCTCCACGTTATTCATGTTGGCCAGTCGGTCATCAAATGTTTTTTCAGCCATCGCGACATCCTCGCCCTGGCGAATCAGGGGTGCCATGAAGTCTGCCAGGTGTTGTTTTTCATACTTACTCAGGCCATGCCAGCCGGCCATGGGCGAGTACACAAAATTGAGCCAGCGTTGGTTCATCGACCGCAGGACATCCTCACCGCAGAGCAGCTGAATCCAGCCTTGCTCCAGCTGCATCACCGGGTCTTTACCGATGGACATATCAAACAGCTTCTTCATGTACTTGTCTTCTTCATGGAAAAGAGATTTACCGCGCATGCTTTCCAACATGGGTGCCAGGCGGCGCATTTTCTCCGATGCGGTGCGGTTAATCCACGTCATCAAGCCGCGGTCCAACTTACCGCGGGGGACGGAGCGACGCTGCTTGCCACGCTCCCCACCCACAGGCTTGGTATCATCCATGGTGGGAGCCATGGGTGTCAGCATCAACCACGAGCGCACAGAATCCGGCAAATCCAGCAAGTGCAGGTTGGATATCAGGTAACAAGTGGAATACACAGACATTTTGTTGGCCAGAGCGGCATTTCTCGTGCGGCTCCATCTTCTGCGGTACTCCACGTTGGGGTCCTTGAAATGGTGTTCCATGGCCGCTTTCATCTGCGGGAATTCCTTTTCCACCTTCATCAGGAAGGTTTCAAGCTGCTCCGGGGTGATCTGGCGAGACCCCAGCATGCGCTCCCAAAACACGCGAGAGCGGCTCTGCAAATATGCCACCGGAGAAGTCACGGTGAATTGATTCACAAAGTAGCGGCCATAATCCGGTTCCACTTTTGTGAAAAGCGGGGTAACGCCATCATCCAAATCCGAATCAATCGGGCAAAAATGGTTATGCTCTCGGTTCACAAGGTGCCCCGGCTGCAAAAAGGCAGCGCGTTCATCCATCAGCTGCAGCATGTCGCGCGAGGCGTGGCTGAACAGCTGGTCATGTCCATTAAAGGGGTTGCGGCTGCCAAACCAATCATCTGCCTCGCCACGGAAGTTTTTCCCTTCCATGACAGCCTCCGGCGGTAGGAAGCCCCAAGGGTCAAAAAGGCGAACATACGCGCGGGCATTGAGAACATAGTCATTGATGGCCTGTTGCGGGGTGCTGTGCCAGGGAGATTGGGTGCCATCTGCGCGCTTAATTGCCCACAGCGGCTGCCCATCGGGCGAGGTATCCTGCAACAAATCCTCGCCGAACATGCGGTGCGTGAGGGTGAATATCTTCTCATTTTCCGCGCAGAACTCCGCAAAGGCGGCTGCGGATTGATTTTCGGCCAGGGCAGCCTGCACTTGCTCGGGCAGGCGCTGCGGGTCGAAGCCAAACTCACGCAACAAGATGTGGTTGGTGGCCTGCAAGGGAGTCATCCCGCGTGCCACACCGGCAAAATAATCCGTTGTCAGCGGCAGCAGTTCTGCCAGCATCCCGATGTTGGCGCGTGTTCCCGCGCAAATGCGGTTCACTTCTATCATATCCGGATTATTGATCCACGGCGACCAGGTGGGCCAGCCGTCCATGTCAAACGAGGGCAACCCCTCAAAATCCCACTCATTGATTTTTCTGAGCCACTTGGGGGCATCCGGCAAGCTGTACAAGTTGTCGCGAATATCCGTGAGCAAGCCCTTTTCCATCTCGTGAAACACGGTTTTCTGATCTTCCCCCTGCATGATACGCAGCACGGAGGCCGCCACATTGGAGAGGTATTTTTCCCTGGTTTCCTGCACATGCTTGCGCATATCGCTTACGGGGACACGCTGCTCGGCCCGCGAATCCATGGCGAGTGAGTGCAACGCAAGCAAGTGCGAGATGCTGTTCACATCTGCCACGCGGTCGCGCAACAGCACCTTGCGCTCCACATCAGCAAAAGGCGCATACAAGCCCTCGCGGCGCAGGCGACGCGGGATATAGGTATACTTGGCCTTGTGTACCTCATTCACATATTGTGCCAAGCGTTTCAGGGAGGGCTCTTCCACGCGGGATAACTCCCATTCCGGCTTGGGGAAATGGGATGCATCATCCATGTAATGAGCTTTTCGCCATTCGTTCCCCCAAAGCTCCATGAGCTGGGTTTGATACTCGGCATCATCTCGATGTTTCACGCTGAAAATACCGCGTTCCAGCACACTATCCGGCGGAAACTCGTCCACGTGGGAGGTCTCTGCTTTGTTGGTATAGGCCTCCAGCGGCGGAAGTTTCAGGAAATCCTGCACAAAGCCGGGGTCATTAAACTCGGTAAAGTAGTTAAAATTGAGCAAGCGCAGCGCGCGGGCAGCGCGTTCCGAGAACTCCAGACCACCCCATCTGGGGCTGTTGACCAAAGCCAGGCGCACCAGCTCGCCCTGCTTATCGACATCTGTTTCCGCAGCAATCTTTTTGCGCTCCGCCTCGGAGACACCCCATGGGATAAGGGCGGTGGCATCTTTCTTGAGCACCTCCCGGGGGGCCTTGAAATCGCGCAAGGCCACATGACCGGCACCCAACAGGATAAAAGGAAGCTCGATGGCGGCTTCTCGCAGATTCACATTGACATCCACCACCGATTCACCGAATTGTCGCCAATCAATGTTGGATGCTGTTTGGCGGCATTTCATCACGGCGTCCTGAGTCAGCAAACCGGCCAGCTGGCCCATTTTGCCGCCTATCAATTCGCGCATCAGCTCAAAGGCCATGGCACGGCTCACACCCGCGCCATGCATGGCAAACTTTTTCACGCCCCTACCACGTTGTTTGGCAAAGCGGGAAATAGCCCTGGCCAGTTTTTCGCCACCCACACGGGAGAAAACGCCCTCAATCTGTTTCTGGACCAGCAAGCCAAGGGCACCGGCGGTGAGCGCCACATCCGGTTTGGCCTCCGGGGCGCGCTGGCGAATGTCCATGGTCGTTTGCCCCAGATCTCGCGCATAGGTAATCATCCCCGCGACGGGACTTTTGATAAAGGAGAGCACAATCTCCGGCAGGGCGCTGCCTATATCCACCATGAATTGGCCTGCAAACCCGCTGTTTTTCGGCGGATGCAGGGGGTGTAGTTCATCTTGTGCCAAGCGGCGCAATTCATCGAAAACAATGCTGTATTTATCCACCTTCTCTGCCCATTTGGCGGTAGTGGATTCGGCACCCTCCGGGCTTGTGCGGCGCAACATGGAAGCGCCCAGCTGTGCCACCCCCTGGGCCAGATTGAGGCTGCCGTTGTATGTGCTGCGGCGCATTGTGCGCTGCACGATACGCGCCAGTCCTTCCCCGGTGTCGGCACCGGGTTCGGGGATAGGCATGATGGAGCGCGCCACACGCAGGGCTACGTTGCGTTCCTCGCGGGTCATTTGCCCCAGCTCCCGAACGGCACGGGTCAAACTGGGAGCATGCCGAAGCACACGTATCGTGGGCACGGCATCTTCATCCAACGCGGCAATGGATTCCATGCCCTCTTTGATGAGTCTCGCCAGCGGCATGAGACTGCGGCGTTTGGCCGCCCCCTCTTCGTGGGCGCGCGTGGCCAGACCACGAGCATTATCGGCGTGGTCGGCGCTGAGTGTTTTCAACTGGGCAGTAATATCATATTCTCGCTTACCTTCCAACCCTGCGGTGTAAGCGATGAGGTAGGCCTCGCTCCCGGCCTGGCGCAGCGGTTTTTCACTTTCGCGCGCCGACAAAGCCAGGAAGACATCTTCATCCGTATTGTCCACGGATAATCGGCGGGCGAGACGCTCGCGGTACTGCGGCCAAGCGCTTTGCACGGTCTCTCGCGGGGCTCCCAGGTGGTCTACCGCCCACGAACGATTGATGGCAGCACAGAGCTGGTAATCCTGCTCTTCTTCCGTCAGGTCATTGGCCTTATCCAGGATTTTATCGCGGATGGCATTGGGGATGGTGTGCACATCGCTGGTGAGCAAGCTCTTCCAATACGTCTCCTTTTCGGCCTGTTGCTCGGGGGACAAAAGCGGAGTGGACTCTGCGGGCTGATGCCAGGCGGGCTTCCACGATGCATCGCGAAAATAGCGCTGCATCTCATCGTCCGAAAAGCCGTAGCCGGTCACCTCGCCGAAGACATCCTCCTCGGCGGGGGCTTCTTCCGGTGCGATGTAATCCTCGGGGTCGGCACCCAGATCCAGCACTTGGGTCTGATGCGCCTCCGGGCTTTCTGCCTCCGGTGTGGTGGTGTTTTCCTGCGGCTCCGGGGCTGCATCAGGCAGCACGGCTTCGGGAGTCTGCGTGTCGGTTGCGGGGGCATCCGCAACCATTGTCTTATCTGTTAGTGTTTTCATGATGATTATGCATGTTGAGGTGAAAAACAAACCCATTGCGCTTCCCGGCGGTCCAGACCGGACAACCACTCAGCAACGGAATCATTGCCGGATTCGGCCAGCAGGGGCAAACCGCACATCTGCAAGCGGCGCAAGCGCTGCTCTGCCAGCACATCCCCCGGGCAACCAAACGCGCCATCGTGATACAAGTTCCACAAGCGGCGGCTCATGGTGAGGCGGTCTTCCCGGCGCACGGATGCGGCCTGCTCCAGGCGCTGCATCAACTCTACCCGCCGGGCTGCGGGAAGAGCTGCGGTGCAAATATCCACTTGCAGCGCCAGCACAGCATCCGGAGCGGTGTCGCACTCATCCACCCGGCGCAGCCAGCAGTTGAAATCCCGGTGAGCAGGCTCCTGCGGTGTGGCCAGAGCAGTATCTCGCTGAGCGCGGGTGATGAGACCGGCGCGGTCAGCCTGTTTCAGGGTTTGAGCATCTGCCGGTTCGCCGCGCAGGGCGCGCTCCATCTGCTCCCGCACAAATGTTTCCCGAGCCTGGCGCTGAGCTTGCTCTACTTCGCGTTTCAGCTGTGCGCCCTCCTCACGTTGTGGCAGCAACAGGCCTGCGGGGCGGTGCAGGTAATCTCCCAGAGTGCGGAGGGGGTCCTGCTGCAACTGCCGGCGCCACTGCTGCAACAACACTTTGCTCTCCAGCGCTTTCTCTTCCGCTTCCATCTTGCCTTCCGGCACAAAAACACCACGTCCCTGCTCCAACCATTGACGAGCGGCCTGCGCATCCCCGGATTGTACTGCGCTATCTACCCGGTGCTGCCACCGACTGCGCGCCCGGTCGATACCGGCCAGCTCGCGGTCGCGCAAGGCGCGTATGCCGGCCTCGCGGGTGTGCTCTGCCGCCATTTTCTGAGCGGTCTCCCGCAATGCAGGTGCCACATCCTCCAGCGCTTCGGATACACGCGCCGCAAATGCGGATTCCCAATCCCGGCTCCATTGAGCAGGCTCGGCCTCTTCCAATTCGCTGCTGATGTCCTGCTCCATGGCATGCAACTTTTCGGAAAAAGCCGCAAGTTCACCGGCCGCAGCGACCTTCTCGCGCTCCTGCACCACCTGAACACCGCCCAGCACCATGGCAGAGAGCCCCTGTCCCGCCTGGCGGGCCGCCATTTCCCAATCTGTAAGACCATGCACAGAAACATGCGGCTGCTCCGCCCCATTTCTCAGCATGCCCCATTCACGTATTCGTATTGACATGGATTCAGCATGAAGCAGGCGTTTCATTTCGTCAACAAACCCGGACCCTGCGCAAATGCAGCACCCCGTTGCAGGCGCTTTTTTCTGCCATTTCCCGGTATTTGAGCGCCAAAAAGCGCTTATAAGATTGACAATAGAAACGGAGGGGTATATATTAACGCGCGTATGAGCACACCCGCAAAGAGCTATAAAGATACCATTTTCCTGCCGGACACCACGTTCCCCATGCGTGGTGATCTCACTACCAAGGAGCCGGTGCGTTTAGAGAAATGGGAGAATGAAAAGCTTTACGAGCGAATTACTGAGCGCCGCAAGGCGCAGGGGGCTCCCCGTTTTATATTGCATGATGGTCCTCCCTTTGCCAATGGCGATGTGCACATGGGCACGGCCCTGAACAAGGTGCTCAAGGACCTGATCGTCAAGAGCAAGACCATGGCCGGCTACTATGCCCCGTTCATCCCCGGTTGGGACTGCCACGGTCTGCCCATCGAAGCCAAAGTGGTGAAAGAATTCCAGGGCCTGGCCCCGGCTGAAATCCGCCGCCGCTGCACAGAGTTTGCCCTGGGTTACATTGACCAGCAGCGTGTTTCCTTCCGCCGCCTCGGTGTGTTTGGCGATTGGTTCAATCCCTACATCACCATGTTGCCGGAGTATGAGGCCTGGATTCTGCGCGTATTCGCCAAGTTGGTGGAAAGCGGCGCTGTGTACCAGTCCATGAAGCCTGTGCAGTGGAGCTACGCCCACCACACCGCCCTGGCTGAAGCCGAGGTGGAATACATGGAAGACACCTCCACGGCTATCTACGTGGGCTTCAAGATGGATGGCCCCATCAACGGCATCGAAGATTGCGAAATGGTCATCTGGACCACCACGCCCTGGACCCTGCCCAGCAACCTGGCCATCGCCCTCAACCCCGAGTTCACCTACGTGGTGGGGCGTTATGCCAAGGACGGTGAAACCCGCCGTTTCGTCATTGTGCGCGAGCTCATCGAGACCTTCACCGCCAAGACCGGCTGGACGCTGGAAGAAGAGCTTACCACCTTCAAGGGCAATGAATTGGAGAAGCGCACGGCCCGCCACCCCTTCCTTGACCGCGAATCCCTTATCATCAACGCTGCCTATGTGACCACCGATGCCGGTACCGGCGCTGTGCACATTGCCCCCGGCCACGGTGCAGATGACTATGTGGCCGGTATGGCCTACGGGCTGCCCGTGCTCTCCCCGGTGGACGATGACGGCAACTACACCGCAGAATGCGGTCTGCCCCACCTGGTGGGCAAGCACGTCTTCAAGAGCAACGAAGACATCATCACCCTGCTGGTGGAAGGCAACCGCCTGCTGGGCCGCGAGGAGTTCACCCACCAGTACCCGCACTGCTGGCGCTCCAAGACCCCCATCATCTTCCGCGCCGTGAAGCAGTTCTTCATCAGCATGGAGAAGCTCCGCCCCGTGGCGCTGGAACAAATCGACAAGACCGAATGGATGCCCGCCTGGGGTCGCAACCGCATTTACAGCACGGTGGAAGCCCGCCCGGACTGGTGTATCTCCCGCCAGCGCACCTGGGGTGTGCCGCTGCCCGTCTTCTTCGACGCCGAGGACAAGCCCGTGCTCACCGCCGACATCGTGAACAAGGTGGCCGACCTGGTGGCCGAACACGGCACCAACATCTGGTTCGAGCTCAGCAGCGAACAGCTTTGCGAAAAACTCGGTCTGCCCGCAGGTCTCCGCAAGGGTAAGGACACGCTCGACGTGTGGATTGACTCCGGCTGCTCCCACGTTTCCGTGCTGGAAACGCACCCCGAGCTCGCCGCCCCCTGCGATGTGTATCTGGAAGCAACAGACCAGCACCGCGGCTGGTCCCAGAGCTCGCTGATGCTCTCCTGCGCCTGGCGCGGCACT
>JAZRRO010000057.1:0-17255 GCA_045650805.1 Akkermansia sp.
CGGTTGCTCCACCACCTGTGGTGCCTCCACCTGCGAGATGGGGTTCTCGCCACACCACCCCCGCCGCCGCGCCGTGCTGAATACCCCGCTCATCACCAGGCGCGCCTTCTGCCGCTGCCGTGGCGTGTCAAACGCCGCCTCAATATATCCCGCGCAGTCCTGCGGTGTTATGCTGCGCACCCGCCGCGCCGCCAAGCCGGGGCAGCGCTTCATGAACCGCCGGGTGATGTAGCGGAAATCGCTCTGCGTGCGCGCTCGCCGTCCCGCCCGAGCCTCCAGCGCGGCCTCCACCGCCTTGGCAAAACTCACCGTCCGCTCCTGCCTCCTCAGCTCCTCCTCCCCGGCGGCGATGCAACGCATGGCCCGCTTCACCCGCCCTCGCCCCGCGCGTACCGCAATACTGGCCACTTGCGCCGCTTCCAATATCGGTAATCCCGTGCTTTTCAATACCTCCAGGGCTGCTCTTTCTAAATCTGAGATTTCTTTCATATCATGTGCGGATTCGGAATTCGTAAGTCAAGCATAAAAGAAACAATTAGACAAGAACGTTTTAAGTAGCGCAAATCATGTACATGGGGTGGTGATTGCAGAGAGAGATTTTTCTTTATTTTCAAAGGCTTTTGTGTACCATCCTACGAATTCCGAAAGCGTAGGATGCGGGCAAGAGTAAATCCTACCATGAAACCGCATCTTCCCGTTCGTCTGCTCAAGTCCGTTCTTGCCTGTCTGGCTGTTGTTTCTTTCTCTGTGGGTAGTGGTGCCGCAGGGGCGGCGGATTCGGCCGCATTCATCCTTGGGGCGGAAGAATCGCTCACCATCGATTATGCAGATGCCTCCACTTTGCCTGTGGTCGATGGCGTGGTTCAGCTTCTCGGGGGGACGCAGTTGCATCTCGCCTCTTGCGGCGAGGGTGATGGCAAAACATACACCCTCCTCACCGGTGTTTCCGGCCTGCTGGATGCTGCGGGAAATGAGCTGTCGCTGGATGCCTCCAACAACGCCATCTCCTCCTACTTCGATACCACCCAACCCGGCACGGGCTTTTGGGCCGCTGCCACCCTGCAGCTCAACGACGGTCAGCTTCAGCTCGTCCGCCATTCGCTACCCGTCCGGGATGCGCTCACCGTGAGTCAAAGGCAGATGGACTCGCAGGAGTATTCCTATTATGCAGGTGTGGCTTTTGAAGATATTACGGAATCCAGCCCCGGCGGCGCGATTTATGGGTATAACAGCACCATCACGTTGAGTGATAATGGCAGTGTCACCTTCAGAGGGAACACGGTGAGCTCATCCTATGGCGATGCCCGGGGCGGCGCGATTTATGGGTATAACAGCACCATCACGCTGAGTGGGAATGGGAGTGTCACCTTCAGCGGGAACACGGCGAGCTCATCCTACAAGGCCTATGCCTATGCCCGGGGCGGCGCGATTTATGGGTATAACAGCACCATCACGCTGAGTGGGAATGAGAGTGTCACCTTCAGCAGTAACACGGCGAGCCCATCCTCATCCTCAGCCTATGGCGGCGCGATTTATGGGGAGGATAACAGTACCATCACGCTGAGTGGGAATGGGAGTGTCACCTTCAGCGAGAACACGGCGAGTGGAGAATATGCCTATGGCGGCGCGATTTATGGGAGAGATGATAGCACCATCACGCTGAGTGGGAATGGGAGTGCCACCTTCAGCGGGAACACGGCGAGCTCATCCTATGGCGATGCCGGGGGTGGCGCGATTTATGGCAGCACCATCACGCTGAGTGGGAATGAGAGTGTCACCTTCAGCAGTAACACGGCGCGCCCATCCTCATCCTCAGCCTATGGCGGCGCGATTTATGGGGAGGAAAACAGCACCATCACGCTGAGTGGGAATGGGAGTGTCACCTTCAGCGGGAACACGGCGAGCTCATCCTCATCCTATGCCTATGCCTCTGGCGGCGCGATTTGTACATACGGTAACCTGAGCATCCTGAACAATGATGCTGTGCTTTTCGAGAAGAATGCGGAGATTAGGAATGGTTCCTACCGCCTGCGCAGCATCTATGCGGGGGGAAGTAGGGATGTGATTTCCCTCTCCGCTGCGGAGGGTAAGAGCATCGAGTTCCGGGATAGCATCTATATTGGCTCCGGTTCTACGGTAGAGTACAATGCTGATTACACGGATTCAGCAGGGGTGGAGCATGCGCAAAAAGGCGATATCATCTTCACCGGTGCTTATACCGAAGCTCACCTGAATGAACTGCTGGCGGATGCCGGAGCCGGGCGTGCGGCAACGGCGGAAGAAATTCGCCTCTCTCGCACAAGTGAGGTGCGGGCTATGACCAACCTCTACGGCGGGTGCCTGCGGGTAGAGGATGGAGCCATTTACCGAGGATATGGCATCACCGCGATGGAGGGGAGCAATGCCACGGTGCGATTGAAAGATGCCACGCTGGAGCACAGCGGGTATGATTTGACCTTCCACTCCGGCACCACGCTGGAATTACTGGGGGAATACACGCTCTATGGTGATGTGAAGATGCAGGAGGGAAGCCATTTCGCCGTATCGGTGGAGCAGAATGATACCTACTACATATTCGGCAGTTTACAATTGGGGGGAGATGTATCGCTAAGCTTATCCGACTCCTTATCGGGAGAGAATACCATCCTGTTGTATGTGAGCGGTGGTGTGACCGGGTGGAATGAGGAGAATATCACGCTGGAGAGTGCGACCATCGGGATGGAATCTCTCTCTTGGGTGGATAATATGCTTGTGCTAAATCACAATGCCGCCACCTTCAATCACTATTTTAATGGGGGTTATTCCGCATCCGGACGATTAACCGGAGATGTATGGCTCTGCCATTACGAAGATGTCACGTTTGAGAATCTGTCCATAACTTCCACGTCATCCTTATCCTATGGCGGCGCGATTGATGGGGGAGATGGTAGCACCATCACGTTGAGTGGGAATGGGAGAGTAAGCTTCAGCGAGAACACGGCGAGCTCATCCTCACCCTATGCCTATGGCGGCGCGATTGATGGCAGCACCATCACGCTGAGTGGGAATGAGAGTGTCACCTTCAGCGGTAACACTGCGAGCTCATCCTATGACAAGGCCTATGCCTATGCCTATGGCGGCGCGATTTATGGGGAGGAAAACAGCACCATCACGCTGAGTGATAATGGGAGTGTCACCTTCAGCGGGAACACGGCGAGCTCATCCTATGCCTATGCCGATGCCTATGGTGGCGCGATTTATGGGGGGGATTACAGCAACATCACGCTGAGTGGGAATGAGAGTGTCACCTTTAGCGGGAATACGGCATCCGACGGCGGCGCGATTTATGGGGAGAGCAACAGCAGCATCACCTTGAACGACAACGGCAGCGTGAGCTTCAGCGGGAATACGGCATCTTACTCCGGCGGCGGCGCGATTTTTGGGGGGGAGGACAGCACTATCACGCTGAGCAACAACGGGAGCGTTGTGTTTAGCGGAAACAAGGGTATCGGTGCCATTTGTGTAGAATGTGCCGGCACGATAACGCTGAGCGGCAACGATAGCGTGGAGTTTAACGGGAATGACGGCGCGATTACAGTGTCAAGCGGAACGCCAACTGAATCTCAGATACTGCTGAACAATAATGGTACCGTGAGCTTTGTTGGTAATAGGAGTACTGATCGCGGCGCGATATATATGGCCATTAATCCTCCTATGGCTCCGATAGCTACTCCATGGCGGTTAATGCTGATCGATAATGAGAGCGTGGAGTTCATCGGAAATACGTCGAGCGATTCAGCCTACGCCTATGGTGGCGCGATTTCCGGTGGCGATTTGAGTATACGGAACAATGGTGCAGTTCTTTTTGAGAAAAATGCGGAGATTGTGAACGGTTCCTACCGCCTGCGCAGCATCTATGCGGGGGAGAGTGGGGATGTGATTTCCCTCTCCGCTGCGGAGGGTAAGAGCATCGAGTTCCGCGATTCTGCTTTTTTCAGTATTTACGGAACATGTCTGGAGCTGAATGCTGATTACACGGATGCTGAGGGGGTGGTACATAAGCAGATGGGTGATATCATCTTCACCGGCAAGTACACTGAACAACACCTTAACGAACTTCTGATTGCTGATGGGCTGAATCGCACGGTAACGGCGGAAGAAATTCGCCTCTCTCGCACAACGGAGGTGTATGGTGGTATGACCAATCTCTACGGCGGGTGCCTGCGGGTAGAGGATGGAGCCATCTACCAAGGCCGTGGAATTACCGCGATGGAGGGGAGCAATGCCACGGTACGGGTGAAAGATGCCACGCTGAATCACAGCGGGTGTGATTTGACCTTCCACTCCGGCACCACGCTGGAGTTGGAGGGGGTGAACAGCATCACCGGCAATGTGCAGCTGCTGGCGGGGAGTACGGTGAGATTGAAGAATGCGGAAGGGAGCGGCAATGAGATACCCTTAACATTTGAAAGCGAACGAACGCTTGAAATGGTCGGCACCAACAGCATCAACGGCGATGTGCAAATGCTGGCAGGAAGCACGCTTCGGTTTGTTTTTGATGATGCTGCCGGCCCCGGAGTCGCGCTGACACTGAATGATAGCCTGACCCTGAAGGAGGGCAGTGTGTTGCAGAGAGTGGGCGCGGAAGACCAGGTGACACTGCAAGGCGGTGGTACGCTGCGCATGGAAAACTTGGCTGATTTTTCTGCTTTCTCCTTGGGGAAGGACTGGAGCGGCACGGTGGCGTTGTCCGACATCACAGTCGATACGAATTTGACCATGAACACCATCGGCCGCGCCGGGTCCACTATTGAGCTAAAGAATGTGATGGGTTACACCGGGGTGAAGGATGGAAAGACGGTGGCAGCGAATCTGGTGCTGACGCCATCATCCGACAGCGACGGCAAGGAGCAGGCCGCTTTCTGTGTGAGCAACGGCTATTCCAACAAGACGGATGCGGACTTTGTGATGACGACCTTTAGCGGGGCGGTGAGCGGTGAAGGTAAGATGGTGTATGAAGCGACGCTTTCGAACCCCTACACGGGCTTTGCGTTCACGGGGGATGTATCGGAGTGGACGGGAGCATTTGAGATGAACGGGGGCAAGACTTTTAATCTCGTGTTCAAGGAGAATGCCACGGAAATCAATGCTGCGATTCGCGATGTTTCGAGCAGCGGGACGCTGAATTTGATTCTTGCGGCAGATGAGGAGATGAGTGTGAACGGCGAGGTGAAGACGGATAGCATCCGGGTGGACAATGGCTGTGCTGTGAGCTTTGGCAGCACAGTGAATACCGGTAGTTTTGTGGCTACGGGGAGCGATATCACGTTTGCGGCAGCGGGCAGCATTACCGGCGATATGACCGTGGCTGAGCTGGTGCTGCAAAGTGGTGCTACGCTGGATGTGGGGGGAGAGCTGTCTACCGGGCAAATCAGCTTGCAAGGGCTGAGCACCACGGCCCCGGCGCTGACCGTGGGGCAATTTGCCGCCGGAGACACGGTATTCGCGCTCGATATTGCCACCTTGAATGCGCTGAATCTGGGGCATGGGGAGAGCATCACGATTGCCCGTGCGGATGAGGCGATATCCGGGGATTTCGGCGCATGGCTGGGCGAAGAAGGCAGCACGAGCTTGGATGCCGCGGTGTACCGCTATGACATTGCGGTGGATGGCACGGATGTGCAGGTGAGCATGGATTACAGTAACTGGGGTACCCGCGTGTGGTATGGCCAAGCCTGGGTGGGCAAGGAAGAGTGGGTGGAGTACATGGTAGCCGGTTATGATACGGTGGATGGTGTGGAAACGGTGGATATGGGCGGAGCGACGCTGGACGGCATGACGCTGTTGATAGCACCGGGAGCCGCAGAGACCACGGCGGTGCTGAGCAATGGCGGAATGGTGGTAGAGATGGCGGAGATAGTGGACGGGAGCCTGCGGATTGCTGCGGATGCTACCTTGGATGTAGCGGAACTGGAGGCAGCCGGCAAGGAAATCCACCTGTTGGGTGAGCTGATTCTGATTGACGGAAAGATAGGCACGCTGAGCGGGACAACGGGCAAGCTGACTATTGCCGCAGGTGGTGAAGTGAGCATCGATAGTAGTGTGACCTTGGGCGCGCTGACGAACAGCGGTACGCTGGATATCGGCAAGAATAAGCTCAATGTGGCCGCATCAGTAACCACCGGCGGCAATGTGATAGCCGGCGAGGTGGTGGCCCACAACCGAGCGAACAAGGCCGCCGTATTCAATGCGCTGGTGGCCGATAAGGTGACGGTGACCAATTCCCTGAGCTCCAACAGCTACAAGGATGCGATTTCACTGGGCGATGGCTCAGCCATTGGCGAACTGATTGCCGAGACACTGGAGGTGCGCGGCGGCACGGTGACACTGGGCCGCACGGAGGGTAGCACATCGCTGACGCTGCAAGGCCTTGATTTGCAGAATGACGCCACCTTGCTGCTCAACCAGCAGACGCAGCTGGCGGTGACGGAGTCCATGAGTGCGACGGAGAACGCCACTGTGCAGCTGAAGCAGGGAGCCGGTATCAGCTACGGTGCCACCACCATCAGCAACGGCGGTAGTGTGGAGACCACCACGGTGAACGCCTATGAACTGGCCACGGGCAACCTGAAGAAGGTGGAGAACGCCCACGTGGCCGTGGACAGCGATGCCGACACCACGGTGGATTACCAGCTGGTGAATGCCACGCTGGAAAAACGCGGCAAGGGCACGCTGACGGTGACGAGCGAGGGCAACAGCATCAACGCGGTGAGTGCCACGGGCGGTACCATCAATGTGATGAACGTGGCTTCTTCCGATTTGGAATCCATCATGAAGCTGGCTTCGCTGGAGCTGCAGGACGGAGCGACCTTTGGCGCATACGTGGGCAGTACGGTGGACGCCGCGGCTGAGGCCACGGTGCAGGTGAGCGGCTCTGCGGTGTTTGGCTCCGGCACGACCATCAACGCTGACCTGGAGCTGATGGATGGCTGCAGTCTGACGCTGAATGGCCCGGTGAATATGGGTAGCGACCTGAAGATTAACGGCACCATCACGCTGAATGGAGATTTGCTGGCGCAAATTCTGTCTGCCGATCTGGATACGAGCTTTGTGCTCTTCACGGGCATCGACAACCTGTATCTGCATGGCACGCAGTATGATAGCATTAGCCTGAGCGATAAGATGAGCGCTTCGGACTACTTTGCGGGGCTGAATGATGATGAATACCGCCGCTACTGGCTGACCTATGAGAGCAGCGTGCCCGGCGCGGGTGTGCTGAGTGTGCATGTGGTGGTGCCCGAGCCGACGACCACGACGCTGAGCTTGCTGGCGCTGGCTGCCTTGGTGGCTCGCCGCCGCCGCAAGTAATTTCATAAGACAGGAACAGCACATGATACACGTTCTCATTACCGTAAAGCGAAGTGAGCGATTTCCCGGCAAGAACCGTTTGATGGCTCCCTATACCATCTTGTGGCTGCTGAATGAGCTGGCTTACATGGAGGAGTCTGTGCAAGTGTACACGGTGGGCGAGCGCGCGCAGATGCCGCTGCGGCTGCCCGTGGGGTGGCGCCACATCCGCACGGCGGGGCTCAGCCACCAGGATGATGTGGCCCAGGCAGAGTGCGAGATAGCCCCGGCTGCAGACGATGTGTTGATGCTGGTGCAGGTGACCCAGCCCCTGCGAGAGCATGGGCTGCTGGAACGCGCCTGTCAAGCCCTCCGCGATGGGGCAGACAGCTGTGTATCAGTGACAGAATTACCGACCGATGACTGGCGAGATGTGCGGGACGGAGGCCAATGGGGCAAGAAAGAAAACCGCCACCGCCATATTGTGGATGGCAAGCTGTATGCCTGGAAACCCGGGCACGGCGCAGATGTTTTTGATGCCTCAAAGCCCCATATCCTGATACCCTCTACCCAACGATGGGGGTATGTGGATGTGGACACGGCTGCGGATGTGCCGCCGGGGTTGCAAGCCATGGCGGCAGCTTTGTTGCTGGAGCCTATGGGCCAGCCCCCGCTGGTGCTGCGAAACCGCAAGGTGTTGCTTATCGGCTCCGGTCAAGATTTGGTAGGCCGAGGTATGGGGCAGCGCATTGATGCCGGAGAATGGGATGTGGTGGTACGCTGCAATCACTTCTACGGCGATCCTGCCGATGTGGGTACCCGAACGGACCTGGCAGTGGTGCGTGAGGCCCGCTTTGAGCTGGACTTTTTTGACGAGGCGCCTGTGGCACCGCTGCGCGTGCTTTCCACCAATGATGGAAACAATTTTCCCAAGGTTCTGTTGCAGCGAGCTGCGCAGGAGGTGGGACACAAGGAGGCTTCCATCGGCGTGATTGCCGCATTGTGGCTGCTGCGTATGGGGGCGCGCCTGTCGGTGATGGGAATAGGCCATTTTGCTGATGGCACATGGATTAAGCAGAAGACTTATCCTGATGGCAAGATTGATACGGCCACTTTCTGCGACTGGAATAAAGAAAATGCCTGGTGGATGCGCCAAAAGCATGTAGAGCTTTTGTGAGTCCCGCTACTCAACCTCGGCGCTCGGCTTTCTGCCAGTAGCCAACGCTGAAATTGTGCAAAAGTGAACAGGGCTTCCGGCGAACCGGAAGCCCTGCTTGTTTAAGTGTTTACTGATTGTCTATCAGGCCTTGAGAGCAGCACCCTCTTTAGCATCGATAGCCTTCTTGGCCTGCTCGAACACAGCCTTGAAAGCCTCCGGGTTGGCGATAGCCAGTTCGGAGAGGGACTTGCGGTCCAGATCGATGTTGGCAGCCTTGAGACCTTCCATGAAACGGGAGTAGGTCAGGCCGAGGGGGCGCACAGCGGCGGAGATACGAGCGGTCCAGAGACGGCGGAACTGACCCTTCCTTCTCTTGCGGTCGCGGTACTCATACTGCCATGCCTTGTAGACGGCATCCTTAGCGTAGCGGAAGAGTTTGCTGCGGAAACCGCGGAAACCCTTGGCGCGAAGCAGGATGCGCTTGCGGCGGGCGCGAGAAGCCGGCCCATTAGTAGCACGTGCCATAGTATTTTGTCTTATCTATTGTGAGCGGACTGTTCTTCCTCACCTCCTTGCAGTCTCGTCCGTTCTATCCTCTGCGAAAATTACGCAGGGAAGGCTGCATGAAGGCCGCCCGAATAGCGGGCGGGACTTGGCTTTGCGGCCATGTTCCTCGGTTTTAAGCGAAGGGCATGTTCTGCTTTACGGCCCAAACCTGGGTCTCGTCAACCAGAGCGGGTCTGCCGAGAGCGCGCTTGCGCTTGGAGGACTTCTTCTGGAGAATGTGACGCTTACCCTGCTTGCGACGCAGAACCTTGCCCGAGCCGGTCACCTTGAAACGCTTGGCAACAGCCTTACGTGTCTTGTTGATACCACCTTTACGAGTCATGGTGAAGAGATGATACACTTTTTTTTCTGTTTGGCAAGAAAAAACACTCGAATTTTTCATTAATTTAACATTATTTGCACTTTCAGCAGGAGATAGGCAGCAAAATTCGTACTGACGCCCTTTGAACTTGAATTCTGAGCAGAACTATGCTTAAATACCTAAGAAATTTAGGAATTAACTTTTATGAGTGAACCGCAATTAACGCCAGCGCTGATACGCGCGGCCTTAACAACAGTGAAATATCCGGGATTCAGCCGCGATATTGTATCCTTTGGATTGGTAAAAGACATTACGGTATCAGAGGAAGGCGCCGTCGTGGTAGAGCTACTCATTGAGAGTAAGAACGCCGATGTCCCCCGCTACATTTACGAGAATGTGATGGCAATCGTGAAGGAATTGCCGGGTGTAAAGCAGTTGGATGTTAATATTGAGCACCATGCCCCCAAGAGCACCAAGCAGCCCACAGCTAACGATGACCCGGCTGACTGGAAGTCCAGCGTACCCGGCGTGAAGCACGTGATTGCCGTTGCCTCCGGTAAGGGTGGTGTGGGCAAGAGCACCGTATCTGCCAACTTGGCCATTGCGCTTTCTCGCTTAGGCTACAAGACCGGTTTGTTGGATTTGGACATTTACGGCCCGTCCATGGCTCTCATGTTCGGCACCAAGGAACGCCCCGGCTGCTCTGAGAAGGAACAATTCTTGCCGGTTGAAGCCCATGGCATTAAGTTGCTCTCTATGGGGCTGATGATTGACGAAGCCTCCCCCGTAGCTGTTCGCGGACCGCTGGCAACCCGCTACGTTCAGCAGTTCCTGCGAGACGTGGAATGGGGCGGCTTAGACTTCCTTATTCTTGACTTGCCACCGGGCACAGGCGATATTCAGCTGACGATTGTGCAGACCGTGGACTTGGCCGGCGCCGTGATTGTTACCACGCCGCAAGAGGTGGCACTCATCGATGCCCGCAAGGCAGTAGGCCTGTTCCAGCGTGTCGAGACCCCGATTTTGGGTCTGATTGAGAACATGAGCTACTTTGTATGCCCGAGCGATGGCATCATTTACCACATCTTCGGCGAAGGTGGCGGCGAGCGCGAGGCTCAGAAGCTGGGTGTACCCCTGCTCGGCCGCATTCCCGTGGATATCCAGACCCGCAGCTGCGGCGACGAGGGCCACCCCGTTGCCCTTGAGGACCCGGGCCAGAGCATGGTGGCAGCCGCCTTCCAAGGCGTTGCTTCTCTGCTTGCCAGCCAGCTGGGCGAGTAATTACAACACTTTCAACATGCAAAACGGCCGATGTTCCAAAGAGCATCGGCCGTTTTATTGAGAGAAAAACTGTTAAGAATCGAACACTCACAGCACGCGTCCAAAGACGGCAGAGGCGCGGCCACTGGCCTCCAGCACGGCGCGGCGAGAGGGCGGGAGCACATCTCGCGATAATTGCTCATACTTCAAGCGATCGCGGAAATAGGCAACAGCACTTTGAGAAATAGCAAACAACCACTTATAGCCCAGAGAGCGAGCCTTTTCTTCTATAAAGTGGCACATGGCCTTGCCATAGCCATGCCCTTCGTAGTTCTTTTTAATAAACAGGCAGCCCAGCTCAGCACACTGAGCTTCCGGGAAAGGATACAGCGCTACACAGCCCACAATCGTATCGTCCAGCGTGTACACGTAGTAGCTTTGCAGCTTTTCATGAATGCTCTCGTAGGTGCGCTCCACCAGTTTGGCATCTGCCACGCAGCGCGCAATCATAGACAAAAGCTCAGGAATATCATCCTCCTTCAACGGGCGCACCTCGCGGTAGGAGTCGGCGTGCACCATGGTGCCCACACCTTCTTCGGAAAACAGCTCGTCCAGCAACACGCCACGGTGCAAAGCATCCAGCATGTGCACACGCGGAATGCCACGGCGGCAAATAGCTGCCGCATGCAATAGCTCAGAGGTACAGTTACAATCAGCGCAGGACTCTTCCGACACCTCGCTTTCTGAAATTGCAAAAATGGGTTGTCCGCAGCGGCTGGGCACTTCATCTGTTTGCAAACAAATATACTTGGAGGCACCCAGGGCCACGGCAAGGCAAACACTACCTTCATCAAATCGGCCGGGCGTGCCGGTAGCCACAATAGCCACTTGCCCGCGCTCCACAATAGCCTGCACGCGGGCCTGAGCCGCAGCTCCCTCAACCAAGGGAACCTCTGCCACAGCGGCCTGCATTTCGCACTCCCCTGCGCGTGCAGCCAACTGCTCGCACGAGGCACCCTCCACCACCAAGACTAGGCGCACGCCTATTTCGTGAAGGGCATTAACGTCCAACAAGGCATCCACCAAGGCGTCCTCCCGCAACAGCTTTTCGCAGATGTGCACTACAAAAAGCCTGTTACGGAAATACGGGACGTATGCGAGCGCGGAGCGAACGTTCATGATATCGGGTGATAAGTGTTAACGTGGGCTCCGCGCCAATAGCATCAGCTCAATTTTTCATCACCGTTGCCGGAGGTAGACTCCTGCACATCCAGCTCTTGGCCGCTAAAGGCCACACCGGGAGCAGCGTCTGCCAAATCAGCAGAAGAGATGGTGAGCGGGGCGGAAGAATCCTGGCGCTTAATCTTGGCTGTTACCTTCTTGCGGGGCAACACCATCTTCTTCTCAGGCTTCATGCGCATGCCGGGCATAGGGGCGCCGCTCACGCTCATGTCCATGTTCAAATCCTCCGTCAAAGGCAGGTCAACGGTATTCTCTTCCACTTCTTCTTCCTGCGGGGCGGCAGCCTGCTGGCCGTAGCGCTTTTGCATGAGGGCCATCTGCTCGCGGAGGGCGGAAAGAATATCCCCCTTACCCAAGAGGTCGGAGATGGAGGGAGACTCTTCATCTGCATGGCTCTCAGGGAGGGAGGAAAGGAAGTCCTCAAAGGCATCCAAGCTTGTGGTGGAGCGGAAGAGGTTGTTGAGGATTTCGTACTGAATGCTGCTGATGAGAGCCTCGAAAATGCCGTAAGCCTCGCGCTTGTACTCAACGAGCGGGTCGCGCTGGCCTTGGGCACGCAGGCGCACACCTTCACGCAGGGCATCCATGTCCATAATGTGCTGCTGCCACAGCTTATCAATAGCTTGCAGCATAATGGAGCGCTCCATGTGGTCCACACGGTCAGGACGCTCGCCGGATACCTTCTTCTCGTACATCTCCTTCACGCGGGCAATCACATGGTCGGCCACCTGAGAGGGAGTCATGCGATCAAAACCGGCATCCTCAGAGTTCCAGCCCAAGGGGAAGGTAGAGTTAAGCCACTGCAGGAGGTCAATGCGGCGAATGGAGCCGGAGTCGTCCTCCGTCAGGTAGTCCTCGCACTTAGCGTGCACACCCTCGTGCAGCTGCTCGTAGAGCATCTCGCGCGGGTCTTCGCACAGAAGGGCATCATTGCGCATGGAGTAAACGATGGTGCGCTGCTGGTTCATCACATCATCATAATCCAGCACGTGCTTACGCCACATGTAGTTGCGCTGTTCCACACGCTTCTGGGCGCCTTCGATAATCTTGTTCATCATCCAGCTCTCCACGGCCTCGCCGTCTGCCATGCCCAAGTTGTTCATGGCGCGGGTAAGGCGCTCACTGCCGGCGAAGTTGCGCATCAAATCATCCTCAAAGGAAAGGAAGAACTGAGAGGCACCGGGGTCGCCCTGGCGAGAGCAACGACCACGCAGCTGGCGGTCGATACGGCGAGACTCGTAACGCTCTGTACCCAGCACGAACAAGCCACCCAAATCTGCCACACCCGGCCCCAGCTTAATGTCCGTACCACGGCCTGCCATGTTGGTAGATACCGTTACGGAACCGCGCTGGCCGGCACGTGCCACGATTTCAGCTTCGCGCTGGTGGTTCTTAGCATTCAGCACCTCGTGCGGAATACCGGCCTTGTGCAGCAAAGCGGAAAGGGTTTCGGATGCAACAACGCTGGCCGTACCCACAAGCACGGGCTGGCCGGTGGCGTGCAGCTCGCGAATCTTGCCCACCACGGCATTAAACTTCTCGCGGCGGGTCTTGAACACCTGGTCGTTAAAGTCCTCGCGGATGCAGGGACGGTTGGTGGGAATGGGCAGCACGTCCAACTTGTAAATATCATGGAACTCGGCAGCCTCTGTCTCAGCCGTACCGGTCATACCGGCCAAGCGGGAGTACAGGCGGAAGTAGTTCTGAATGGTGATGGTGGCGTAGGTCATGTTTTCAGCCTCAACATCCACACCTTCCTTAGCTTCCACAGCTTGGTGCAAACCTTCGCTCCAGCGGCGACCGGGCATCTCACGACCGGTATTCTGGTCAATGATAATCACCTTGTTCTCCTTCACCACATACTCCTTATCGCGCTCGTAAATGGTGTAGGCCTTGAGCAACTGGCTGATGGTGTGCAGGCGGGCTGCATTGGTGTCCAAACGGCGGAAGATTTCGCTCTTGCGGGCTTCCTTCTCGCGCTCGGTGAGTGTTTCATTCTCCTCAATGTCAACAAACTCCGTACCAAGGTCGGGCAGCACAAAGTCCTCCGGGTGTCCGGGGCTAATAAGCTCGCGGCCCATTTCCATCAGCTCGGCATCGTGCGTTTTCTCATCCATGCAGAAGTAGAGTTCCTCCTTCAGCTTGAAGAGCTCCAACTTGCGCGGGTCCTGGTAGAGGAAGAGCTCATACTTCTCAACCATGCGGCGGTATTCCACCTCCTCCTGAGAGCGCATGAACTTGCGGTTGCGGGGCATACCCAGCTTCACCTTGTAAAGGCAGCGACCGGCAGAGAAGTTATCCCCCTCTTTAGCGTACTCCAGCGCCTCATCCATCAGCTTATCGCAAAGCTTCACCTGAGCATCCACCACTTTCTGAATCAGCGGTTTGAGCACATCGTACTGCTGCTCGCGCTCAATCACGGAGGGACCGGAAATAATCAAGGGAGTGCGGGCCTCGTCAATCAAAATGGAGTCTACCTCGTCAATAATGGCAAAATAGTGGCCACGCTGCACCTGGGCATCGCGTGTGCCGGCCATGCCGTTGTCGCGCAGGTAGTCGAAACCGAACTCTGCATTGGTACCGTAGGTAATATCCTGTGCGTACTGGTAACGGCGGGAGTCATTGGGCATCATGCTCTGAATGCAACCTACCGTCAGGCCCAAATACTTGAAGAGAGCGCCCATCCACATGGAGTCGCGGCGTGCCAAATAGTCGTTCACCGTTACCACATGCACACCCATGCCGGTGAGGGCATTCAGGTAAACAGGCAGGGTAGCCACGAGGGTCTTACCTTCACCGGTGGCCATTTCAGCAATGAATCCGCGGTGCAGAGCAATACCGCCAATCAACTGCACATCAAAGTGTACCATATCCCATTTTACCGGGGTGCCGCATACATCTACCTCAGAACCGCACATATTGCGGGCAGCGCACTTCACCACAGCAAAGGCTTCAGGCAAAATGTGCTCCAGGTAGCGGGAACGCATCTTGGCAAACTTGGGCTCAATCTCAGCAAAAGCTTTCTTACCAATCTCAATAGAATCCGGGGTTGCCTCCACACGCGGCAGCTTGGGGAACTCTTGGCTCAGGGACTCAAAGCGCTCATTAAGCGTGGCGGCATACTCTGCCAGCTTCGTTTCATCAGCAGCCAGAATCACACCACGAGCAGGCAAATCAATCGGCGTAAAACGGTGCAAATACTTCTGCCATTCGCGCGTCTTGGACACCAAGAATTCTTGGTCGTTGCCGGAGTAAGATTCCTCGATTTCGAGAATACGCTTCACCACAGGACGCAGCTTGCGCACTTCTCGTTGATTCTTAGAACCTACGATTTTATTGAGAATCCATTTAATCATAAAAACTGAAAATTGAGTGACACTGGTACGCGCCGTGAAAATGCACGCGGAGCGCCATTGTAACACAAGACGCTCCGACAAGCAAGCACAAGCCCGCAATCAGCAACGTCTTTTGCTGAAAACTTGTGTCATGAGCGCGCAATCCTCAAATGGAATCCGGCGCGCCCAATTTTCGATGCGAAAGGTACAATTTGTTAAATGAGACTTGCACGCCAATTCGCACGCCTTATTTGCGCTTGCGTTTGCCCATGGCGGTATCATCATCGCGGAAGTAACCGAAGATGGCATCAAAAACCCCCTGCTCTTGTGCCTCCTCGTAATCCACCTTCCACACCGGGCTCTTGTCGGAGAACGGGGGGCCTTCCATGAACCCTTTGACACGGAAATCTGTATCGCCACTCGTCAGGGCTTTCTCAATCAGGCTGAAATCGGGCAAGGAATCATTGGTGCGGAACAGGCGCAGCTCCGGAGACTCGCCCGGCTTAAAAATACCACGCGGGGCCGTGCCCGGAGACTTCACTTTTTCCATCAACAAGCAGAACCCGAACTCATTACCGGGAATCTCGGACACCAATATCTCTATCGGGTATTTTTCTCCCTTCTTCACCTTAAACACCTCGCCCGTGGCAATACCACCAATCACACTATTCCAATGCGGCGTTTCCTTGTATTGGTAGAAAGCGCGTTTATGTTTGGGTGTAATAAGCTCTTGTCTGTAAGACTCCTTTGTACCCAGCACCATATCGCCCTTAGAGGGAATACTCCAACCGGCTTCCAGCACCAACTTGTTGTCAAAACGCACCATAATGGTGTCGTCGCCCATACCGGCAAAACGGAAGAAACCGCTCTCCGGCGCCGTCACCACTCCACGATACACCACCACCCAAGCAGAAGGTGCCACGCGGCGCTTCGAATCATCCGTATTGCATTGGAATGCCTCCGGGCCGTAGGCGGCCTTGCAGCGCGGCAAATAGAAATAGGGGGCATACAGGCGCACATCCGGGCTGTAGTAGGCGGAGAACACACGCTGGTCCCACTCCTTACCATCAAACTCGCGAATCTTTTGCACCACCGCATTACGCAGCAATGGCTTAGCGCCTTGCACCAGCGGCTGTTTCAGGTCGTAAAAGCGGCCAATCAAGGCGGATTGCTCGTCCACATCGCCACCAAATGCCTGCATCAGCTCGTAATTCACATCAAACGCATCCCAGCGTTTTTTAGCTTTATCCCACTCATCGGTAGCCTTATCCCAAGCCTCCTTGCCCCACTCCTTCCCCTTCTCGCCCCAATCCCGGCCTACCTCGCCGGCCTCATCCCACAGATTTCCGACACTCTCCCGCCAGTCGGCAGAGGCTTGTCCACTTACCCCCACGGAGGATAACAATAACAATGCAATTTTCAATCCCTTGTTCATAGGTATGATTTTAACCGCTTCTAACAGAATTGCAAGCAAAAAATTGCACAAACATCCACTTATGTCCCAAGGCGTCAATAAACACAGTGCCAATCAAAAATGCCCCTTTTGGGGCATTTTTGATAAAAAGCTTTGTTAAAGTTTTTAGTTGATAGCCCCACTAATAGCAATTTGTGGGGCGCATTGATGTGAGCGTAGCGAACGGAATTCGTGAGCCCCGTCCGGGGCGACATATGGTAGCCCGGTGGTGGAGCTGCGCAGCAGCGAAACCCCGGGAAAGATGAAAAATATATTGGAACCCCGTCAGGGGTGGCATAATGCGTGGATTCAACATATACACATGTTTTTCTTGCAATGCCTTTAATGATAAACGACTACAATATGATGCAACCCTTTATACCACCCCTCCGGGGTTCCAATTAATTGGCGTCTACCCTGGGGTTTCGCCGCTGACGCGGCTCCACCACCGGGCTATTTTATGGCGCCCCCCGGGGCTCAGAATTTGGCTCGCTGCGCTCGCGGTATTTGGGAGGAGGAACGGCTGCCGCCGTGGTGAAGAATGCCCGTTGGGCATGGTGAAGAATCTGCCTGCGGCAGATGGTGAAGAACAGCTTGCGCTGTAGTGAAGAA
>JAZRRO010000058.1:0-60940 GCA_045650805.1 Akkermansia sp.
AAATTCACAGCAAGCGTTAAAGATTTAATGCAAAATACTATTCAAATGATAAATTCATTTGCAAACCATGAAATAAAAAAATTAGATTTTGCTACCCTGTATTTGCTATATAAAAAAATTGAAGGAATGTCTATAACTACATCCATGCAAGAAAGCGCAAAAATACACCTATTTTTTTTAAATAAAACAATGAAACTGAAATAAAACAAAATGCAATGAGAATGTGAACATCTAATGTTAACATGTTTTGTAAAACTCTGATAACAAGCAATTCCCAGAACTTCCAACAACCCGTTATGAGTCGAGCCGAATTTCGGGGTAATTTTCAGAAAACGGCATCAATTTTCATAAGTTGTTTATACACAACGCATCGGAGTTGTAAAAAATCACAGTCACAAAAAGGCTATTATGGGAGCGGTCGTAATCAAGACAAAATGGTAACGACCGCTCCTTTTTTGTGCCTTGATTTCAGCGACTTATAAAATCGCAACGCATAGGAGCAATTGAAAATATTTTCGTCATCAGAATCAGGCTCCTACCCCACCGCCCCCTCTCTGTTTGAATATGACAGCTTCGGCCACCTCACCCGCCAGACCCTCGCGCTGGCAGAGGAACCCACCTCCGCCAACTCCTCCATCACCGAGCTGGCCTACGGCGTGGAAGCAACGGATGAGGGCGTCTTCGCTTGCACTACACAGACCCGCTACAACGCCACCGGCGGCTTGCTGGTGAGCGTGCATAAGCATCGCATCTCGCAGCTCTCCCCCACGCTCGCAGAAAAAATGATTGCCGTGGATGAACGCGGCTTGACTTCTGCGGATTGGCTGGTGTATAACAATAGCACGAAACGCACCCGCAACAGCTCTGCGCCGACATCGGGCATCACCACCACCCGCCCCCTTGCTCTCAAAGAAGGAAGGTATTATATGTTTAATGTTTACGTTATTGATACGTGTAATGACAATAAGGTTGTTGCAATGAAACAATTTGCAATTATATGGATAGCGTCATAGTAAGTTGTATATCTGTTTGCTCTTTCCTGCTTGCCTCTGGAATTCCAGAGGCAAGCGCTCATGGCCAGACCACCCATGGTCGAATAAACTCATCAGAAGAAAATAAATATGGCGTTACGATTAATGATAACGATGAAGCGGTCCGGTATCGAGTTGTAGCATTGGATTCTGGCTCAAAGCAATGCATGAATTATGTCATCGAGTTGGATAATGCCACAAATCAACCCATATTCATATTCAGCGCCGACCATTGGATAATGCACCAAGCATACAAGCTGCGAATAACGTACAAGAATGGGACAAAAGTAACCCTATTTCGCAAAAGACCGCCTTTTCATAGCAACCACAGACCAAGCATTATTGAACCTGGCAAAAAAAATATTGTATTTTTAAGTATAGGCGATGATGGCTGGGAGTCAGATATTGGCTCACTTGAGGATATAGAAGAAATCTATGTAGTTTACGATGCTACGGCTTTAAAAGAATGGGCTCCTGAGCACATCTTATCAAAATCCATTTCTATAGCATTGCCTATTGATGGCGTAGCACATGAAAAACTTATTAACCTAAAACCAAATCCTTCTCCTTCATATAGATACATTCTTGCGTATATTGTACATGATATCCGAGAAATTTTATTAAAAATAGAGGATGAACAACATGCAGAACTTCTGCATTCATATACCCTATATCTCAAATCGCTGCAATTAACTAAACCTTCGGATTATGTACAAAAGGTCATAAAAATGTTGGAAAAAGAAGTTTGGGTGAAATTAAATCAGAACAAAAAAGTCAGCGACGACATAAAAATAAAATTATACACATTGTTGGAAGTGTTATCAAAGTTTCATTCATAACTTGCTCAGCCCCCACCGACACACGTGCTTTCTCCGCAGGCGGAAAGCTGGTGAACATGCAAACGCAGCTCATTTCGCAGCTCTCCCCCACGCTTGCAGAAAAAGTCATCTCCATCAACGAACGAGGCTTGACCTCTGCGGATTGGGTGGTGTATAACAATAGTACGAAACGCACCCGCTACAGCTCTGTGCCCACCTCCGACATCACCGCTGAGACGGTGGTGGCAGATGGCCGCATCAACTCCGCAGGATTCTTGCATAGTGGCGATGAAAAGCAGTTTGGTTACGGCTACTTGAGCGGCAGCAACTTGTTGCAGACGCTCACCAGCGCCACGGTGAATAGCACCAACTACGGCTACGATTACGACCATATCGGTAATCGTATAACCGCAGAAGAAGGTGAAAGCAGCACCGTCATCGAGTGCAGTTACGACACCCACGGCCGCCGTCCACCAAGAATGCGGTTAAGCAACTAAACGAACATAAATGTAAAGCCTAACCATAATCTCATACCATCTTGGGCGATTTTTCGCCCAAGATGGAGCTTTATTTGTATGAAAAAAACTTTTTACATATTTTTATTGTACTCCTGCATGGTGGCCACATTTGCAATGTTTCATGCTGCCGGAGAAAATGAACAAGTGGAGATAAATGTGACTTACCGTGATGAAGACGAAAGTGAGTTTTATAGTGAATTTACCCTCTTGGACAATCTCGGCAATATATATGTTGAACTAGGATCTATCATTCCTAAAGAAGAAAAAGAAGTTCTTTTAACCGAGACGCTCCTCATCCTCTGCTCATCTGCTCAAATTTCTGCGGAACCGGAATACCGCACGAGTATCATTTTTCTTCTTTCCGATTACTTATCAGCCGAAGCATGCTGGGAACACCTACAATCGCCCATCTATTTGAATAACATTGAATTACAAATAGGCAAACATGCACGCGAAGCTTATGAAAATTTATTTCGCTCTAAAATCATCGTTCTGCGGGACAAAAAAGAGTGTTTCGGCGATGAAATCTTCAAGGAAATAGTATTAAATATAAAGGCATGCGATGAGCATACTACCTTAAAGGCGCTGTTGAATCTCATGAATCAATTTAATTACCTTATTGCCAAGCAGCACGCCGCACCTTTCGATTTCTATCATGATTTCTATACTCAAAAGCATCTTTTTACGGATGATCTTGCCTTGCTCAGATACAAAAACACCCTCCAGTTAATTCGTGAGTTCACAGCCATAAGACTTTTATTTTTTAGTCTTGCAGAACCGCAACGCTTTTCTGCCAACGATAAACGAATCCTCTTCGCTTGCTTCAAAAACGCGACAAAAGAAAAGCTGTATATTGTTCTGAAGGAAATGGCATGTGAAACCTCGCAACCCAATCATAAAGTTCTGAACCTTGATGTCCCCATTTCTTGGCGGCCACAAGCTGAGCAATGGACTACAGAAAAAGTACTGCATGAGTGGATGCTCGAATTGGAGCGCATTTTCCCCGAAAGAACAAAGGCAAAATATAAACCATCATTACCCTAACTCGTAAGTCGTGGTGCCAATGACAACTAATGATTATGCCGTATTCATGAGTTACATGATCCTATAAGGAAGTAGCACTTGCAAAGCATATAAAACAAACGCAGAAGCAAACTGCATGAAAAAAAATACCATGAATGTATGCAAATGATTCATTCCTATTAGAACAATTCATTTAGTTAACATCAAAGCACTGTCTCTAAATAATATTATTTCGAGACAGTGCTTAAGATAAACAATAAGTACCAATATGCCCGAGATTGAAAAAATGGATTCTTTGATATGCTTTCTGGATGACACCAGGGAGGGATTGGAAGTTTATTTAAAGGAAGAACCAGCTGTAAATAAGATGAACTTTGCGAGTAAAGCTGTGTTCGAAAAGATTCAAAATGCCTTTCATGGGGTCACCTGCTATGGAGAAAAATACGTACTGCTTGCAGGCGAGGCAGAGGATGATTATTTACCTGAGGAAGAACTCGATGTTTTGGCGAATCTTGAAGAACGAAATTCCTGGCAGAATATACCGCCGCTCTGGCTATATACATGTGGGGCAAGTTTAAGTTTTGTTGGGCCTGAAGCGTTCAGGTTTCTGATACCTGCCTATATGTGTGCCGCGCTGCAATTTCATTTCAATGACGGCAGGGCTTTTGAATTTCATATTGGTGATTCCATAGATAAGGATGATAATATCATTCAATATGAAATGCAACAGGCCTGTTTATTAACAGATGAACAAAAGAACTCTATCTCATATTATTTGCGACACATGTATTGTCAAGATAATCACATAGATGAACTCAATGTGTCCGATATTGATAATTTATACAATCAACGCACTGATTATACAGGCATAACACTGTGGGAATCAAAAGAGTTTTTAGAAAAACACACCAATAATTCGTATTCATCATACATGAATAACTTGCTATCAGAATACATCAAATGGATCAGGGAAAAGTATCATGCGTCATGTAAGCAAAACTGCGCAAGCTTTTTTCTGTAAGATGGAATGAGTACCATATTTTCATCGGACTCACCACTGGCGGCCTGCTGGTAAGCGTGCAGAAGCAGATCATCTCGCAGCTCTCCCCCTCGCTCGCAGAAAAAGTGATTTCCATCGATGAACGAGGCTTGACCTCTGCGGTTTGGCTGGTGTATAACAATGGTACGAAACGCACCCGCAACAGCTCTGCGCCGACATCGGGCATCATCACCACCCGCCCCCTTGCTCTCCGCAAGGACGGCACCTGGTTCGCCTACGGCTGGGATTTGACGAAAAACATCTGCGAAGTCTTCGGCCCCGCCGGCTACATCCGCACCGCCTACACCAACTCCCCCTACGGCTCAGTCACCGTCACCGGCGATGTCACCCAGCCCATCCAGTGGAGCAGTGAGTACAACGATGCAGAGCTCGCCCTCATCTACTACAACTACCGCCACTACAGCCCGGTAGATGGTCGATGGATGGGGAGAGATCAAGATGAGCATGTATGCACCTCAATGTATTATGTCAACAGTAAAAATTCTCCTATTGTGTTGCTTGATAAATACGGATTGTATACCAACCCCAGAAGAAATTAAGGAATGTGTAACATCTCATCCTGCGTTCAAAGAATCCCCGAATTACAATTTGTTGATGGGAAATTGTAGAGATCGGGCAAAATCAATTTTGGCTGATTGTTGTATGAAAATCAATGACGCAAGTGGCCGACCTGCAAGAAAAGGTTATGTTCTAAGAAGATATTCCGAATCTATATATGAAGAATATGGAGACAAGAGCATACTTAATTTAACATATGACAAAAACTCTACTCCCTTATTATAAAACATTCTTTAAGCACCAATTATAATTATATCAACAATCCCATTAATATTATTTATGGGATTGTTGTCATCAAAAAAAATGAAAATTAAAAAAACCAAAAAAGCTTCATTATATATATTGATTTTTTCGATATGTGTTTTGTTGTATTTTTCCGTTTTTAATGTAAAGCATATATCCAAAAATGAATTAATACACTTAACTTTGACAGATGCTGCATACTTTATAGACTACTGTGGCAGCTGCGATTTGTTCGATTATTATACTTGTTTTTTGTTTAAACTCAAAACAAGTTCGTCTGAACGCACGATCAATCCGCATGATAAATTTGAGTTTGATAATTTCAAAACAAGAAAAAAAGTAAAATTCAATTTATCCACTTATTATTTTACAACCAAATAATCAAGTAGAAAGCAGAACGTCAGGTAACGCGCGCCGTAGTTATAGCCATTACTCTCTTTTGACTTCTACGCATCGGAAATCGGTCATACTGAAATGAAACGCACCCGCTACAGCTCTGTGTCCACCTCCGACATCACCGCTGAGACGGTGGTGTTGGATGTCCGCCGCGCCACCACTAAAGAATTAAAAGAAATATCTTAATGTAAACCGGTGCCGAGCACCTAGGGTAAATAGTGGACATTTTCTGAGGAACAGCTCAGAACAAAGGTAAAATGCAATAAGAAATGAGCATTATTTGTTAGAACGTCGCATTTTTTGATTTACAAACTGGAAAAAACTTATTAAAATTTAGACGATAAAGGACAATTCAGCATCTAAACAAGAAAGGAGGTACAGTTATGGACGTGGTAGTTTCATTGTTAGTAATGCTTGCAATTTTTCTCGTTATAGGGGCTGTGTGTGCTTATTTATTTTATCTCGTTGTTTACGCATATACATTCTGCGTTCATGGGATTGTTTGGCTTATAGAAAAGATTATAGGAAGAAAACTCTAATACCCCTCCGACATCACCGCTGAGACGGTGGTGTTGGATGTCCGCCGCGCCACCAAGAAGGTGACTACCAACGGCAGCATCACCCTCCACCAGCGCTACATTTACCGCAATTACCTGCAAATCGCCTGTTGCGACCTCACCCGCGCCGCCCACCCGGCCCTGTGGTTCCTCCTGTGGGATCCCACCCAGCCCATCACCACGCGCCCCCTTGCCATCCGCAAAGACGGCACATGGTACGCCTACGGCTGGGACCTCACCAAGAACATCTGCGAAGTCTTCGGCCCCGCCGGCTACATCCGCACCGCCTACTCCTACTCCCCCTACGGCTCAGACACCGCCACCGGCGATGTCACCCAACCCATCCAGTGGAGCAGCGAGTTCAACGATACAGAATTAGCCCTCGGCTACTACAACTACCGCCACTATAGCCCAGTCGATGGCAGATGGATTAGTAGAGATCGTATAGAGGAAGAATCCAGCTTCCTTCTGTATCAAATGGCGTTCAATAACACAATTCTCCAAAATGACCATATAGGAAATGCAAGTTATACAAAAATTGCATGTTGTGCACTCGCTGCGACATTATCTATTTGGGAAACGTATGACTCATTGGCCGGCGATGCATGCATTGGAGAAACCGGGGCCGATTATGTAAAATGCATGATATCAAACGTAGTAATTGCAGCATTGGGTACTTCCTCTGTCGCAGCAATTACGTGCTGTGTTCATCGCAATATTGAAAAAGGGGATATTGAAGGAGCAAGACAATGCATACAAGATGAAATCAATAGCATACTAAGAAATTTCTTGCATATCACAGCAATAACATGTTACATAGATCCTAACATGCTGCCAATAATTGAAAAAGCTGCCAAGGAAAGTATGTTTCAACAGATAAAGAATCTATCACCAAAACCCTGTTGCCCATAAAAGAAATCTTAATAGATGCTTATCAATACTCACAGTATAAAAAAGCGACAATATGAGAAACTCGCATTTTGGACTGCATTCGCAACATCATGCAGAGTAATCCCTTTCCCAGCGACAAAGTGGCTCCTGCTCATAGCAGGAGCCACCCTCCTTGCTTGGTGGCTGGAGATTTTGACACAGTACGTTATTGTATTAATTCTGTATTTTGTTGGCGTTACAATATGGGCTATGCTGCTTGTTGTATACAAGTTGAGTAAAGCATCGACAGCCGGAGCAATCTATGAGTGCAAAGGTATATACACCAACAACACGGGCATACATGCGCACAATGAGCTGGATTACACGTACTCTGTACCATGGAAAAACGTGAATCAATATCAGGTCAAACGCGCCGGCATCTTTTTGTGCACCAATGGCGACACGCGCTTGTTCATACCGAGCGCGATGCTCACGCGAGAGGATAAGCAGACATTACTTCATGCAATAAAGCAATATTTATCATCACCTCACCCCATTCGTGATGCGGGCAAAGAAGAGCTTTCAACAGCATGCACGCAGCTCATAAGCCTTCCGGAGTATAAGCTGAACAAAGATAAAGAATTCAGGTATAAAATCAAATACCTATTGCCATTTCTGCTTACATTGGGAATCTCTACACCAATCATTCTTTCCTTATTGGAAATAAGAATATTTGGATTGTATTTCATTTTATGTTGGATGCAATTTGCCTTTATTCTTGAGAGCATGTTTGAAAGGTTATTTCCAAACGCCCCCCCTACAAGCTATATATGCACAAGGAAAAGCTGTGAAGAATATAGCATCGAAAAAGTTGGGATTGGCATCTACACCTTTGCTCGTTCGGCCATCATTAAGGAGGGAACTCATGGAGATTTTGGATATTTCCTGCTCAAAAACGGAGAAATATTACCTTGTCCGCATACGTGGATTAACCCATCAAACAAGCAGGAACAACATGAAAGAAAGCCCTCGCAATTCATGAGTCGCAAACTTTGTAAATGGATACTACATGGTTGTGTTTTTATTATAACATGGATTATTACTATCATTCATATCATCTGGATGAAGTGAAAAGCAGCTCATCTCGCAGCTCTCCCCCACGCTTGCAGCAAAAGTCATCTCCATCAGCGAACGCAGGCGAAGCGCAGCAGTGAGTGGGGGCAGGCTTTAGCCTTGACAAGGCGGGGGCGGCTGTGAGACACTTTGGGCGTGCTGGATATCTGCTTGCTGGGAACCGGTGGCACACAACCGCTGATGAACAGGTGGCTCACCTCGCTGATGGTGCGCTACAGCGGGCATGCCGTATTGATTGATTGCGGCGAGGGCACCCAGATTGCGGCTCAGCGGGCCGGGCTGAGTCTGAAGCCGATTGACAAGATTCTCATCACGCACCTGCATGCCGACCACATCAGCGGTTTGCCGGGATTGCTGCTGACCATGGGCAACATGGGGCGCACGGAAGCGCTCTCCATCATCGGGCCGCGAGGGACGGAGCGCGCGGTGAATGCGCTGCGCACGATTGCGCCCAATCTTCCTTTTGAGATTCGCGTGAGCGAGCTGGAGACGGAAGAGGAGACCATGTTTTTCCTGGACTGCGACATACGGGCCTTTGCCGTGTATCACGGGGTGCCGTGTTATGGCTACAGCTTCACGCTGCCGCGGGCGGGCAAGTTCGATGCCGCGAGAGCCAAGGAGCAGGACATCCCCCTGCCCTATTGGAGCCGCCTGCAGAAGGGCGAAACCATCGAAGACGGCGGGCATGTCTACACCCCGGACATGGTGCTGGGGCCGCCCCGCCGCGGGCTCAAGCTCACCTATTGCACGGATACACGCCCCACGGCGGCCATCAGCGCAGCTGCGGCAGATTCAGACTTATTCATCTGCGAGGGCATGTACGGCGAGGATGAGATGCTGCCCAAGGCCAAGGAGAACAAGCACATGCTTTTCTCAGAAGCAGCCAGGCTGGCCGCCCAGGCCGGCGGCGTGCGCGAACTGTGGCTCACGCACTACAGCCCCTCCCTGCCCAATCCCAAGGCTTTCCGCGAGGTGGCACGCGCGATTTTCCCCAACACGCACACGCCGAGAGATGGCTGGAGCAAGAGTCTGGTGTTTGATGACGAGGCTCAATAAACGCGGCGCAGCTCTGTGGAGCCATCGGTATTAAGGCGCAGCACATGGTGGGCGTCCTCCCCGCCGGAGTGGCGTTGTTCGTAGCAGAAGGTGGGGTTCCCCTCGGCATCCCAGAAATACTCGCGTTGCAGGGCCCCATTGGGGGCATATTCGCAAACGCGCTCGGCATAGCCCCGTTCTTCATTCATGCAGGGCATGCCATCATCGGCGTTGTAGCACTCCCACTCCGGGAGGCCGAGGGCAGAATGGCGCACCAGATGCTCAGCGCACACGCGCCCGCGCCCACGCATGATACCATTTTCCCCGCACCAGCGGTAGCGGGCATATCGGCCATCCTGAATCACATCCCGCTGCACCGCTGCGGCCCCCATGCGGGGATGGGGCACAGGGGACCCCGCAGCATCATACCAGGATGTCCGCCGGGAGGAGCCATCGCGCGTGCTTTGTCGGCGCTCCACCGCTACGCCCATGCGATTTTCCCTGGGCAAGCCATCCACGTAATTGGTGCGCACCACCTCGCCCTGCTCATCGTGGTAATCAAACTCCACCCGGCTTTCGCCGCGGGCGTTGACCATGGGCTCGCCCTGCCCATCCAGGTATTCGATGCGCACCGGGCGCTGCTGTTCATCGTAGGTGATGCGCTCGCGGGCGTAGCCAGGCATGCGCGGCGCCACATTGTGCCCGGCGGTGTCATAAAATCGCGTTTCGGCCAAGAGGCCCTGCGGGGTGTATGTGTAGCGGCGCTCGGCCACCCCGGAAGCATCTGCTGCGGGTTTTCCCTCCACCCCAAAATTGCTTTTGCGCACCACACGCCCCGCGGCATCATATTCCAGGCGCTGCTCGGCCACCTGGCTGCCGGGCATGGTGCTGAGCCGACCGTGGCGGTCCAGGTGTACCAGGCGAGTCAGGCGCCGGGCTGCATCATATTCAAAGCGCAAATGCTCCCCGGCGGACTCGGCCACTGCGGCGGGCAGCTCCCCCAGGCCGAGCGGGGCTTCTGCCCGCGCGCTGTTGTAGACCCCGGTGAAGCAGCGGTAATCCCGCCCTGCCTCCGGCTTATCCACCGCCAGGTGATACACCCCCATGCCCAGCACGCCTACCAGCAAGCCCATGGCAGCTAATGTGCCGGTGTAGGCCCAGGCCAGACTCAGTATTTGCAGCCAATAATGCCACACCGATTTCTTTTCGTTCACAGGTGCCATGACATCATGACCCGGGCACCCACCTATCTGCTCGATAACAATCAGAAACAAACACTTACGCACACCCCTGAAACCGTCAAGACACATTCACGTGGCAATAAAGGCTTGCCAAACCAGGGGGGCTGGGGTAGACTCTGCGCCATGCGTTATCTTGCCCTCATTGCCATGCTGTGTGCCACTGTTTTCATGAGCGGGTGCCAGCAGTCCTATGCCAATGCTCCGCGCACACCATACAGAGCCTGGGCAGGAGAACACCGCGCCCCCGTCATCCACACGCAGGCCCCCATACCGGCCACGGCCCAGAGTGTTTACGGCCCCAACCAGGCTGCCCGAGTCCCCTCCCGCCCGCTGGCCAAGCCCACCACCCCGGCCCCGCGCCCGGACTGCGCCGCCGTTTGCGTGATTGACCCCCGCACCGGCAACATTTTGTATTCCTACAATGCCGACCAGCGCCGCCAGGTGGCCAGCACGCAAAAAATCGTGACAGCCCTGTGCGTATGCGATGCCGGCAACCTCAACAAGATGGTGCGCATTGAGCCTGAGGACCGCCGCGTGCCCCCCATCCGCATGAATCTGAAAGTGGGCGACAGCTACCGCAAGGGCGACTTGCTGCAAGCCCTGTTGACCGGCAGCTTCAACGATGTGGCCATGACCCTGGCCCGCGACACCGCCGGCAGCACAGAAAACTTTGCACGGCTCATGAATGCACGCGCTCGCCGTATGCGCATGTACAACTCCCACTTTGTCAACCCCAGTGGTCTGCCCGCAGAGCAGTACTCCACCGCGCATGACATGGCGCTGGCGGCTTGCTATGCCTACAACAACAAGGTGATTCGCAACTGCATCAACATACCGGAGTACGAATTCATCAAAGCAGATGGCAGTGTGCGCATGGTGCGCTCCACCAACCGCCTGCTGCGCTCCCACCCCTGGGTACACGGCATGAAGACCGGCTACACCAACGCTGCGGGCAAGTGCCTTATCTCCTGCGGCACCAAGGATGGTCGCGCCGTGATTGTTGTCATCCTGGGCAGCACCAACCGCAAGATTTGGGGGGAATCCCTCAAGTACCTCAAATGGGCGCTGGGCATGGCCTGATGCCCCCCCGGTCATCTTTGGCTCTCAACTTGAGCAAGAGACATCCATCAGGCAGAGCTTTTTCTCATTTTCCGGGGTGCCGAAGCACATCTGAGCTTGAGTTGGGACGAGAAATGTGGTAGAAACCATCAGTTTCAACGTTTCTCAACGCCATGAAGTTCTCTCTCTGTCACCTGATAGCGGCAGGGATGCTGCTGGGCACCGTTTTGCCCGCACATGCCCAACGCCCCCTGTCCATCCCCCCGGTGCTGCCCGGCACCGAAGCTTGGAAAAGCCCGAAGCAACTGCAACAAAACCTCGGCACCGACATCACCAAGCGGCTCGATGGTCTCAGCCCGGCCCAAGTCAAAGATTTCCTGAAAAAGTCCGATAATCGCCGCTTGCTGTGGATGTATTATCTGGCAGGCTGTGAAGCAGCCACGCTGGAGGAGTACAAAAAATTCAACACCAATGTCCAAAACAGCGTACAGGGTAAGAAAAATGAAATAGCCAACCTGGAAAAAGAGGTTGCAAACAAGAAAGGGGCTGAGAAAAAACGCGCCCAATTCCGCTTGGAAGGAGCCCAGGATGAGCTCAAAAAGCAGTTGGCCGAAGCCAAGGCGCCCGCAGAGCCCGGCAAGAACACCAAGGTGCTGCAAGCTGTGCTGAGCGACACCGCCTGGCTGGAGCAAATCCTCTTCTCCGGGGAGATGCGCAACTTCACCCGCGTGATTCAGATTCTGGACACCATCGCGGATAACGATGCCAACGCCCTGCGCAAAGGTGTGGAGCGCGACACCTCCACCGCCATTGCTCTGGAATACGCCCGCTATGGTGGCTACCAGAAAGCCGCAGCCGAGCGTGCCCACTACTTCCTGAAATACTGGCGCCAAGGCCGCCTGAACACCACCTTCGACACACTGCCCCTGCACCAGCGCCGTGTGGTCTGTGGCTGGAAACTCTACCACTCCAGTGGCACCATCAAAGCCTTTGAATGGGCGCTCAACAACGTGCACCTGCCTGATTGGCAATACCCGGCCAGCTGCTGGCGCTGCGGCTACATCCCCCACAATGTGTATGGCGATGATGTGCAAGGCTCCTGGTATGCCGCCTCGTTTGTGGGCGTGTATACGGATAACCACATGGCTTTCACCAAGCATGTGGGTGGCGTGTGCGGCGGTCTCTCCCACTTCGGCGCAGCCTCTGCCTGCGCCAACGGTGTGCCCGGGCTCACCATGGGCGAACCCGGCCACTGCGCCTACGTTGTGCTGGTGGATGGCAAATGGACCCCCGGCTATAGTCTGACATGGGAGCGTGGTCTGCACTGGAACCCCTGGGACGGGAATGATACCTTCACCGTCCTGCACCTGACGGATGCCCTTTTCGACAAAGAAAAAGCTGCCGATACCCGCTTATCGTATGCATACCGCACGCTGGCCCAGGTATACCGCGACCGCGGGGACGATGAAACAGCGCTGAGCTGCTACGAAAAAGCAGCTAAAGCCGCGCCGCTGAACTACCCGCTGTGGCGCGAATACGCCGCGTTCCTGGGAGAAAAAATGCCCAAGAATGTGGATGCCTGGAAAAAGCTCAACAAGGTGCTGTGCGCCGGCATGGCCTCGGTGTACCCGGAACAAGCCGCAGTCCTGCTGCAACAGTGTGTGTATAACCGCATCGCCAACTCCGGCATCTCTCCGCAGGATTTGAGTGAAGCCCTTGCCGCATTCTGGAAAGCCGCCGCTACCATGGGGCCCGATCGCTGGCGCGTGGAAGGCCTCATCAACCGCCAGTTGCAAATGTGCAAGAACGCCAGCGGTAATGATGAATCCGCCATCATTGATTTCTATGTGAAGGTCATCTCTGCCTCCGCCCCGCACGAGGCTTACTCCGGCATCATGATGGCCTGGGGCAACGGGATTTCCGAATCTCTCAGCGAGGCAGGCCGCAAGCAACTCATGGACTCCACGGTAAGCGCTCTCACCCAGGGCAGCGATATTTCCGGGGCTCAGCGTTCCAAGCTGCTGGGCGGGCTCATCCTCACCGCTGAGCGCAGCCGCGATTTGCAGACCTTCCACGCCATCAGCAAGATGGTGGACCCGAAGGAAATCCACGGTTCTGCCGGCATCCCGGCACCCACGCCCTTCCCCGGCAAGCTGGTATCGGAAGGCGGCATGCCCTTTGCCAGCTCCACCAGCGAGTGGGATGCCCCGCACACCCACTGCGGCCTGCTCACCCAGCAGGGTGGCCGCATCCACACCGGCAAGGACACCAACGCGTGGATTGCCGTGAAGCTGCCCAAGCACGCCTACATCACCGGCGTGGTCTTTGCCGGCACCAACGTGTGGGAGCTGATTCACCGCTTCCGCCCGCTGCGCGTGCAGGTCTCCGACACCGGGCGAGATGATGATTGGCACGATGTGGGAGAAGCCATCCCGAACACGGGCAACTACATCAACCGCTTTGATTTGCAGAAGGAACGCCCCAAGGCGCTATACGTTCGCGTGCTGCGCCCCGGTGGACCGCAATTCTTCCACGCAAACGGCATCTATGTCTATGGTGAACCCGCAGCTTAATCCACTCACCCCATCCTTTATTTCGATATGAAAATCAAACAACACCTTCTGACATGGGGATTTGGCCTGCTGGCAGTAGCGGCATCCCCGGTACTCGCCGCTCAGGTATATGATTCTTTCGACCAGGCCAGCAAGGCCGTCAAAGACACCGGCTACATCGTGTGGATGTACCCCGCCGGCTGGGACCGCTACAGCGAGAAGCTGTGTCGCCAGCTTGCGGCGGATGCCGCAGTGCAGGCTGCCGCGGGCGATGCAGTCATGCTGCTTGCCCCGATTTACCAGAACAACACTGAGGAAACAAAAGCTCTCGCAAAGAAGATGATGGGCAACCTGAACCGCCCCGATGATATGTCGGACATCTCCTACCCGGCCATCCTCTTCTATGAAAAAGACCAGCGTAAATATGCCACCATCTGTGGCGAGCCGCTCACCAAGGCCAACAACCAGCAAGTAGCAGAGCTGATTGCGAACACCCTGGCTGCCAAAAAGAAACAGGACAAGCTCATGAGCAAGGCCGAACGCACCAAGGACGGTGAAGAAAAAGCCTGCCTGATTCTGGAATCCTCCCACGTCCCCGGTATCGAGTGGCCCGCCGGCCTGCGCGGCAAACTGCAACAGGCCGACCCCCAGGGACAATACGGCTGCATGGCTGCGCTGAACTTCGGCTTCGGCCCTAAAGATGGCGAAAGTCTGGAGAGCCTCTCCAAGCGCCTGGATGAGGTGCTGGATAACCCCAAGCTCACCGCCAACCAAAAGCAGCGCGCCTGCGCCGCAGCCATTGGTCACGTGCGCCGCAGCGAGGGCACACTGGCCGGTGGCCCCTTCATCACCAAATATGGACGTCTCATGCAGAAGCTTGACCCGACATCCCCCCTGGGCTTATCCGCCACAGTGGTCATGCGCGACTGGGTGACCACGTTCCGCTACGGCCAAGGATGGAGCCCCGAGGTTATCCCCGGCTCTGCAACCCCGGTGCGAATGCAGGATGTCCCCATCACCACCCCCGGCACCTACAACGTGACGTTCAAAATCGTTACCGGCAGGGACCCGCTT
The DNA here is from genome assembly GCA_045650805.1 of Akkermansia sp. Classification (GTDB taxonomy): domain Bacteria; phylum Verrucomicrobiota; class Verrucomicrobiia; order Verrucomicrobiales; family Akkermansiaceae; genus Akkermansia. The sequence goes on from JAZRRO010000058.1 coordinate 15,170, forward strand.
TATGTGAAAAAATTGCGACTGATGGACGGTACCCGCTGCGTGGCCAGCGACCCCAATGGACGCGATATCACCTGGGGGCAGACCTCTCAGACCTTCACGCTTAACGTGAAAAAAGCCGTCAAAAAACCCGTACTGGAGATGACCTTCGGCAACACCGCTGCCAACCGCAGCACGTGGGGTAATATCTCCATCGAGAAGAAATAAAACTCTTCATCAACGCTCATCCGACAAGCCCGGCAGGTCACTCCACCTGCCGGGCTTGTTCTTTTGCACGCCCCAAATGGGGTTGACTTATGACGCTTGCTGGGGTAGAGTAAAGGCGTTATGAGTCTTCGAATTGCCGTATTGGGCTCCGGTTCCGGGAGCAATTGCCAGTCTATTTTCAATGCTATTGACGATGGTCGTCTGGATGCCGAGGTGGTCATCGTCCTCTCCGACAACCCGGATGCCTACATTCTGGAGCGTGCCCGACAGCGTGGAGTACGCGCCGAAGTGATGGATTGCCAGGGGTACAAAAATAAATTCCCGCTGGAAGTGCAGGAAGCCCTGGCAGCCCAGCTCACCGAGCTCAAGATTGACCTGGTGTGCCTGGCCGGTTTCATGCGCCTGGTGAAAGAGCCCCTGCTGGCCGCCTTCCCCCGCCGCATCCTCAACATTCACCCCGCCCTGCTGCCCGCCTTCCCCGGTGTGGAAGCCTGGAAGCAAGCGCTGGAGGCGGGTGCCACCCAGGCGGGCTGCACCGTACACTATGTGGATGCCGGCATGGATACGGGCGAAATCATCATGCAGGCTTACGTGCCCGTGATGCCGGATGATACCGCCGCCACATTGCACGCCCGCATCCAGGTGCAGGAGCACATCCTCTACCCCGCCGCTATCCTCTCTGCCATTTCCCGCCTGTAAAATTTCACACTGCGGAGAAAGTTGTGCTTGACAATTCGGCAGCAATAGTGTATCTCAACCGCTCACCAAACCCAATTATTAAGAGTTATGGCTAACATGCAAGTTATTCTCGCAACAAAGATCGAAGGTCTGGGCTGTGAAGCCGACCTCGTTACCGTGAAGGCCGGTTATGGTCGCAACTACCTGATCCCCCAGGGTCTGGCATTTGAGGCTACCCCCGCCAACCAGCGTTTCATCAACATGCTCCAGAAGAAGCGTGCCGAGCGCGAAGCCGCTGAGCTCGCTAACTTCCAGGAAATCGCCGGCAAGATTGCCGCCGTCACGGTCAGCCTCACCCTTGAGGCCGGCGAGAACGGCAAGGTGTTCGGCGCCATCACCAACCAGCAGATTGCTGAAGGTCTGGCCGCTCTCGGCATCGAGATCGACCGCCACTGCATCGACCTGGAGAAGCCCCTCAAGAAGTCCGGCACCTATGAAGTGCCCGCCAAGCTTCACGCTCAGGTTACCGCTACCGTTAAGGTGGAACTCACCGTTAAGGGTGAAGTGGTGGCTGAAGAAGCTGCTGCTGAGTAAAGCCAGGCTTTCTCAAAACCTCTTTCAACTACATACCGCCAAGCACATTGCTTGGCGGTTGTTTTTTATACACGCGGGCGGTTCCTCCGGGCGCTGGGGCTTTACATCCTGGCAGATGTGGGCACCAATACCATCACCCGCCCTGCCTTGCTAGCCGCTCTCGCCCTGGGCACAGGCGTGCGCGAAGGCAAGGATTCCGAAGAAGAAACAATGGTCTGAAGGCAACACACTCTAACGGTTCAAACTTGACTTTCAGACAGAAGCGTGATAACGTGCGCGCACCTTTTCCCCCTCGTCCCAAGCCATGCTAAAGGAACCAAACATCCTCACGCTTTATACTGCGGAGCAGATTCAGACAGCCGTCCAACATATTGCCGCCGACATCGCAGACTTTTATGGCACGGATGAGCCGGTGGTGGCTCTCTGCCTCCTGAACGGCGCTATCTGGTTCACCGCTGATTTGCTGCGCTGCCTGCCTGCCAACTTCGAGCTGCAGACCATTCGCATCTCCAGCTATGAGGGCACTAACAGCTCCGGCGAGCTCAAGTGGCACAATGACCTGCCCATGTGCAAGGGTAAGCGCGTGCTCGTCATCGATGACGTGCTTGATACCGGACTCACCATGAAGAGTGTGTGCGAAAAATTACTGGCAGATGGTGCCACTAAGGTGGCTTCTGTGGTAGCAGTCAACAAGTTGGGCCGCCGCAACGTGGCTTACGAGGCTGACTTTGCCGCTCTGCAGTGCGATGACCTCTTCCTTGTGGGCTACGGGTTGGACTTCAACGGCAAATACCGCAACCTGCCCTACATCGGCTACATCAATTAATTGTATCCTGCTATGGGAATCTCCATCAAAACACTTCTTTGTGTAGGCGGCGGCTGCTTTGTAGGCGGCATCCTGCGCTACCTGACGGGTTGGTATATCTGCAACAAATGGAATATCACCGTGCCCGGTATGCCCTGGCACACCCTCACCATCAATTTCCTGGGCTGCCTATTCATGGGGCTTTTCTGCGGGCTGGCCACGGGTGGGTTCATTACCTCCCCCAACCTGCGATTGGCGGTCACAGCCGGCCTGTGCGGCGGCTACTCGACCTTGGCGGCCTTTGCGTATGAGAACACCCTCATGCTCCGCGCCGGCTCCTACCTCACCACATCGGCCTACATCCTGCTCACCGTGGTGGGCAGCCTCATCTTCTTCCTGCTGGGCCATGCCGGAGCCCAGCTCATCTTGCGCCACTAAGGAAGGCACCTTTAGCCAGACAAATGGAGATTTAGCGGGCTCAGCCCGCAATGCACAATTAACAATGAAAAATGTACAATGAAGAAGTTCCCCGCGGCATAGCCGCGGCTAGCTTTGAGCCCCGCAAGGGGCGGCAGACGTTAGCCCGGGGTAGAGTGAGCGAAGCGAACGGAACCCCGGGTAGGTTGAAAAAATAATAGAGCCCGGAGCTGCATCGCGACTGCGATGCTGTGGAGGGCGGCAGATTGTAAGGCGACTAGTGAGGACGCAGCAAGGGAGCGAAGCGACACGCGAAGTCCCAAGGGTGTTAACCCGGAGCCGGTAGTGCATGGATATTCAAGGGCGTGTTTTGCATATCAAGGTATGTGATACCACGAGCATTCTGCCACCCACTCCGCTTCGCTCCGGGGTTCCGATTTGTTGGCATTACAACCCAGGGTTCCGTCATTACGTGACTTCACCCTGGGCTACCTTCTGCCGCCCCTAGAAGGGGCTCAAATAGAGGCGGGCTTGCACCCGCAAACAGCGCGACAAATTGCCATTTATGTGGCTGCGTTATAATTTCCGGACTTTTTAGAAATTCCCAATCCTCTTCAAATTCTGATTTCCCCGCTGTCGCGTCAGTACCAGTACCCGGTTTCCTCGTGCCAGGCACGCTGCACCTGCTCTGCCGCCGGAGACAACTCGGGTCTCCCACTGCGTACAGGGGCACACAGCAGCCCCTTCCAGGTGTACTCCGTCGTCTCGCAGGGGGTATAGAAAAACCGGGTACCGGGCTGGGCGGCCTCCAGGCGCGCATTCAGCTCAGCAAACAGAGCTGCAGGCATCTGCCCCTGCGCTTCATATGCCTCCATATCCACGCAGAACCCATAGACAACGTAGCCACCCTCCGCGCGCACGTGGTAGTAATCTCCCAGATATGGCAGCAGCACACGCACAGCGCAAAACAACATCCACCCCGCCAGCAGGCAGATATACAGACGTTTAATACGGCTCATGGTGCCACTTCTCCTTTCCTGTCTAATCCCGCCAGCCACTCCTGCACCACTGTTTCGGCAGATTCCCCCGACTCCTCTAACGGCCAGACCAGAGCCGGCCGGGTATGCACCAGCTCCAGCCCGCCATCTGCCGTGGGAACCGCCAGATAATACTCTGCGCCAGACATCATGACGCCCCATGTAATATACCAGAGCCCGTAAATATCGCTGCAGCGTTCATCCAGCATACGGTTGAGCTCTGCCACCTCCCGCATGGTCAGCGGGCGCGAGGGGAGCCCCGTCACAGGGGTGCATTCCACCTCATCCACTCTCGGCGCCAAGCCGAGCAGCAGGCAGCCGGCAATCCACACCACCGGCGCAGCCAGTACCCAGAGTATCCTCCTAAACCACTTTTTCATCGCGTCAACCATAGCACAGACTCAACCATAAGGGCAATAGTCCGGAAATGTTGTTACACAAATGTAACACAGCACATGTGTCCCAAAGATTTTGCGGGCAGCTTTCTCAAACTTTGGGACACGTGTTGGACTGCGTACACCCGCAGCGCATGTGCGCGATATTAGAACGCTGAATTTCGATTTTGTCGCTTGCAAGCAAGTAGCATTTCTGGTAGGCTTGGAGCAACCAAGCTAACACTGCCAGATATGATTACGACAGAATACCCTTATGGGGAAGATTTTCCCATCGTCCGCATTGAGACACCGCTCTGCCGCGCCGAAGTATCCCTTTATGGTGCCCATGTGATAAATTGGACACCGACCGGGCAGATGCCTGTCATCTTCATGAGCCCGAAGGCCGTATTCAGCAAGGGCAAAGCACTGCGCGGCGGTATCCCGCTGTGCTGGCCCTGGTTTGGCAAGCACCCGGAGGATGCCGGCAAGCCCGCCCACGGTGTGGCACGCATCTCCACCTGGCAGTTGGCCGCCAGCGAGGAGCTGGAGGATGGCTGTGTGCGCCTGATGCTGGCCCTGCCCCCGGAGGAAGAGCTGATGCCCAGCGGCGCGGTGATGATGGAAATCGGCAGCGAGCTGACTGTGAGTCTGGTGACGCTGGATGTACCGCGCACCATGCCCTTCTCTGCCGCCATGCACACCTACTTTGCCGTGAGCGATTACGAAACCGTGGCAGTAACGGGTCTGGAGGAAACAGATTTTGTGGAATACGCAGATGATGCCGTGCCGCACAGCGAGGACCCCCTCATCCCCGCCGGCCACATCGACCGCATCTACTGCCCCGTGCAGGAGCAGCAGGAAATCGCCATTCATGACCCCGCCTGGGGCCGCAGCATCCGCATCTGCCGCGCCGGCTCCGGTTCTTGCGTGGTGTGGAATCCCGGCGCTGAACTGGCCGCCACCATGGGTGATTTGGGGGCCGAGGCCTCCCGCGGCTTCCTGGCTCTGGAGACCAGCGTGGTGCCGGCAGAAAACATCATGCTGCGCTGTGGTGAGACTCACGAGCTCACCACCAACATCCGCGTGGTCCCCATTGATTAATTCATGGCCGCCAAGCGCACCATCGTACGCCGCCTGTGGCAGCTGCTCGGCCTTGCATGCGCGGGCGTGCTGGTGCTGGGGCTGCTTATCGGCATAGCAGAGGGGTGGACCTGGAAGCTGGCCCATGGCCGCTGCCACGACACCCCCGCCGCCTGCCCTGCGGAATCAGTGGGGCTGGTGCTGGGCTGCAGCCGCAAGCTGCGCAATGGGCGCACCAACATGTACTTCACCGGGCGCATTCAGGCCGCAGCTCAGTTGTGGCGCTCCGGGCGGGTGAGCTGCCTCATCGTCTCGGGGGATAACCGCACCCACCAATACAACGAACCGGATGACATGCGCGCCGCCCTGGTGGCGCAGGGGGTGCCGGCCAACCGCATCGTGTGCGACTACGCCGGCTTGTGCACCTACGATTCCGTAGCCCGCGCCAAGCTCATATTCGGGGCCCGGCAGCTCATCATCGTGAGCCAGGCCGACCATGCCGAGCGCGCCGTGGCCATTGCCCGGCATCTGGATATACCCGCCGCGGGGCTCAAGGCACCGCTGGTGCCGGTGAACCGCCCCACCTTCCTGAAACAATACCTGCGCGAGCGTGCGGCGCGCATGGCCATGGTGTATGATTTTATCACCTTCCGCACCCCCAGGCACCTGGGGCAACCTGAATCCCTTCCCTCATCATGATTAATCTCATCTCTCAATGCGCCCGCTACGGCCTGGCTGAATGGGTATGCTGCCCCGGCGAACAAAGCATGATCTTCATCGAGGAGCTGGAAAGCTGCCCCGCTGCCCATTGCTGGTACCATACGGATGAACGCGCCGCCGCCAGCTTTGCCCTGGCACGCGCCGAGGCTACGGGCCGCCCCGTGGCGGTCATCACCGGCAGCGGCAGCTCGGCCACCGCGCTCACACCCGCTCTGGTGGCTGCCTATTACAGCCGCCGCCCGCTCGTGGTCATCACGATTGATTCCGAGACCCCCGATGGCGGGCTGGGACTGCCGGGGCACATTGAGCACACGGGGCTTTTCGGCATGTATGCCGATACCATCAACTTCTGCCTGCCCCTGGCATACAGCGATTACGAAAAAGTGGAGACCCTGCTGCAGGAGGGCTTCCCCCTGCACTTCAACCTGTGCCTGGGAGAAGGTGTGCGCCGCGGGGGAGATTACAGCGAACTGGAGGTAGGCCCGCGTCCGCGTGCTCCGCGTTTTCGTGGCTCGCTGGTGGCGCTGTCGCAGATGCTGCGTTTCCGGGATTATGATGGCTTGGTGCTGATGCTGGGTGCGCTGAATGCTGATGAGCACGATGCCGTGGCCTGGCTGGCAGATTTGCTGCGCGTCCCCATCCTGGCAGAGCCCGCCAGCAACATGCGCGAGCAGATGCGCCAATATGTGCTGGCCGATGCCGATAACCTGCTGCTGGATAACCCACCGCCCATCATCCTGCGCTTTGGCGAGGTACCCACCGGGCCCTTCTGGCAGGCGCTGGAGGATATGGACAAGGTGGAGGTGTACTCTGTGACCCGCACGGGCTTTGCCGGCCTGCGCCGCCAGAGCCATGTGTTTGAGGGCGATGTGGAGCAAATCATGCAGGCGCTGGGCGATATCCCCCGCCGCTATGACCCCACCGGCCTGCTCACCCTCAGCCGCCGCCGCGCCGCCAAGATCGAGGAACTCATCCTCTCCTACCCCGAAAGCGAGGCCGCCCTGGTGCGCGCGTTCTCCCACTACGCGGTGATTTGCGACGAGGTGTGCCTGAGCGGCAAGCGCGTGTCCGCCCTCTGGGGCAAATACGCCCAGTCCGAGCGCGAGTTCGGCATGGTGCGCGCCATCAATATGCACAGCACGGATGGCACCGTCTCTGCATTCATGGGCTATTCTGCCGCCAAGCAAATTGCCTGCTGCCTGGCCGGTGATGTAGCGCTGATGCGCGATTGCGCAGCCTCCACCTTCCTGCCCCAGCTGGAGCCCGGCGTGCGCGTGGTCGCTGTGCTGGCAAGCGGTGCCGAATCCCAGCTGCCCACCTGCAATCTCAAAGACCTGGCCACGCTCTGGAATGCCAAGTACATCCCCGTGTATTGTGCAGAGGATTTTGATGCCGTTTATGACCTGCAGGAGGATGATTTCGCCCTGGTCGATATCATCCCCGACCCCGAGCAAACCCGCCTCTTCAACGCGAGCCTGTAAATAAAACGCCGTCTTTGTTTTGTGTCATCATCCCGCGTGATGGGCGGGATGGGCACATCTCGCTTGACATGCGGGCACCCGGGGGCTACAATCCCCGCGGACTCGTATCAGCCCGCTTCTAGAATATGTACAACCCTGATTTTAAGAACAGATTGGTATCCGACCTCGCTGACTTGAAGGCAGCAGGTCTGTTTAAGGAAGAACGTTTCATTGCCACTCCCCAGTATTCTGAGGTGGGCCTGAAGGATGGCAGCAGCGTCATCAACATGTGTGCCAACAACTACCTCGGTCTGGCCAACAGCCCCGAGCTGGAAAAGGCCGCCAAGGATGCCATCGACCGCTGGGGCTATGGCATGGCCTCTGTGCGCTTTATCTGCGGTACGCAGACCCTGCACAAGACGCTCGAAGAACGCCTGAGCGCCTTCCTCGGCACGGAAGACACCATCCCCTTCGGTTCCTGCTTTGATGCCAACGGCGGTCTGTTCGAGGCCCTGCTGAGCAAGGAAGATGCCATCATCTCCGACTCCCTCAATCACGCTTCCATCATCGACGGTGTGCGCCTCTGCAAGGCTGCCCGCTACCGCTACAAGAACAACGATATGGAAGACCTGGAAGCCAAGCTTCAGGAAGCCAAGGCTGCCGGTGCCCGTACCATCCTCATCTCCACGGACGGTGTGTTCTCCATGGACGGTATTGTGGCCAGCCTGGACAAGATTCACGAGCTTGCTGAAAAGTACGGTGCTCTGGTGCACTTCGACGAATCCCACGCCACAGGCGTGCTGGGTGCCCGCGGTCGCGGTACGCACGAGCATTGCGGCCTCTTCGGCAAGGTAGACATCACCTCCGGTACCTTTGGTAAGGCCCTGGGTGGTGCTTCCGGTGGCTATGTGTCCGCCCGCAAGGAGATTGTGGACATGCTGCGCCAGAAGGCTCGCCCCTACCTGTTCTCCAACAGCGTGATGCCCGCCATCGCCGCCACCACCATCAAGGTGCTGGACATCCTGGAAAGCTCCACCGAGCTGGTGGAACGCGTGCAGAGCAATGCTGCTTACTTCCGCAAGGGTATGGAGCAGTGCGGTTTCACGCTGGCCGGTGCCGGCCACGCCATCGTTCCCGTGATGATTGGCGATGCTGCCCTCTCCCAGAAGATGAGCAACCGCTTGCTGGAACTCGGCGTGTACGCCATGGGCTTCTTCTACCCCGTGGTGCCCAAGGAACAGGCCCGTATCCGCACGCAGATTTCTGCCGCTCACACCACCGAGCAGCTTGACCGCGCCATCGCTGCCTTTGCCACCGCCGGCAAGGAGCTGGGCCTCATCAAGTAATCTCTGCTTGGTTCACCCCCTTCCTGCCCGACCCGCGCCCCGCTGCCGGGTCGGGCATTTTTACCGCTTCACTCCCCTCCCCACACCTCACCTGCATGTACACCAGCTTTTTTGATGTTTTTTCCATTGGAATTGGCCCTTCCAGCTCCCACACCATGGGGCCTATGCGCGCTGCAGCCCGCTTTGTGGCAGATTTGCAGGCGGCCGGCAAGCTGGCAGCCGTTGGCAGCGTGAAGGTGGATTTATTCGGTTCACTTGCGCTCACAGGTGAGGGGCACGGCACCCCCTCTGCGGTGGTGTATGGTCTGCTGGGGCTGGAGGCCGAGACCATGGATTTGAACCACAATGTTGTGGAGGAAGTACAGCAGCAAAAGCAACTCACCCTTGGCGGCACCCACACCATCCCCTTCGATATGCAGGCAGACATCACCCTGCAAAAGGATACCTTCCTGCCCCAACACGCCAATGGCATGCGCTGCCGCGCGCTGGATGCCCGGGGCACCCACTTGGCAGATGAGGTGTATTTCTCCATCGGCGGCGGTGCTGTGCGCCGTGCAGATGAAATGGACACCGCCCCGCAAAATCCGCGCCCTGTCCCCTTTGATTTCAATTCCTGCAATGAATTGGTGACCCTGTGCCGCCAACACAAGATAAGCATTGCCGAGCTGGTGCGCCGCAACGAGGCCGCCCTCTGCCCGGCACCGGTGCTCAAGGCACGCCTGCGCCGCGTGATTGCCACCATGCAACAAGCGGTGGAGCGCGGCATTGCCACCGGCGGCACCCTGCCCGGTGAGCTCCGCCTCTCCCGCCGAGCTCCCCAAATCTACGCCCGCCTGGAAGACCAATTCCACCGCAACGCCACAGATGCCCTCACCATCATCGACTGGATCAACCTGTGGGCCTTCGCCGTGGCGGAAGAAAATGCCGCCGGTGGCCGCGTGGTCACTGCCCCCACCATGGGCTCTGCCGGCGTGCTGCCCGCTGTGCTGCGTTATTACGAACGCTATGGCTGCAAGGAAGGCCCCACCGATGTGGATGCCGGCATGGAGACCTTCCTGCTCACCGCCTCGGCTATTTGCAGCCTGTACCGCGCCAATGCCTCCATCTCCGGCGCCGAGGTAGGCTGCCAGGGCGAAGTAGGCGTGGCCTGCTCCATGGCCGCTGCAGGTCTCACCGCCGCCATGGGCGGTACCATTGAGCAAGTGGAAAATGCCGCCGAAATCGCCATGGAACACAACCTCGGCCTCACCTGCGACCCCATCTGCGGCCTGGTCCAGGTCCCCTGCATCGAGCGCAACGCCATCGGCGCCGTCAAGGCGGTCAACGCCGCACGCCTGGCCATGCGCGGCGATGGCTCCCACTACGTGAGCCTGGATAGCGTCATCGCCACCATGGATGAAACAGGCCGCGCCCTCCAATCCGGCTACCGCGAAACGGCCCTCGCCGGCCTCGCCCGCAACGCCTTTACTTGCTGACCTTTCGCCACTCCTGCACCCCCATTTTTCATCAATGGTATTTCATTTAAGAAAAGTGAAATACCGTTGTTTTGTCATCATTCCACAGCATGTGCATACTCCTATATAAAAAGCACAAGATATAGTATAGCATGTGACAAACTGGTGGAAAATCTGGTAAATTTAGATAATTGAGCTTGCCAGTACAGAGAGAAAAAAGTAAAATGGACGCAACCAAAGGAATAACGTCATGAAATTCGCCCTTGCAAAACAAGTCCTGTTGGACGGCCTGAACAAGGTAGCCGGTGTGGTATCGAACCGCCCGAGCCTGCCGATTCTCTCCAATGTGCTGCTGGAAGCAAGTGATGGTGAGCTGCGACTGACCACCACCAACATGGAGCTGACCATCCTGGCCAAGGTACCCTGCATTGTGACCACCCCCGGCTCCGCCACGCTGCCTGCCAAGAAGCTGCAGAGCATTGTGCGCGAAATGCGCGATGGTGAAATCAGCATCGAGGTACGCGGCACCACAGCTACCATTTGCTGCAACCGCGCCAAGTTCCGTCTCAACGGCATTGCTGCAGACGAATATCCCCAGCTTCCCGTCTTCAAGGAAGCCCGTGAGTTCAAGGTACCGCAGGCTATGCTCAACCGCGGTATTCGCTACACGGAATTCGCTATTTCCAACGACGGCACGCGCTACGTGCTCAACGGCATTTACACCTGCTTCCAGGATGGCAAGCTGACTCTGGTGGCTACGGATGGTCGCCGTCTGGCTCTGTTTGAGAACGATTTGGAATTCCCCGAATCCCAGCAGGTGTGCATCGACATTCCCAGCCGCGCCGTGGCCGAGATTCACCGCCTTCTGGGCGATGCCGGCGATGTGATGGTACGCATCACCAGCAACCAGGCTTCCTTTGATTTCGGCGATACGCTGCTCATCACCAAGCTGATTGACGGCAACTATCCGAACTACCGCCAGGTGATTCCCAGCCGCTACAGCGAGCGCATCTCCATGCCCGCTCAGGATTTGAACGAAATCGTGCGCCGCGTCTCCCTGCTCTCCGCAGAGAAGACCAACACCGTCACCTTCCGCTTCACTCCCGGCATGATGGAAGTGCAGTCCAGCGCTGCTGAATTGGGCGATGCCAACGAAGAAATGCCCATCGATTACAGCGGCCGTGAACTGGCCATCACCTTCAACGCAGATTTCATCCAGGCTCCCCTCAAGGCTGTGGGCGACAATGAAGTTTGCTTGGATCTGATTGATTCTTCCAGCCCCGGCGTGATGCGTGTGGCCGATGAGTTCTTGTATGTACTCATGCCCATGCACTCCTGATACGGAGCTGATACATAACCATTCTTACTGACATAATTCCAGGGGTTTGGGAGGGGAGGAGCGGATTTATTCCTCCCCTCCCTCTTTTTTTGCTTTTTCTCCCCAAAAAAATGCCCTTTGATGACTTCCATCAAAGGGCTGTCATCAGACAATACGGCAGCACAGGGGGGTATCACACACCCGGAGCCTGACAATTTGCCGTTCCGGCGCTCAGAAGGCGGGCAAACGGCCCTTTCCTTACTTCAGGGTAACGGATACCGGGCAATGGTCGGACCCGGTGATATCGGCGTGAATGGAGGCATCTGCCACGCGCGGCAGGAAGGACTCCGAGACGCAGAAGTAATCAATACGCCAGCCCACGTTCCGGGCGCGGGCACCGCCGCGGAAGCTCCACCAGGAGTACGCATCGCGTGCATCAGGATGCAAGCGGCGGAAGGTATCTGCAAAGCCCGCCTGCAGCAGTTCGGTGAAGTCGGCACGCTCCTCATCGGAGAAGCCGGCGCTGAAATGATTGGTAGCGGGGCGGGCGAGGTCAATTTCCTCGTGCGCCACATTCAAATCCCCGCAGAAGACCACGGGTTTCGTCTCCGCCAGGCGGGAGACATAGGCACGGAAAGCGGCATCCCACTCCTGACGATAGGGCAAGCGCGCCAGCTCGTTCTGGGAATTGGGCGTGTAGCAGTTGACCAGGTAGAAGTCCTCAAACTCCATGGTGGCCACGCGGCCTTCCGTATCATGCTCCGACACACCAATGCCTGTGGAAGTGCTCAGCGGCTGCACCTTGGACAGGATGAGCACACCGGAATAACCGGGACGCTGAGCAGGATTCCACAACGCATGGGGCCAGGACGCCAGCCAGAGGTCGCTCACCTGTTCCGGGCGAGCTTTGATTTCCTGCAAGCACAGGATATCGGGTGCCAAGGCATCCATCTTTTCCGCCAGGCCTTTGCCCAGCGTGGCGCGGATGCCATTAACATTCCAGCTGACGATTTTCATAGTATAATGTTGATTGTTGGTGAATTACTTATCGTATTTCACAGGCTGAAGCTTGGGGGCGTTGATGAGCTTCATCACGTCCTCACCCGGTTCAGCAGCGGCGGGCGGGTTGGGCAGCGTCTTGGTAGCCCACACGGGGAAATCAGCCTCGGGCTTGATGTTGCCACCCGTAGCCAGGGAGAAGTAGCCCAGCTGGGGATTGACGCGGCAGTTGATTTCCATGTTGGGGTTGCCATCCTTGGTGAAGCGGAACTCGGTAGCCTGGCTCCAGGCTTTGCCATCCCAACGCCAAGCGGGACCAAAGGTAGCACGGCGCTCCTTCTGCTTGGATTCCACGTTGCGGCGGAAGTCCTCCACAAAGCCACAGCCACCACCCAAACCACGGGTGAGAGCCTGGATGCGCCAGCAGCTCAGCAATTCCCACTGCTTGGTCTCGGGGTCCCAGATGTAACCGGCCAGCTGGCGGAAATCCTCGCCATCCGGACGCTCAATCACGAGGGTGCGAATCACATCGCCTTCCTTCCAGTCAAAGGGGCGCATGGAGTTGCCGCCCGTACCTTCGCCACCAAAGCGGCGGGTGGTCACCAGGCGACCCTTCTGCACCAACTTGGCGCGTTCTTCTTCCGGGGCAGCGTGGGGATTATCGCCGCTGTCCTTGGCATCCCAAATGGAGAAAATAGCAGCACGTTCAAAGGTGCCATCAGCTTTCTTCTTAGCCAATTCCTGCACACCAATATAGCCACAACCAAAGTTGTTCACGGCGAAGTAGGTGCCCTCAGCACTCTTTTCCACCACCATTTCATTGTAAGCGGCGGTGTGTGTGGGGATAGTGGGCAGATAGCCGATGTGCACAGATGTGCACTGGCGAGCTGCCATATTTTCCGGAGCCCAGTAGTCCGAATTGCGGTCGGCCATGGCCTGCTGCCCACAAAGGGTGATAGCGGCCACAGCCCCTGCCAGTATGGAAATGACGGGTTTCATCGCACTTATCCTACCATATTGATGCTTCTTTGGCAAGCTTTTAGCGAAGGCTTGCGCTGCCGGGGCGCCCCGGCTCAGATTTCGATATACTTGCTCTTAGGCATGTTGCAGAGCGGGCAGCGATCCGGCTCGGTGCCTTCTGCAAAGGTATCGCCGCAGAGGGGGCACACATAATACTTGGCGGGCAAGTCAAGCTCTTCGCCGGCTTCCAGCTGAGCCAGAGCCTTGCTGTACAAATCTGCATGTTCCTTTTCAGCCTCGTTGGCCCAGGTGAAGCTGCGCACGGCATCGGCAATGCCTTCTTCCTCTGCCAGAGCAATCATGGGAGGATACATGTCGGTGAACTCATAGGTCTCACCGGCGATGGCATCGCGCAGGTTGTCGGCGGTGTTGCTCACTTCGATGTGCATTTCCACATTGATGGGTTCCTGACCCAGTTTCACCAGCACTTTATTGTGGTTGGTGGCGTGAATGCGCTCGGCGCGGCTGGCAGCGGCAAAGAGTTTCTCGATGAGAGGATATCCCTCCTGTGCGGCGCGGGTAGCATAGGCGGCATACTTGGCACTGGCGGTACTTTCACCAATGATGGCGGTCTTCAGGTTGTCAATCGTTGTCATGCCTTCAATATATCCTACTTTAGAATGATTACAAGAAAAAAGATGAAATTTTATGAAAAAAATGGATTTTATTTTTCTTGCGAGGGGTTGGAATGAGCGGTAAGATGGGTGCGTGCAGGATGTTTCCATATCACGGCGTACGTTTTTGAAAGGGCTGGGAGTACTGGCACTGGCGGCGTTGCCGGCATGCAGACGGGCACAGGAATACGCCGTGCAGCCGGAGGAGTGTCCGGAATGGGTGCGCCCGGGGGAAGCCACCTGCTTTGCCACCTGCATGCCCTGGGCCAATGGAGCGCTGCCCATGCTGGCGGTGTGCCACGGCGGCATCCCAACCTCTCTGCAACCCAACCCGGCCTATACCGCGCGCCATGGTCTCCCGGCCTTTGCCCAAGCTGCCATTCTGGATGTGTATGATGATCGCCGCGCCGCAGAGCCCACGTTCAACGGCAAAAGCTATCCCTGGAAAGGGCTGCAAGGTGCCTTCCGCGCCTGGGCGCGTGCCATCCAAAGCGGGCGGCGCACGGCTCTTCTGCTGCCGCAGGGCTATTCCCCCATCCGCCAAAAGCAGTGCGAGGCCCTCATGGCCTGTGGCGGGGTAAAATGCTATGCGTATGACCCGGTGAGCGAGCCCCGTGGCGCCACTTTTGCGGCCATGGAGGCCGTGCAACGCGTCAGCGTGGGAGAGGCCTGCCGCTTCCCCCACGGATTCGGCACGCTGGACGAGCTGATAGCCGATATGCCCCACACGGAGCTGCTCTTCATCTTCACCCCGGCGGATGTGGCGGCTTTTCGGCCGGATATGGCACAGTTGCTGCTGAAAACAACGGCTGAAACGGTGCGATTCTCCCTCTTTGCGGATGAAACGGCCAAATGCTGCCAGTATACGGTGCCGCAAACGCACTTTCTGGAAGAATGGGGAGCAGAAGCCGATGCCGCGGGCAACCTGTGCCTGCGCCAACCAGTAACCCAGGCGCTGCGCACAGCCGTATCCGAGGCAGATGCCCTGCATGCCCTGCTGCACGATGGACACCTGCCCCTGGAAAAAGCCCCGCATGAGCTCCCTGCCCGCAGCTGGTTGCAAAAAGCGGTGGGAGACCTGCCCCAAGCGCTCAGAAAAGGCTATGTGAGCCAATCATGCCCACACCCTGTGCCCTGTCCGTCGGCCACCAAGCCCACACCCTATGTGCATCCGTTCTTTGCAGATGGACGCTTCCTGCACAACCGTTGGTTGCTGGAAACGCGCGACCCCATCAGCGGCACAAGCGGTGCCCCGGCCGTGTTTATGCCCTACGCCAAAAGCAAAAGGCCCCCCCGCTTCCCCCACGGCAATATCAAGGTGAAACAGTATACCCTGCCCTCCGGGAAATGGCCGGGCTTGCGCCAGCGGCTTTTTCCCATGCTCCCGGGACTGGAGGAGGTAGATTTCTATGATATAGAGGAGCGCACCTTCCCCCTTGCTGAGCGCAAAAACATCGAATCTCTGCCCACAGCAGCGTATAAAGCCCCGGCGGCAGCTTCTCCTCAATGGGGAATGACCATCAAGCTGAGCGCCTGTATCGGCTGCGCGGCTTGTGTGCTGGCTTGCCGCGCTGAAAACAATATCCCCACCGTCGGGCAGGAGGAAATCCTGCGCCACCGCGATTTACAATGGTTGCGCATTGATTATTATTTCCACGCCACCGCGGGTACCCATCTGTTTGTGCCCATGGCATGCCGCCAATGCGGCAATGCTCCCTGCGAATCCGTGTGCCCGGTCAATGCTACCGTGCATACCACCGATGGGCTGAATGCCATGGTCTACCCGCGCTGCTGGGGCACACGCTATTGCTCTGCCGCCTGCCCCTACCAGGCACGCACGTTCAACTTCCGGGACTACGCCCGACAATCCCGCGCCGCTACCAAGCTGCCGCCCAACCCGGATGTGACGGTACGCTCCCGCGGCGTGATGGAAAAATGCACCTACTGCGTGCAGCGCATCAACGCTGCCAAAGCCAACGGCACTACCCCGCAGACAGCCTGCCAGGCAGCTTGCCCCACGCAAGCTATCCGCCTCATTGATTTGGTGAAAGAAGCCCCCCGGGAAGTCTGCACGGCCTTTGATGCCCCCGGCACCGACCCGCACACGCTGTATACTCTTTAATACAGCGCTGCCACGGCCTCGGCGCAGCGGCGGCCATCCAACGCAGCAGAGACAATGCCACCGGCATACCCGGCGCCCTCACCACAGGGGAACAGGCCCTTGAGCTGGGGATGTTGCAGGGTCTCATTCTCGCGCGGAATGCGCACGGGAGAGCTGGTGCGGGTCTCACAGCCAATGAGCAGGGCATCTTCCCCGGCAAAGCCACGCAGCTTGCGGTCAAAGAATTGCAAGCCTTCACGCATGCGGCTGCACACGCTCTGCGGCAGCAGTTCATTCAAATCCCAGGCGGTGATGCCGGGGTGATAGCTGGTGCGCGGCAGGGTACCGGAGACGCAACCGGCCAGGAAATCCACCACGCGCTGAGCGGGGGCTTTCTGCATGCCACCACCGGCTTGAGAGGTGGCAATTTCCAGCGCTTTCTGGTAAGCAATACCGGAGAGCATGCCGTGCTCCGGCAGGTACAAATCCGTATCCTCCGGCTCCACTGTCACCACAAAACCGGAGTTGGCAAAGGGAGAATTGCGGCGGGAAAGAGACATGCCGTTCACCACCACTTCGTCATTCTCTGTAGCAGCGGGCACAATGAAACCACCCGGACACATGCAGAAAGAATGCACGCCACGGTCGCGAATCTTGGTGGCCAGGGTGTAGCGGGCGGCGGGCAGTTCATGCGGGCGCACCTCGCCGGGGCGCAGGTGGTATTGCGCGGCATCGATGAGGGATTGCGGGTGCTCAATACGCACACCCACGGCAAAGGGCTTGCGCTCCAGCAACACGCCCTCGGCATGCAGCATGCGGTACACATCGCGCGCGCTGTGCCCTGTGGCCAGAATGACAGCATCACCCACCCATTCGCGGCCATCGGCGGTACGCACACCGTGCAGTCGCGTGCCATCGGCGGATTTGAGCAAGCCATTCACACGGGTACCAAAATGCACCTCGCCCCCGGCATTCAAGATGCTGTGGCGCATGGCGCGTATGATGTTGGGAAGCTTGTTGGAGCCAATGTGCGGGTGGGCATCCGTCATGATTTCGGGTGCAGCACCATGGGCCACAAAGGTCTTGTAAATCTCCATCACCGGGCCGCGCTTGGTGGCACGGGTGAAGAGCTTGCCATCGGAGAATGTACCGGCGCCACCCTCACCAAAGCAGTAGTTAGAATCCTCCACCACATAGCCTTTGCAGTTGATGGGCTGCAGGTCAAAGCGGCGGGCAGACACATCCTTACCACGTTCCAGAATGATGGGCTTGAGCCCCAATTCCAGACAACGCAGAGCGGCAAACAGACCACCGGGACCACTACCCACGATGATAACGCGGCGTGCCCCGGACGGAACAGCGGGATAAGCACAGGTGATTTCTTCTGCCGGGGGCAAAGGCTCATCCACGGCCACGAGATAGCGTAATTGCTTGCTGATGGGACGGCGGCGCGCATCGATACTCTCCTTGAGCAAGCGCATACCGGTGATACGCTTGGGCGAGATTCCCATCTTCTGCGCAGCTGCTTTGCGGCAGGCTTCTTCTTTGCCTGCTTTGCGCAGGGGCAAGTGTATGTCCAGCTCCCGAATCATAATGAAGAGATACTTTGGCGCATTCCCAGAGCCGGGGCATCTTCCCCGACGGTACCCACAGGCTCAGCAGGCACACCGGCTACCGTGGTATGCGGCGCTACATCGCGCAGCACCACAGATGAGGCAGCCACCTTGGCGCCTTCACCGATTTCCACACGGCCCAGCACCTTGGCACCGGCGCCAATGAGCACGCCACTGCGCACTATGGGGTGACGGGCATCGCCCTTTTCCTTGCCGGTACCACCCAGGGTGACTTCATGCAGCATGGACACATCATTCTCGATGATGGCTGTCTCGCCCACCACAAAACCGGTGCCGTGGTCCAACAGAATACCGCAGCCTATGCGGGCTGCCGGGTGAATATCCACCCCAAATACCTCGCTGCCAATGCTCTGGAAAAGAAGAGCCATGAGGTGGCGGCCTTCCTGCCACAACAAGTGCGCCACGCGATAGGTGGCCAGGGCATGAAATCCTTTGAAAAACAACAGGGGCTCCAGCGCGTTGTGACAGGCAGCATCGCGATCCACCACCGCCATCAAATCCGCAGCCAAGCAATCCACAGTCACGGGATTGTTGCGCAGGATGGTGCGAATCAGGGGCTCCAGGTCATCTCGCCCGATATCGCGGCGGGATAATTTGCGAGCCAGTCGCACCGCCACAGCGCTGCACAGGGAGGTGCGGCTCAGCACCACATCATCCAGCATGCCAGCAAGCTTCGGCTCCTGCTGTGCCACTTTTTCAGCTTCGGCATACACCAGCTCCCACACGGTTTTAGCAATCCCGGGGGTGCTCGGCACCATCTTTTCGGGGCGTATCATGGCAGAAATCAGTTGCAGCAATCGCGCAGCATTTCATCCACTCGATAGGTCATCTCTGCCAGAGCCTCGCGGGCAGGAGATTCCGGCAGCAACCAAAGCACCTCGCGGGCTTCTTCCATGCGGGCCAGCCCTTCATCTACCGAGAGTTTGATAGCCTCGGCAAAGGCTTCTGTGCCACGCAGGCGGCTGTAATCGATGGTCTCATGCTTTTCAATGGCATCATGCATGTAAGCGGCCACATCTTCGCAGCTGGATTCCAGCAGGAAGAACATGGGCAGCGTGAGCTTGCCTTTTTCTGCATCGGTGCCCAGGGTCTTGCCGGCAGCATCATCCTCACCGGTCAAATCCAGGCAGTCATCGTAAATCTGGTAAGCAATACCCAGCAACGTGCCCATGCGGTTGAGATGCTCCACCATCTCATCATCAAGCCCTTGCAGGTATGCAGAGCCACTCATGGCCACGGCAAAGAGGGTGGCTGTCTTCTTGCGGATGATTTCGTAATACTCCGCACGGCTCATGTCCAAATCCCACAGGCGGGTAGATTGCTCCACTTCACCCTGGCAGAGGTCTTTCATGGCCAACGCCATCTTACGACAAAATTTGCTGCCGCCAATTTCTGTGCCCATCACAATGGCCTGAGCCAGCAGCGTGTCGCCCAGCAATACGGCCAATTCATTGCCCCACAAGGCATTGGGCGTGGGAATATCGCGGCGGGTATCAGCTTTATCCAGCACATCATCATGCACCAGAGAAGCCATGTGAATCATTTCCAGCAAGGCAGCAAAGGTGATGTGCTCATCCTTGATGCCACCCGTGGCAGCAGCCGTCAGCAGCACCAGACCCGGGCGAATCATCTTGCCCTGCCCTTTGCACACTTTCACCATGTAATCGCGCACATACGGCTCGAATGACTCTGCCTGGCGAGCTATCTCTTCGCGCACTTTCTGCAACTCATTACGCACGAGTTGCAGATAGGCCTTCTTGTTGCGAAGCTTGCTGAAAAATGGGAAACTCATAAAATCAGATGCGAGAGGTTGTTAGACTACACCACACCTCCGCGGGGAGATGATATCAAATTTTCTTTCAAGGTGCAATCCTTTATTTCACGCGCTCTGGATTGATTTCCGCTGCTTTTTGGCCGGTGGCAAAGGGTTTGAGCAAAGAATCGGCGGATTGGCCGGATTGAGGATAAAGGATAAGGGCATGAGGAGAGTGCCCGAAAAAGTTTTTATAAGCCAGGTGATCAGGATGATTCAGGTGGCCACACCATTCATCGCGGATGTGCTGTTGCATGCGCTGCTCATCGGTGGTGTATTTATGCACGATGCGGAAGCCGACATCCCAGAAAAACTCACCGGCAGAGAGCAGGCAAAAAGCTACCAGCAAAGCCTGCCACCAGCCTTTGGCATGCACCAGCGCAGAGGCATACAGCAGCACCAGCAACATGAATACAACGGCGCTCCCCTTGAAGAGCAATTCATTGTTCTCATAGCCCACCCACACCAAAGGTAACATGACGATGAGCAGCACGCATACGCGGAATGCGGCGGTGTTTTTGTAGCGCCCGGCCAGGAACAGGCACATGGGCACCAGCATCAACAGGACAATGAGCGAGGCTTTGAGGCCACGCGCAAGGGGTGTTTGCATCCAGTCATTGTAATAGGGTGCTTCAGATGTGACCCAATGCAGCATGCCGGATTGAGAGCAACTGAAATAGGCTCCCACCATGCCCAGCAGAGCCACACCGGCCCACAAACTCTCCTGGCTGGCCAGTTGTTTCAGGTCGGCCGGTGTTTTCAGGCGACCCCAGGTGATGTACGCCACCCAGGGCAGCAACGCCGCAGCAGCCAGTGGCGACCACAGCACAGTGAGGGCCGAAACAAAGGGGATGAAGAGACCATTCAATCGGCGGCTGCAGATCAGAGCAATGACAATGCACACCGGCAAGGCTGAATGCGGCGTGTTGCAGGAAATTTGGTTCCAGAGGCCCAGGAAGAAATAATTGGTCCAGTCCGTCAGGGGTGATACCCAGGGTTCCAGGCACTCCAGCGCGGGGCATTGTTCCCAGGCCCATTTGCAGAAGCCATAGATGCGCCGTATGTCATTGAGCGAGCCCAGCGACATCACCAAAAGCATGATGAGCAGCGTCCGTTTGCGCCAGCGCAGCCACAGAGCGAGGAACAGCAACAACACACCGGCAAAGTTCCATCCCCACAAAATTGTGGTAGAGGAAATGCTGCCAGCGCACAGTTTCGATACGAGCGCCGGGGGCAGCCAATAAGCCATGTAATAGATGAAATAGCCCCCCTCGGCATTGTACAGGGGCCAGTCGCAACGCACCAGTGTTTCATAGATGGGATTGCGCACAGTAAAATCCCACTGCTGAGGTACATGGCCATGCAAGCCCAGTGACGCGGTGCAAAAAGCAGCCCCCAGCACAAGGAGCGGCAGGACGATGGCATCTGATTTCTGCCATGCCCAAGAGGCAGAGGGCATGTGCTTGCAAAGCAAGATGAAGCCGATGACCAAAGCCACCATGATAGGGATAGCCAGGTACCACTGCACCCAACCGGCCAGGAAAAGCAGGTTCGGCAGCAGAAGATACAGCGCACCCCCTGCCACGATGATGTTGCCGATACGTCCCCTGCCCTGTTCCATGGTGCAAATCAGCGAATGATGCCGCGGATGAGGATGTCTGTTCCGCAGCTTTGGTGATACTCAGGTTCAAATGCCAATTCGCGTGGCAGGTAATCGCCGGGCAGCATTTCATCCGGGCCACCACAAAGGCGCGGGGTGACAATCTGCATCCATTCATTCACCATGCCCTGCTCCAGGAAGGTGCGCAGAAGTTTGCCGCCGCATTCCAGCATGAGCTGCACAATGCCATATTCCTTATACAGGGATTCCAACCAGGGTTTGAGCTCGTCCACTTGCTCGAATACCAAGGTGCGCTGGGCTTCATCATCGCTCAGCAATTTGCAGGTGGCAGGCAAGCTTGCTTCATCGCGCGTCAGGATAATGCGCCAGGGTTGTATCTTCGCTTTGGGGATGGCTGTCTTGGGGCTGCGTATTGTCAAGGCCGGGTCATCTGTTCGCACGGTGTTACCACCCACCAAAATGGCATCGCTTTCCAGACGCAGTTGGTGCGCCTCGCTCACAGATTCCGCACAGCTCAACCAGCCCCCATTGCGGCGGGTCATGCGCCCATCCAGACTGCAAGCTATCTTGGCCACCACCCAGGGGCGCCCAGTGCGGATGGAATGAACCCAGGGCCTCAGAAAGGCATCACAAGCCTCTTTACACACTCCGCTGCGCACTCTTACCCCGGCAGCCGATAAAACGGCGTCTGCGCGTCCCTGGTGCCGTGTATCAGGATCTGTGCTGGCATAAACCACTTCGGAAATGCCACATTGAATGATAGCCTCGGTGCAAGGCGGTGTGCGCCCATAGCTGGAACAAGGTTCCAGGGTCACATAAATGGTGGCTCCCTTTAATTGCGATTCATGCCCTCGCAAGATGGCGTTGGCAATGGCGCGACGCTCGGCATGCGGTTCCCCTGCCCTCTCGTGAAATCCTTCTCCAAGTAGAAGACCATCCTTGACGATGACGGCACCGACGGGCGGATTGGGACTGGTGGTCCCCAATCCCTCCCGCGCGACTGTCAAGGCGCGGTACATCCAAAGTTCGTCCTGTGATATATCCTGTGTGCTCATGCCTCTATTGTACCTTATCTCGCTTGCTTGTCAAAAGACCTGCCTGACCCCGCTTGTTGTTCCCTTACCTGATGAAAGAAGAATTTAAATTTAAATTTCTTCATCATATACTATGTGAATAACTCTAATAAGTTTTCTAAAGGTTTGATTTTCTATATGGCTAGAGACCCCTTGTCCGGTGAATAATTTAGATGATAAGTGAACCGACTTGTGAAGAATTATCTTATTCACATCTCTATCCACAATTATTCACAGTATTTATTGACAATTTTTGTGAACAAGTTATGTATTTTATTGATTATCAATCACTTGAAATAAATTCTGAAAAGAACTTGAACGGAGCCATGAAGGGGATGGCGACATTGTAGATGACCGTTCCGGGTACGTCTACTACGATGAAATCAAGCTTGCTCAAAACATTGTTGATAACGGGTGTTTCAGCAGGGGTTCTCTGCCCTGCAATGAGCTTGGCCGGTGTGTTGTGTCGGTCCTCTATCTGCGCCTTGATGGTGTACTTCTTTGCACCGGGAAGACTGTCTCTCCACTCGCCAGGATTAGCCTTTATCTCCTCTGCCAAATCCTGCAAAATGGCATAGCCATCTGCCCTCATCAATACCTCTGCCGTGCCGGCTGAAATGGGGTGATAAGCGACGGATGAGTTGCTTTCATCAGCCTTGATGGTGTATACCGGTTCATTGTTTTCAGTGAAAAGAAGAGTATCTTTAACGGTCGGATAATCCTTGGTCAGGACCACTTTCTGAGCCGGTAAATACCATTTGCCATCGCATTGGTAAATGTTCCACGTGGAACTATTTTCATTGTTGATGAGCTTGCCATCATAGCTGCAACCCCACTCTTCCACTTGCTTATGCGTTTGCATGTAGGCACAGGAATTCATACAAACAAGGGACACAGTAAAAACGATGATTGACAAAAAGAGTCGTTTCATTACGAGCAAATTCTATCAGAAATGCGTCAAAAGTCAAATAGTAAGTAAAACTAAAATGTTCCATGTGGAACATGACTGGTGCCCTCCCCTGCCCTGCTCTTTAAGGAGCTGGGATGACAGGGGGAAGCATGAGCGCAGGTAATTTTTTAGCGGACTCGGCGTTTTGAATCCAAATTTCGCGTGTATGAGGATACAGCTGCGCTTTAGATTGATTGATGGCGATGGAGCAAGCTTCCTGAGCACGGAAGAAATGAGTGATGAGCAAGGGTGACTCTGCTGCGATGGCCTCGTAGCTGGAATCAAGAATTTCCTTGGCAGATTCTGCCAGCTGAAGAGAACGCTGTGCATCGGCAAGCTTACCTTGTTTTGCTTTGGCTTGTGCTGCGAGAGCGGCGCGTAGGCAATCACGCACGTGCAGCACATAGTCCTGGTGCTTCCACGGCGTTTTAGGCGTCGCAGTTTGAGAAGCGGCAGCTACAGCTTTGTGTTGTACGTTCTGCTCTGCTACGAGGAAACGAAGCGGGAGCAGATTCACTTCCCAACGGCGAAGAATGCCTACTGGTGTGAGGCGGCGCTCTTCATCGAGCGGAAGCGCATTTAATTTCTGACACAGCGTCGCAGCGTCTTTCTTTTTACCGGCATTCCACAGAGCCGTTGCTTCGCAGATGCGAGACTTCCACCATTGAACGGAATCTTCCAGCGGGAGACCACGCTGACTAGCCAAGAGAGCTGCTTTGTTGAAATAGCCCACAGACTGTTCGTGATTTTGGGTGCGGCTGAGAAGATGTCCCAGCAAATGCTGTGGTACAGGATGCGTGGAAAACGATTCTGCTGCCTGCACAGCGGATGCTACTGCATCACCGGAGATTTGGGGCGCACTCTGTTCTAAATACGCGCGCGCGTATGATATAAGAGCATCATCCGGATATTGCTCGCACAATTTTGTGATGCGAATCATAGCCTCTGTCTGATAATCGGAAGCTTCTCCGGTGATGGGATCGTAGCTGATGTCCAGGCTATGCAAGAGGATGACCGCCCACACGGCTGCTATCTTGTCCGCTCTGTACTGATTGGAGCGCGCGATGAAATCATTACAAGCATCTGTGTAATGTCCTGCGGCCAGTTTTAAGAGACACTCGATGTAGAATGTTTCATGTGGCAACAGCGTTGCCTGCGAGAGAATCTCTTTCAATGCAGTGCGTGCTTGTGTGTCTGATTTATTCGTCAAGCACAAGCCTGCATACGCAAATGCACAGGTGTTGTCGGCTTCTACAGCTTGTTGAAAGTGATTTTGCGCCGATTCATCCCAGCCCATCAGCAAATCCAATAAGCCTGCCTGGCATTCAGACTGCGCTGTGCTGTTCTCTGTGCTGATAGGAAAAGCAAGAGTCGGCGCAGGAATTTGCGCCGACTCGTCTTGTGCCATTGCCGAAATTGCTATTGCGGGAACGGCTAATAAGGCTGAAATTTGTTCCACATGGAACATTTTTACATGCGTTCAGGCATCTCAATACCGAAGAGACTCATGCCGTGTTTCAGTACGCGAGCAGTCAATTCGCACAAGGCGAGACGGCTTTCGCGCACGGCACCTTCGCTACGAAGCACGGGGCAAGCCTCGTAGAAGCTGTGGAATGCACGTGCCAAATCGTAGAGATAAGCAGCAAGGATATTGGGGCGGCAGTCATCCAGGGTAGAGGGAACAACTTCGCCGTAGCGCACCAGCATACGGGCCAGATGAATCTCTGCATCGGCCTCAACCGTGAGCTGCTGCGGGGCAGAGAAGGGGGCCTCAATCTTGCGGAAGATGGAGCGAACGCGCACGTAGGAGTTCTGGAGATAGGGGGCAGTATCACCGCTCAGAGCGAGCATTTTATCCCAGTCAAAGATGTAGTCGCTCATGCGGTTCTGGGACAATTCAGCGAACTTGATAGCGCCGATACCCACCATTTGTGCCACGTGTTTCTTCTCATCCTCAGGCATATCGGGACTCTTCTCCTCGACTACCTTGTAAGCACGCGTAACTGCTTCATCAATAACGTCTTGCAAGCTTACTGTATCACCAGAACGCGTTTTGAAGGGGCGGCGGTCCTTGCCAAGGATGGAACCGAAGGCAACGTGACGGAAATCGCCCGTTACACCGCGCATACGCTCGATGTCGAAGATTTGCTTGAAGTGTTTATCTTGGGGTGCACCCACCACATACCAGATGGAATCGGCGTTGAAGTTTTGGGTGCGGTAGTCCAGCGTAGCGAGGTCTGTGGTGGCGTACAGGAAGCCGCCATCGGCCTTTCTGATGATGGCCGGGACAGGAAGCCACTCGCCATTTTTCTGGACGAGGAAGGGGTCATTCTGGGGCTTGTGGAAGCCATCGGAGAAGACGCAGATAGCGCCATCACTTTCGCGTGCGATACCCTTAGCGATGAGGTCCTCCACCAGCGGAGCGAGCGCATCATTGTAGGCGCTTTCGCCCAGCCAATAATCGAAGCTGATGTTGAGCTGGCTGTAAATCTTCTCAAGACCCATCTTGGTCACAGCGATGCAGCGCTGCCAGATGTCCAGGTTTTCAGCATCGCCGCTCTGCAGTTTCACCAGCTCAGCCTTGCAGGTCTCCAGCAGACCTTCTTCTTCCTTGCATTTGGTGTTAACTTCTTTATAAACAGAGAGTAACGCTTCGATGGGGTCTTTTTCAAGCTCTGCCTGGTCGAGAATGTTTTTCCAGCCCCAAAGAATCATGCCGAACTGGGTACCCCAGTCGCCGATGTGGTTGTCGGTAATCACGGTGTGACCCATGAAGCGGGACAAACGAGCCAGTGTATCACCAATGATGGTGGAGCGGATATGACCCACGTGCATGGGCTTGGCTACGTTCGGGGCAGAGAAGTCGATGACCAGCGTTTTGGGCTTATCAGTCACGGCCACACCCAGACGCTCATCGTTCAGCATGGCGGCTGTCTGCTGAGCAAAGTACTCGGGGCGGACACGGAAGTTGATGAAACCGGGGCCGGCAATTTCAAGCGTGGCAATGGGAGAATCCCCGAATTGTTCCACCACCTGGGTGGCCAGTTGGCGGGGATTGGTGCGTGCCTGTTTGGCAAGCATCATGGCTGCATTGCTCTGGTAATCACCAAATCGAAGGTCCTGAGAGGGTGTGACAGCGGGTATGAAGCCCTCGGGCAGCATATCCCCCAGTATATCCTTGAGAATGGTGGCTAATTGGCTGGAAAGTAGCGTAGGAATGGTCATCTCGCGCGTTATATACACGCGAAAGGTCGTTTTGTCAATCTCAACTCACGTCTTTAATTGTTCCACATGGAACAAAGTTATCTTGTAATGAAGTCTAAAAAGCTTGAATTGGCGGGAAAAATGTGCTAAATAAGCCTTGCTGCTGCGTTCGTGACGCGTGGTTCTACAGGCTCGGACCGATGTTATATAATAAGGGGCACAAAAGCCAAGGGAGTTAATGTTCCGTCCAATAAGGATACCTCAGAGAACCCCGGCTCCGCACCCACCTGAATCCAGGGATCGTAGCTCTCATACCACTGACGGCGCAGCGGCGTTTTTTTATGCTTGAATCCAGAGAATGGAGTAATTCGGATTGAAGGGACGGATGGATTGAGGATGCTCTGCCGCATATTGGAGCATGGTAGAAAGCAGCTCATGGGTGGCGTAGTCATGCATGGCTTTTTTGGACTCGGGCGTGTTCAGAGCAGGGCAGGAATCATAGCATGCGATGCACAACGCTCCCTCCGGGGTATACATGAGGCGCAAGGGCCACACGCGGCATTCGAAGGGGCGTTCAGCACGTGGGAGAGTGCAGCCACTGTCAGGATCGAGCAGGGGGCAGTTGCATGTTTCCTGCGGGTTATTCGTGATGAAGTGCAGGGCAAAACTTCTGCTGCCATTGGGGCGGGTGGTAAGGGCTATGCCTCGTGCTTCTAATTGGTCTGCGAGCTTGTTTTCGAGGTAAGGTGTTTCCCAAGATGAAGCGGGGCAGAAATTGCAGCACAGTTTGCAGCTGGAGCAAGTGGCCGGGGTGAAGATAGAGGTCAGCATGTGGGGGTGATAGGGGTGGCGGTAAACTTCTGCAAGAGCGAGCAGGGACGGTAGGAAAGCTTGGCTTGGCGCAGTCCCGGTTGGTTCAGGTCTTCCTCGCGGTTGATGATATGGCAGGGGAGGGCGCGCGCCATTTCCTGGTTGATGATGGGGTAAGCATCCCGGAAATCGGGCGAGCATTTTTCATAATGCACATCGGCCACCTCGGGGGAAATCAGAGAAGCAATGCTCATTGCCACCGGCCGGTCATTGACGTAGATGATACCCCCGCAGAGCTGCAATTCATCCATGTGTTGCAAGGCGGCGTGGATAGCATGCAGTTCATGCTGCAGGGCAGGGGTGTTTTCCTGACCTTCGTACCACGCGGTAGAGACTTGCAAAGCATGGTCGGCAAGCTCCCGGCTGAGGGGGCAGAAGCTCCATTGCGGGTATTGTTTGCAGAAGCGTGCGATGTGATTTCTCTTGCGGTGGTAGGCGGTCCCGGGCAACGTGGCAAGGTCACTTTGTCGGTAGAGGTAATCTGCATTGCCGGGGTCGCATGCAAAGTGGTACACCCCCGGGCGGAGGGCTTGAAGAGTGGCTGCTTCCTGCTCGGTCAGCAAGCAAAAGCAGAGTTCGCGTTGGCGAGCGGCGGCATCTGCCTCGACGCATTGCAGAGCAGCTGCCACATCCCCTGTTCCACATGGAAACGCGTACCCCTGCAATCGCGTGTTGCCGGCATAGTGGCGGAAGAGAAAGCCATCTTTAATGGCGAGAGAAGTCTTGTATTTTTCTCTCAGTAGGTAGATATTGGCAAAGGCTAAATCATTGCCCTGAGCTTGTGCTGTGGCCACAATCTCCCGCACCTGCTGCGCATCAGAAAGGGCAGGGGAGGCAAAGGGCAGGGGAGCTGCATGTGAAGAGCAACAGGCCATGGCGTGGGGTCAATTGGTCTTGCTGTTGGGTTGGCGCACCACGGAATACATCGCGCGACCCAGAGAGGCTTTATCTTTCAGCGGTACATCGGTATCGTATGCCCAAATCATCACCCCGCCGAATTTCTCTTTCTTCATCCAGCGGCACTTTTCGCGGATGAGGTCGGGGCCGTTGAAGGTATGCACAGGCCCATTGCTGCCATCTGCATTTTTGGAGATGCACTCATTCACGTTGGGCTTGAGACGCGGGTACCATGAGCGGATGGTCGAGTAGCCGAACTGCTGAGTGAGGGTGCCTTTCTGGTTGCTGTAAAACGGCAGACCGATGACAATACGCTGGCGGGGCATGCGGAAGTCATTCAGGCATTTGTTGGCATCATTGCAGAAGCGCCACATAGAGGAATGCTCGGCCGCTGTATCGTCATAGGACATGGTCATGATGAAATCCAGCTGATCGGTTGTGTAGCGGATGGGCACTTTGTAGGTGACGGATGAAGCCATGCTGATGGAGAGGTCTGAGCCTGCCAATTCCTCGCGCAGGTCGGCCAGGAAGAGGGCGAAGTGGTGCCATTGCTCGTGCGTGTCAGGGTACTCCCAGTCGATGTCGATACCGTTGTACCCGCGTCTGATGGCCCACTTGGCCATGTTGCGTGCCAGGGCTCGGCGCAGCTCACGGTTGGCCACTACGGCCGTCATCGGTCCATCCATGTGGCCGAATCCGGCAATCAACTTGGCCTTACCATTGCTTGCCTTGCGCAGGCGGCGAATTTCCTTGAGCGCACCATTTACACACTCGGTGGCATCAGCCCCTTCGCCCACCCATTGCAGGCCCACCTGACCATCATTCGTGACAGTGTAAGCAAAGTGGATGAGATCCGTCATCAGCTCGAAATGCTGCGGGGTCAGGTGCACGGCCTCGGGTGCATTGCCCCAGCCCTTCACCCAGCGCGGGCGGTAATAAGGCACCACGCGGTAAGGGAAAGGATAGACGCGGGCGTAGCGTTCCTTTTTCAGCGCTTCGCAGATGATTTTCTGGGGGGTTACACTTCCATCATTTGTTTCGATGGACACACACTCGGCATCGATGATATTGTTGGCCCCGGCATTGGTGGCGATATCCAACACCAGCCAAAAGTGGTTTTGCCCCTCTTGCAGCTCCACCTTTTTCTCAAATTTAAATTCAGGAAGAATCGTCTTCAGACTTGCCAGTTCGACTGCCTGGATGCCATCTCCCTCTGCCGTGGGAGCAAACCCATGGCTTCCTTTCGAGGTATACAATCTTGCGGTGCGAATATCAGATATTTTTTTCGTCTTGCCGGTATTGAAGGAGATACTGCGCAGCACCTCACCCTGATGAGCCTCGATTTTAATTTGGAGCAAGGCTTGTCTGGCCAATCCGCGGTAGAAGACACTGTGGGTGCGGCGCACTTCAGCCGTGAGAGCATGTGCTGTGTGCATACCCGTCACCAGGCAAAGCAGTAAAAGGAGGGCAGAACGAACGAATCGGCTCATGATGATGATGTTATCACAGAAGATTGATTTGTCAAACCCCGTGCGGGTCACGCGCAGGCCAGGGCGACATATATTTCGCTTGAAATTTAGGGGCGGGGGGGTAGAATACCCGGCGTGTTGCGAGAAATACAGAAAATCAGCGCGTGGTTGGCGCAATATACCTCTCCCTTTGTCATAGGCGTGGCAGGATTGGCTTTTGTGGTACCGGGAATGTTCACCTGGGTGCAGGGGGATATCCAAGCGCTGGTGCTGGGTTTCATCATGCTCACCATGGGCATGACCCTGCGCCCGGCAGATTTTCGCATACTGGCCTCGCAGCCGGTGGATATCCTGATAGGTGCTTGCGCGCAGTACAGCATCATGCCCCTGATAGCCTGGGCACTCGTTGCATGCTTTGACCTGCCGCGCGGTATTGCCGCCGGGTTGATTCTGGTGGGCTGTTGCCCTGGTGGTGTGTCCAGCAATATCATGAGCTTCCTGTGCAAGGGGGATGTGGCATATTCCGTGGGCATGACTGCCGTCTCCACCCTGCTGGCTCCTTTTGTCACCCCGCTGCTGGTGCTTTGGCTCGCCGGGGAAAGCATCGATGTGGATGCCATGGGCATGTTCCGCAGCATCCTTTTTGTCACCATCCTGCCCGTGGGTATCGGGGCCCTTTGCAACGGCTGCTTCGGCAAGCGGGCAGAGTATGCCGAGGTCTGTCGCATCATGCCCGGGCTTTCTGTGCTGGGGTTGGCCTGTATTGTGGGCGGTGTTACCGCTGCCAAAGGCGCCAGCTTCTTCACGAGCGGGGCACTCATCTTCCTGACTATTTTCCTGCACAATACCCTGGGCTACATCCTCGGCTACCTGGCCGGGCGAGCCACCCGCATGAATCGCCCCAAACGCCGCACCCTCTCTATTGAAGTAGGCATGCAAAATGCCGGTTTGGCCACCGTGTTGGCCGCCCGCCACTTCCCCGCCATGCCCGAGGCTGCTGTGGCCGCTGCTATCTGCTGTGTGTGGCACAGCATCACCGGCACCCTCCTGGCCGGTGTTTACAATGCCATTGACCGCTGGCGCGGTATGGGACCCAAAGGGTGAAACAGGCATAAATATGTTGTGGATGACTGTTCTTTGATCATGGGATACTCATCTCGTGTGACCGGGGCAGAGTTCATCACTACAATGTGAATTTTCAGCCACATTCAACGTGGCATTTCTTTCACAGTCGCAAGCTTGAGGATGAGCGAAAAGTCTGCTTTATTGTCGTTAAGTTAATTGCGACGTATGCAGCGACAAGATGCTATTTTTCGGATGATATGCCAGGCAGGGGGAATGATATCATTGCTTTTGACCGTGGGGTTTTTTGCACAGTTGATTGTGCATTCGGCTGATGCCTGGCAGCATTTCGGCCTTTCTTTTATATGGAGCAGTGAGTGGGACCCGGCCACAGAGCAATATGGAGCGTTGCCTCACATATTGGGATCATTGCTGACGACGATGCTGGCTCTCGTCGTAGCGATACCACTGGCATTTGCAGTAGCCTTGCTCATCACAGAAGCACCGGATTGGTTAAACCGGCCTTTGAGTCATTGCGTGGATTTACTGGCTGCTGTTCCCTCCGTCATTTATGGTATGTGGGGGCTTTTTGTGCTGGTGCCGCTGATGCAGGACCACGTGCAACCTTTTTTGGCAGAGACAATCGGGATGATACACCTGCCGGGTGGAGCATGGCTTTTGGGGGAAGATGGTATAGGGAGTGGCTTTGGTTTCATGACGGCGGGGGTGATTCTGGCACTCATGATTTTGCCCTACATGAGTGCTGTGATGCGCGATGTATTCCGGATGACACCGCCCATGTTGCGGGAATCTGCGTATGGACTAGGTTGCACCCGGTTGGAAACGACCTTGGATGTGGTACTTCGCTATGGTATACGCGGCATGATTGGTGGAGTGTTTATCGGCATGGGGCGCGCACTGGGTGAAACCATGGCAGTGTTGTTTGTCATAGGTAACCTGATGGAATCACCTGCCGGACTGTTTTCTTGCGGCACAACGATTGCCGCTACACTTGCCAACAATTTTGCTGAGGCTACCGGTTTGCAACAGAGCGCGCTGTTTGCGCTTGGTGTGGTGTTGATGCTGATGAGCTTCAGCATACAGTTGCTGACGCGTTATTACCTGGCTCGCACCGGGGCCAAACGCGGTGAAAACATTTAACCTATATCCTGATACAATGACTCCCAGACCTTTATTTTATCGCAAAGCGCTCAACCAGCTGCTCAGTGTCTTTGCCCTGTTTTCCATCTGTATAGCCCTTGGGGGCATGGGATGGATTTTGTATACCGTCTTTCAATATGGTGCCCCGGTCATCAACTGGGAATTTTTGACTGCCCCCTCCAAACCCTATGGTGAGCCGGGTGCCGGTGTAGGCAATGCTTTGCTGGGCACGCTGATGATGACACTCGGTGCGACATTGATGGCAGTTCCACCGGCGGTGGCCGGGGGTATGTATCTGGCGGAGTTTGGGAAAAGCAGCCGTCTGGCAGATGTGTTACGTTTTTGTGCGAATGTGCTGATGGGGCTGCCCTCCATTCTGGTGGGTTTGTTTGTGTACGCCATGTTGGTGGCAACAACGGGGCATTTCTCCGGGTTAGCCGGTACAGTTGCATTGGCCATAATCATGTTTCCGGTCATCATGCGCACCACAGAAGATATGTTGCTCATGGTGCCTGATACGCTGCGTGAATCTGCTTTGGCTCTGGGGATGACCCGCATGCGCGCCACTTTGTGCATTGTGGCACGGAGCGCGCGTAATGGTTTGGCGACGGGGATTTTGCTTTCTCTGGCCCGTGTGAGTGGGGAAACTGCACCTTTGTTGTTTACAGCGCTTTTTGCAGATACCTGGCCGGGTGGATTTTTTACGGAGCCCACAGCCAGTGCTCCCGTGCTCATCACCGAATACACGACCAATTCTCCTTTTGAAAGTATGCATGCCATGGGCTGGGGAACGGCCTTGCTCATGGCTCTGTTTATCTTGATAATCAATATCACAACACGTTGTATCTTCTATGAAAAAAGACATTAAAATATCAACCCGGCATTTGAACTTTTACTACGGTAAAAACCAAGCCCTCTTTGATAACAACCTGGATATCTATGCCAACAACATTACGGCTGTCATCGGCCCAAGTGGGTGTGGCAAGTCAACTCACTTGCGCATTTACAACCGCATTTTTGAATTGTACAGGAATCAGAAAGCCACCGGCGAGATTTTGTTGGATGGTAAGAACATCCTGGCGCCCGATGTGGATTTGCTGAAGCTGCGCCACAAGGTTGGCATGATTTTCCAGAAACCGACGCCTTTTCCCATGAGCATTGCAGACAACGTGGCTTACCCGCTGAATCTGCACTATAAGCTCAGCCGAAGCGAAATAGCTGACCGCGTGGAGGAAGCTTTGCGCGGGGCTTCTCTCTGGGATGAAGTGAAAGACAAATTGAAATCCAGCGGTTTGGCGCTTTCCGGTGGTCAACAACAGCGCTTGTGTATTGCACGTGCACTGGCGGCTGAACCGGAAGTGTTGCTGATGGATGAACCCACCAGCGCTATTGACCCCGTTGCTACGTTGCGTATCGAGGAGCTGGTCCTGGAGCTGAAAAAGAAATACACCATCGTCATCGTCACGCACAATATGCAGCAGGCTTCCCGTATCTCTGACAGAACCGCCTTCTTTTACAAAGGCCGCATTGTGGAAGAAGACGCTACCTCCACCATTTTTACCAACCCGCGTCACCAACAGACAGAAGATTACATTACCGGTCGATTCGGTTAAACATTAATCATAGCCTATATTTATGAATCATCATTTTATAACAGAATTGAATCATTTGCGCCAACAACTCTGTAACCAGGGGCGCGTTGTGGAACAAGCCATTCGCCAGGCGATACAAGCGTTTCAAACCGGAGATGTTGCTTTGGCATACTGCGTGATGGATAATGATGCCAAGATAGATCAGGAAGAAATCCGCATAGAAGAAGAGTGTCTGAAAATATTGGCATTGTACCAACCTGTGGCAAGAGACCTGCGGACGGTGATATCGTGCATCAAGATGAATGCCTCGCTGGAGCGTATGGCGGATTTTGCAGGGCACATGGCAGAGCGCGCAGTACACGTTGCATCCTTGTCTCTGGATGGCAATCAGGAAATGTTTGATTTTTCTCCCATGGAACATCTGGTGCTCGAGCAGTTGCAAGATACGCTGAAAGTCATCGAGACATCTGATGCTTGCCTGGCATACAAAATCATCGAGCGCGATGATGAGGTGGATGCCATGCGTCGTGAGCATCGTGTGCATGCTCGCGCTGCGCTTGCATCCAGCCCGGCTTTTGCAGAATATTTCATTGATTGCATAGGTTTGGCTCGCGATTTGGAGCGTATTGCTGATTTGGCCATCGAGATTTGCCAGCAAATGGTTTATTTGCAAACCGGTAGCATTGTGCGTCACACCTGATTGATTCATTTCATCCTCATCCATAGCAAGACAATCCCATGCGCTGCCTGTGTGGCGCATGGGATGAATCGTTTATACTGCGCGTGCCCCAGTGATTACCTTTTCTCCCAAGCAGGGCACCTCTAAAAGCTCACCCACGGCCAGACAAATGGGAATTTGTCGCGCAGGATGCGCGACAATGGATTTCAAATTTTAGCATTTCAAATTGCACATTTGGAAAGTTCCCTGCGGCTACGCCGCAGCAAGCTTTGAGCCCGCTCCGCGGGCGGCAGACGTTAGCGCGGGGTGGAGCGAGCGAAGCAAACGGAACCCCGGGTAGGTTGAAAAAAATAATAGAGCCCGGAGCGGCATCGCGACTGCGATGCTGTGGAGGGCGACAGCAACATAGCGGAGGGCGTTAGCCCGGAGCGGAAGCGGGGAACGTGGAATAAGCGTGTTTTTCGTTTTTGTTCATTCATCACCAATATGATAAATTCACGCTAATCGGGTCTGGGCTTGCGCCCATCGCCCTTCAATCTGCCGTCCTCTACAGCATCGCAGTCGCGATGCTGCCCGGACTCCTCATCATTTTTGCACCCAACCCCGGGTTCCGCCACTGCGTGGCTGCACCCGTGGCTACCATCTACCGCCCGCAGAGCGGGCTCAAAGCTAGGCGCGGCTATGCCGCGGGGAACTTCTTCATTGTACATTTTTCATTGTTAATTGTGCATTGCGGGCTGTGCCCGCTAAATCGCCATTTATAGGGTTAATAAGCATCTCGTCAGCATCAAAAAGCCCCTTGCAGGTATGTCCTGCAAGGGGAGGGGATAGGTAATCTGTAGCCAGATAAGCTCAGAGCTTGGGCTCGATGAGCTTCACCACAGAATCCGGCAAGGGCACATAGTTGAGCTTGGTAGCCACAGGGGCGCCCTTGGTGTAACTCCACATGAAGAAATCACGCATTTTAGCCTTCTTATCGGCAGGAGTATCCTTGCGCATGATAATGTAGGTTACACCGGTGATCGGCCAGCTGGTTGCGCCGGGAACATTGGTCAATTCCATGTAGAATCCGGGTGCATTGTTCCAATCTGCCGAAGCAGCCGATGCGGAGAAACTGGCCTGACTGGGTGCAATGTATTTGCCGTCAGCATTTTCCAGCATCGCGCAGGTCAGATTGGCTTCAACAGCATAGGTGTATTCCGTGTAGCCGATGGAGCCGCGGGTACGAGCAACATTGTTGCACACGCCCGGATTCTTCTGCCCGCCGATGCCTACCGGCCATTTGACAGAGGAACCCTGGCCTACCTTGTTCTTCCAATCTGCAGAAATTTTGGACAGGTAGTTTGTAAAGATGAACGAGGTACCGCTGGAATCAGAGCGGCGAACGACGGTTATCTTGAGCTTCGGCAGGCGCAACTTGGGGTTGAGTGCTTTGATAGCGGGGTCATTCCAGTTGGTGATTTCGCCCAGGAAGATGCGAGCCAGCACATCCTGGCTCAATTTGAGCTGGCCGTTTTTCACGCCCGGTAGGTTGACAATGACAACCACGCCACCCGTGAGCATGGGGTATTGCTCCAGCCCGGCGGCCTGTTGTTGTTCCAGGGTGAGCGGGTTGTCCGAGCCCGCGTAATCCACCGTACCGGCCTTAATCTGGTTGAGACCGGCCCCGGAGCCCATGCTTTGGTAGGTCACCTGAGTGTCAGGGTTTTCCTGGGAGTACGTGTAAGTCCACTTCTGGTACACAGGGGCGGGGAAGGAGGCACCCGCACCGGTGATGGTGGTATTGGCCTGTGCCAGTGTGCACAGACCCATTGCAGCGATAAACAGATTCTTAAACATAATCAGATTGTTGGGTTATAAGGTTGAATAATAGTTGATCAGAAATCAAATCGAACGGCAGAAGAGAACTGCCAACCGGTGAAGCCTTTGTTGCCTTTGGCATCCTTGCCTTCGGAGTTGAAGTATTCGGCGCCGAGCATGAGCTTGAGCATGTTCGGATTCTCGGGGCACACGTAGTAGTTTGCGCCCAGGTAGAGACCCTGCAACAAATCGCTGGTGCCTGAGTAGGTGGAGTTGGTGGTATAGTAACGGCTGTCGCCTTTGACGGCGTTGCTGCCGCTGGCCAACTGGTAGCGCACCACGCCTTCCCAATGCGGGGAGAATCGGTAGCTGGGCATAGCGACCAGACCAAATACATTTTGCGCGCCGTTCTGGCCATCATACACGTTCAGGCCTGCCAGGGCTTCAGCCATGAAGTTCAGCTTACCCTGTTTGGTTTCCCAGCTCAGGGCGAAGACGTCTTCTGCACCGGGGCCGGCGTATTCGGACCCTTCGTTTACCTTGCCATCTTTGTGGAAGCTGTGCATGTAATCCAGGCGCAGGCGGCTGTCCTTGCCCGTGGCGCGGGAAACGGACAAGCCAAGCGTGGCGCTGTCATCACTATTAAAAGAGGGCTCCAGCCAGGAGGTGTCGCGCTGGCCATTGAGCCAGAGACCGGCGTTCCACCCCCATTCAGACTTGGAGTCTGCATTGGATGCAGAAAGACCGTACAGCTTTTCTGCTTTCAATTGGTTGACCAGTACAGAGCGTTCCATGGTCATGATTTTGGCACTGGAGGTGCGGTATTCAGCCATGTAGGCCGGTTTGTGTTTACCAAGCGTGAAGCTGGCAGATTTCGTTTTGGTGGAGATGGTCAATTCATCGAGTGTACCCTCTGTGCGGGAGCGGTTCCACATGCCGTTGCTGAATTTGTTGCGGGCATCCAGACCGCCGATATTCCAGACGCCTTTCAACGTAAAGTTATCCAGTACCTTGGCCTGGGCTCCCAGACGGAAGCGGCGCCATTCATTGTTGTCGTTGCGGTTGCCCTTGACTCGATCGCTACCGCCGGCCGGGTCGAGATACCCCCATTGATACTGGCCTCTCATTTTAATGGAGAGTTCCTGCAACCAAGGGTTTTCGGCATGGTCTCGTTTTGCATCAAAAAGCTTGAACGCATCTTTAGCGTGCGTGGCAAGGTTGAATGATGAGGCCTGAGAGAGCGGCGCAGCCCCGATGGCCAGCGCCATAGCGATGATTGTGTTTTTATTCATATCGTCTTTTTTGTGTTCGGTGCCAACCGTAGTGGTGGTTGACATCTATGATTTATCGCTTTTT
Source organism: Akkermansia sp. (assembly GCA_045650805.1). Classification (GTDB taxonomy): domain Bacteria; phylum Verrucomicrobiota; class Verrucomicrobiia; order Verrucomicrobiales; family Akkermansiaceae; genus Akkermansia. The sequence continues at coordinate 52,571 of JAZRRO010000058.1, forward strand.
TTGTTGAATTTCAAGCTCACCATCGTGAGGCTATTGCCACAATGAATATGGCAGATTTGACACAATCGGCCGCTGCCCAATCCCAAGCAGGTAGCGCGCTTTTCAGGGCAGGGGAGCAGACAGGCTTTAGGCTTGTCAAGTGGTGGGAAAAATGCTAAGCTGGCGCGAGCGGGTAGCAGAGCGCCCGCAAGGCAGACAGAATATCATCATACTCCACATCATGAACGCAATACCCAACGTACTGGCCGGTCGCTACGCCTCCGACGCAATGAAATCCATTTGGTCCGCAGAAGGACGCATCGTCCTGGAGCGTGAGTTCTGGATCGCCGTGATGAAAGCCCAGAAGGACCTGGGGCTGGATATCCCCCAGGAAGCCATCGACGCGTACGAAAGCGTCAAAGGGCAGGTGGATATTGAATCCATCAACAACCGCGAGCGCATCACCCGCCACGATGTGAAGGCCCGTATTGAAGAATTCTGTGATTTGGCCGGTCACCAGCATATCCACAAGGGTATGACCAGCCGCGACCTGACGGAGAATGTGGAGCAGCTGCAGGTGTGGCGCGCCATGCAAATCATCCGCGACAAGGCTGTAGCTGTGCTGGACCGCATGGCCAAGCATGCCGACAACTGGAAGACCCTCACCCTGGCTGCCCGCACCCACAACGTGGCCGCACAGGCCAGCACCATGGGCAAGCGCATTGCCATGTTCGGCGAGGAAATGCTGCACTGGGCATGGTCCTGGGTGAGCATCATGGACCGCTACCGCGTGCGCGGCCTCAAGGGTGCCGTGGGTACCCAGTTGGACCAGCTTTCCCTCTTTGGCAAGAATGCCGCCACCGTGCGCGAGCTCGAGGAACGCATCTGCTCCCACCTCGGCATCGGCACCAAGTGGCTCAACGTGGGCCAGGTGTACCCCCGCTCGCTGGATTTTGAAGTGATTTCCGGTCTGGTGGGTCTGTCCTGCGCCCCCAGCAGCTTCTGCAAGACTTGGCGCCTCATGGTGGGCCACGAGCTCTGCACCGAGGGCTTTGCCAAGGGCCAGACAGGCTCCAGCGCCATGCCCCACAAGATGAATCCCCGCTCCTGCGAGCGCGTGAACGGCTTCCACGCCATCCTCAAGGGCCACCTGAGCATGATTGGCGGCATCGTGGGCGACCAGTGGAACGAGGGCGACGTGTCCTGCTCCGTGGTGCGCCGCTGCGTGTTGCCGGATGCTTTCATGGCAGCCGATGGTCTGTTTGAGACCTTCATCACCGTGCTGGATCAGATGCAGGTGTACGAGCCGGTCATCAACACCGAGCTGGACCGCTACCTGCCCTTCCTGATGACCACCACCATCATGATGTCTGCTGTGAAGCGCGGCATGGGCCGCGAAGAAGCACACGAGGTCATCAAGGAACACGCCGTTTCCGTATCCAACGACCTGCGCAACGGTGCCATCTCCCGCAACGACTTGCTGGACCGCCTGGGTGCCGATGAGCGTCTGCCGCTCAGCCGCGAGGAAATCCAGCAGATTTATGATGACAACGCCGGCGATACCGGCATGGCTGCCGACCAGGTGAATGGCTTTGTGGCTCTGGTGAAGGAGATTGCCGACATCTACCCCGATGGTGTGAACTACACCCCCGGCGCCATTCTCTGATGCCTTGTCGCAAGGTCTATTCACACCTATGAACACCACCCCGGAAAGCATCCTGTACGAGAATGAGGCCTACCGCCTCAGCTCGCTGCGCCTGGAGCAACCGGGGCTGGTGGCCGAGCTGGTGGGGCAGGGGCACAGCACCCTGCGCATCACCCGCCACGGCCAGGTGCGGGAGGTGCAGATACCCCCCGTACCGCGCGAAAAAACCGGCTACCGCGGCAGCATCCCCGTGCTCACGGCCATGTATGCCCTGGCCGCGCACGAGCTGCAGCAGAATATCAGCCCCGAGGGGCTGCTGCTGGCGGGTGCCTCCTGGCACACGGCCTGGACCCGCGACACCGCCTATGCTGTGACGCTGGGTGCCTCCTATCTGGAGCCGGAAGCCTGCCGCCGCAGTCTGGAATCCCGCGTGAAGGATGGTATCATCCTGCAAGACACGGGCACGGGCGGTGGCTGGCCGATTTCGACAGACCGCGTCTCCTGGGCCCTGGCGGCGTGGACCTACTATCTGGCCTCGGGAGACCGCCAATGGCTGGCCTATTGTGCCACCGTGTTGCAGGCCACGATTGCACAGGATGATGCCGTATTGACCCGCCGCGGGCATCTGCGCCCGGGTGAGACTTCCTTCATTGATTGGCGTGAGCAGAGCTACCCCTCGTGGATGAGCCCGGCAGATATTGGCGCCTCGTGGGCTTTTGGCACCAATGTGCTGCACTACGTGAGCCGCCGCATCCTGGGCCGCATGCTCAATGAACTGGGCCGCGAAAAAGAAGCCGCCCCCTATCAGGAAGAAGCCGCCGCCATTGCAGCAGACGTGCAGGAGCATTTCTGGAGCCGCGCCACACAAAGCTTTGGCATGATGCGCACCGAGCGCTGTCTGGAAGAACGCGTGGACGCGCTCGCGACGTCCCTGGCCGTCATCACCGGGCTGGTGGCCGGCAACAAGGCGCACCAGGCCATGAACAGCATCCCCCGCACCCCGTGGGGTACCCCCGTGTTTGCTCCCTTCAAGGAAGAAGAACGCGCCGCGTATCACAACCGCGCCATCTGGCCCTTTGTGGAGGCCTACGTGCTGTTGGCTCATGCAGAATTGCAAGATACCCGCGGGGCAGAGCAATCCATGGCTTCCCTGCTGCGCGCGGCCATGGCGTTCGGGACCTCCAAGGAAAATTTCCAGGCCGAGACCGGCGAGGCCGAGGGGACGATACAGAACTCGGACCGCCAGCTCTGGAGTGTATCGGGCATGCTGGGCATGTATTACTTTGGCTTGTTTGGCATGCAGTATGAGAGCGACAACCTCGTCTTTGCCCCCTGTGTGCCCAAGAGTTTTGCCGGCAGCCACTGGCTGACCAACCTGCGCATCCGCGACATGGTGCTGGATGTGCACATCAACGGCTACGGCACCGATATTTGCTCCGCCCGCATCAACGGCAAGGCGGCTTCCCCCATCATCCCGCTGGATACCAAGGGCCGCCTGCAAATTGAGCTGGAGCTGATGCCCGCAGAAGAGGAAGAAGAACCCAAGCCGGATTACCCCCTGGCGGCAGATGCCTTGCCCGCACCCGTGTGGGAAAAATGCGAGCCCACGCTGCTCAGCTGGCATCCGGTGGCCGGTGCCACCAGCTACTGTGTGTATGCCAATGGTGTGGCCATCACCACCACCGGGCAACCCTCCTACGTGCCCACACCCGGCGCTGCTTATTATACAGAATACCGCGTGCAGGCCGTGTCTGCCACCAATGCATCCGGCCTGAGCCGCCCGTGGGAATGCATACGCCCCGGCGCACGCCAACGCCTGCAGCCCGAGCGCATCGGCGAGCAGGCTGAATACCCGGTGGAGCACCACCAAGCCTGGCTGGATACGCGTGCCTGCACCTCCCGCCTGGATTACGAGCCCATCACCCTGGCAGAGGGTACCTACAGCCTCCGCATCTGCTATGCCAATGCCACCGCCTCCCGCCGCGATGGCGATACCTGCGCCCTGCGCCAGCTTTTCCTGAACGATAGCCCGCTCTCCATCATCTCCTTCCCGCACAACACAGAGCAGGGCATGTGGGAGGACTACACCAACACCGCCTCCCTGCGCCTGGAGCTGCCCGCCGGGGTACACCGATTCTCCCTGCGCTACAATGAGCTTTGCACCAACACCGCCGGTCATACCAACCAGTGCATGGTGCGCCACCTGGAAATCACCCGCCTGAGCTGATGACCGAAGAAACCACCATAGCTGCTATTGCTACGCCCCCGGGTACGGGTGCCATTGCTGTGGTGCGCATGAGTGGTCCGCAGGCCCACGAGATTGCTGTGGCCTGCTGCGGTCGCCGTCTGGAGCCCCGCCGCGCTACCTTGGTGCGCCTGCGCCGCCAGGATGGCAGCGTGGTGGATGAAGCCGTGGCCACCTATTTTGCAGCCCCCGCCAGCTACACCGGCGAAGATGTGGTGGAGATTTCCTGCCACGGCGGCATGCTGGTGACCCGCCGTGTCCTGGAATGCCTGCTGGCTGCCGGGGCTTGCCCTGCTGAGCCGGGCGAGTTCTCCCGCCGCGCTTTTACCCATGGCAAGCTGGACCTCACCCGCGCCGAGGCCGTCATGGATATCATCTCTGCCGGCAGCGACCTCGCCCTCCGCGCCGCGCAAAACCAGCTGCAGGGCGCCATCAGCTCCCGCGTGGAAGCTGCGGCCGATCAATTGATTTCCACCGCCGCTCACCTGGGCGCCTACATTGATTTCCCGGAGGAAGAAATCTCCCCCGACACCATGGAGCAGCTAGCCACTGCCATGCAGAATGTGCGCGGCGATTTGCAGCAACTGCTCGATACAGCAGATGAAGGCCGCTACCTGCGCGAGGGTGTGCGCACCGCCATCATCGGTGCCCCCAATGTGGGCAAATCCAGCCTGCTCAACATGCTGCTGGGGTATGAACGCGCCATTGTGAGCAATGTAGCCGGCACCACGCGTGACACCATTGAAGAAAGCGTGAGCCTGGCCGGCTTGCGCCTGCGCCTGACTGATACTGCCGGCTTGCATGAAAGTGCTGATGCCATTGAATGCGCCGGCATGGAGCGCAGCCGCCGCGCCGGGGCTGAGGCTGATTTGGTGCTGGAGGTGGCAGACATCACCCAGCCGCCGCCTGCTCCCCTGACCCTGCCGGAGGGCAGCGCCCGCCTGCTGCTGCTCAACAAGGCCGATTTGCCGCCCCACCCCGCCTGGGAGGGTGTGCAGGCCATCCGCCTTTCCTGCCGCACTGGCCAGGGACGCGCCGAGCTGGAGCAAGCCATTACCCACCTCTTCCTGCACCATGATGCCACCGCGGCCGACTTCGCCGCCATCAACACCCGCCACCGCTTCGCTCTCCAGCAAGCTATCCAGGCGCTCGACCTCGCCCAGGCCTCCGTTCTCGCCGGCGAATCCCCCGAATTTACCGATGTTGACCTCCGCGCCGCACTCGATGCTCTCGGCTCCATTGTGGGCCGTATTGATACCGAAGATATCCTCACCCGCGTCTTTGCTACGTTCTGCCTCGGCAAGTAATTCAGCGGATTTATTTGCTGTAAATCATTGCCTGAAAGCTTTTTTTTGCAGATAAAGCGTTGTTTTGCTTGACGTGAAGCCAAATTCGTGTAGAATAGCGCTCCGCAACAATCTTAACCCCCAATAAAATTATGTCCAGAATTTGCAATATTACGTTTGCTATGCCCCACAAGGGCCGTCGCATTCATCGCTCCGGTCTTGCTAAGAAGAAGGGTGGTATCGGTCGTCACGTCACGAAGGTGGTGAACCGCACAGTTTATCCGAACCTCCAGGAAAAGCGTATCTGGGTTCCCGAGCTCAACGGTGGCAAGGGTGGCTACATCCGCATGAAGCTCTCCTGCAAGGCTCTCCGCACGATTTCCAAGAACGGCGCCTTCAACACGCTCAAGAAAGCCGGTATCCTTTACTGATATCGCTTCGAATCGTTCAAAAAAAATTGAACGATGCAGCAAACTCCGGTGTCTGTTCACACAAGACCCTATGAGGATTTGCTGCTGAGCTGTTCCGAAACGAACGCGGATGTATGCAGGATCCTTCCTGTTAATCACATCAGAATTTACTAAAATGACATCACCTCAGACCAAAATCGCGCTTCGTATTAACGACGATAACCTCAACCACCACCTGTGGAATAACCGCGGCGTGTGGTGGTGCCACGTTACCGTTCATAAGCCGGATGCTACGGCTGAACGCCTTCGCTTCTCCCTGCGTACAAGGGACATTAAGAAGGCACGCACGCTCCGCGACCGAATTTTTGCGGACATCCAGCGTCACTTCGGTATAGCTGCCTGATGCACCCGAAAGAGTAACTCAGTTTATCAACAACAACAACCGCTCGGTTCTATCACCGGGCGGTTGTTGTTTTGTTACCTTGTTCGGTGTTTGTCAGTGTGTACAGCACACGTATGTGGGCTCAAAGATGGTCGCGGTGAAGCAGTAGGGCCTTCCTTCATTGTTCATTGTGCATTCACCTCGACACATCTTGATTTTACCGTGGAGAACCAGTCATTCGAGCTTCTGTTGTTGTGTCATACGGCGGAGGGAGCAGGGCGGGTGCGTACATTGAGCTTGCATTTAGAGGATAAGGTGGTACATTGTTGGCAGACACACCTGCATGCCGCGGGTGCGCCTTTCAACGAACTGATTTTATACGACAATGGATATTCTTCACGACAAGGACGCCGATGTGAGCGTTCTGAATGGCAAGACGGTGGCCGTGATTGGCTACGGTGCACAGGGTCGCGCCCAGGCGCTTTGCATGCGCGACAGCGGCGTGCATGTCATCATTGGTCTGCGCCCCGGCAAGAGCTGGGATGCCGCAGTGCAGGATGGCTTCGAGGTAATGCCTGTGGACGAAGCAGCTGCCAAGGCAGACATCATTCACATTCTGCTTCCCGACGAAAAGCACGGCGAGGTGTACATCAACCAGATTAAGCCCGGCCTGAAGGCTGGCAAGACGCTCTGCTGCTCCCACGGTTTTGCCTACGTGTTCAAGACCATTGAGCCCCCCGCAGACGTGGACGTGATCATGGTGGCTCCCAAGGGCCCGGGCACGGAAGTGCGCCGCGTGTTCGAGGAAGGCTTCGGCTGCCCCGGCTTGATTGCCGTGTTCCAGAACCCCACGGGCAAGGCTCGCGAAGTGGCTCTGGCTATGGCCAAGGCAGAAGGTCTGACCCGCGGTGGCGTGCTGGAATGCACCATGCAGCAGGAGACCTACGAAGACCTCTTCGGCGAGCAGAACGTGCTCTGCGGTGGTCTTGTCGACCTCATGAAGTACGGCTTTGAAACCCTGATTGAAGCCGGCTATCCCGCTGAGATGGCCTACTTCGAATGCGTGCACGAAGCCAAGCTCATCGTGGACATCATCTACAACAAGGGTATCCAGGCCATGAACGGCGTCATCTCCAACACCGCTGAGTTCGGTGAATACTACAACGGCCCGCAGATTCTCGGTCCGGAAGTGAAGGAGAAGATGAAGGAATCCCTCAAGCGCATCGAGAGCGGCGAGTTCGCTCGCGTGTGGCTGGAAGAAGCCGCCGCCGGTGCTCCCAACCTGCTGGCCAAGCGTGCTGCTCTGGCCGAGCACCCCGTGGAAATCGTGGGCAGCAAGATTCGCGAGCTCTTCGAGCGTTAATCCGCCCGCTATTCACGCATTGTTTTACACCAAAGGCGCAGGAGCAATCCTGCGCCTTTTTGTTGGGTGCATAGCCATGTCTTTCAACGTGCTTCGGGGCATGCGGGGCAAAATTTCGGCTTGACGGGCGCGGGGGAGTGTGGCAGAATGACTGCGCCGTCGGGGTTCCCCGGAGGTGCAGCTGGAAAACCCCGCCAGGACCGAGAGGTAGCAACGGTATTCAGACTGCACTTGTCGGGAGCAGCTCCGGCGGCATTTTTTGTGGAGTGCAGCCCGCGTATCCAAAAGATTGATGGGCAATGAAAATAGGCTTGCACTGGCGTGAGAAGCGTGTTAGAGTGTGCGCATACTTATGAAACAGAAACTTTGGACAATCGCATGGTTGGCAGGCTTGTTCTGCCTTTTCTCTGCTCCCCTGAGCGCCCAGGACGAAGCTGCTGCCGAGCAGCAGACGGAAGAAGCAAGCACCGAGGAAGCCTCCCCCAAGAAGGACAAGAAGCGCCAGGCTGCCTTGGCCGGTTGGGTGAAGAAGGAGATTGTGGTTGCTAAGAAGGCCGCTGCCATGGTGAAGAAGGCAGCCAAAAAGACGTCCGAAGCTGAGAAAATGGTTGATAAGCTGGAAAAGATGGCTGAGCCCTATATGGATTTGTATGGTCCCGGTGCCAAGGCAGATGCCACGGTGACCAAGAACAACCTGACCAAGGATGAAATTGTGGAAGCTCAGAAACCCTTTGCCAAGCAGCGCGCCATCGTGCTCAAGAGCTTGGAGAAGTACCTGGATGACTTTGAAGACAGCACCAAGGGTGGCTACGGCTACAGCGATGTGCCGGAGGAATTCGTGCCCACGGTGAAGATCTTCGTCAACATGATGACGGATTGATTATTCCCCCCCCTTTCCTTTCAAGGCTGCTGCATGCGAACGCGTGCAGCAGCTTTTTAGTATATGGGTATCTCAGAACTCTCGCCATCCGTCAGTCAAATGGAGATTTAGCGGGCACAGCCCGCAATGCACAATTAACAATGAAAAATGTACAATGAAGAAGTTCCCCGCGGCTACGCC
>JAZRRO010000059.1:0-65807 GCA_045650805.1 Akkermansia sp.
TGTTGGCTCCTTTGTTGTTGCCGGGGGCCTCGATACGGGGGAAGAAGGGGATGCGCGCTGGCATTTCCACCGGGGTACCGATGGTGTGGGTGAATCCGAGAGAGGGGCCGACCAGTTGTGTCCACCAATCGGGGGATGCAGAGCAGAGGACGGTGGTGTCTCCCTGGGCGTGGTGTTGTTCGATTTTTGCTCGCAGCGGGGGATAGATAGCGGGCAGAATCTCTTGTTGCACAAAGATTTGGCATTCCTGTTGCAGCGTTTCTTTGCGCATTCCCCAGGCGTAGGAGAGGAAAATGCGCTTCATTTGCTCGGTGTTGAGGATGCGCAGGGCGCGCAGCAACCCACAGGGCAGCACAATGAGGAGGTAAAGACGGCGCCAGCCGTGCCGTTTGAGAATCCAGCGGGCAAAGCGCAACTGAGAATCCCCGGCAAAGAGGGTACCATCCATGTCGAAGAGTGCTATCATCCGTTGTATTTGAACTTATGGTGCAGTTTCCAGCAAATCATGATGATAGCGCCCATGATGATGCCACCCAGGTGCCCGGCTTCGCCACCGGCGTTGCTCAAGTTGAAGAGGATGGTGGCGCTGGCAAAGATGATAATCAGTAGTGCAAAGGTACGCAGCTTGAGCGTAATCGGCGGGAAGAGCAGGGAAATGCGGACATCCGGGAAAAGGAAGGTGGCTGCCACCATGACACCGTAGATTGCTGCACTGGCTCCAACCATGGGTATCATCTGCCAGGGCATGACGATGCCTTCGTAGCCGACGTATTGGGCCAGAGCATTGACGGCCTGGATGGTTTCGGCATTGGTGGGCAGGGTGACATAAAGCCCCATGCTGGCGAGAAGCGAGGAGAACAACGCCCCGGATACACCGCAGGCGAGGTAGTAGGCCAGGAACTTGCGGCTGCCCATGATTTGCTCAATCACAGGGCCAAAGAAGTAGAGCGCCCACATGTTGAAAATGAGGTGCCCGAGGTTGGCATGCAGGAACTGGTAGGTGACCATGCGCCAGATTTGCCCCTCCATGAAGCAGGTGAACCAGGAATATGCCCCCAGAATATGGAAGATGGAGTCTTTTTCGGGGGAGGAAGGGAACGCGATGCCCAGGAGAGCATCTTTCTGCACCATCATTCCCACGAGGAAGACGACGATGTTGATGATGATGAGAGAGGTGGTGACGCTGGGATTGCGGAGATTCATCGAGTGCAGGTAACGGGTTGTATGGAACTGAGACGCTGCGGGTGCCGACGTTGTTCAACTTTCGGCGGAATTGGCTTTCAGACGGGCGGCGATGCCATCAATTTCTTCCTGAGAGAGCAGGTGCTCCAGTAAGCAGGCTGCTTCGCCGGCTCGCTCGCTGCTCAGACCGGCCATTTCTTCCATGAAACGATAAAGCACGCGGTGGGCGCTGATGACGCTTTCTGCATAGCGGGCACCTTTTTCGGTGAGCTGGATGGGGCTGTATTGGCGGTATTCAATCATACCGAGCTCCGCCAGACGGCGCATAGCCGCCGTGACGCTAGGTTTTTTGACCCCCAGCATCTCGGCAATGTCGCTCACCTGGGCACAGCCATTTTTATGGCACAAGTGGCCAATGGCTTCCAGGTAATCCTCTGCGCTGCTGCTCAGCCTGTGGGTGGATTCGCTCATGCTTTTTTGCGGAGAGTGGCCACGCACTCCAGGTGCTTGGTTTGGGGGAAGAGGTCGAAGGGTTGCACTTCGATGACCTCGTATCCGGCTTTGTCGAACTCTGCCAAATCTCGAATCTGGGTGGCAGGGTTGCAGGAGACGTAAACAACACGCTCCGGACCAAAGGCAAAGAGCTGGTTCAGGAAAGCCATATCGCAGCCCTTGCGGGGCGGGTCGATGACCACAGCGCTTTGTTCAGCGGGGAAATCCACCTGCTCAAAGATCGCCTCGGCGCTGGCGGCCAGGAAGCTGGCGTGGGTGATGTTGTTGGTGCGGGCGTTGGCGCGTGCCCAGTCGGCGCTGGTTTCGCTGACTTCCACGCCAAGCACCTTTTCAAAGTGAGATGCGAGGGTGAGGGCGAAGAGACCGCTGCCGCAGTAAGCATCCACCAGGTACTTGGCGCCACCGGCGCAAGCCTGGCGGGCAACGTAATCTGTGAAAGCCGGCAGAATGTAGGGATTGTTCTGGAAGAAATCACCCGCGAGGAAGTTGAAGGTGAGGTCGCCCACGCGTTCGGTGCAGACAGCGTTGTTGTTGGTAATCACGCTGCCTTCACTTACGCGCATGAGCAGGGTAGCTCCGCGCTTGTACTGGGAGGCAGCCTGTTGCACGGCCTTTCGCAGTGCAGGCAGGGCGGCATTGATGGGCTCCATGGCGATGGGGCATTGCTTTACATCGCAAATTTCGCTGCGGGAGCCGGCTCGCAAGAAGCCGATGCTGCCCATGCGGGCGTCCTTGGGCTTCTGGAAGTGCGGGGTGATTTTGGAGCGGTAGTTGTATGTCTCCGGTGAGGGAATGGCCGGCTTGACGGGAAGCTCCAACCCGGCTTGCAGGCGCAGCAGGTCTGCGACTTGGGCTGTTTTCCACTCCAGCTGGGCGGCGTAATCCAAATGCTGGTACTGGCAGCCACCGCAGTAGCCGAACACGGGGCATTGCGGCTTTACGCGGCGGGGGGAGGGTTCCAGCACTTCCACCAAATCTGCCATGGAGCAATTTTTGTCATTGCGGTAGATGCGGGCGCGCACACGCTCGCCGGGCAGGGTGTAGGGTACGAACACAACCCAATTATCGATGCGGCCTACGCCGTCACCCATGTTGGAAAGATTATCAATGACCAGTTCTACCTCTTCGTGGTACGCGAACGGGGTAGGTACAAATTTGCGTGGGGGAGTATCCATATTATCAGTTGTTGCCTTCGCCTGTCAATTTGCCGTTGATATCCATAGGCAGTTTGGTGGGCAGTACGGGGGAGCGGAAGCCGTGGCGTTCTGCTCTGTTGGGGGTAAGGGCTTTTGCTTCGCCTGCGCTGGCAGCTTCTTCCGGCGGGGCATAGCGGTGCATGCGCAGCGAATTACGGCCGGGAATGCCCGATGTGTTGGGAATGGCATCCACCAACACTTCTTCCTGAGCTACCGGTTCGGGCAAGACATCGTGCGTGGTTGCGCTTGCCTCGCGGGACTTCGTTGCGAGGAGTTTAGCCGCAGCAGCCTGTTGCTCCGGTGTGGGAACGAGGTCAGAGACATCGCTGCTGCTCGTTGCGGCGGCTGTGCTTTCTTGTTGTGCTTTTTCCTTCGTTTTTCTGGGCTTAGGCTGTTCCTCGTCTTCGCCTTCGGTCGCTTCTTCCTCTGCAGATTCCTCTGCCGAAGCTTCATCTCCCGAAGTCTCATCTGTAGCCTCTTCTTCGCCGGGGACCGGAATGAAGTCCATTTGCTGGACGACTGACGAGCAGGATACCATCATCAGCCCCAACGTTGTGGCTATGCACGACCAGAAAATCTTCATGCGCGACATGTTAGCACTCTTTGCCTTGGTATGCAAGCACAAACAGCCCGGCCGGGGGATTCCCCGAATACAGGTGAAAATCCGCGCATGATTCATGCGGTAAAGTGGTACAGATGGTAGGAATGTGTATGCTCTACATGTCTTTAGACTTGATTTTTCTAGAGATTTAAGGCATAACTGGTGCCGACATGTCGGATGAGCACACACGCAAACCCTCGTGGTTAAAGGTAAAGCTGCCTAAGGGGCAGGTATTCAAGGATGTACAGAAATTGGTGAAGGGAAACTCCCTCGTAACTGTGTGTGAGGAGGCTATGTGCCCCAATCGTGGCGAATGCTGGAGCCACGGCACTGCTACATTCATGGTGTGTGGTGATGTTTGCACCCGCGCTTGTGGTTTTTGTGCCACGCGTACGGCCAAACCGAAGCCTCTTGACCCCGCAGAGCCTGCCAAGGTGGCAGATGCTGTGGCACGCATGAATCTGAACCACTCTGTGGTGACGATGGTGACCCGCGATGACCTTGCAGATGGTGCAGCCGGCCACATTGCTGCCACGATTCGCGAGATTCGCAAGGCCAGCCCGCAGACGATTATCGAGGTGTTGACCTCTGATTTCAACGGCAAGGAGGAATCTCTGGCCAAGGTGATGGAGGCTCGCCCGCATATTTTCAACCACAATCTGGAGACGGTGGAACGCCTTTCTCCCCTGGTGCGTTTCCGCGCCAAGTACCGCGTGTCTTTGCAGATGCTGAAGCGTGCGCTTGAAATGGCTCCGGGTATGGTGGTCACCAAGAGTGGTATCATGCTGGGGCTTGGTGAAACCCGAGATGAAATTGAGCGCACGATGGATGACCTGCGTGAGCATGGTGTGACGGTGCTGACCATGGGGCAGTACCTGCGCCCCTCTCCCCGCCATCTGCCGGTGATTGATTACATCCGCCCCGAGGTGTTCGATGAACTGCGCGAGGTGGCTTTGTCCAAGGGCTTCCGCCATGTGGCCAGTGGTCCGCTCATTCGTTCATCTCACCACGATGCCAATTTCCGCCCCGAGTTGGATATTCTGGATGCCATCAACGCAGATTTGCGTGCACGCGGCGAAATTGCTGCTGAATAAAACTTTCCCACACAACATATTATATGCTGACTGACAACATAACCGATGCTGAAGCCACGCTTGAAGCCCGATATGGTTGCGATACCTTCGGAATCAAGACGATGGAAAAGTACCTTTCCAAGAGCGCATTCAAGAAGATGATGCTCACCATCCAGAAAGGTGGCAAATTGGACATGGGTATTGCTGATGAGGTGGCTCAAGCCATGAAAGTGTGGGCTTTGTCCAAGGGTGCTACGCACTACACCCACTGGTTCCAGCCGCTGAGCGATGCTACGGCAGAAAAGCACGATTCCTTTGTGGAGCCCGACCGCAAGGGCGGGATGATTTGCGAGTTTACCGGCAAGAATCTGATTCAGGCCGAGCCGGATGCCTCATCTTTCCCCAGCGGTGGTATTCGCGCCACGTTTGAAGCCCGTGGTTACACGGCGTGGGACCCCACATCTCCCGCATTCATCAAGCGCACGGCCAGCACGGCTACCCTGTGCATTCCCACGGCATTCTGCTCCTATACCGGTGAGGCTCTGGACAAGAAGACGCCGCTTCTGCGCTCCATGGTTGCTGTGGCCAAGCAGACGACGCGCGTGCTGAACTGCTTTGGCATCGAGCCCAGCTGTGTGGAGACAAATCTGGGGGCAGAGCAGGAGTATTTCCTGATTGACCGCAATCTGTATCTCAAGCGCCCGGACCTGATTGAGACCGGCCGCACGCTTTTCGGTTGCTTGCCGCCCAAGCATCAGCAGATGGAAGACCATTACTTCGGCTCCATCAAGGAACGCGTGCTGGAATTTATGACCTCCGTGGACCACGCCCTGTGGGATTTGGGCGTGCCCTCCAAGACGCGTCACAACGAGGCTGCTCCCGGCCAGTTTGAAATCGCCCCCTTGTTCGAGGCTTGCAACGTGGCTGTAGACCACAACGTCATGATTATGGACGTGCTGGAGCGCCAGGCTCTCAAGTTCAACATGGTGTGTCTGCTGCACGAGAAGCCTTACACCTCCGTGAATGGCTCCGGTAAGCATAATAACTGGTCGCTTTCCACGCCGGAGATGGGCTCTCTCTTCTCCCCGGGCAAGACACCGCACAGCAACAAGCTCTTCCTTACCTTCCTGGCTTGCGTAATTCAGTGCATTGATAAGCATGCTGATTTGCTGCGTGCCTCCATCTCCAAGGCAGGGAATGATCACCGTCTCGGTGCGGCTGAAGCCCCGCCCGCTATCATCTCAATCTTCCTGGGTGATGAGCTGACGGACATCATCAACCAGATTAAGCATGGTGGCGCTCAGTGCTCTGCCTCCAAGACCACGATGGAATTGGGTGTGGATGTGTTGCCCGAGCTGCCCAAGGATACGGCAGACCGCAACCGTACGTCCCCGTTTGCTTTCACGGGCAATAAGTTCGAGTTCCGTGCCGTTGGCTCTTCTCAGACCTGCGCCTGGCCGATGACGGTGCTCAATACCATCATGGCTGAAGCCTTGGACGAAGTAGCTACGCTGCTGGAGCCTGTGGCCGGCACGCCCGATTTCAACAAGACCTTGCAGAACATCCTCAAGGATATGCTCACTGCGCATGACCGCGTGGTCTTCAATGGTAATGGCTATTCCCAGGAATGGGTGGAAGAAGCTGCCCGCCGTGGCTTGCCGCATATCAAGACAACGCCCGAGGCGCTCGAAGTGCTTTCCCGCGAGGATTCCATTGCTCTGATGGAGAAGTACGGTGTGTTGTCTCGTGCTGAGCTGCTGGCTCGCAAGGAAATCCAGATGGAGAACTTTGAGAAGCTGATTGACATTGAGGCGAAGACCTGCCTCAATATGCTTAATACGATTTACATGCCCGCTATCGCCGCGCAGATGACCGATATCTGCGGTACTGTGGCCTCCATTCAGGCTGCCGGTATTCAAGCCGGGTTGAAGGCTGCTGCCCAGCGTGCTGAAGCGATTGGCTCGTTGTATGATGAGCTTCCCGGCAAGGTGGAAGCGCTGTCTCAGGCCATTGCAGACGGAAATCCCGCTGACATGCGCGCTGCGATGGAAGCTGCTCGTGAAGTAGTGGATGCTCTGGAAGCTATTGTGGACGCCGACCTGTGGCCGGTACCCACCTATGCCCAGATGCTCAATATTCACAGCAAGTAAGAAAAGCATACCAAAAAGTGGCAGCTATCTGACTGTTTTACGTCAGATAGCTGCTTTTCTTTGTCATAATGGCGAAATAGGGGTTGACGCGTTTTTTATACGTGTTAGAATGCGCCCGCAATGTGTCGAAAAACTTGACAAATTGCGTAGTGGGTGGGGTATACCCTCAATTTTCTGTTCATATCATGTCTACGCCAAAGAAAAAGCAGGATAAGAGTTCGAAAAAGTCTGTTGCTGAGGAAAAAGTAACAGAAACTAAAACCAAAACCGCAGCTGGTAAGTCCACGGCCAAAAAGCCCGCCGCCAAGAAGCCCGAGGCTCCCGCTAAGGTAGAAGCCAAGAAGCCTACTGCCAAGAAGGCTGCCGCTCCCGTCAAGGAAGAGGCTAAGAAGCCCGCCGCGAAGAAGGCTGCTGCTCCTGCCAAGGAAGAAGCCAAAAAGCCTGCTGCCAAGAAGGCTGCCGCTCCTGCTAAGGAGGAAGCCAAGAAGCCCGCCGCGAAGAAGGCTGCCGCTCCTGCTAAGGAAGAGGTCAAGAAGCCCGCAGCGAAGAAGACTGCCGCTCCTGCTAAGGAAGAAGCCAAGAAGCCCGCCGCGAAGAAGGCTGCCGCCCCCGCCAAGGAAGAGGCTAAGAAGCCCGCCGCGAAGAAGGCTGAGACCCCCGCTAAGGAAGAAGCCAAGAAGCCCGCGGCCAAGAAGGCTGCTGCTCCTGCCAAGGAAGAGGCTAAGAAGCCCGCCGCGAAGAAGGCTGCCGCTCCTGCCAAGGAAGAGGCCAAGAAGCCCGCTGCGAAGAAGACTGCCGCTCCTGAGGATGAAGAACTTCCCCAGATTGAGGAGCCGATGGATGATGTGTTGCCCGTTGAAGAAACGAGCAGGCCCTCCAAGTCCAAGCGCAAGAATACCTTTACCGCACCCCGTGTGACCGCTAAGGATTTGCAGGATTATTTCCCGGATGATATCACCCTGAAGAATGCTTTCAAGAATCTGCTCGCATTGGCTAAGAAGAATGGTGGCTATGTGACGGATGATGACATTTTCTCCTCTCTTCCCATGGAAGGCTATGAGGAACAAGACACGGAGCGTCTTTTCGAGCGTTTGCATGCTCTTGGTGTGGAAGTGCGCGACGAATCCATCATCACGCCGCTTTCTTCTGCCGATTTGACCGGTGGGCGTCGCGGTGATTCTACAACCGGTAGCATTGTAGATACGCCCGGTGTGCAGGAAAAGGTGCGCGAGCTGATTGTGCTGGCCATGGACCATGGCTATTTGACGTACGATGACATCAACGACGTGTTGCCCCGCGACATGATTAACCCCGCCGACCATGACGAAATCATGGAGCGTCTGCGTGGCATGAACTTTGATATCATCGATCCCTCCGATGTTGACAATTACACGGATCGCCAGCGCTTGGCAGTGACCGGCGATGAGGATGAGTCTGAAAAACTGGAGGCCAAGCTTGATATCCTGGATGACCCGGTGCGCATGTACCTGAAGCAGATGGGCCAGAAGGAATTGCTCAAGCGCGAGCAGGAAGTGATTCTTTCCCGCCGCATAGACCAGGCTGAAAGCGAGCTGCAGACACGCCTGCACAAGTTTGGTGTGGTGGCCATGCTGTACTTGGAGACCGCTCAGCGCATTCTGCAGAACAAGGAACGCTTTGACCGCGTGGTGGCTGATAAGAACATCGACCACCGTGAGCAGTACTTCAAGGAGATGCAGCCCCTCATCAACAAGGTGTACGATTTGCATGATGATGCACAGGCTGCCTACAACCAGCTGCGCAAGGCTCGCCGCCGCAAGAAGGGTGTGGAAGCCGCTGCAGAGGAATTCAACCGCCTGCTTGAGGAGCTGGATGTCCAGTACCGCCGCTTCTCCTTCAAGGGCAAGGTGTATGAGGACTTTGTTGCCAAGCTTCGCGAAATCCGCCAGCGTATCATCAAGCTGCGCCGCGTTCACGAAACCAACCCTGACAACAAGGAAAGCCAGGAGGCTTTGGCTGAGTTTGAAATGCAGCTCTGGATGCCCATTCCCGAGTTCCTGGAGAACTACAAGGCCATGCGCGAAAGCATGAAGGAAGCCAAGGATGCCAAGAAGGAAATGATTGAGGCCAACCTGCGTCTCGTGATTTCCATTGCGAAGAAGTACACCAACCGTGGTTTGGCTTTCCTCGACCTTATCCAGGAAGGCAACATGGGCCTGATGAAGGCCGTGGAGAAGTTCGAGTACCGCCGCGGTTACAAGTTCTCTACCTATGCTACATGGTGGATTCGCCAGGCTATCACTCGCTCCATTGCAGACCAGGCTCGTACCATTCGTATTCCTGTGCACATGATTGAGACCATCAACAAGCTGATGCGTGTGCAGAAGAAGCTGGTGCAGGACTTTGGCCGCGAACCCACGCCCGAAGAAATCTCCAACGAATGCGGCATGGCTGTGGAGCGCGTGCGCAGCGTGCTCAAGATGGCTCAGCAGCCCATCTCTATGCAGCAGCCTGTGGGTGATTCCGATGATACGTCCTTCGGTGACTTCCTGGAGGATAAGAGCGCAGAAAATCCCATGGATGGTGCGGCGTTCAATTCCCTGCGCGAGAAGCTCTCCGGCGTTCTCAACACGCTCAACGAGCGCGAACGCGCTGTGATTGAACAGCGCTTCGGTCTCAAGGATGGTAATCCCCGCACGCTGGAAGAAGTGGGCCGCCAGTTCAACGTGACCCGCGAGCGTATCCGCCAGATTGAGGCCAAGGCGTTGCGCAAGCTGCGTCACCCAACGCGTATCGGCCAGATTAAGGGCTTCCTGGATTCGACCGTATCCTGATGCCCTCCAAGCGGTGCCATGCGCGCCGCAGGCAAAGCTTTCCGGGTTGCATGTTGCAGAGCATGCAGCCCGTTTGCTTTATTGCAAAGTGTTGCATGTGGAAAATCCCTGCTTGATATGCCAAGTCAGATGTGCTAGACTTCGGGGCAGTACATAATATTCACCGTTTTACCCTTCATTCTCATGTCAAACGCAACGGCTTTCCTGGGTGCCAGTACTATTCTTGGTCGCTATTGGACCAAGAGACGTTTTTTCGACTATCTGATTGATAAAGAGAATTTTCGTCTGACCTTTGGTCGTAGTTTCCGCATGATGGTGTATTTGGATAATGCCATTGCCAATGGGCCTGAGAATGTGCGCAAGAATGTGGAAGCAGATACGCAGGCCACGAATTATCTGATTAATCATCTGGCCGATATCAAGCCCGAGTTCACTGTTTTTGTGACAACGTGTGATATGCTGGCTGAGGATGCAGATGAAAATACGCCCACGCTGGAGCAGAGCGATGATGCATACGTGCAGAATCGCATCAACTTGTACACTGCGCTTAACCGCCAATATGGGCGCGTGCTCAATGTATACCTGCCGGAGCTTGTGTCTCCTGCATATCAGGGGTACAGCAAGTTGATGGATATCATCACGAATCCTCCTGCCGGTAAGAAGGAACTGCCCCTGGCTCCGCTGGAAATGCACCAGCTCTATATTGCTGATCGTATCTTGGGTGATGTAGAACGCTGCATCCCGCTTGGCATTCCTGCTATCATTCCGGCCATGCCGCCGCTGACCACCATGGAAATTGTGGAAGCTCTGGCTCCCGAGTTGATGGATCGCCTCCCCGTGCATAAGCCGGAAGACCCGCGTGGTTCTCTTCGCAAGTCTATCCACTCCTTCCAGTGGTTGGACCCCAAGGACGGTTATCTGGTGACCAAGGAAGACCAGCTGGAGTTGCTCAACTTCTATTTCGGTAAGAATCCTCTGTAAGTCTGTGAAGATGCTCTGGCAGAAGTTTGGCCCCCAGTTTATCCGCTTTTTTGTGGTGGGTGTGCTGGCTACGTTGGTGCATTGGGGCGTTTACGTTGGCCTCAATCAGCTGTTTGGCCTCGGTACGGAGGATGCCATGTGGCTGAGCGTGACGTACTCTGTCGGTTATATCGTAAGCTTTGTAGGCAACTATATTGCCTCCTTGCGCTGGACCTTCCGCACCAAAGGCAGCGTGGGGAAGGGTGCCGGTTTTGCTTTCAGCCATGCGGTGAATTACGGCATGCACCTGGCCTTGCTCAACCTTTTCCTGTATTTGGGGGTAGGGCAGTTGATGGTGCAGGGGCTCACCTGGCTTGTGCCAGCGCTGGTGCAGGCATTCCCCATCCTGTCATCTGCTGATGCGCTGTTGCCGTTGCCCGTCTTCTGCGTGGTTGTTCCCATCAATTTCCTGATGGTACGTTTCTTTTTGACGCGCGGAGACGAGAAAAAGCTTGACTAAAACAGGTTCCTCTGGTAGGCTCCGCCGCGCTATGGCAAAAGTTCCCGTTATTCAGCTTCGCAAAGGTCACGCCGTGAATTACAACGGCGACATCTGTGTTGTGCGCGAAAGTCAGCTTAAGACTCCTCCCCGCATGGCTTCCTACGTGCAGATGACCATCCGCAGTATTGCTACCAAGAAGGACTACAACCTTCGTCTTACCTCCAATGACTTCCTTGAGGGCGTGATGCTCAGCCGCGAGGAAATGGAATTCTCCTATGTGGACGGTATGGGCTACCACTTCCTGAACACGGAGACCTACGAGGACGTTTGCGTGAGCGAAGACATCGTGGAACCCGTGAAGGATTACCTCATCGAAGGTAACACCTACATCCTCCTCTTCACCGATGAAATCGTGTGCTCCATCGAACTGCCCGCCGCTATCACCATGGAAGTGGCCGAGGCTCCCGAGGGCGTGAAGGGTAACTCCGCCAACAACGTGTACAAGAGCGCTACCATGACCACGGGTCTCGTGGTGCAGGTGCCCCTCTTCATCTCTGCCGGTCAGCGTATCTCCGTGAAGACGGAAGATGGTACCTACCTCGGCCGCGTGAACAACTAAGAATTACCTTTTCAAAGGCTTTTATCGGGCAGGAGAGCGAACTCGCTCTCCTGTTCTGTTTTATGTTCGTGTCATTTTTTTCTACCTGTCAGGTGAGACTGTCGGAATCCCGGCTTGCAATTTTCGGCAGCTACGCTAAAATAGCCACGGCTATGAGTTGGATGCTCCGAAGCACCGTTGCTGCAATGCTGTTGGGATTGAGTTTCCCCGCAGTGGCGGAGCCTGCGTCTGACGATAACGAAAAGCTTGGTCATGAAATGCTTAAAGTGACCAACGATATGTGGTTTTTGCTATCCGGTGTGGGTGATAAGCAAGCTGCGGATGCGGCGGCGCAGCGTTTCCATGAGCTGGTGAAAGAGAGTGAGCGCATTGGCGATAAGCTGTATGCCCAGCAAGCCTTGGATATTGAAGCGCTGGACATGATGCATTACCGCATTGCGGAGGTGTATGAATCCCTTAGCTATGAGTTTGAAAGCTTGTGCCGCGCGCGCTGCTATGGCTCGCAGCGCTTGATTGGCGCTTTTCGTGCGGCCGTTACAGCAGGCATCTTTGACGATGAATGCATGCCGGGGCTGGAACAACCCAAGCCGCCCTTTACTGAAACAGAGGCCCGCCACGAGTTGGTGCGCATCCGCCGTTTGGTAGAGCCGGATAAGGCTGTGCTGACCGCCCTGCAAGAGGTGAAAGATGCCAATAGCGCCACCAAGGCTGCTGAGACCCTTTCGCTGCTGACCAGTCGCCTGCAGAAATTGCTTCCGGACAGCACCTTGGCCAATAGAACATTTGCAGATAAATCTGCCCCACATGTGCGAGCCGCTTTTGCCCCTATTGAGCCGTTGCTCTGGGGAATTCGCAGCGAAATTGTGCGTATTGCCGCTTTGCCGGGGTACGATGATGAACCTTTTGATCATTTTTCGGATGCGCTGGATACCGTATTCCAGAGCTTGGGAGACACCCACAACACTTGGTTTGATGAAGTGTTTGATGAGTCATTCCGCTCAGATTTGGATGAAGCGCTCCATGAAAACGCAACCACTTCAAATTAACCTCTCACCATGCCTGTATCAGACTACCTCGTAACCATCGGTCTGGAAGTACATTGCCAGATTAAGACCGCCACCAAGATGTTTTGCTCCTGCAAGGCAGGATTTGGCTATGAGCCCAACACCAACGTGTGCCCCACCTGCCTGGGTATGCCGGGTGCCATGCCTGTGTTGAATGAGTATGCCATCGAGCGTACGATTCTGACCGGCATGATGTTGGGCTGCAGCACGCCGCCTGTTTCCAAGTGGGACCGTAAGAATTATTTCTATGCAGACATGCCCAAAAACTACCAGACCAGCCAGCTTGATTTGCCGCTGTGCATTGGTGGTGAGGTGCCTTTGTATTCCTGGGCTTTCCCGGCAGACAGCAAGGTGAAAGCTGATGGTGCCGTGGTGCGCACGGTGAAGCTGGACCACATCCACCTGGAGGAGGACGCCGCCAAGCTCACGCACTACGGTACGTATTCTCTGGTAGACTACAATCGTGGCGGTACACCGCTCATGGAAATTGTGTCGGCTCCGGATTTGACCAGCCCGGATGAAACATACGCCTATCTGAAGAGCTTGCAGCAAATCCTGGTGTGCGGTGGTATTTCCGATGCCGACATGGAAAAGGGCCAGATGCGCTGCGACGTGAATGTTTCCCTGCGTCCGAAGGGCCAGAAGGAGCTTGGGGCCAAGATAGAGATGAAGAACATCAACTCGATGTCTGCTGCTCGCCGTGCGCTTATCTATGAAATTGCTCGCCAGGCAGAGGAACTGGATATGGGTATTGCCCAGGTGCAGTCCACCCGCCGCTGGGATGATGATTTGGGGGAAAGCATCGTGATGCGCACCAAGGAAAATGCCCACGATTATCGCTATCACACCTGCCCGGATTTGGTGCCTGTGCACACAGCGGCCATGGTGGAAAAAGTGAAGCAGGAGATGCCCGAGCTACCGGATGCCCGACAGAAGCGCCTGATGGAGCAGTATGGCTTGCCCGTGGCCGATGCCAACACCTTGGTGGCTGATGCCGGTCTGTGCTCCTATTTTGAAACTGCTGCCGGTTGCTCCAAGTCTCCCCGCAAGGTGGCCAACTGGCTCATCAACATCTTGCCGCCTATCCTCACCGCTCAGGAAATGGATATCTCCGATTGCCCCGTGACTCCCGCCACGCTGGCCGGGCTTGTTGATGTGGTGGAGGAAGGCATTTGCTCTACCAACCAGGCTCGCGAAATCCTGGAGGAAGATTTGTGGAGCGGCGATGAGCAGGATGCCGCTGCCGCTGCGGCCAAGCGCGGATACAAGAAAGCTGATTCCGGCGCATTGGAGGCTTTGGTGGAGCAGGTTATTGCCGAAAATCCCGACAAGGTTGCCTTGGTGAAGGGGGGCAATATGAAGCTTATCAACGCATTGACCGGGCAGGTGATGAAGAATAGTAATCCCAAGCCTAATCCCAAGTTGGTCACAGAGATTCTGATGGCTAAGTTGGGCTTGTAAGGCTCAGCCACATCGGGCGATATGTACCTGCTGTTCGACTGCAATAATTTTTTTGCCAGTTGTGAGCAGGTCTTTCGCCCGGATTGGCGCCAGCGCCCGCTTGTGGTCCTTTCCAACAACGATGGCTGCGTGATTTCTCGTAGCCCGGAAGCCAAAAAGATGGGTATCGCCATGGGCGAGCCCTATTTCAAGTGCCGCGAGCGACTGGAACAAGTCGGGGGTGTTGTTTGTTCCTCCAACTTTGCACTTTACGGAGATTTGTCCGACCGCATCATGCAGATACTGGAGGAATCCTTGCCCGAGGTTCACCAGTATAGCATTGATGAAGCCTTTGCTTCTGTGGGAAGCAGCGAACATTGCGACTGGGTGGCAGAGTGCCGCAAAATCCGCAATAAAATCCGCCGTTGGACTGGTATTACGGTCAGTGTGGGGATAGCCCCGACTAAAACGCTGGCAAAGCTAGCGAATGAGCGTGCCAAAAAGCACTCTGCCCACGGCGGTGTGCTGCAACTGACCGCCGATTGTGGCGATGTGTTGCAAAAAACACCGATTGAGGATATATGGGGGGTGGGCAGAAAATTGGCTCCCCAGCTTCATGGCATGGGCATACGTACTGCTGCGGGGCTTGCTTCAGCCCCCTTGGGCCGCCTGCGTCAGAAATTCGGTGTGCATGGTGAGCGCCTGGTGCTGGAGCTGCGTGGTATCTCTTGTCTGGAGGATGAGCCGGTAAGCTCCCGTTCCCAAATCATGGTATCGCGTTCATTGAAAGAGGGAATTGAGGATGCTCATTTATTGCGGGAAGCTCTTTGTGGGTTTGTGGAAAAAGCTGCGCGCAACCTGCGCAAAGAGGGACTCATGGCCTCTCAGGTGCATGTTGTCTTGCGTACCTCTCGCTATGCTGAAAGTTCCGTCCTTTATGCAGCGCAGCAGGGGTGTCTTTTGCCGCATCCTACGGACGATACCAGAGTGTTTAACAGGGCAGCTACAGCGCTGTTGGAGGAGCTGTATCGCCCCGGTTATCCCTATCGCAAAATCGGTGTCTTGTTGGCGGATTTGCAGGAAGCTGACAGCGTGCAACCAACTTTCGACCACCCGAATGTGGCACCCAATCCGCTGATGCAGGTGCTGGACAAATTGCAGCAAGCCGGGCACCGCATACAGTTTGCCAATAAATCGGCAGAGCCGCTCTGGCGTTGCTCCAAATCCTCCCCATGTTATACGACCCGCTGGGAAGATATTCCCGAGGCTCGTTAATTTCTTCCACTCTGCGTGTCATCATGCCATTGAAAGCCCGTTCATAAGGGACATTTGGCTTGCTAAAGCATGGGGTGGGTGGTAGAATGGCGAACCGCGTTTCAGACGCGTGTGTGCCGAACTGTCAATTTTTATAGCTACTGCATCATGATTAAGTGGATACTCAATAAAATCGTCGGGTCCAAGAACCAGCGCGAGGTGAAGAAACTCAAGCCCGTCGTTAAGAGAATTATTGATATTGAGAAGGAATGGAGCGACAAAGATCAGGAGTTCCTGAAAGGTAAAACACGCGAATGGCAAGCCTATCTGCATCGTTTCACTCCCTTGGATTTGCCTTCTCGTGGCGTGATTCTGACGGCTGATGAGGAACAACTTGCTCAGTATGCTGCTGTTCTCAATACCCGTTTTGAACAGCTGAAAGATCTCTTCCCCCGTCTGCCCAAGGTGGAGGCCAATGCCGAATCTATCGAAGAAGCCAAGAAGGCCTTTGCTGAGATTGAGCCCAAGTTTGACCGCCTGCGCGCCAAGTATCTGGAAACGATTCTTCCGGAGGCGTTTGCTGTGGTGAAATGCGCTGCTCGCCTGATGTGCGGCAACGATATTGATGTATGTGGCACTCCCGTAAGATGGGATATGGTGCATTTCGATGTGCAGCTGCTGGGCGGTATTGCCTTGCATCGCGGTTTCATTGCAGAAATGGCTACGGGTGAGGGCAAGACCCTGGTGGCAACACTGCCTGTGTACCTGAATGCGCTGACCGGCCTTGGTGTGCATGTTGTGACCGTGAATGATTACCTGGCACGCCGTGACTCCATGTGGATGGGCGCCCTCTTCGGCTTCCTGGGCCTGACGGTAGGTTGCATTCAGAGCATGATGCCCAATGATGCTCGCCGCGAACAATACGCCCGCGATATCACATACGGCACCAATGCCGAGTTCGGTTTCGACTACCTGCGTGACAATGGTATGGCCGGTACGCGCGAAGCTCAGGTGCAGCGCGGACACTATTTTGCTATTATTGACGAAGTGGACTCCATCCTCATCGATGAAGCCCGCACGCCGCTCATCATCTCCGGCCCTGCCGTGGTGGAACGCGAGCAGAAGTATGATGAGCTCAAGCCCCTCATTGAAAAGGTGGTCAAGAAGCAGGCAGCCCTGTGCGATGACCTCATGAAAAAGGTGAAGGAGTATGCCGCCGCCGGGGATTTGACCTCTGCCGGTCGCTGCCTGTACAAGGTGAAGCTTGGCATGCCCCGCAATGCTGCCTACATGCTTTCTCAGCAGGATCCTGAGTTCCGCCGCATGGTAGAGAAATATGAGCTGTTCCTTTACCAGGACCCCCGCAAGATTGAGCTCTTCAAGCTCAAGGAGGAACTTTACTTCTGCCTGGATGAAAAGACCCACGATGCAGACCTCATGGAGAAGGGCCGCGAGCTGATCAGCCCCGGTCATCCGGAGGATTTCGTGCTGCCTGATATCGGCACGGAATTTGTCAACATTGATGAGGATGAAACCCTGACAGAGCGCGAACGTGAGGCTCGCAAGACAATGCTCATGCGCAAGCTGGATGAAACAGGCGCTCGCTTGCACACCACCAGCCAGCTGCTCAAGGCTTACACCATTTATGAGCGCGATAAGGAATACGTGGTGAAGGAAAACAAGGTTGTCATCATCGACCAGAATACCGGCCGTGAAATGCCCGGTCGCCGCTGGAGCGATGGCTTGCACCAGGCCGTGGAAGCCAAGGAAGGTGTGGAGATCGAGGCCGAAAACAAGACCTACGCCACCATCACTATCCAGAACTATTTCCGCTTGTATGCTCGCCTGGCCGGTATGACCGGTACGGCAGAAACGGAAGCTGCTGAGTTCCACGATATTTATCGTCTGGATGTGCTGCCTATCCCCACTAACAAGCCCTGCATCCGCGAGGATTCCAATGACCTCATCTTCAAGAGCGCTCGCGAGAAATACAATGCAGTGACGCTTAAGATTCAGGAGCTTCACAAGAAGGGACAGCCCGTGCTTGTGGGTACGGCCAGCGTGAGCGCCTCCGAGTTCTTGTCCCGCATGCTTCAGCGTGCAGGCATTCCGCACGAAGTGCTCAACGCCAAGAACCACCAGCGTGAAGCTGAAATCATTGCCCGTGCTGGTCAGCGTGGTGCCGTGACCGTTTCCACCAACATGGCCGGCCGTGGTACTGACATTAAGCTGGGGCAGGGTGTTGCAGAATTGGGTGGTTTGTTCGTGCTGGGTACCGAGCGTTATGAATCCCGCCGTATCGACCGCCAGCTGCGTGGCCGTTGCTCTCGCCAGGGTGACCCGGGTGCTTCCCAGTTCTTCCTGTCCTTTGAAGATGACCTGATGCGCAATTTCGGTGGTAGTGAGCGCATGACCAAGATGATGGACCGCTTTGGCATGGCCGAAGGTGAAGCAGTGGAAAACAGCCTCATGAACAAGATTATCGAGGGTGCTCAGAAGCGAGTGGAGCAGCGCAACTACATGTGGCGTAAGCATGTGCTGGATTACGATGACGTGATGAACCAGCAGCGCGCCATCGTGTACGGCATGCGCAATGAAGCTCTGCTGTGCGAGGAACCCCGCATGATGATTTATGATGTGTTGGAGGAAGGAGCCCGCTTCAAGTGCGACCTCTATCTCAACAAGGACAACACCGGGTCTATTCAGCGTTCTGACCTCCTGCAGTGGGTGAATTCCACATTCCCCATGGGCTGGGGTGAGGAAGATGTTGATTTCGACAACATGACTCCCGATGATGTGGCTGATAAGATTATTGCCCGCGTCCGCGAGATGTACGAGAAGAAGGTGGAAGGCGAGCGCGCCGACCGCGTGGAGCAGATGGAACGCTCCATCATGCTGCAGGCTATCGACAAGCTGTGGCAGCAGCATATCACGGATATGGATGCTCTGCGTGAAGGTGTGCGCCTGCGTGCCCAGGGCCAGCGCGATCCGCTCGTGGAATACAAGCGCGAAGCCTATGAGCTTTTCGAATCTCTCATGCACAACATCCAGCTGGAAATCCTCAACGGTCTTTTCCGCAGCACAACCAGCCTGGATGCATTCGAAGAATTCCTGGCCTCTCTTCCCGGCAGCAATGCTGATGATGAAGACAGCGATGTGACCGATATCCTGGGCAATGGCGACTTGCTCTCCGCTCTGCGTGAGCAGATGGAGTTCCTGCAGCGCCGCCAGCAGGAGATGGCCGCCCGCCAGCAGCAAGCTCCCGCAGAGGAAACCTTGCCCGCCCCCGCTCTGGATTTGGACGAGGAGATGCCCATGAATGAATCGTTGAGCGGTGCCGGTGTGCCCGATATGCCCATCGTCCCGGAGAAGAAGTTGGTTCTGCCTCGTAAAAAGGTGACATTCAATCCCAAGCGTAAGGAAACACTTGCACCTGTGGTGATGCCCGAGGAAGCATTGGCTCCCGAAGGCGAAGGCCTGACCATGGGCAGCATTGATTCCGGTAATCTCTTTGAAGAACCCACTGTGGAAGAGAAATAATTCGCTTTTCCAGCCGTCAATCCATGAATGTTCGTTCGGCACTGGAGTATGTACCCTATTTCCGGGGACGCCTGTTCGTTGTACACATCGCACAGGAACTCTTAGCTGCCGACGAACTGGTGGACGCTCTGCTGGATGTCGATGCTCTTCACGAGGTTGGCGTGCGGTTGGTTTTGGTAGCAGAAGGGCATGATACGGCGGCCTTGGCTCGCCGTGCCGGTACGTGTGAATTGCATGCTGCGGTGGCGGAGCTGCCACTGAGTGAAGGTGCCGCGTCTCAGGAACGCGTACGAGAGATTGTGGAGCGCCGCCAAGTTGCCTTGGTGGCTTCCGGTTCAATCGGTCGATTTGATGAGGGAAGTGTCTCTCTCGCCGTGGCCATGGGCGCTTCCAAGTATATTTGCCTGTGGGCCGGTGGCGTACCTTACCGCAGTGGCCAGCCCATTTTTGCCATACGCGAAAGCGATGTGGAGTTCTGCACGGATTGTTCATACCCGGAAGCTTTGCAAGCAGCTGCATCTGTTTGTCGCCGTGGGATAGCCCGTGTACACATGCTTAACGGTACGCGCCGCGGCGTGCTGCTGGATGAGCTTTTCTCCGAGGAAGGCGTGGGAACCATGGTTCACACGGACTCCTATCGCGATGTGCGTCCCTTGCAGGAAGAGGATATCCCAGAGCTGCTTTCCATGATTGGCCGCTGCGTGGTGGATGAAAAGTTAGTGCCGCGCACATACGAGTCCATCCGTGATGATTTGCAGAGCTACTACGTGTACACGCTGGATGATACCATTGTGGGGTGTGTAGCCATTTATCCCTACCCGGAGAACTCCTGTGCCGAGTTGGGCTGTCTCTTCATCAAGAAAAACTACGAGGGCCACGGCTATGGCCGCGCCATGTGCCGTTTTGTAGAGCAAAAAGCACGCGATATGGGCTTCGAGTGGATTTTTGCTATCTCACAGAGTGCCGTCACTTATTTCCGGGATCGTTTGCACTACGCGCCCTTGTCTCGCGATGTGCTGCCGGAAGCCCGCAGGACGGCGCTGGAACAAAGTGGCCGCAGCTCCGAGGTGTTCGGTTGCCGCCTTTGATGCCAAAAAAAGTCGAAATCTGCACTTGACACTTTGGGATGTCATGGTAGACTCCCGCTGCACACTTGTTGGTTTGGTGTGCGAATTTGTGACCTATTTACCCGAGCAGGAAACGTTGCAGCCTGCCGGTACTCAAGGAAAACAGAGGTGCATTCTGTCGTGAGACAGAAAACAGATAACCTGATCTATATTAAACATAACTGACGATATGAATCTGAAAATTTACACCGATACGGTGGATGATCTGGCGCGAAAACAAATTTCGCGATTGCTGGCGCAACCCGCTTTTGCAGAAGCAAAAGTGCGTATTATGCCCGATGTGCATGCAGGTAAAGGCTGTGTGATAGGGTTTACCGCAGATTTGGGAGATAAAGTTATCCCGAACATTGTGGGCGTGGATATTGGTTGTGGTATGCTTACGGTTAATTTAGGTAAGAAAAAGCCTGATTTTGCTGAGCTGGATGCCATCATGCACCGAAACATTCCCAGCGGCATGTATGTACACGGTGAGGCAGTGGAGGCTTTTGACGAGATTGAATCTCTGCATTGCCTGCCGCAGCTGAAAAAGGTAAACCGCTTGCTTTGTTCGTTAGGAACACTGGGTGGTGGTAACCATTTCGTGGAGGTCGATGTCGATTCCAAGGGCAACTACTATCTGATTATTCATTCCGGTTCGCGAAATCTCGGAAAGCAGGTATGCGATGTGTATCAGAGTCTGGCTGTAGATGTTCATGCCGGGCGTGCCAATATCAATGAAATCATTGAGGAATTGAAAGCTCAAGGCCGATTCACCGAGATTCAGCCGACCATCAAAGCATTGCATCAGGCTCAGCCTTCTATCCCGGCAGAGCTTTGTTACCTGGAGGGCGAACAACGAGCTCATTACCTGCATGATATGCGCATTTGCCAGCAGTTCGCCTTGCGAAACCGTGAGGTGATGGCAGACATTATTGTGCGCCGACTCGGGCTCGCTGTGGAAGATATGTTCCATACAACGCATAACTACATTGACCATGAGAGCAACATTGTGCGTAAGGGGGCCATTTCTGCCCGCGCCGGCGAAAAATTGCTCATCCCGATTAACATGAGGGATGGTTGTATCTTCGGTACAGGTAAGGGTAATGAGGATTGGAATCAATCTGCACCTCATGGTGCGGGGCGTATCATGAGCCGTACCCAGGCTTTCAAGCAGCTGTCCGTGGATGCGTTCCGAAAGCAGATGGAGGGTATTTATACCACCTCTGTGAATGCGCGTACGCTGGATGAATCACCCATGGTGTATAAAGGGCTGGATGATATCCTGCAGCATATCGGTCCTACGGTAGATGTGGCGGATATCTTTAAGCCGCTCTACAATTTCAAGGCCGAGGAGGCTGAGCCTTCGTTCAAACGCAAAAAGTAAATAAAGAAGATAGGCTGCTGCCGGGTTATAGAAGTTCGGCGGCAGCTTCCATTTTTTTGGCCGAGGCTCTCCCTTTGATGGCCTGAGCCGGGGCGAAGACGGAGAGCCTGTATTCTGCGACCATGAGACCGTACTCCAGCCAGGCGGCAGAGTGCGGATGGTGGCTATACTTTTCGTAGAAATCCGGGTGGATAGCGGCCGTAAAGCTTTCGATTCGGTCCAATTCGCGGATGGCCGGTTGCTCTTTAATGCGGCGCAGACGTTCCTGGAAGCCTCGGATGTAGCGCAGCAGGTCATTGTGGCGCTCCGGTGGGGTGGTGCTGAGGAATGAGGCACGGGTGAGCCATTGCCATTCGCGCTGCAAATCCTCTGCGATACGGCTCGCATAGCGGTCGCGGCTTGCTGTGAGACAGTATTCTCGCAACGGCGTGTGAGCTGCAGCCAGTTGCTCCCAGATGCGGGTGTAGGTGCCGACAATCGCATCATACAAGCCTTCACGCATGCGCTGGCAGGCGGCTGCAAATTGCTCTGCTGTGCGCGGAAGTGGAGCCAAGGTGGCATCCATGGCTGCATAGACTGTATCGAGAACATTCTGAGCCGGTTGCGCACCAATGGTGCTGAGAGCCAGCTTGGCATCCATGCTGCTGATGGGGATTTTTTTGCGGATGCTGTTGATAAAATCGCCATGTTTGCAGAGAGCCAATCGGCGAATACCCAAGCGGTGTGCAAATTGTGCTTCTGCCTGGTTGAGGAAGACGCGAATGCTCACTCGGGTGCCATCATCCTGCAAGGCCGGGTAGCCGATGCCAGAGCCCACATCAACACTGTCCGGCAGATTGCCGCAATCCCACCGCGACATGGGGGTGGAGGAGAAGGTGCGCGCTGCTTTTTTGTGGAATCGCTTTTCCCGGTAACCGGCTAAGCGCTCACGCAGCTCATCGGCATGTGTGCCGGTGGCCAGTTCATCCCCGTTGTCATTGCAAACCCATATTTTGGTGATGAGATCAGCAGGCAGACGTGAGAAATCAAATTGCTGGGCATTGCAGAACTTGCCGCTGCGCTGCATGACGTACTCTGCCAGAGCATGGGAGAGGGGCCTGTCAGGTGTACGTGGCTCCCACATGTCGGCAAAGGTATCTGCGGCTTCGGCAATGGGCATGATGAAGTTGCGCACATCCTTGGGCAGGGTTCGCAGCAATATCTCCACGCGTTCGGCCAGGT
Organism: Akkermansia sp.; assembly: GCA_045650805.1. Classification (GTDB taxonomy): domain Bacteria; phylum Verrucomicrobiota; class Verrucomicrobiia; order Verrucomicrobiales; family Akkermansiaceae; genus Akkermansia. The sequence continues at coordinate 22,619 of JAZRRO010000059.1, forward strand.
GGGCCGGTACGCCCCATTCCGGCAGCCAGTCAGGGAATGCGTCCAACTGGTCAATGTGGACACCGATGGTCACACCATCGTCTGCCTCTCCGGGATTGTGTGCATAATAAATGGGGTATTCTGCACCATCTACATGCCATTCATCCGGATACAGCTCGGCAGGGGCGTCATCTTCCCCTTGGTAGACGCATTCAGAGTAGGGGATGAAAAGCTTTTTCGGGTTCTTCTCTTCTTCTTTTTGCCGCCAGCGGTGCAGAGCCTTTTCGCTGCAACAATCTGCCGGGAGCAGGGAGTCAAAAAAGCGGAATACGCTTTCTTCGCACCAGATGAGGTCTCTGCGGCGCAGTTTTGCTTCCGTCTCGCTGACTTTTTCCCGCATTTCCTCCAGATGGGCCAAGAATGGGGGTACATTTTTCAGCTGCATGGCGAGAATGCCCTCGCGAATCATGATTTCTCGTGCACCGGCCGGATTGCAGCGGGCGTAGCTGGTGCGGCGGCCATCGATGATGGTGAGTCCGCCGCAGGTTACTCGCTCTTTGGCAAAAACTTGTCCGCTGGCTTTATCCCAGGCGGCATCGTACGCATGGTGAGAACAGAGCTGGGGTGCTATCTGCTCAATCCAGATGGGGTCGAGAATGGCGGTGCGGCGCATCCACAAGCGGGTGGTTTCCACCAATTCCGCGCCCATAATCCATTCCGGGCGCTTATTGCGGCGGAAGAGCCCCGACCCCGGGAAAATGGCAAAGTCTCGCCCGCCCGCACCGCGGTACACTTTGTCCTCGGGGCGCCAGATGCCGAATTGCAACGGTGTGCCGGCCAGAATGGCGCGGTGTACCATGGGGGCGGTTGCTTGCTTGTCTTCGCTCTCCAGGTCAGGAATGCGCCATTTCATGGTATCTGCCAGCGTACTGGACAGGTCCTGTACCAAGTTGTGCCATTCAATGACGCGCAGGAAGTTGACGTAATTCTTACTGCACCATTTGCGCAGTTGGTTGCGGTTCCACTTGCGCTTATCGCGGAACTCCAGTGTGGCGCGCCACAGCTTGAGCATGGAGAGGAAGTCGCTGTCGGTATCTTTCCACTGGGCGTGGGCCTGGTCTGCCTGGGTGGCGGCATCGCTCGGGCGCTCGCGTGGGTCCATGATGCTGAGCCCGGCCACGATGACCAGCATTTCCGGCAAGCTGTGTTCTTTTTCTGCCTCCAGGAGCATGCGTCCCAGACGCGGATCCAAGGGCAGGCGTGCCAGATTGCGGCCGGTGGGGGTGAGGTGCTTGCGGCGGTCGATGGCGCCAATTTCTCTCAGTGTGCGGTAGCCTTCGTTGATGAGTCGGGCGCTGGGCGGGTCGGGCAGGGGGAACTCGCCCAACGGGGGAAGACGTAAATCAGCCATGCGCAGGATGACTCCCGCCAGCGAGCTGCGCTTGATTTCCGGGTCGGTGTAGGCATCACGTGTCTCGAAATCGCTTTCTGCATACAGACGAATGCACACACCTTCTGTCACGCGGCCGCAGCGGCCTGCTCGTTGGCGTGCGCTGGCCTGGGAAATGGCTTCGATTTGCAGCCGTTGAATCTGGCGGCCCGGCAGGTAGCGTGAGATGCGGGCCAAGCCACTATCAATCACATAAATGATGCCCGGGATGGTAAGTGATGTTTCTGCAACATTGGTTGCCAGGACAATGCGGCGGGTACGCCCGTTGGGGTGAAAAATACGCTGCTGTTCCCCCAATCCCATGCGGGCAAAGAGCGGCAAAATGTCTGTGCGGGGCAGGTTCAAGGCCTCCAGCGTTTCGGCACAGTCGCGGATTTCCCGTTCGCCGGGCAGGAACACGAGCACATCACCCTTTTCATCGTACTCGGAGAGCCATTCCACGGCTCGCGCCACATGGTCCGGGAGTTCTTCCTCGCTGTTTCTCGGGGGCATGTAGTGCATGTCCACGTGGTAGGTGCGACCCTCCACATTGATGACCGGGGCCCCACCGAAGAAATCGGAGAATGCGGCGGCATCCATGGTGGCAGAGGAGATGATAAGCTTCAAATCCTTGCGGCGCGCCAGCAACAATTTCATGTACCCCAGCAGGAAATCGATATTGAGGCTTCGCTCATGAGCCTCGTCGATGATGATGGTGTGGTATTGCCGTAAATCGCGGTCATTCTGTGTTTCGGCCAGCAAAATACCGTCCGTCATCAGTTTCAGACGAGTATCGGCGCTTGTTTTATCATCAAATCGCACCTGGTAGCCCACATAGCCGCCGGGTTCGCAGCCCACTTCTTCTGCAATGCGGCGGGCAACCGCTACGGCTGCCAATCGGCGAGGCTGGGTACAGCCGAGTTTACCCCGACGATTGCCTGCTACTTCCAGCGCGATCTTGGGCAACTGGGTTGTTTTGCCGCTGCCGGTTTCACCCACCACTACGATTACCTGGTGTTTTCGCAACGCATCAGCAATTTCCTTGCGTCTGCGGGAAATCGGTAAATCCGGGTAGCGGAATGTTTTGCGTGCTGTGGGGGCTTCTTCCGGCATGGGGGCTGAGGAACGTGTTACCAGGGCAACATGGCACCACCCTGCAAGCGCGACTGCTCTGCTAGGAACACCATGCGGTGGCCGGTAATGCTGTCTTCCAATGTGGGGCAGCCGGGAGATGTGCGTTCCCCACGCAGCAGGGCTACGAAATCCAGCACGATGCTGCGATCTCCACCGCCATGGGCATCTCCTTGCTGGAAGTCAGACATGTCAAGCGTGCGCTCGGTATAGCCGCCGGGTGCTGCCGGATCTATTTGGCGTACGCGGAAACTTTCGCTCTCGAAATCGCCCAATATCTCGCCTCGCGTGCCGGTCACGTGTATGATGCGCCGCGGGGTGCTGGCGCCGCCGTTCATCGTGAAGGTGCCGGTTGCGCCATCGCGGAAGTGGATGAGCACGGATTGGTGGTCCACAATGCTGATATCGCAGCGGTGAACACAGCGACTGAAAGGATTATCCGGGCGTCGGAGAATTTCTTCTTTCTCCTCATCCGTGGTGGGGTTGCTGTGCGTATCATGCCACACATTGTTGGCCCAGCGCATAGGATGCTCGATGTACAGTCTGCGAGCAGAGAAGGGGCAATCGCGCTCCAGTTGGCAGTCATTCAGACAGTGCGTGCCTGCGCCTTCGGGGGCTTTTTCTTCCTTGAATTGGAAGACACCGCCCACGCTGGAGATGGATACCGGCACGTTGTCGCCCATGAGCCAAGACATGATGTCCAAGTCATGGCTGCATTTGGTGAGCAGCATGCCGGAGCCGCATATTTCGGCGCGGGCGTACTTGCCTCGCACAAAGGATACGGATTCATGCAGATATCCCACCTGGTTGGCCATGTGTATGTTAATGACTTCGCCCACTACGCCGTTGACAATCACGCGGCGCAAGGCTCGGTAGAACGGTGTATAGCGCAGGACGTGGCACACCATGACCTTGCGACCCGTCTCCCGCACACAGTCAATCAGCTGCTGCCCCTCCTCATCATTGAGAGCATAGGGCTTTTCCAACAGCATGTCGTAACCATGCCGGAGCAGGGGGATAGAGGTACTCACATGCAGCCTATCCATGGTGCAGTTGAGAATAGCATCGGCCAGCTTGGGCTGTGCCAGAAGCTCCTCCACCGTTGAAAAACAATGCTCATCGGCCAATCCAAACATCACGCGAGCTTGCTCCACGCGCTCCGGATTCACATCAACCACGCCTTCCACCTTCAGCAATTCCGGATTGGTGAGCGCAACGGTAGAGTAGATGGAAGCGCGGGCTCCCATCCCTACGATGATAACGCTCATCGGCTGCGGCGTGTCTGTTGCTGATGTGTCGGCGCTCATGATGTTTATTTGCCCCAACGCTGGGTAATGCCGCTGTAGGAATCGATGCGGCGGTCGCGGAAGAATGGCCAGATGCGGCGGTGGGCTTCCAGCGCAGCCAGGTCCAAATCAGCGTAGAGAATGCTGCGCTCTTTTACCGGGGCTTTCGCTACGATTTGGCCACAGTAGTCTGCTACAAAGGACTGCCCCCAGAAGGTTGTTTCGCCTTCGGTGCCGCAGCGGTTGACGGCGCATACATAGCAGCCGTTTGCTACGGCATGCCCGCGCTGTACGGTCTCCCATGCGCAATGTTGGGCTGTGTACAGTTCTTCCTCCCCGGGAATCCAGCCAATGGCCGTGGGGTAGAAGATGATTTCTGCGCCCTCCATGGCGGTGAGACGCGCAGCTTCGGGGTACCATTGATCCCAGCAAATCAAAACGCCAATGCGACCGAATCGCGTATCAAAGCATTTGTACCCCAAATCGCCGGGGGTGAAATAAAACTTTTCCTCGAATCCCGGGTCCTGGGGGATGTGCATCTTGCGATATTGACCCAAGAACTTGCCATCTGCGTCAATCACCCAGGCGGTATTGTGGTAGAGACCGGTAGCGCGTTTTTCAAAGCCAGCGGCCACGATGACCACACCCAGCTCTTTTGCGAGCTCACAGAGCTCGTCTGTCCACGGCCCGGGAATGGGGTCGGCAGTGTCAAACAAATCGCAATCCTGAGTGCGGCAGAAGTAGAGCGTGGTGCACATTTCTTGTGTGCAGATAATCTGGGCTCCACCTGCGGCGGCTTCGCGGATAGCCTCCATTTGCAGACGCTTGTTTTCTGCGGGGGAAGCTACTGCTTCTTGCTGGATGAGTGCGATTTTCGGCATGCCGCAGTTTAGCATATTTTGCGGGACTTGGCAAGGGCTCCCCCGCAAAATTGCGACATCATACGAGTTGGGGCATACTCGGAGGCGGCGATGGCGGGGCGCTGAACACACGATGGCATGGCAAGCCTGTTCATGGCTGTATGTAAAAAAAGGGGCGCAGTGTTGATACTGCGGCCCTTTTGAATCTTGGGAATAAAATCTTAGTTTTTAGCACTTTCTGCATTGCGGGTCTGCTCCTGCAGCGCGGCCATCATGCGTGCGCAGTGGCGGTAGCGGGTGCGACCTGCAAGGTAATCCATGCTGCGCTTGGTGGAACCCCATTGAATGATTTGAATTTCCACCACGCGGCGACCCCACTTGCGCATAAGTGCGCGGGAAGGCTGGTAAATATCAATGGTGCCGGTGCCAACGAGGGCACTGCCGTAGTCATCCACCTCGTAGATATAGGGCTCACCCTTAATCTTGAAGCGGGTGCCGAGGGGGTAGACAGACCAGTCTGCAGCGGCGCTGCGAACCTGTTCATTGTACTTCAGACGGGTACCCACTGCGTTGCGGGGACCGTAGGCAAGGTGGTCGCTCTCAGAGTGCGTGTAAGCGGTGGTACGCACCACGCGATTGAGCTGCTTGGGATGATAGAACGGCATGCCGTGCTTATCGCGCCCCATGTTGGGAAGATCAGGGTTGGGACGAGCGTCCGGAGACGGAGCTGCAGGCATGATGAAACCTTTGCTGACCGTCGGGGCGGCCTGTGTATTCAGGGCTCCGAAGGTGAGGATTGCTACGCTGGCCAAGATGCTGCGAAAAAGGGCTTTTGTCATAGTCAGTGTATGGTGTTTGAGGGTAGATTTTAGGTGTATGATATGCATGCTACCAGCTATCAGCGGGTAGTGCGGCGCAAGTCTATCATATCGGATGCCATCTGGCAAGCATTTTTCCCGTAATCAATAGTAAGAAAAATTTTGCAGCACAGCATATAGTATGCCGTGCTGCAAAATTGTGCGATATTGTGTATGGACGCTAAACTACAGTGGCCAGTTTCTATTAAGAGAGCTGAATTATGGGTGCGGTTCCCATTTACCTTCGCTCATGAGCTTATCGTAGAGTTGCTGAGCTTTATCTCCCATATCGAGCGAAGCCATGCGAACATAGTTTTCCGCCAGCTGGGGATTGGCTTTCAGGTTGGTGCCGCCTTTGGCCGTAATGTATGCCAGGAAGACGTATGCTTCGGGCATTTTGCGGACAGCGGCATCATTGAGATATTCTTCTGCCTTGGAGGCATCGGGGGAACCATCGAATCCGGCGTATTCTGCGTGCGCAAGCAACACGCAAGCGTGAGCATAGCCGGCGTTGGCTGCCAGGTTGAGCAGGGATGTGCCACGCGCTGTGTCTTGTTTGACGCCCTCGCCCTTGAGCAGCAGATAGCCTTCTGCCGCGGCTCCGGCAATGTTGCGTGCACTGCGGGCCACAGCATAGTGGCGGTACGCTTTTTCTGCATCCTTGGGCAGGCCGAAGGTTCCGTCATAGTATGCATGCCCCAGCGCCATGTTGGATTGGGAGTTACCAATCATGGCTGCCAGTCGCACTAGGTGGATGCCGGACTTTTCATCTTTGGTGATACCAGCCTCCTGGGTGAATTTGTTGTTGGGGTCGGGGTCCGCCAGGGCAGTGCCCAGCACAAACATGGCGGCGGGACTGTGCAACTTAACGGCCTCTTGCAGCAGAACGTAACTATCCTTGGGTTTAATGCGGGAGGAAAGGGATGAGAGCGTGAACAGCGCTTCGGCGTTGCCTTGTTCTGCAGCCTTGCGCAGCCATTCCACTTGCGTGGGGGAATCCGGAGCATAGGAGCTCAGGTAGTACATAATGTGGTGGTTACCACGTTCTATTTCGGATTTGACCTCCGGGCGGTCCTTGTCATCAAACTTGTTGAGACGACCGGTCAGTTGCAGCCATTTGAAGCGTGTTTCGAAGCTGCCACCTTTGCAGGCTTGCAGAAGCTGAGCATTGGCTGCTGCTTCATTTTTAGCCGTGCCAATGCCATGGCGCAGGCAGATGCTTACATCTACCCCGGCCGGGTCATATCCTTTGTCTGCTGCGGCTTTGGCCAGTCTGTATGCTTGAATGGTGGCTGGATCTTGCAGTTTGTCTCCCGGTACATGGCTCAAGACGCGACCTGCCACATAGCTTTGCGCTGCTGCATAGCCTTCATTGGCTGCATGTTGCATCCATTCCAGCGCAGCCCACTCATCCCCGGTTGTTTCCAGCACAATCTGCAGCGCAGGGCAGTAGTCCAAGCTATCATTTTTGGCTTGCTCATCCAGTTTTTCCAAGAAAAGCTTGTATTTCTCTGCCATTTCAGGCGGCAGCGGTTTTACATCGATTTTGGCGGGAGCCTCAGAAACAACTTTGTTTGCCGTCGGAGCGGTTGTTTCGGTTGCTTTAGCCGAGGAGGATTTGGAAGATGTTTTTCTGCTGGTGCTGCGGTGTGTGCTTGTTTTGCGGCCGGATTTTTTTGCGGAGGCAGCCAAGGCCACGGGTGTCAGTACAAGCGCAGAGATGAGACCAAGTGCGATGGTGGGGAGCAGACGCATGATATGAACAGGGTGAGATATTCTCCTTATTCTACCTGTTCAAACGCTTCTTTCAAGCGGTAATTTTGTCACAATGGCTCCGGTTGGCGAAAATTACATGAAGCCTACCACAATTTCATCTGCCAGCAAGCGACCTTTGCGGGTTAGCAGCAGCCCGTGCGCTTCTGAATAGGTAGCAAGTCCCTCCTGGCAGAGTGATGCAATGTATGCCCTGTCTGTTGCGCGCAGATAGACTGGGGGCAGGGGGATATCCGTGCGAAGCCAGAGCCCCAAGAGCTCGGTTCGTTTGTCTGCTTCGCTTAGGCTTTCGCTTTCATGGGGCGGTAATTGGCCTTGGAGCAAGGTCTGGATGTATGCCGGGGTGTTCTCCGCATTGGAGTAGCGCGTGTGGCCGATGGTGGCACAGGCCCCGGGGCCAAGTCCGTAGTAGTCTTTACCTTGCCAGCAAGCCAGATTATGCAGGGAAATGCAGCCATCCTTTGCGTAGTTGGAAATTTCATAGTGGCGGAAACCTGCTGTGGTGAGCAAGTCATCTGTCAGCTGAAACATGGCCTCATCCGTTTCTTCATCCACCATCTTATCTCCATACATCTGGTGAAAGGGAGTGCCTTCTTCGTAGGTAAGGTTGTATGTGGAGATGTGGTTTGGCTCCAGTTCCAAAGTGCGCTCCAATGTGTCCTGCCATTGGCTTAGTGTCTGCCCCGGCAGGCTGAACATGAGGTCGATGTTCACCTGCGGCATGCCCACTTCTCGCAGGATTGCTACGCTCTGGCGCACTTGCTCGGGCGTGTGTTCTCTCCCCAGCATTTGGAGTGTATCTGCGCTCATGCTTTGTACCCCCAGGGAGATGCGCGTGATGCCCAGTCTCAGCCATTGTTCCACTTTTGCCGGGGTAAATGTGGCCGGGTTTGCTTCAAAACTCCATTCCTGCAACTGGGTGAGGTCAGCCACTTCTCGCAGGTGCCCTACCAGTGTCTCCAAATGAGTGGGGGAGAGCATGCTGGGCGTGCCGCCGCCAAAATAAAGGGTTGTGGGGGTAAAACCCTGTGGCAGTCGCAGTCTGGCCTCGGTACCCACCGCCCGCACAAAACCGCGCAAATCCGTATCGCTGGGGGTGTGCTTAAAAAACGCGCAATACGGGCAAATGCGGTGGCAGAACGGGATGTGGATGTAGAGGTGTTGGCTCATTGCCGAGAATGCAAAGAGCCGGGGCTTGCACCCCGGCTCGTGTTTGTGTTGTTGGGGGTAGCTATATTGCTGCCCTTGGTGAAGATTTACAGCTCAGCAGCGGCCGGAGCGTCAAGGAAGTACTTGGCGTCGGCGTGGTTCTGCAGGTAGGAAGCGGCCACATCGATGGTCACGGGACCCTGGATAGCCTTCTTCACGATGGAAGCCTTCTTGTCGCCCCAAGCCATCAGGCGCACCTTCTTGGCACCCATGATGGTGGCCACACCCATGGTGATAGCGGTGTTGGGCACGTTTTCGAAACCACCGAAAGCGGGAGCTGCGTCGGTCTTGGTGAGGTCATCGAGGTGTACCTGGCGGGTGATGGTGGTGTCATCAGAGCCGGGTTCATTGAAGCCGATGTGGCCGGTGCGGCCGATGCCGAGAATCTGCAGGTCCAGACCACCGCAAGCCTTGATTTTGTCCTCGTAAGCCTGGCAGTGAGCGGGGATTTCCTCGGGAGCGAGGGTGCCGCAGGGCAGGTTGATGTTTTCGGCGGGGATGTCGATGTGGTTGAAGAGGTTAGTGTGCATGAAGTACCAGTAGGATTCCACGTGTTCGTGGGGCAGACCGGTGTATTCATCCAGGTTGAACGTGGTCACGTTCTTGAAGGACAGACCCTCTTCCTTGTGAAGACGAATCAGCTCAGCGTAGAAAGGCAGAGGGGTAGCACCCGTGGCCAGACCAAGGACAACGCCCTTGCCCTCAGCGGCGCGGCTGCGGATGAGCTCTGCAACTTCTGCTGCCAACTTCTTGGCTGCAGCTTCCTTCGTTTCGAAAACTTCGTATGTCATAGCGCCTTTATTCTATACATTCCACCCCCGATTTCAACCCTAAAATGTACTCATCTCCCAAAAAAGATGCCAAATCATCAGTTTTCTGTTGCATTGGCTCCAAAATCAAGGTAGAATTCAAGCATGTCCGCAAAACGCTTTATTCTGAACGAGACGAGTTACCACGGCGCCGGCGCCGTGCGTGAGATTGTGACCGAGGTGAAGAACCGTGGCTTCCAGAAGGCCCTGATTGTGACCGATGCCGACTTGGTGCGCTTTGGCGTGGTGGCAAAGGTGACGACCCTGCTGGACGAGGCCGGTTGCGCCTATGAGATTTATGACCAGGTAAAAGCTAACCCCAGCGTAGCTGTGGTGGAAGCCGGTGTGGCTGCATTCAAGGCTGCTGCTGCTGATTACATGATTGCCATCGGTGGTGGTTCTCCCCAGGACACGGCCAAGGCCATTGGTATCATCATCAACAACCCCGAGTTCTCTGATGTGGTATCCCTGGAAGGTTTGGCTCCCACCAAGAACAAGGCTGTGCCCATGATTGCTGTGGCTACAACGGCCGGTACGGCTGCTGAAACCACCATCAACTACGTGATTACGGATGAAGCCAAGCGCCGCAAGTTCGTGTGCGTTGACCCCCACGATATCCCCGTGGTGGCCGTGGTTGACCCCGAAATGATGTCCTCCATGCCCAAGGGACTCACCGCTGCTACCGGTATGGATGCCCTGACCCACGCCATCGAAGGCTACACCACGCTGGCCGCTTGGGAATTGGCTGATACGCTCAACATCAAGGCAGTAGAACTCATCGCCAAGAATCTGCGCGCTGCTGTGGAGAATGACCCCGCCGGCCGCGAAGGCATGGCCCTTGGTCAGTACATGACCGGTATGGCTTTCTCCAACGTGGGCCTCGGTGTGGTACACGGCATGGCTCACCCCCTCAGCGCTTTCTACAACACCCCCCACGGTGTGGCCAACGCTGTGCTGCTTCCCTATGTGATGGAGTACAACGCTGAGTACACCGGCGAGAAATTCCGCGAAATTGCCCGCGCCATGGGCGTGCAGGGTGTGGATGCCATGTCTCAGGAGGAATACCGCAAGGCCGCTATTCAGGCTGTATGCCAGCTTTCCTCAGACGTCAACATTCCCCAGACGCTTGCTGAAATCGGCGTGAAGGAAGAAGACCTGGAAGCTCTGACCGATGCCGCTATGGCTGACGTTTGCACCGGTGGCAATCCCCGTCCGTGCGTGCGCGAAGAGATTCTTGCCGTATACCGCACGGCCTACACCGGCTGGGCCAAGTAATTCTGGCTTTTAGACCCAAATATATCTGCCGCACCGGCTTTCTGCTGGGTGCGCCAGTCTTTTTTTGCTATTAAACTTGACGCCACAGCCTATTGCAGGTATACCCATAGGCATGAAACGCACCGCAGTATATGCAGGCAGCTTTGATCCGCCTACCAATGGCCACCTCTGGATGATTCAGCAGGGGGCTGCACTCTTTGATGAATTGGTGGTTGCTCTGGCGGTGAATCCGGATAAACCCGGCTTTTTCAGCAGGGAGGAGCGTCTGGCTGTACTGCGTGAGATGCTGGCAGATTTGCCCGGCAATGTGCGTGTGGAGGCGGTGAGTCAAGGCTTCTTGGTGGATTTTGCCAAGGAAGTGGGTGCCAACTACCTGCTGCGAGGAATGCGCAACACCATAGATTTTGAATATGAAAAGCCCATGGCCCGTATGAATGCCCGCATGGAACCGGAGATTCAGTCTGTGTTCCTTATGCCGCCCAGCGAGCTGGAGGAAGTCTCTTCCTCTTATGTTCGTGGATTTGTGGGCGTATCCGGCTGGGAACGCTGGGTGAAAGCATGCGTTCCCCCTTGTGTGTACCGTCTCATTGCCTCTCGTGCCTGAGAGGTCGGGGTTTACTTTTCGTATGTGCCCGGAGCCGGTTCGTGGCATTGTTCTGTGTGCTGCCAACCGGGGAGTAGGAGCTGCCAGAAATCATAGTGAGGGTTCGTTGCTTCTTCCTTCATGCGTTCAGACGTCATGCGGAAGGGATATACCTGTACAGGTACACGGGGTTGCCCGGCCTTAAAGGCCTCGTTCACCATGGTGTAGATTTCTTCAATCCCGGCATCTGTCATCGCAAAGCAGCCGATGGAGACATCGCTCCCATGTATCATGATATAGGAGCCGGTGCGGCCCTGCGACACATCGAAGGCATTGGGATAGCCGATGTTGAAAGATAGATGATACATGCTGCGCGGATTGAGGCCACGTGGTGTGGCTTCGTAAAATCCCTCCGGCGCCTGGCAATCTCCTTCTGCGGTTTTGGGCCCCAGTTCACCGCTCATGCCGGCAATCTCGTATGTTTTGAGGATGCTCCATTGCCCATTGTTTTTGGTCCACAATTCCAGTTCCCAATCCTCCTTGATGATGCGGATAAACACAGGCTGCCCGAAGTGCGCCCCCAGCTCCGGAGCCACATGTTTGCGGGCTTGCACCACCCGGTCGGGCTCTGTTGGCGGGTGAGGTGCGGCTTGAGTCTTCATTGCCGGGAGTATGGCCAAAACCATCAGGAGGAGAGTGAATCTTTTCATGCTTCGGCAGGAGCTTCTTCCTGCGCCTTATTGGTGTTTTTCTCAATCAATCGGCGAGGAATAAGAGCCTCAAACACAGCGATGAAGAAGGTGTAAAGGAACATGAATAGAACCGGCAGAATGGCTGTACACCAGCGCACCGTTTTGAACTGTGCCAGCAAATCCGGGAAGAATGGCTCTTTCATGTTCTCCCACAAATAGGCGATGCCTTGGCATGCGTAGGCAAGCAAAAGAGAAATGATGAAATTGAGGCAGCATGCAACGGTGATGCTGCGGAAAGCATTGGTGCACAAACCACCAAGAATCCACAGCAGCGGAATGAAGAAGATGGTGACCGGGTAATCAGTAGGCACGCTCAACAGCGATTTTGCTCCGGGAATGGCCCAGATGGCAGAGGGGAGGATGACGTCCCCGGCATCACTCAGGAGGATAATTTCCAGAATCCACAACGTGGTTGCGCAGCAGTATAAGATGTTCCACACCAATGTCATACCGCGCACACACGCTACCACCAGCATAATGATTGCTGCCATCAGGAAATACGGATTGCTCAGGACCTCCAGACAGCGCTCTGCCATGCTATCTAAATATGCGGCCAGGCGAATCCCCTGTGCCCCCATGGTGTACAGCACCACCAAATAAATGATGGGCAGGAGGCAAAGATATTTCAGCAGATGTCGCGGAAGCCAATTCATGTCTGCCATTCTAGTGCGTGAAGCCCCTGCCTGTCAAGGTTAAAACCTGTCGCGCTTCATACGCACCCCCTGATTGTCTGCCCATTTTCGGGGGCGGGGAAGCGTGTGGACGGGATGTTGGCGCGCTGGAGTGCCGCTGCGAGGTCTTGCAGCGTTTCTTCGTAGCCTTCATTGGCCAACTGCCAGGTACCGAAGTGGCATGCAATGGCAAAGGGGGCGCGGAGAGCCCGGAATGCGTTCACGGCATCGGCCGGGTTTGTATGGTTGTTGCGAATCCACTCGGGACGATAGGCTCCGATGGGCAGGAGCGCCACATCCGGTGCGCCGAGGCGCTTGCCGATGGTGGCAAACCACGTGGTACGGGCAGTATCCCCGGCAAAGTAGATGGAGGGACCACCCGAAGGTGCTTTGAGGTAGAATCCACACCAGAGCGAGCGGTTGGAGCTTTCTGTAGTGCGGTAGCGCTTGCTCCAGTGGCGGGCGGGGACAACATGGATGCTCAGCCCCTGCTGGGTGATGTGTTGCCACCAATCCAGCTCGCTGATGCGGAGCCCAGTGCCGCAGTGGTATTCAAGCAGGCTTTTGAGCCCGAGTGGCACGATGAAATGCGGGTGGTCTCGCTGTTCAAGCTTTTGAAGGGTGTTGACATCAAAATGATCATAATGATCGTGGGAAATAAGGCAGACATCGATACGGGGCAGCTCATCCCATACGATGCCGACAGGGCGTGTGCGGCGGGGGCCAAAGCCTTGAACAGGGCTTGTATAATCGCTCCAGACGGGATCGGTAAGGATATTGAGCCCGTGCATGCGAATCAGCATGGTGGAGTGGTTCACCATGGTAACTTCCCAATTTTTGCCGGTGACGTGCGGAGCCAGCTCGGGGGTGTATGTATTGCGCTCAATCGTGGGGTAATATCCCTTGGATTTGCGATCGGTGAGCCAGCGCAGGGCCTCGCGTGTGCCCATGGGAAGTTGCGGCTCCGGGTTGTAGAAGTAGGTGCCGTCAAAATGATCGGTGATGGGACCATGCCATTCACCGGCGCGGCAAAGGGTGCGCGGCAGGAGCCAGTCGACACCCTTTCCCGCTGCGGCCAGAGCTCCAACGCCTAACAACCCCTTAAGAAACCAGCGGCGGCTGCGCTTGGGGGGCTGGGGCAAGTGTTGCTCTGGTGCATCGTGGCTCATTCAGCCTCTTCCTCGGTTTCGGGTTCGGCTTCTTCTACAGCTGCGTCAGCTGCGGCTTCATCGTCCATTTCTCCTTCATCCTCGTGTGCTTCTTCTTCTTCACCGGTAGAGACATCAGCCAGACGGGGGGTGAGGAATTCCATGAGGTTGCCGGGGGTGAGCAGCTCGGGGGTGATGGCAGGCTCAGCTCCGGGGATGTACAGGACGTTCACCGGTACAGAGGTGCGGCCCAGTTTGTGCATTTCGGCATCGATGTCGGCGTTCTTTTCTGTGGCATCTGCACGCATCAGAACCACACCGGCTCGGTTGAACTCGGCGTACACTTCGTCAGTATAGGCGGTCATCTTGTTGTACTGGCAAGTAGCGCACCACTTGGCGGTGAAATCCACGTAGACCGGGTGGCCCTCTTGCAGGGCTTCCTGCATGGCGGAGGGGGTCCAGTTCTGCCACTCGGCCGTTGTGGCGGTGTTTTCTTTTTCCGTGGCAGGCATGCCGCCCCAGATGCCGAGCACGGCCAAGATGATGGCCACAATCAAGCCAATGATGCGGCTCTTACGGCTGCGGTACATGGGGCACCAGCGTCCGTATACCCAGAATGCCGAGCAGAAGACCACCAGAGATACCAGGATGAACATGACGGCCAGCGGGTCTTCCTCCGGGGCGAAAGAAAGGTACACCGAAAGCAACCATGCGGCGGCCAGGAAGAGACAGAAGGACAAGCCCTGTCGCAGGGATTCCATCCAAGCGCCGGGGCGCGGCAGCTTGCTGACGAGTGAGGGGAAGAATCCCAGGACGATGTACGGGAATGCCAGGCCCAGTGCCATGAAGGTGAGGGCTACCACCATCCACACGCCCGGCAGAGCCATGGCTGCGGGCATGGCTGCACCCAGGAAGGGGGCGGAGCAGGGGGTAGCCACAACGGTGATGAAGAGCCCCTGGAAGAAGGAGCCGGTAAGACCGCCCTTGTTCTGCAGTTTCTGGCCGGCGCCGGTGGCCGATACGGCGATTTCAAAGACGCCGTACATGCTCAGGCCTACGACGGTGAGCAGCAGGGTGATGGCGTAGATAACCCAGGGATTCTGCATCCACACAGCCCATTTGCGGGATTCAGAGCCGGCATCTGCCCAGAGAGTTTGCAGCCAATCGGTCCAGGGCGTGTCTGCCAGAGCAGGAGCGTTGGAAAGTACGATGAGCATGATACCCAGCACCCAGAAAGAGATGAGGATACCCAGCACAAATGCAAGAGAATGCAGCATGACCTTGGCTCGGCTGCCGCCACCCAGTTCCACGAAGCTCATGATCTTGAGGCCGATGACGGGGAAGACGCAGGGCATGAGGTTCAGAATCAACCCACCCAGGAACAAATACAGGATGATGCCGCCAAAACCGGCAGGAACGCCGCTGACGCTTTCTTTCTGAGGCTCAATCTGGATGGTGGTGTGTTTGCCACCAAAGGTGAGGATGCCGCTCAGGGTGGGCAGGGGCTTGCCCACGGTCTCAGGATTGGCCGGGGCATACATGTCATTCGTACCCTTGTTGCGGGGCAGGGTCAGGGTGTAGGTGTTGCCATCGCGGGTGAGCGTCTGGGCTGCGGCGGGGTCGATGCTGTTGTCTTCCGAGAAGAAGTATGCTTCTTTGAGGTCCTCTTGCCAGTCGAACTTGAGCTGCACTGCATCTTTGGTCTGCGTGGCGCTCACTTCTATGGGGGTGTCGCCCAGCACTTCAACAGTCTGCTCCTTGTTGTTCCAATCTGCAGAGGTTGCGCCATCACCGGCATTCAGTACCACGGTTGCCGTAGAGTTTTCGGGCGTTCCGCACTGGCCTTCCTTGCAGGCCTGGGCTGTGGTGTCGATGCTGATAACGGCTTCACCCGTGGCTTGAGTCGTGGGGGTCACTTTCCAAACGGCTACGGCATCAGAGTAGGCGTAGGCCACGCTCACACTGTCTTCCATGCGATGCGGCGGCTGCCAGTAGGGGCCTTCTGCCTGGAATCCTGCGGGTACCTTCAGCTGTGCAGAAATCGGCATGCCCATGGTGCCCGGATTGCGGAAATAGGTGTGCCAGGGAGATTCCGCACTGGCGGTAAGGCTCACATAAAAGGCTTCGCCCGGCTTGTAGCTGGTGACGCTGGCCTTTGCACTGGTGGTGACCAATGCCGGCTGATCATCGCCAAATCCAAAATCCATGCCAAACTGTGCCGTCGCCATTTGCGTCGCGCACGCGAGCGCGAGTAATGTTGTGCGGAAGATGTTCATGCGGGGCAATATACCACAAAAGGCATATACCCGCAAGGCTAATAGCTGAACGCCTTGCATTTTTTGTCTTGCTCACTCGCAATGTATTCGAATCCCGGAAAACAGAAAAGCTCCTCGGATGAGGAGCTTGAAGAGCGGGCGATGGGATTCTACCCGCTCCACCAAGCTCTGCCTGGCGGCAGAGTGCCCTCGCAGCGGTGACTGCTCGGCTTGGTGGCAAGTTGCTCGCATACTCGCACCTTGCCCACTCGTCGTGGGTTCGAATCCCTGAAAACAGAAAAGCTCCTCGAGTGAGGAGCTTGAAGAGCGGGCGATGGGATTCGAACCCACGACATCAACCTTGGCAAGGTTGCGCTCTACCACTGAGCTACGCCCGCATGTCATTGGCTTGCAATATGCGGAGCCGACATCTTGGAGAGCGGGCGATGGGATTCGAACCCACGACATCAACCTTGGCAAGGTTGCGCTCTACCACTGAGCTACGCCCGCATGTCATCGGAACGTTTGGTGTACGTCCGGCTGGTTTTTTGAGAGCGGGCGATGGGATTCGAACCCACGACATCAACCTTGGCAAGGTTGCGCTCTACCACTGAGCTACGCCCGCATGTCATTTCCTTCAACTGTTCGCTTTCGGAATGAGTGCGGGCTCATTATACGCAAATCGGAACGGGAATCAAGCCTTTTTTTTAATTTTTTTGAAATAATTTCATGCCGGGAATGCTTTTTTGTTTATTTTCAGTTGCTTGGTCCGTAAAAATTCTTTTCACGAAAAAAATCGTGTATGGTAACATGCTTTTTGCTTTTCAAAAGGGGTGTAAACTGCTAGAATGGCGCTGCGTAGAATGAGCATGCGGTAGAGTTGTCTCTACAGTGTTCATTTTTCTTACCCATATACCCAAAGAGAAAGATAAACTATGGCTATTGACCCTAAATTACTTGAGGAACTGGAGAATCGCCGCAAGAAGGTGATTCTTTCTGGTGGCCAGGAGAAGATTGAGCAGCGCCACGCCAAGGGCGACTGGACTGCGCGCGAACGCGTGGATTGCTTGTATGATGCTGGTTCCTTCACGGAAATTGGTATGCACACGCGGCATCATTGCAGCAATTTCGGCATGCTGGACAAGTATATTCCCGGTGAGGGTATCGTATCCGGTTTTGGTTTGGTAGATGGCCGACCCGTGGCTGCAGTATCCGCAGATTTCATGGCTCAGGGTGGTTCCCTGGGGTATATGCATGCCCAGAAGATTTGTGATGCTCAGCAGTATGCACTCAAGGCCGGTATGCCCATCATTCAGATGAATGACTCCGGTGGTGCCCGTCTTCAGGAAGGTGTGGACTCCCTCACCGGTTTCGCCAATGTTTTCTACAACAACGTGGCTGCCAGCGGCGTCGTGCCTCAGATTTCTCTTATCCTTGGCCCCTGCGCAGGCGGTGCTGCTTATTCTCCCGCCCTGACAGACTTCATCATCATCCGCAAGGGTGGTGCAGCCGGTATGTACATCACGGGTCCCAAGGTGATTGAGCAGGTGACGTACGAAAAGTGCACAATGGAAGAAATTGGCGGTGCCGCCGTGCATTCCTCTGTTTCCGGCAATGCCCACTTTGTCGCCGAAACGGATGAGGACGCTATTAATATAGCCAAGCGTTTGCTCACCTACCTGCCGTCCAACAACACGCAGGATCCTCCCCACGATCTTTCTCAGCCTCTTGATATTGCTGATGATGAGGGTATGAATGATATCATCCCCGAGAGCAACAATACCCCGCTCGATATGCAGAAGGTGATTGCTCGCCTGGTGGATGAGGGCTCCTTCATGGAAGTGCATGCCAACTTTGCCGGCAATGTGATTGTGGGCTTTGGTCGCATTTGCGGTATGGTTGTCGGTATCATCGCCAACCAGCCTGCGGTGAAGGCCGGTTGCCTGGATATTGATGCTTCCGACAAGGCCGCCCGCTTCATCCGCTGCTGTGATTCCTTCAACATTCCCGTGGTGAACCTGGTGGACGTGCCCGGTTTCTTGCCCGGCAAGCAGCAGGAACGCGGTGGTATCATCCGCCACGGCGCTAAGATGATTTTTGCATACTCCGCAGCTACTGTTCCCAAGGTGACCATGATTCTGCGCAAGGCCTATGGCGGTGCCTACATCGCCATGTGCTGCAAGGGCCTGGGTGCCGATGCCGTGTTTGCATGGCCCTGCGCTGAGATTGCTGTGATGGGCGCTCAGGGTGCTGTACCCGTGCTTTATGGCCGCGAACTCAAGGCCATTGAGGACGATGAAGCCCGCGAAACCCGCCGCAAGGAACTGCTGGATGAATACACCGCTGCGTTCTACAACCCCTATGCTGCCGCTGCCTCCGACCAGGTGACAGAAGTCATCAACCCCAAGGAGACACGCGCCCGCATCGCACTCACGCTCCGCACGCTTCTCAGCAAGCGCGAAACGCGCCCTGCCAAGAAGCACGGCAATATGCCTCTCTGATAAACCAATACAAACAACATGATAACATCCCTACAGACACTCGCTGCAGGTTTGGATATGGATGCGGTGACCTACCAGGCCACCGGTATGATTGTGGTGTTTACCTGCCTGATCTTCCTGAGCCTGATACTGACCGTATCGGGCTCGGTGGCAGTGCGTCTGGAATCCGCCCGCAAGGCGAAGGAAGACGCAGCCAAGGCCGCCTTGGCCGCGCAGGCACCTGCACCCGTCGCCGTAGCCACACCTGTTGCGCCTGAGCCGACGCCGGCTGAGGTTGCTGCTCTGGCCGCCGGTATCTATGATGCCGCAGCCTCCAGCATCACTCCGCAAGTGGTGGCAGCCATCGCAGCTGCCGTCAAGGTGACCGTGGGCAACGAAGCCCGCATCCTGGACATCAAGCCCATTGATGGCAGCTATGGTCAGAATGGCCGCATCTCCATCATGAATTCTCATTTCCCCACCCGCCGCTGATAGTCAGTGGCACCCCTTATCTTAATTATCTTAAAAATCAAACCAAATAGAAACACAATACAATGAAACAGCTCCGTATTACCGTTGCCGGCCAGACCTTTGATGTAACCGTAGAGACCCTTGGTGGTTCCTGCGCAGCTCCCGCTCCCGCCCCCGTGGCAGCTCCCGCTCCTGTGGTGGCTGCTCCCGTAGCAGCTCCCGCTCCTGTGGCCGCTCCCGCCCCCGCTCCTGCTCCCGCTGCTGGCGCCGGCACTCCCATCTCCAGCCCCCTTGCTGGCAAGGTTGTGTCTCTGGACGTGCAGCCCGGTACAGCTGTGAAGGAAGGTGACCAGGTGCTTACGCTGGAAGCTATGAAGATGAACACCGTCATCTACGCTCCCGCCAACGGTACTGTTGCTTCCTTCGCTGTGAAGCCCGGTGACACCGTGGCTGAAGGTCAGGCTCTCGCATACCTCGGTTAAGCCGCGTCGCGGCAAGTTGTACCCTGCGCCGGTTGCGCAGGGGCAATCTCTGCAAGATATCGTAAAACCTTTGCAATATGCAAGAACTCATTCAATCCTTCGCAAATTTCATCTCCGGCATGGGGATTTTCTCCATGACCTGGCAGATGTATTGCATGTGGGGCATTGTGGCGATTCTGCTGTTCCTGGGTGTGGCAAAGCAGTTTGAACCGCTGCTTCTTGTGCCGATTGCTTTCGGCGCACTCATTGCCAACATCCCCGATAACGGCATGGTCATCACTCAAGCCCAGCGCGAGGTAGTCGCCATCGAAAATGGTAAGGTGGAAACCACCATGATGAACGATGTCGGCTTCCTCTCCGCCCAGATTGCCCGTTTTGAAGACCCCGGTATCACCATCCAGAGCACCGATGGCCTTTCCCCCGAAGATAAGGCTAAGTACGAAGCTGCCATGGAATCTCCCATGGTGGTGACGGAAGCCAAGGACGCCAATGGCAATGTCCAGAAGGGTAAGGTTGTGGTGCAGGGCCAGAAGCCTGAGAAGGTCATGTTCATGAAGTTCGAGGGTGGTCTGTTCGACTGGATTGGCCTCGGCATCAAGTGTGAGATTTTCCCCGCCATCATCTTCATGGGCGTGGGTGCTCTCACGGACTTCGGCCCGCTGTTGGCTTCTCCCAAGGCTCTGCTTCTGGGTGCTGCTGCTCAGGGTGGTGTGGCATTCACCTTCCTGGCTGCTATGGCTCTTGGCTTCACCAAGGGTGAGGCTTCTGCCATCGGCATTATCGGTGGTGCAGACGGCCCGACCTCCATCTTCCTGGCCGGCAAGCTGGCTCCCCACCTGTTGGGTGCCATCGCCGTGGCAGCCTACACATACATGGCTCTGGTGCCGCTGATTCAGCCTCCGTTCATGAAGCTGTTCACCACCGAGGCTCAGCGCAAGATCAAGATGAAGAGCCTGCGCCAGGTTTCCAAGGGCGAGAAGCTGTTCTTCTGCTTCGTTGTGACACTGGTGACGATTCTGCTCTGCCCGGATGCAGCACCGCTGCTGGGTATGCTCATGCTGGGTAACTTCCTGCGTGAGTGTAAGGTGACGGAGCGTCTGGTGACCTGCGCACAGAACGAGCTGATGAACATCACCACCATTCTTCTTGGTGTGTCCGTGGGTCTCACTATGCAGGGCGTTCGCTTCCTGCAGCCCGAGACGCTGCTCATCATCGGTCTGGGTGTGGTCGCATTCGCTGTGGCTACTATTTGCGGCCTTCTCTGCGCTCAGTTGATGAATCTTGTGCCCGGCTGGCGCAAGACGCCCATCAACCCCCTCATTGGCTCCGCCGGTGTGTCCGCCGTGCCGATGGCTGCCCGTGTGTCTCACAATGTGGGTCAGCAGGCTGATCGCACAAACTTCCTGCTCATGCACGCTATGGGCCCCAATGTGGCCGGTGTGATTGGTACCGCTGTGATTGCCGGTTACTACATCACCACGCTCAGCGGGCACTAAAGAGACTGCGACACAATCTGATTTATATCCTGCACCCGAATCGCCAAGCAGCGGTTCGGGTGTTGCTTTTTGGTGCCGGTGGTTTGCCGTTCGGTCTTGACCTGTCCCTGGAAATATGCTACAAGTCACCCGCCCGTTGTTGCTGTATAACAAAAGATGACTTGGGAAGAAGCACAGAATTTTTGTCCGCGATGCGGTGAGCTGGTACCGTTGGGTGCTGCTCGCTGTCCGCATTGCGCGCGTATTTTCCATCCGGAACGCAAAGGGTGGATTCCCTTGTATTGGCAATGCTGGCGCTTGGGATTTACTTTTAGCGGCCGCGCTCCGTTGAAGGAGTTTTATGCATTCGCTATACCGCATACTCTTTTGCTGTTGTGGGCGTTTTGCTACATGGTGAATGGTGCTGGGGTGAGCTTGTTCGGCAACAAATTATATTTATGCTCTCGTATGTGGAATGTGCTTTGCGCAGATAAGATCCTGCAGGGAATTGCCATCTTTTTCTTGCTGGCACTTGTGCCTTCGCTGGCTCTGTTGGTGCGCCGCGTTCATGATTTTGGCTTTGGCATGGATGAACTGCATGATGAAGCCGCTATCGAGCAGGACGAATCAGATGACGATTGGTGGACGATATGGCGTCGCTGGCGTTGGCGGGTCTCCATGCTTCTTATCGGTCCCCTGGGGTGGCTCATTTTGCTGATAGAGCGTTATTTTGGTGGACATATCGGGGTGTTGCTTTTCTTGCCTATTCGAGCATGGCATGAGGATTCCATACCCGGTCCGAATGAACACGGCCCCGGGACTCGCTATCCGAGATTTACTGATGCGCCCGTGGGTTCCGATCCATTCAATTAAAGTCCCTGTTCGTTCTTGCAAATAGCGGGTGGATTTGATAGAATCAGCCCCGACATCAGCAGCTCGTGTGCTGGTAGTGCATCATTCTGATTCGATGGAAGCTCTCCCCTCACTCAATACACATGGCCGCCCTATCATCCTGATAGGGCTCATGGGCTGCGGCAAGACTACCGTGGGTAAGGAGCTGAGCAAGCAGACCGGTATGCCGCTCCTGGATATGGATATGGTCATCGAGGAGCAAATTGGCAAACCTATTGCCGATATCTTCCGCGATGAGGGTGAAGCTCATTTCCGAGCGCTGGAAACGGCCTTGTTGCGCTATCTGGAGACAGATGCCGGTGCGGCTTTTTGCAAAAACTCCATCATTTCTACCGGTGGTGGTGTGGTGATGCGCCCGGAAAACCGTGAGATATTGCGTCGTCTGGGCTTTACGGTGTGGCTGAGCGTGGATGTGGATATTCTGATTAGCCGCACATCTCGCAACAACAATCGTCCCTTGCTTCGCCAGCCAAACAGGGAAGAAATCCTTACCAATTTACTGGCGCTCCGCGGCCCGCTGTATCAGGAAACAGCGCATCTGACGCTCGATAGCTCCGATTTGGATATCCCCGCCGTGGTGCGCGCCGTTCATCTGGCTGCGCAGGATTATTTCTCTACAGTTGCCTGAAACGGTCCCCCCGCACCATCACTAACAAGAAAGCCACCCCGTAATGAGGTGGCTTTGTTTGTATCAAGAATCTGTTGAGCCTGCTCAGATGACAAGACCGCGCAGCAGAAGCTCGGCATTGTTTTGCGTGCGTGCGATATTTTTTAGCAGCGCTTCCAAGGCCTCCCAACCGGGCTGTGCTGCGAGTTGGCGGCGCAGTTGCAGAATGCGCGTCATTTCATCGGGGTGATACAGGCGGTCATCATTGCGCGTGCCACTCTGGGGAATGGAGATAGCAGGGTAGATGCGGCGCTCTGCCAGCTCACGGTCAAGTCGAATCTCCATGTTACCTGTGCCCTTGAACTCCTCGAAGATGATTTCATCCATGCGGGATTCCGTATCGACCAAGCACGTGGCCACGATGGTGAGGCTACCGCCTTCTTCCACATTGCGGGCCGCGCCAAAGAACTTGCGGGGCTTCTCCAGGGCATTGGAACCCAAACCACCGGACATCACTCGGCCTCCGCTCTGGTTTGCATTGTAGCCGCGGGAAAGGCGGGTGAGCGAATCCAGCATGATGATGACATCTTTCCCTTGTTCTACCAGGCGGCGGGCGCGTTCCAGTACCAAATCACTCAGCTGCGCATGGCGGCGGGAGGGTTCATCAAAGGTCGAGGCGTATACCGGTGCATCCACCGTCTCTTCAAAATCAGTCACTTCTTCGGGGCGCTCATCCAACAGAAGAATCAACAGCTGCGCCTCCGGGTAATTTGCGCGTATGCAGCGCGCCATCGTTTTAAGCAATACAGTCTTGCCACCGCGGGGAGGGGCGACCACCAATGCTCGTTGGCCCATGCCGAGCGGCGTGATGAGATCCAACACGCGCATGGCAGGAGATTTGATGTCGGCATTCTCAAGAATCAGGCGTTCGCGTGGGAAGAGCGGGGTGAGCTTGTCGAACTCTTTCTTCTGCACGTAGTCAGCTGCGGGTACACCCTCAATCTCCAACACCTCTGCGGCCCCTATGTAGCGTTCCGGTCGCCCCTTATCCGGGCGCAGCGCCACCTTGATTTGGTTGCCTGGGCGCAGTTCATATCGACGAATCAAGTCGGAAGACATGTATATATCATCCGCACCTGGTCGGAAACTGCGGGCTTCATCTCGCAGCAGCGAGAAACCTTCTGGATTCACCTCCAGAACACCTGTCACCTGCACCTGGCTGCCTTCTGCAAGATAGCTGCGGGCCATTTCAGCCACCAGCTCGGCGCGCGTGAGATTGCCACTTGCCTGGTGAGAAAGCGCGGTGGCGCGCTTTTGCAATTCATTGAGGGGCAGGGCGCGCAGCTCATTCAGGTTGATGATGATAGAGCGAGCGTGCATTACCTTGGCGTCCTTGGCCAACTCGGCATCATAGAACATCTGCACTTGTTGGCGCAGGCTTTCCTGCGTGCTTTCGTTCCAGAACACCACATCGGCTCGGTCAATCTTCTCCTGCGTGGGCATCTGCGCTGCCATCATGGCCACGGCCTCATCGCGGGTAAAGCCATTGCGCTCTGCCATGCGTGCAATCTGAGTCTCCGGCGAGGCTGCCACCACGCACACCTTATCAGCGCCGAACTCCACGGGGCTTTCGTAGTAAAGGGGAATATCAACAAGGAACGTGTGTACATCATTGCGGCGTCGAGCCTCCGATTGGGCTGCCAAGCACATTTGTGCCAGCTTAGGATGCGTGATTTCCTCCAAACGATGGCGACCGGCTGCATCATTCTGCACAATGGAACGCAGGTAATCTTTGTTGACAGCGCCTTCGGCATCCAAAGCATCCGCCCCGAATGCGGCCACTAAATCACGGGAAAGACGACCATTACGCTGCAATTCGGCCACAGCTTTGTCGCAATCAAAAAGCTCCACGCCTTCTCCTCCCATTTCTGCAAGCATTTGCACCACGGTCGATTTGCCGGATGCTATGCCACCTGTCACTACGATTACCTTCACGGGGCTTATACTAGCATGTTATCCTGCTTGTAGCAAGCGGAAAGCGTGTACTCCTCCGCACTCCGAAGCCGCAACGCGGCAGAGATTTCATCTGAACAGATTTCACCGGCTTGCCAGAGCCGATTTCACCCGAGCGCAGCGAGGATTTCACATTATCATTCAGCAGTGAAACTTCGCCCTGCGGGCTCAATGAAATCTGGCGGTGAAACCCTGCGGATGAAATCCTCCATCTCTGCGAGATGTCGGGTCCATGACCACCGAAGCCGCAACGCGGCAGAGATTTCATCTGAATAGATTTCACCGGCTTGCCAGAGCCGATTTCACCCGAGCGCAGCGAGGATTTCACATCTACAGATGAAGATAAAGCTGGTAATGACGAAAGAAAAATGTACAATAACAATATGGGCGAGCAGAAGAAAGGGAAACTTATCCGTTTATCCATCGCATTCTCTGTCAAGGTGATTGCATTGCACGATAGAATCAATCAAAAAGGATTCTTAAAGAACCAGCTTGCTCGTGCTGCAACTGCAATTGGTGCAAATATTCATGAGGCTGATTATGCTGAAAGTCGGAGTGACTTTATTCATAAACTCAAAATTGCGCTCAAAGAATGTCACGAGTCTGAATATTGGCTCATGGTGTTAGCCGAAAGCTGTCCTGAATTGGCAGAAGAGGCTCATATGCTCAGACATGATGCCGGAGGTATACGCTATATGTTGATAGCTAGTATCAATACATGTCTTCAAGGTGAGAAGTATTCATAACTGTTTCAGCAGTGAAACTTCGCCCTGCGAGCTCAATGAAATCTGGCGGTGAAACCCTGCGGATGAAATCCTCCATCTCTGCGAGATGTCGGGTCCATGGTCACCGAAGCCGCAACGCTTACTCTTCCATCTCCGCGCGCAGGCGCAAGATTTGCACAGGCGCCGCCGTGGCTTGGACGCGGCGCTGGCGTTGGCTGCCTTGCAAGCGCAGGAAGTAGGTGCCACCATGGGGAAGATTGAGCGGTGACATGCGTCGCATGTCATCGCGCTTGGTGGGCAGCGTGGCGCGTGCTATTTCTTGTCCATCAGCATCTTCCAGGTGGATGTTGATAGCTTCCGCCGGTCGGGGGTGAATATCCAGCATGAGTCGCTGGCAGCCCTGCGGCAGCCCTTTCTTTTCATACCATTGGCGAGAAAGCTCCAGATAGCGCTCTGTCACATCTTCTGCAGCAATGTGAGCCCAGGGATTCCACACGGCGGGGAAGAAGCCATCCCCCGAAGCCGGCGAAACGGCATAAACACGTTGCAGGGGATAATGCGGGCGCAGCATGCCCAGATATTCCATCACCCATCCCGTGTTGAAATCCTTCTCGTTGAACTCAATCATGTGCCATTCGCCATCGAACCACGCCTCGCACCATGTGTGATTGCCGCGGATATGCCCCCACGAGCCAACGCCCACAGCGCGCGCCGGAATGCCGATGGAGCGCAACGCACACACCAGCAAGATGCTTTGCCCCGTGCAGGATACTTTTTTCTCATCGAGCGCTTCCAGCGGATTCATGGCCGGGTGTCGGCGCTCGGTAGAGTAATACACACCCGTGGCTTTTGTCATATTGGCCGCGACGGTGAGCACAGCCTCGCGCGCCGTGCGGCAATCCTTCACCATGGGGCGGAAAATAGCCTCCAATGCTGCTCGCCAATCGCAGGGTACTTCATCCAGCACAGCATTGGGCACCAATGCCGCCTGTTCGATGTGCCGGGGAAGCGGCTCACTCCACGGCAGCTGAGCCCACGCCGTGGAGATGAATAAGCACAACGCTGGCAAAAAACGCTTCATTCCACATCACCATACAGAGTGAACCCGGTGCATTCGGTGATGCGCACCGGCACAATGCTGCCGACTTCTGCCGTGCCGCCTTCGATGATGACCGGCTTGTTCTGCGAGGTTCGTCCCTGCAATCGACTTTCGTTGTTCTTGCTCGGCCCTTCCACCAGAATCGTTTGCAATGAGCCCACCAAGGCCTGATTACGGGCAATCGCAATGCGGTTCACCGTCTCAAGTAGGTCGTGGTTGCGTTCTTCTTTCACGCGCAGGCAAATCTGGTTGTCCATGGCGGCAGCCACCGTGTCGCGGCGGGGGGAGTATTGGAAAATGAATGCGTTGTCGAACTGTATGCGCTCAACGGCTGCTTTGGTCTCCTGGTAGTCCTCGTCCGTTTCGCCGGGGAAGCCCACGATGATATCCGTGGTGATGGCCAAGTCAGGGCGAGCCTCGCGCATGGCTTCACACAAACGCAGGTACTTTTCATTCTTGTAGGGACGCCGCATCAACTGCAGGATGCGGTCACTGCCACTCTGCATGGGGAAATGAATGTGGCTGCACAACTTGGGCAGGTAGGTATAGGCATTCACCAAATCCTCGCGGAAGCCGATGGGATGCGGGCTGGTGAAGCGAATGCGCTCCAACCCATCCATTTCGTTCAGCTCCTCCAGCAGGCGCACAAAGGCTGAGCGGCCATTGATGATCGGCTCCTCGCGCCCGTAGCGGTTTACAATTTGACCCAGCAGCGTCACCTCCTTCACGCCTCGGTCTACAAGCTCACGCACCTCCTGCAAGATATCTGCTGCAGGGCGGCTGCATTCGTTGCCGCGCGTGCTGGGCACGATGCAGTAGGAGCAGCGCATCTCGCAGCCCTGCATGATGGATACGAATGCCGTGCAGTTCCCGGCGGGGGGCAGGTGATCGCGGATAGCATTCTGGAACCCATCCTCCTGCTGTGTGCGGCAAATATGTGCACCGCGGCGGAACGGCTCGGTGATGTTTTGCCCCAGTCGGCTTCGCAGCAAGCGGTTGCATATCTCATACACATGGTGGTATTGCTGCGTGCCTGTCACCACGTCCAGACGCGGCACATCGCGGAACAAACTCGCTGCGCGGCTTTGACACATACAACCCATGAACCCATACACCACCCAAGGCTTGGCGGTGGGGCGAGAGCAAAGCAACCCCATCTTGCCCAGTGCCTTCAGCTCGGCTTTCTCGCGCACAGAGCACGTATTGATGAGAATCACATCCGCCTCGGCTTCATCCTTGGTGAGGCTGTAGCCCCCATTCAGGAACATGCTTGCCACTTGTTCAGAGTCTCGCTCATTCATCTGGCAACCGTAGGTTTTAATCAGGACGCTGGGCATGGTGTTATTGTGTATGTCTGTGCTGGTTCTTGTCCGTTGAGCGTACCAGCTATACCGCCGCCTTGCAAGCTTAAATCAGGTGCGTATCCGCAAATCTATGCCAGCTGATAAACAAAGCAGTGAAGCGCGAGGATGCGGAGAGATTGGGGATTGTGACGGCGACTCAGGAGAGGGCTGAGGAGATGCTGCGCGGTAAGTATGAGATGATTGGCAGTTACCCGGATTTGGTGGCGCAGACGCAGATGTGGGATGGCAAGACGGCGGCTGTGGCCGCTGGTACGTTTATGAAGGCGCCGAACGGGAAGGCTACGAACTTGACGGAGCTGCAGTGGTTGCTGGTGCGCACGGCGGCGTTCAATCGCTGGTTTGGAGAATGGGAGCGTGCGGCAGAGTTGACATTTGATGGAAAGGAGTATGATAATTAAACATGCCTTGCAATGCTTATTGCTGACGCCGCTACACCATTTGTGAATGATGAGACTGGGATTCATGCTGAGATTAACAATAGGCAGCGAGGAACGCGCCAATAGACCGTCTACTTAAATGAGATTACAAAAAAGGCGAGCGGTAAGGCGTTGCACCCGACTTCGTTCTCGAAGAATTTCACTCGCACAGAAAGCGTAAATCTGATTTGTGCTTTTATCAAGAAAAATTACGCAGAGGACGCAAAAAAGATAGTTCAAAAAGATGCGCAAGTCAAAGCAAGGACTTGTTGCGCCGAATGGAAAGCCTAGTCATTTGAGCCCGGAGTTGTGGGGTGCAGTTCGCTTAAAGTCATTTAAGGATTGGTTTGGCGATTGGGAGAATGCCCCTGCTAATGCAAGCAAGGTGTATATGCACCGATGCTTACACCGGGAAGATGCCGCCGGTGATGTACCGCAAGAAGAATGATGATGAGGCGGCAAAAGCGTTTAGTGTACAGCAAGTACACGTCAGTAGTACTGGAAGACTTGAGTTTCAAGCGGAAAGGACAAAGAAAAACCCCGCAAGTGGTTAACTTACGGGGTTTTGGAGCGGACAGGGAGGGATTCGAACCCTCGGTACGCTTTTGACGTACACACGATTTCCAATCGTGCTCTTTCGACCACTCAGACACCTGCCCAGGTGCTGTTCCGTTCTTCCGCGTGGAAGGGGTGCGGGCGAAGTATACGCTAGATTGATGGCTTTTGCAAGCTAAATTTTCGAATTTATGTAATTTTTCCGAAATAAAAGGCAAAAAACGGGAAAATCAGGGAGCGTATGGGGCAGCCGGGAGTTTATTTTCGTTCACCAGGTTGGGTTCGAGGTAGGTAGCCCAGGCGTAACGGACACCGGCAGCCTGTTTCACCTCGGGGGCGGTGAGCTTGAGCTTATTGCCATGAATGGTAACAGTAGCCGGGTAGAACTTGCCATCTTTGCCGGCCAGCTCGAAGTGGCGAGCGGGTTTGCCATCGGTGGTGGAGAGTTCTTTGGCGTTGGCGAAGCGCACAAAGGCCGTCTTGCCGTGGTAGCGCACCTCCGAGATGACGGGGCTGAGGGCAGGGTCATCCTTTTGGGCGTACACGGTAGCGGCAGCCAGATGAGCGAGACGCTCACCGACTTCCAGCTTGCGGGGAGGATGCACATCGCTGTTGTTGGAGCCCAAATCCGTAGTTACAATGTAGTCCACGCCGGGCAAAGCCTTGGCAACGTTGTGCTGCACCTGGCGGAACTCCGGCCAATAGGCGCGCAGGGGGGAATTGTCCTTGATACGGGGGAGCTGCACCATCAGGAAAGGCAAGGCCGGGTTGGCAAACTCGGCGCGCCAGCCCTGAATCAAATCCGTGAGGAGCTTGGTGTTCTGCTCCTGATCCTGAATTTCAGCATCGGATTCACCCTGATACCAGATGACACCGGCGATGGGAAAATTCACCCACGGCTCGATGCCTGTCTTGTACAGGTACGTGGGCTGGTAGGGGTGGGGAGCGGTGATATCACCCTTGTTGTTGAACTTGGCGCGACCACGCACCCAGGCAGACATGTACTTGCTTTCCAGCCACTGCGGAGTGAGGCAGTCGCTGTATTTTTCCTGTGTCGTGCGGGTGGGCATCCAGGCCATCATCTCAGAGCCTCCCAGAGAAGAGTGGATGATGCCGACAGGGACGCCAAGCGTTTCCTGCAATTTGCGGCCGAAGTAGAAGCCAACAGCCGACATGCGGGGGCAGGTCTGCGGTGTGCTGGCAGCCCAGGAACCTACAAACATCTTACCATCCACCAATTTCTGCTTTTCCGCATCGGTATAATGGCGGGGGGAGGTGTGAATCTGCGGCTCGTTGTGGAAGTATCGCAGATTCGGGATGTCGGCTTCGGCCATAGCCTTGCGGTCCCCCGTCTGGTTGAGACGCCAGAGCATATTGGACTGGCCGGAAGCCAGCCAGACCTCGCCCACAAGGATGTTATTCAGCGCAATAGTCTGTTCGCCCTGTGTCACCGTCAGAGTGCGGCCTTCTGCCGAAGCGGCGAGCGGCTGGAGCTCAGCTCTCCAGCTATCGCCCGTGATGCTTGCCGTCACATGCTGCCCGGCAAAGCTCACACTGATGGAATCTGTGGTGTTTCCTGTGACTTTACCTGTCACAGGAATGATTTTTCCCTGCTGCAAGACCATGTCGGACGCAAAAATCGGGTCGACAGTCACTTCTGCGGCAAGCGTGCCGACGCTGAGGAGGAGGAGTGAAAGAAAATGCTTGATTTTCATGGTTTGAGCGGGAGTTTGGGTTAGGGTGTTACATGCCTACGATTTCGTAGCCGCCGTCCACATAGAGAATCTGGCCGGTCATGCTGGCTGCGCCATCGCTGGCGAGGTAGGTGGCGGTGGCACCCAGTTCTTCCAGCGTGCAAGAGCGCTGCAGCGGGCTCTTTTCTTCGTACACCTTGAACATGCCGGTGAAACCGGATACACCACGAGCGGCCAGCGTCTGCACGGGGCCGGCAGAGATGCAGTTCACGCGGATGGGTGCTTCGTG
Source organism: Akkermansia sp. (assembly GCA_045650805.1). Lineage (GTDB taxonomy): Bacteria > Verrucomicrobiota > Verrucomicrobiia > Verrucomicrobiales > Akkermansiaceae > Akkermansia. The sequence continues at coordinate 53,218 of JAZRRO010000059.1, forward strand.
GCGGCCCAGGTCAAAGGCCAGGTACTTGCAGCAGGTTTCCAGCGCAGCCTTGGAAACAGCCATGAGGTTGTAGTTGGGAACCACCTTCTGGCTGGCGTAGTAGGTCAGGGCAGTGATGGAGCCGCCGTTGGTCATGAGCGGAGCCACGGCGCGGGAAAGGGCGATGAGGGAGTAGGCAGAGACCTGCAGAGAGATGTTCCAGGCATCGCGGGGGATGTCGGAGAAGTGACCTTCCAGGGTGCCGGGAGCCTTGGGAGCAAAGGCAATGGAGTGCAGCAGCATGTCCACACGATCAGTGTGCTGGGACACAAAAGTGAAGAAGTCCTCGATGGACTGGTCATCCGTCACATCCAGATTGCAGACAGGGGTGTCTTCGCCGAAGCTTTCCTTCACCAGCTTGATGACGCCGTCTTTCATGCGCTCGCCCTGATAGTTGAAGATGAGCTTGGCGCCGGCTTCGTGCCAGGCCTTGGCGATACCATAAGCAATACTGCGCTTGTTTGCGACGCCGGTGACGATACCGACCTTGCCTTCTAAGGGACGTGTAATAGACATAATATTAGTAGTTTGGGTGTTGTGGAAGTTTGATGAATCAGATGGTGGGGAATTCCTGAGCAATGATGCGGGCGTAAGTCATCGACATGCGCACCCCCATGTTTTCCATGTATTCAATGCGCTTGCGGATGTCTTCGGGCGTCATGTCGGGGTTATCTACCACAAACTTGAGACGGTAGTATACCAGACCACCTTCCATATCCAGCAGGAGCTGGCCTTCGGGCAGATTGGCGTTGAGGGTAAGCAGCAGCATGCTCAGCTCCTGGCGGTCTTCTTTGGCAATACGGGAGCCAAAGTGAACGTCAAATACCAGACTGCAGGGCTCGTGCAGTTCCGTGAACATGAACGTGCAGGGCATGCCCGTCGTGTCGATGGGCAGGTAGGCGAGCCCGATTTTTTCGCTATCATGGCCCATTGTAACCCACTGATAATCTTCTCCGCGGGAAATGAGATGCTGGCGAACTTGTGCCAATAAATTAGGTTGGTTTGACATGTCAGAAGGGGAATGTTTGTGGTTTGTCCGTGGGGTAGCTAGGCCCACTTGCTTGGGTGCATAATAGCACGATAGCTGGAGTTAAGTCAAGCTTTAGTTTCCGGGAGTCGCAGTGGATTTATGATTTCTTTTGCGTATAATAGGCGTTAATTAACTTATCAACAATGTTTTCTAATGTTGATAAATCTGCAGGAGAGAGGACAGAAAGACTCTTTTCCAGCTCCATGGCCACGTGGGAACGTGTGGCTTGGATGAAATCCGCACCGTCCTCCGACAAGCGGATGCACACCGCGCGGCGGTCATAGGGGTTGGGGTTGCGCTCCAGGAAACCTTTATTCACCATATTTTCCACCAGAAGCGAGGTGGCCGGCACCGTCATCTGCAATGTTTGTGCAAGTGTTTTGAGGGCAATGCCTTGCGGTTCGTTGCGGGTGAGCATTTCCACATTCACCAATGCGGAGGTTTGGCGCATGGTCAGCCCCATCACGCGTTTTTGCTGGGTGGGCGGCGTCTTGGCAAAACTTTCGCGGCGCACCTCGTCCATATACTGGAACAAGTTGAAGAGCGTTGAAATGCCCGTCTTCTCTGTCGGTTCTGTTGTCATCTTGATTGTATAATATGCTAAATTGTTTTAATGTCGAGAAAATAATTCAAAAAGTGTAATTATTATAGCTTTTCTGCTTGCTAGAGAGAGTATGCGGTGATAGAGTAGGGGCATGCAGCACGAAAGCCCACCGCGCGCCTGGGTCGATGTCGATTTGGAAGCCATTGCGCACAATCTGGACATCGCACGGCAAGCATTGCCTGATACACAGTTGATGCCGGTTGTCAAAGCCGGTGCCTACGGGCATGGCTTGGAGCCGGTGGCACGGCGCTTGGATAAAGATGGTATTGCCTTTTTCGGCGTAGCCAACGCAGGAGAGGCGCGGCGTCTCAGCCAAGCCGGCATCCGCACCAAGCCTTTCATCCTCGGGCCCACTTTCCCGGAGGAACGAGAGGAAATTGTGCTCAACAACTGGTGCGCCACCGTTTCTACGGCTGAGGAGGCCCAGCATTTTCAATCTCTGGCAGCGCTGTACGATAAAACATTCCTTGTGCACCTGGCGCTGGATACCGGCATGGGGCGAGAAGGCGTGCTGCCTGCGGAGATGAATGATATGATTGCTGCGCTCAAGCAGATGCCCAATCTGGTGGTGGATGGCGCTATGTCTCACTTCCCCAGCGCGGATGAGGATGTGCCCTACACACAGGATGAAATTACCCTTTTCTCTGATTGCGTGGCTGAGCTCAAGCAACACTTCCGCCTGCGCTTCTGCCACATTGCAGCCAGCGCCGGTGAGTTGGGGTATGAAATCCCCGTGGCCAATCTGGCGCGCCCGGGCCTGCTGCTGTATGGCGTGGCTCCCATGGCCTCTATCTATGATGGTGTGCTGCGTCCCACGCTCAAGCTCAGCTCGCGTGTCTCTCTGGTGCGTACGCTGCCGGCCGGTCACGGTGTATCCTATGGCCGCACCTATTGCACCGCAGAACCCACCCGCGTGGCCACCATTGGTATCGGGTATGCCGATGGCTGGAGCCGACACCTCTCAGGCAAAGGAGCCCGTGTCTACATCAACGGCCATTATTGTCCCATGCTCGGCCGTGTTACCATGGATCAAATCATGGCAGATGTGACCCATGTGCCGTTCATCGCCCCCGGGGATGAGGTAGAACTGATTGGCCCCCATATCCCAGTTACTGAAATTGCCCGCCGCGCTGAAACCATCGTCTGGGAAATCTTTACAGGACTGGGGCCCCGCCTACCGCGCCTGTACCATTGAGCCCCGGTGGGGGAACCAGGGCTTCCTGTAAAAAACGGCGCGCTATGCCCGCCGCGGGCGCTTCTTGCTTGCCAAAACCTCCGCAGGATGGTAGGATTTCAGCGTATGAAAAAACTTACTGTTTTCTCCCTGCTTACAGCCTTGGCAACAGCCCCGCTGATGGCACAAAGCTTGCAGCAGATTGCTGACCATTTAACGGTATCACCCAGAGTTGAAGGCTCCACCTTGCAGATTCCCAGCGTGCCCGGTGCGGAAGTTCGGCTTCTGGGCGCTGATTATGAACAAATTATTTTGCCTGATGGCCACATTTTGAAGCCCCTGACGGACACGCGCGTGAAAGTCAGTTTCGTGGTGAGCAAAGATGGCAAGCAAGCCATTTCCAAGGATTACGATGTAGTGGTGCCCGGTATGGTCACACCGGCAGCCGGTGCGAATGCTCGCCCCCTCGTGTTCCCGGAATTGCTCAACTGGGTAGGCGGCGAGGGAACATACCAGCTGGGGAAAACTGTTCGCATTGCTTGTGACGTTGCTGAGCTGGCCTCCATTCTGGGTGCTGAACTGACGGAGCTTCTCGGCAGCCGAGTGGAAGTGGTGCCGTCCGATGCTCCGGCTGATATCCGCCTTGCCATCTGCAACAACGCTCAGTTAGGTGACGAGGGCTATACGCTTGATATTTGTGGCAAAAACGGTATCGCCATCGCCGCCACCACGCAGACCGGTTTGTTCTGGGGCACGCGTTCCGTCTTGCAGATGCTCAGTCAGGGCAAGGGGAGCATTCCCTGTGGCCGCGCGCTTGATATCCCCCGCTACAAGGTGCGCGGGTTTTTGCTGGATGTCGGTCGCTTGCCTATCCCGCTCAGTTACCTGAAAGAGGTGGTGAAGTACATGGCTTGGTACAAGATGAATGACTTGCACATTCACCTGAATGACAACTTCATCTTCCTGGAGGATTATGTCAAAGCCAAGAAAGACCCCCTCGCCGAGGCTTATTCCGCATTCCGTCTGGAATCGGATGTTGTTGGTACCAACGGCCAACCGCTGACGGCGACGGATCTGCACTACACCAAGAAAGAATTCAGCGATTTCATTGCTTTTGCTCGCTCCTACGGTATCAATATCATCCCTGAGTTTGACACCCCCGCCCATGCCTTGGCTTTCACCAAGGTGCGTCCCGACCTCATCTACAAGAGCCACAACCTGCGCGGTGCTGAAATGTTGGATGCCACCAACCCCGAAACGCGTAAGTTTGTTGAATCTGTGTTTGATGAGTACCTGTTGCCCCGCAAGGGCGAGAAGCCTGTATTCGATGGCTGCTCCGTCATGCATGTCGGCGCCGATGAATTCCATGGAGATGCCGAACATTATCGTTCATACGCAGCCTGGATCTTGGGTATGGTGCAAAGCAAGGGCTACACACCGCGTATTTGGGGTAGCCTGAATGAGAAAAAGGGCAAGACCCCGGTTCCGGGTAAAGGCGCACAGATGAACTTGTGGAATGGCACCTGGGCCAAGGCCTGGGATTCCATCGAGCAAGGCTTCGATGTCATCAACACGACTGACGGTGCTCTCTACATTGTGCCCTTTGCTCCCTATTATCGCATGGATTTCCGCCAGGGTGGCATCTATGCCCACTGGCGCGTGAATGAAATTGCCGGTACGGTGGTGCCCTCCGGGCATCCTCAGATGCTGGGTGCTGCCTTTGGTATTTGGAATGATATGATTGACCTGCGCTACGTAGGCTATGGTTCATACGATATCTGGCACATGTTCAGCAGCTCCGTCGATGTCCTTGCCGGCAAATTGTGGGGCTGCGATGTGCCCGATGTCGGCTACGATGCCCACTTGAAACGCTTGCCGCAGATTGGCGCGGTGCCGGGTATTAACCCTCAGTTCCGCTGGAAAGATGGCGCTGTATATGTTTGCACGCCGTCGGCCTTGCCTTGCAACATCGCCCAGCCTTCCATGGGACCGGACTACACCCTCACCATGGAGCTGATGCTCAAGGAGACTCCCGTTGCCGGGGAAGAGCAAATCCTGCTGAAATCTCCTGAAGGGGTGCTCTGTGCAGCCCTGAAAGACGGTACCATCGGGTTCAGACGCAGTGACAGCATGGAGTTTTCCTACAACTGCAAGCTTCCCGTTGGCGAAAAAGTCACCTTGCAGCTGATTGGTAAGCCCGGCAGCACGCAGTTGCTCTTGAATGGCAAGCCCGCGGGACAGTGCACACTCACCCGCTTCCATCGCAACCCCGAGGGTATTATCAATACCTTTGTTCTTCCCTTGGATGAATTGGGCACCTCCTTCAAAGGAACCATTTACCGCCTTGAAGTGAAGCATACGGCCCCGGCCGGTCCTACACCCGACCCCAACCGCAAGTAATCCTCACCCGCATTCATCGAATGTGTAAGGCTGCACGGTCACGCGACTGTGCAGCTTTATTTTTGTATACATTTACGCTTTGCAGGCGAAATCGCGGAGTTTAGCGGCTGCGTGGGCAGGGGAGATATTGCGAAAATGGAGGTGGAGAGAATCTTGCTGCAACTTGGATGAGACGTTGAAATGGACACGTTTGATAAGGCGAGGTGTCCAGAAATCGGCGAAGAGAACAAATCGCGAGGGCGCGAGGGTGCAGGCGAGCATGGTGATGAGGCGCGCGAGCATTTCTTCCACGAGTGTGTGGTCGCTGTAATCCAGCGTGAGCCAGCTGGCGGGCAGGGGGAGGAGCCCCAGGGGGCCGCTGTGGATGTGAGACCCACCACGGCGCAACGTGCAGACCGGGTTCTGCCCCTGTTGGATGTAGAGCGTCAGCGTGTCTTCCTCATGATCTGCCAGGGCATCCGCCGTGTTGAGAATGCGCGCGGGACAATGATAGCGCGATTCAAGGTGCGTTTCCACCCCCGCCGGAAGAATATCCGGCGGTATTTCCAGAGAGATGCGGTGCAGCTTGTGGGAAATGCGGCGGGAATCCAGCCATGCGTCCAGACTTTCTTTGCCCAGATAAGCAAACTCAGCCTGATAGGCGTGCAGACAAGTGCCGTTTAAATCACAAACTTCCAGAGATACGCTGATGAGCGAGCCCTTGCGCTCTGCTTTGAAATAGGCTGTGTAGGCGTAGCGGGCATTCAGGCGGTATTGCAGCACCGGCCGCCCCCCACCGGAAGGGATGATGCCCATCTCTTGCGCCTCTCCCAGTCGGCACAGTTCGGCCATGGCCTGATTGCAACTGACCAGACTCAACCCTGTGGCTGCTGCCAGTTGGGGGCGCGTGGCTTCCCCCAATTCCCGCAGGGCGGCGCGTACTTTGTCGATGGCTTTCATGGGTAACTTTATAAATAAGCTTTAGAAAGTCTAAAGGATTTTTTAAGAAAAAGCAAGCACAATTTTAAGTTATTGACCTACAGATAGTTAATCTGCGGCTATGTGGTGAATTTACGGGGTGAAGAAAAATCGTTCTGACGCAAAAAACTCGACAACTGGATGGAAAACTGCTAGACTATCGGCAACAACCAAGGAAAGCACACCTATGAAGTACATTTTTGTGACAGGCGGCGTTGTATCCTCCCTCGGCAAAGGTTTGGCAGCAGCCTCTATCGGCACCTTGCTGGAGCACTGCGGGTTGGATGTAACCATGCAGAAGTTTGACCCCTATCTGAACATTGACCCCGGCACGATGAGCCCCTACCAGCATGGTGAGGTGTATGTGCTGAATGACGGCGCTGAGACCGACTTGGACCTGGGCCACTACGAACGCTTTATTCACTGCGAACTTTCCCGCTTGAACAACCTGACGAGCGGTAAGGTTTTTGAGCGCGTGCTGGAGAAAGAACGCCGCGGCGATTACCTGGGCAAGACGGTGCAGTACATCCCCCACGTGACGGATGAAATCAAGCAGCGTCTTTATGACCTGACGGAGAAGAACAAGAACTGCGACGTGATTATCACGGAAATCGGTGGCACGGTAGGTGACATCGAAGGTTACTTGTTCTTGGAAGCCCTGCGCCAGTTTGCGCTGGAGGTGGGCCGCCAGAATTGCTGCTTCATCCACGTGACGCTGCTGCCGTACATCAAGGCTGCCGGTGAAACCAAGACCAAGCCCACGCAGCAGAGCGTGGCCAAGCTTCGCGAAATCGGTATCCAGCCCGACATCATCGTGTGCCGTACAGAAATGGACAACCTGACGGATGAAGAGAAGCGCAAGATTGGTATGTTCTGTAATGTGCCCCCGCGCAACGTGGTAGCCTTCTGCGACGTGAAGCACTCCATCTATGAATGCCCGATTGACCTGGGTCGCGACCGTGTGGACCGCATTGTGACCGAGGTGCTGGGTATCACCGTGCCCAAGCCCAAGATGGATGATTGGCAGAAGTTTGTGGGTCGCGTGATTCACCCCGCACACAGCGTGCGTATTGCTGTGGTGGGTAAGTACATCTCCCTGCAGGACGCATACAAGTCCATCTACGAAAGCTTCACCCACGCCGGTGCTGCCAATGACTGCCGCGTAGAAATCGTGCGTGTTGATGCAGAGGCGCTGGAAAGCAGCACCTGCGAGGCCATGATTGGCGATGTGGACGGCATTCTTGTTCCCGGTGGCTTCGGTGAGCGCGGTGTGGAAGGTAAGGTTATGGCTGTGCAGTATGCTCGTGAGAAGGGTATTCCGTTCTTCGGTATCTGCCTCGGCATGCAGGTGGCTGTCATCGAGTTCGCCCGCAACGTGCTGGGCCTGAAGGATGCCAACTCCACCGAGTTCGACAAGGACACCAAGGCTCCCGTTATCTGCCTGCAGGAGGAACAGAAGCACATCGAGAACATGGGCGCAACCATGCGCCTGGGTGCTTATCCCGCACACATTTCTGCCGGTACCCTGTGCAGCAAGCTGTACGGCGGACAGGAGGTTATTTCCGAGCGTCACCGCCACCGCTATGAGTTCAACGCTGATTTCCGCGAGGCTTGCGAGAAGGCCGGTATGGTCATCTCCGCTGTGAACGATGAGCATGGCCTGGTGGAAGTGGTGGAATTGCCCGGCCATCCCTACTTCATCGCTTGCCAGTATCATCCTGAGTTCCAGAGCCGCCCGACAGCACCCCACCCGCTGTTCTCCGGCTTGGTGGCTGCCGCGCTGGAATACAAGCAGGCCTGATTTACATATTATTTAACCGCATCGGCGGCAGGACGTTCCGACACCTGCCGCCGATGCCTTTTATACTGATATGATAGATATAATCGTCATTGCCGCGTATTTCTTCGCCATCTTCGGCATCGGTCTCTATGTGGGCCGCAAGCAGGAGAGCTTGGAAAGCTACGCCCTTGGCAACCGTAATTTGCCCTGGTGGGCCATTCTGGCATCCATTCTGGCGGCAGAAATCAGCGCAGCCACCTTCCTGGGCGCTCCCGGAGAGGGCTTTGCGCTGCGTAATTTCACCTATGTCCAGCTGGCTATTGGTACGATTCTTGGGCGCATTATTGTGGGTAGACTCTTCCTGCAGCCTTATTATCAATATAATGTAGTCTCTATTTACGAATATCTGGAGAAGCGTTTCGGGTTGACAACCCGCCGCTGGGCAAGCGCAACCTTCCTCATCAGCCGCGTGTTGGCAAGCGGTACGCGCCTGTTCTTTGCCGGTATTTTGCTGGTGATAGCCTACATGATGCTCACGGGCCAGGATAGTGCCGGGCAGATGGAAACGGTGGTGATTTACATTGCTGCACTCACTTTTATCACCATCGCCACAGCCATTTATACCACGTTGGGTGGTCTCAAGGCTGTGGTGTGGACGGATGTGTTGCAGGCGTCCATTCTGGCCATTTCTCTCATGACAACCATTGGCGTGTTGCTGTTCAGCATCAAAGCCGGTGGCAGTTGGGCAGCTGCGTGGGACAGCATCTGTTTCCACCTTGGCAACAAAGATTATAATCCTTGTAAGATTGAGAATCTGAAACCCTGGGCTCTGTTTGACAGCGGGCTCACAGGGCAGGGGCTTATTGCCGATATCAAGAACATTCTGGGCAGTGAATACACGCTTTGGAGCGCCGTACTGGGTTCTACTTTCATCACCATGGCCACACATGGCACCGACCAGGACATGGTGCAGCGCATGCTTGCCGCGCCTGACAGTAAGAAGGGTGCCCGCGCCGTGATTCTCTCCGGTCTCATGGATATGCCCATTGTGCTGGTGTTTGTTTCCTGTGGTATGCTGCTGTTCGTGTACTTTGCACAGCAAGGCATTACTCCTCCTGAAAAGCAGATTGAGATATTCCCCTGGTTTATCATTCATTGCTTGCCGGCAGGGGTGCGTGGTCTGCTGGTTGCTGCGTTGCTGGCTACGGCCATGGGCTCGCTGTCTACGGCGCTCAACGCGTTGGCCACCACCGCTACCAAGGACTGGTACGTGGATGTATTCCGCCCCAAAGCTTCTGCAAATGAACAACTTAGCGCTGTGCGCTGGCTTACGGTATTCTTTGCGGCTCTGTTGATTGTGGTGGGCGCCGGTACGGCTTGGCTCACGGTGATGGATCCCACCGTGCGTATCTTGCCTATTGCCTTGGGTATTTTTGGCTACACATACGGCTCGCTGCTGGGCGTCTTCTTGTTGGGGATGCTGACCAAGGGCAGGGGCAATGATATGGGCAATGTCATCGCCATGCTTGCGGGCTTTGCTGTGGTGATTTCGCTGGAATTGGCCGGGCGCAACGATTTGATTCCTCATATTGCGTTCCCGTGGCGTGTTACTATCGGCACGATTGCTACCTTCCTGGTGGGCGCTTGTTTCTCTACCAAACGCTCCTGAAGCTCCATTTGAAGCTTTTTATCGGGGTTTTGCGGCATAATTGCTGTAAAATCCCGATTTTTTCTTGACTAGAACTGCGTTTTGCTGTTTAATCCACCCGAGCACTCGTGTTCATGCCAGCTTGGCGGAATTGGTAGACGCGCTCGACTCAAAATCGAGTTCGAAAGAGTGTGGGTTCGAGTCCCACAGCTGGTAGCTCAGAAGAGCGGTAGTTCCAAAACTACCGCTCTTTCTTTTTTATGCAGCTCAAGCAATAGGTTCAACAACTCATCTGCGCCTGATTAATTTAGCAAGAACCCGCCAGTCAGCTGAGGTCAGCTTGGCGGGTTCTTTTTTTTGCCTGGTTTGCAGATGAACAGTATAAAGACTTTTTATCTGCGGATAGATGGCTTTAAGTTATTGAAATAGCTATGTATGCGTTTCTTTGCATTCTCGCGGATATTGTAATAATACAGGCGGAAATCACAGCTGTGTAGGGCTTGTTCACCGATTCCTTTGTCACATGCCGGCTGTTCTGAAGTGCCGACCACCAGCACTTCGTATTGGCGAGCCGGGTCGTACTTAACCTGTGCAGAGAAGCGTTCACGCGTATCTAAAGCACCCAGATTGCGGGGGTCTCCGGCCTCTGTCTTTTCGTTGTTGCGGCTCCATGACACGGGGTTGATGGATAATGCTCCCTTGTGACACACCAGATTGCAGGAGCCAAACTTGCCGTCCTTCATGAACTCGCAGTTCCATGATATGATGACTCGGGTATCGGTCTCTCCTTCAGCGAATTTCAGATGAGGATTTACCTGGAAGTATTGATGAGAGTATGAGTAACCCAGTGCGTAGGCTGCCACCATGCGGCTATAAACTTCCGGGTGTTTCGCCATGTACTCTGATAAGAGGAACTTAAGTACATTGGAGCCTTGGGAATGGCCGGCCAGAATGAACGGGCGACCGTTGTTGAAATGGATCAGGTAGTATTCAAACGCCGCCAAGGCATCGTGATACGGTACACCGGCCACCAGCTTTTCTTGCTCATCAAGTGAGCAGCTGAGCGATTTCATGGCATTAAGTTGTCGGTAGTAAGGGACATAGATATTCGCCACACCCTCAAAGCATGATGCCTGCTCGGCATACACTCCGGAGGCTTGCTCTCGCATGGACTTGTTCTTTATCGTGTTCACCATCCCATCCGCTTCTGTCGGTAGCCAGCAGGTGGGGTAAAGGTAAAACACATCCACTTTCTTGCCAGTATCAGAAACCTTCAGCCAGTTGTCAGCGTCAGCATAGTTGATTGCGTACGAATGAAACGCCGATGCTTCATTATCTGCAAGTCCCATGCCGCCCATACCCATCACCGCAATGATAAGCAACTTTGCGAATATTTTCATTGTCTTCATTTTGACGCTTAACATCCTAGTGTATCTCTTTACGCAACTTATCCTATCAACTTTATTCTGCTAATTCAAGTAACAAGACGAATACACGTGATTTTTATTTCATGTGTGACACTCGCACGCGCGTGTGTGCGCTTATATCGTCTACAATGTGTGCTGCTGGTTGGGGTGCTACATCCTGCAAGAATCTCAAATTTGCGCGCGTGTGTATTTCTGTATGGCTAGAAAGCATTCTCGGACCCATTTATGCATACTTTTGATTTTGCATTACATGTATTATGCGAAGTCGTAAATTTATCTTTTGTGGAGATGCCTGCACTTTCTCGCTTGACGGGTGAAGTCTGATAGCGTAATATGCTGCTGATATGGTGAAATGTACAGTGAAATATCTGGGTGGATTGCATTGTGAATTGGCTCACGGGCCTTCCGGCGCAATGGTATGTAGTGATGCCCCCGTAGACAATCGCGGCAAAGGCGAATCCTTTTCACCGACAGATTTGATGTGTTCGGCCATGGCAGCATGTATGGCCACGATTATGGGCATCTACGCCGAAGATAATGGTCTGGATTTGAATGGCGCTGAAATCAGTGTAGAAAAGGAGATGAGTGCCAATCCGCGCCGTATTGCACGCATCACCACCGTGATTACATTGCCCCTGCCCGCAGACACTCCGCACAAGGCCGCTTTGGAAGACTGCGTGCTGGGTAGCCCCGCCATGCGCAGCCTGCATCCCGATATCGAGGTGCCGATTACCTGGAATTGGGTGGGTTAAATTTTGTAAAACACTCACATGCAACGTGTTGCTTACATATATCGCATTGTGCCGCTGATGGTGGCATTGAGCTGCGGCAAGCTGTTGGAAGGCTTGCTTGGCGGCACAGGTGCGTTGATTGCCGGAATGGCCATCGTGTTGGCAGCATGGGGCGTTGTATGGTTCCGCTTGTATGGGATGCGCCGCCTGCGTCCTGAGTTTGCCGTATTGACCATACTGCCTCAGGCTCTGTATTTTATACTGAAAGCATGCAGTGCGGACGTGCTGGCCGCCTTTTCAACGCCCGCATGGCAAAACATGTACTTTGTGGCCTGGTTGGCTGCCATGGGTACGCTTATTTTCTCCCTTCGTCCCGGCTATCAGGATGATCGCCGCCGCGTCAAACAAGACCCGATGTTCATTATGATGACCATCCTTACCATTGTGTACGGCGTGACAACCTGGGCAAACTATGCCGGGGATCTCTTTAAGATATAATTTTCTCAAACAATCAACCCTCAATACTCTACAATATGAAAGCAAATCGTTTCGCCCTTCTTCTTCTGGGTGCTGTTGTGATGAGCTCCTGCTCTGAACCTACTGATGTGGTTACCGGCCGAGCCATGGTGATGCGTAAGGATGTGACACCCGTTGTCAGCACCACGCCTGCACCTGTTGTTGCTCCTGTTGTGACCCCTGCACCGGCCCCCGCCCCTGTTGTCGTGGAGCCCGTTCCTGCACCGGCTCCCATGCCCGAAGCTTCCCCTGTGGCCCAGCAGCAGCCTCAGTTCCTGGTGCCC
>JAZRRO010000060.1:0-39905 GCA_045650805.1 Akkermansia sp.
TGAAGTTGACAAAACGCCTTTATGTGTACGAATGCAACGGGCAATGGTATCTGCCGGTATCCCGCATTCAATACAAGAAAAGCGTCCAATGGTATCAATGGAAGCCTTATGAAATGGGGGATATTTCTTATGAGGATAAACAGCAGTATTATCTTCCCATTTCCGCAGAGTTCGCCGGGATTTTGCGCACTCCGAGTCGACATCGCTGGGACCCGCCTGCGTTTGGCAGCCACAAATCAAATCTTGTTCAGCCAACAAAGCTGTTGAAGGCCTTGCCGCCACAAGCAAAACCACATTCCATACTCTGTCCGGTATCTGGATTTGATGAGCCCGGCGTCTGGCTCGCACAAACGGAGACGCATGTCGGCCCCTCGGCCTTTTTAGCGTACCCGGCAGCCGCATTTCTCTTTGTGGTGGATGTCCCGGTCACCGTTGTGTCCTTAACCTTAGGCTACACGGCGTACGGCATTTATGCCCTCATATATCCCTCTCAAGTATTCCGCTGAATATATACTCCCGGTAATCTCATAACCACCCCCCACAGAATCCTCACTATGATTCATCGCATCTCACTGTTCCTAAGCCTTTTATTCTTACTGACACTCGTTTCGTGCAGCACACAGATTCAGCTTACTTGCCTGTCCCCCTCTGAAACAGGTCTTGTCAAAGGCAGCTCGCTCACTATCCGGCATCATCACTCACCCACCGCTCGAAAAGTGAGCGAATATCTCACCCGAGAATTGCAACAAAATGGTTTCTACACCCTTGCTCCGGAGGGCGAATACCTGCTGATGCTGGACCATGCCAGCGAGCACACCGGAACTGCACCCCACATCAATGATGATGAATCCGGCCCTTTCAACCGGGAAACAGACATCTGCGCCCAAATCCAACTGAGTCACAAAAGTACCGGTACTACCCTCTTTACTAAGCAATATTGCCAGCGCGCTGATGGTGAGTGGGCAGATATGGACGGCCTTTGCAGACTCATTGTAAAAGACCTGCTCCCTCACCGCGTCACCTATTACGAAACGCTTAAACCACCGGCAAACAACCCTTTCTTCACACAGTCGGTGAAGTGCTGCCATGACGGGCAGTGGGAAAGCGCTGCACAGTTAGCGCGAAAAGCCATCGCGCTGCAACCCGATGAATTGGAAACGCACCACCTGCTCGGACTGATTGAACGCGAGCTCGGTCATTACCAAGCCTCTTCCGAATGCTTTCTGCGTGCACAACGACCAAATGCAGCAAGGGACAATTCTATTCTGCAGAAAGCAGAAACAGTAGCACTCCACGAGCTTCGGCTTCGCTCCGGCGACCGAAGTTGGAAGCATCATACACAGCTCCATTCCTACCGGAAAAAGAAGGAAGCCACGATGGCTGAATTCCTGTGCGGCGCCATTCTCGAAAGCCTCTCCCCCGCGCCACTGCCTCCCCTCTAATCTGTGGCTGATAGCTTTTCCTCCTTGCACGCAACGCGCAACAAATTGACATCCCGACCTTGCCCAACTCAGAGTAAATTGATAGAATCACCCGTAACAGATAACAGACGCTACCGAAGCAAATATAAGCAATTCCTCAACTGCATGAATTCAAAATATCATTTTAAATCCAGTAAGGACGCGTGGTGGATATCCCCGGTTCTGATTCTGCTGGGCATCATCAGCATTCTCCTTGGCTGGAAGCAACAACAGCAAAGTGACCAGCTTCGGAAAAGAGGCATATGCACCACGGCTACTGTTCTCCGAGTTATCGCATCCGACCCAGGCTATGTAGATGCGGAAGGCATGAGAATACGGGTAGGGTCAGCTAGGAAATACGCCTCTAAGAAATATGTACCCCTACTCCGTTTTACTACCGTAAACGGACAGGAGCAAGATGCATGGGGAAGTCGAGCCAACAACGATTACAAAAACCTACGTCCCGGCGATAAACTGCAGATTGTATACAGCCCGAACTCTCCGGATGAGATTGAGATTCTGGATGAAACCGAAGAAAAGAACAACACCTGCGTGATGATTGTAGGCGGTATCTTTATTCTTGCCGGACTGTTCACATTCCGGTCTTGCATCCGAAAAAAAAGCAGCTATTCATAAAATCTCAATGGGAGATTTTCCGTCCTCCTCGCTTGCACAGAGGGGCGGGAATTGATATAATGCCCCGAAACAGATACACACTTAGTTATGACCAATCCCCCATTCCACAGAATCCTGACCACCACAGCCCTGTGCCTTGCGGCGATGGGGGTGAATAGCTGCAGCACTTCACCCATGATTGAGCTTTCCAGAAGTATAGCTTCCCAAGCCTGCGAAAACACGAAGCGAGAACTTCCTTGCCCCTCCTGGGATGAGCTGTATGAAATTCAGGGTGTCTACAGCTTTGATTTTATCACGCCGGATGATGGACTGGATCATGGAACCCCGGCTGTGAAGGTTCTGACCCCACAAGCGCATGGGGAATACCTATACGGCGTCACAATTTTCCACATCTTCCAAGGACATCATCTTGATGATCCGGAAATGACCTGCCATCTCAACTGCGAACTTAAAAATGGTGTTATCACAGTTCCAGAACGCCCATACGACAATCTCATCGGCAAACGAGGCCCCTATAGCATATCATTCAAAAGAGATGAGCAAAATCACATTATTGGTCTTATTGTGAAGGAGGCTGGTGCAACCGAGGAAGAAACACATTACCGCAAAAATATAGGGCATCGGGATTTCAAATAATTCATATTTATCATGTTTTCAATGACCATGCGCACCATCCCCAGAATCCTTGCCACCACAGCCCTCTGCCTTGCGGCGCTGGGGGTGAATAGCTGTCAGCTACCTCAGCAAGCAGTACTTAGTGACCCGGATAATATGGAGAGATTTCGCCCCATTATGTTCTACAACTGCGTCCCCGTGGGTGAGACAGACCCATACGCAGAAGAGAAGAAAGCGTTCAGCGGGGCTACAGAAAGGATGAAACAACTATCTGCCGATGAGAAAACGACTTTGGCACTGGCAATTGTGGACGCATTCGATAAAGCCATCACGCCGCTGGGGCTGAATCTATCAAGCCCCGATTTCATTACAGAATTCGCCATTGCAACCCGCAACAACGCCACCGTAAAGGCAGCTGATGAAGCCATGTGGGATGATATGCTCGGCTGGCAAAATGTGTTGCCCAAGGCTATGGCTTCATTACCGATTGAATTGCAACAAAAGCTCACACACGAATACATGGCAGGCTTGTTGGATTGCTATGCTGCATTCATGATTATGCGATACGCAGAATTGAATGAATCCCTCATGGCTACCACCAGAGCCAAGGCTCGTGGCGTAGTTGCCCTCATTATTTTTCATGCCGATGGAGAAAACGGTCACCGCGACTTTGGGGTGTATGACTATCCCGGCTATACCCCTATGCAGCCGGATTACAGCAGAGTCCCCGAACCTGACGCGGATGAGGAGAATTAACCTTGTTTACCCATTTGCAAGCGAAGTTTCATTTTAGGTTGCTACTCGCTGAAAAATGCGCCTTAAACATCTGATTCTGTGTAGCTTGCCAGTTCGAAACATCTTTGCTTGTCACAGAGTCACCATTCACTCAAAATCGCCTATTAGTCACGGCGTAGCACGCAGGGCGAAGACGGAAGCTCACAGAATCAACAGATTGTAGATTCGAGGCATGTTTGGTGACCCTGAAAAGCATTTGAGCTTAGCAAAACGGGCTTCCGGGCTTCGAGTTCGGGCTTGCACCCTCCATTCTACGCCGAGACAAGTAGGCTTTTTGGCCTTTTGGAGCCGTTTTGCGCCCGGCGGGGCGGTGGCGAGGCTTGCAAGCGCTAGGGCGGGCGTAGCTTCAGCGAAGTCCCCTGCAATGCCTAAGCGGGCGTTGAAATTGAAAATCAATGCAAAACAAAAACCGAACCAGATTATTTTCTGATTCGCTTTTTGGGATTAAGTGGCGATAACTGGACGTGAATGTGAGCTTTTCAGGCGTGAACAACATGAGATATGAAAGGTAGAGTTCGCAGGACTTGGAAAAGGCCTTGGATTTCGTGTGGAAACCGCCGTTTGAGAGTATAAAAAGCGGGTTCCACTCTTTCTTTAAGACGCTTCGTGGACAACTATGGCATGAAGAGATATATTTATCTCAAAAGGTTTGCAATTTGTTTGTGTGTAGGCTAAAATGAAGTTGTTCATGAGTTCAAAACTATCTACAGTTCGTTACTTTTTTCAAGTATTGAGCAAGAGCGGCATACGCGGAAAGCTCAGCATAGGGCTTGGTATAATGGCCCTGCTCTATCTAATTAGCCCCATTGATTTCATTCCGGACGCATTCATCGGTCCCGGGCAAATAGATGACCTCTTCTTCATCCTCGGTGCATTCGGCTTTGCCGTGCAGACTTACAGAAAAAATCTGAGCAACAACGAAAATCATGAGTAACACGACAAAACAAGAAGTGGTGGCAACAGTAGCGGCCGCCCCGAAACCTCCCTTCAGCATGGCAAAGTGTATTGCAGTGTTGGGGGTCTCAATGATGATTTTATTGGGATTTCTGGCGTATCTGACCCATGATGCTTTTTATGCCGGACCGAAGGAGGTGGGAAAGATGATTTACGAGGATGCAAAAAAGGTCGTACAAGATATTATGAAGGCCTCCGGAACGACCGTCGTAGAAGTTAAAACGGGTGAGGGACAAGCGGTCATGATGTACCTGCTCTGGACACAGGAACAGAGCGCATCTTATGAATACTCCACCACCTGGATGGGCTCCACCAAAACCATTAAACTGTTCCGCAAGTACAAATGCTTGTATGGCGTGGATGCTTCATTGGAAGGAGTAAATGCATCATGGGACTCTCCCGGCGTGTTGCAAATGAGCAATCCGAAAGTAGCACTCATAACAATGGAACCTGTAGGTGACATCAAGATAGAAACGGACGGCGGTATGTGGAATCATATTCAAGCGGAGGACCACGAGGCTGCTCATAATGGTCTTTTGCGAACCGCGCGCAGTATTGCTGCCCATGATACCAACGCGCTGATGATTACAAAGATGCGTTTTGAGGCGTTAATCAGACAAGGTATGAATGGAGACCTCACGCTGAAGACCTTGGATTGATAAGAGCGAACCATCGTATCATCCTTTCATGGCCATCCCGAAGCAGATTTTCGGGATGGCTGATTTTTTCCCGACGCGAGCCTTATAATTGGGGGCTCTAGCCGCACCGGGGAGAGGGATTCTCCCGCTGTATGGCGAATCAGCAAATCAGGCACCCCGCAGGATGGCAGGGTGCCTGATTGGTGATGAGGTGATGTGCTGTTTTACGCTTGCAGCAGGGCGATGAGTTTCTCCGCATGAGCCGTGGCCCGCTGCGTGATATCAGCAAGCAGCTGAGGGTCCTGCCTCAGGTTGTATGATACAGAGCCCGTGTGCACCGTGCCGCCGTAGCTCATGCCGGTGAATTGGCAAGCGCCGCGCAAGAAGTGGAAGAAATCATCCCAGTTCATGCAGTCTGCCGGGGCCCCTGTGGTGTAGGAAAGAATCATGGTTTTGCCTTTCAGCTTGTCACCGGTGGAGCCGTGCGAGAAACCATGCAGGAAGACCTCCTCCATCCAACGGTGCATGAGGGAGGGCATGGAGAACCAAAACACGGGGAACTGCAGTACGATGGTGTCTGCCCATATCAGGTTCTGCTGCTCTGCCGCCACATCGATGGGCTTGTGCGTGTACAGGCGATCCAGGTATACCGTGCGGCACTCCGGAAGTTTTTCTTCCAGAATGCTCATGATTGTTTTGTTGGCCACGGAGTCGTTCATGTCCGTGTGCCCGGAGATAATGAGTATGTTTTTCATAAGATTGATGGGTTACATGCTTTCTGCGAGGATATCTCGTACCTCAGCGGTGGTGAGCTCGGGCTTGTATCCGCCGCGCAACAGGAATGTACCTTCGGCGATACCATCCAGCATATCTTCAGTGGTGCCCAGCCCACGCAGGGACAGCACAAGGCCAATCTCCTGCATCCATGCCTTCATGGCCGCCAGCCCGGCCAGGGCCGTTTCTTCATCCGTCTTGCCAGCCTCGGATATGCCCCATACATTGACGGCAAATCGCTTGAACTTGGGCAGGCCACAGGGAAGAATATGGTGGAAGTAAGGCAAGGTGACGGCGGACAACGTCATGCCATGTGTGGCATCGGTGTAGGCGCCGACGGACTGGCCCATCATGTGCACCATCCAGTCGGTTGTTTTACCTTTGGCTATGAGAGTGTTCAGTGCCCAGGTAGCGGTCCACATGATATTGCTGCGCGCCTCGTAATTCTGCGGATTGGCGGCAGCTGTGCGGGAAGCGGTGATAAGGGAGCGCATAAGCCCCTCGGCGATGTAGTCGCTCGTATTGTCATCGTTGCCGGAGAGGTACTGCTCCAGGATGTGCGACATGATATCGAAACAGCCTGCCACCATCTGATAGCGGGGAAGCGTGAGGGTGAGCTCGGGGTTCAGAATAGAGAAGCGGGGGTACACGCGGTCATCAAACACGCGGCCTATTTTGCGCTTTGTGGCGTGATTGGTGATGACGGACCCGCCATTCATTTCACTACCGGTACCGGCCATGGTAAGCACGCAGCCCACGGGGATGACCGGATTGCTCAGAGGCTCCATGCGCACGTAATACTTTTCCCACGCATCTTCCGGGCAGTGAGTGGCCACGGCCACGCCTTTGGCGTAATCACACACAGAGCCGCCGCCCACTGCCAGCAGGAGATCAGCCTTGCAGGCCCGGGCGCGGGCTACACCTTCTGCCAGCTTCTCTACTGTGGGGTTAGGCATGACTCCGGAATCTTCCGTAATGGTCTTACCGGCGGCATGAAGGATGGCGATTATTTTGTCGTAAAGGCCATTCTTTTTAATGGATTGCTTACCATAAATCAGCAGCACAGAGGGGCCATAGTTCTGCAATTCTGTGGCCAAACGCTCCAGCGCATTCGGGCCGAAATGCAACTTTGTCGGGTTGGAGTAGGTGAATGTTCCGTTCATAATGATGTGAAGACGTCTTTCAGTTTAAAAGCATTGTATTTATTCTGTATAAAACGAAAACATGTTCAGATTTGCATCATGAGCCTAGTCTTTCTTTCTGCAATATAACTTTTTTTGCTATTTTCTGCGTTTCAGGCGCAGCTCTGATTCACAATCATTCTACCACCTCGTCCTAGATTTGCAACCGCAATCGAAATATCCAAACAAGAAAAACAGAACCTCAGCAGTAACTCCTTGTACGGTAATAATATAAATTAATAGACATCTGAGCATGCGAGTTCGCCGGGCTTTGCAAAGGACTTTGCTTTTGGTCAGGCTAATGCTGTATCTTTCTTACAGAATTGACGGAGGCCTGGATTTTTTTGACATTTCACCTTGACCACTATCATATTTCCTCTATACTGTAGAGCATAAGTTCATTGGAAACGGTGAAAAAATATATACCAGCGTAGAAAGGCAAAGACATGAAGCTATACTATATCATGAAAGAAGGTGGCGAACAGGAGGGCCCGTTTGGTGAAGAAACCCTCCAAGCGCAGCTGAAGTCCGGTACAATCTCGGGCAACACCAAGGTGTGGTGCGAAGGGATGACGGAATGGGATGAGGCCAGCAATGTATTCAACGGCGGAGCAACGCAGCTCATTAAGCAGAAATTGAACGAGTTTGTCAACTCAGACAAGAGCAAGGTGGAGATGGCGCATGAGCTCATTAATAGTGCCACGGGTCTGAGCAAGATTGATGGTTTCTCCTTCAAGACTTTCTTTTCGGAGCTTTTCAATAAGCACAGCAACGATGATGTGGTAAGACTTTTTTGCCGCGGCACCAAGGAGACAACGCCCAGTTTGGAAGCAGTGGCTGCGACATGGCCGACGCCGTGGGTATTCTCCCGACTGCTGGTAGCTTGTTTACTGTTGTATTTTGGTTTTGGCTGGGCACTGGAGACATACAAAAACGCCAATTTGATTCCGGGCTATATTTTTGTGGGTTCATTTGGTATGCCGCTGTGCATGATGGTGTTGTTTTATGAGCTGAACATCCGGCAGGACATGTCATTTTACGAGGCGATAAAGGCCATGGTCTTTGGCGGTTTGCTGTCTCTGATTTTGGCTTTATTCCTGTTTGACAAAGTGGATATCGATGAAGCCTACTGGGCGGGACCCATTGAAGAACCGGCCAAATTGCTGGCCGCTCTTTTCATCTGCGCAAAGGCACACCGAGATGGACATATTCTGCATGGTTTGCTCATTGGCGCAGCTGTGGGTGCGGGCTTTGCCGCCTTTGAATCGGCCGGCTATGTCTTCCGCACGTTGAGTAAGGACGTCATGGAAATGCGAGCGCTCTTGGCGCCGATATGCCACGTGGTGTGGACGGCTATCACCGCCGGTGCATACTGGCATGTCATGGACTTAAAGATTCAGGATGGGCAACGAGCCAAGGAAGCCACAAACATTGATTTTTCCATCTTCAAAGATCTGCGTTTTTGGCGAATTGCCGTTATTCCCATTGTGCTGCACATGCTCTGGAATAGCGATTTGCTGGGAGAATACCACAACTATGTATGGTTGGGGACCGGTATCGCGGCTTGGTTCATAGCCTTGGGCTTGGTTCAAGCCGGTATCAACCAGATCAAACGCGAAAAGGTAGACTTGTTTACCGGCCAACATGATGAGACGGCAGAGGAGGCTATCACGCAGGAGGAAAACGTTTGATATAGCAATTCGACTCTCTTCCCTCATCAAAGCCCGCTGTTTTACTCGAAACAGCGGGCTTTTTCGTACTCCTCGTGATACCTGCCCCCATCTCGCAACGGAGAAAAATATCCAGTCCGAGCGGCAGAGCGTTTGCGGCATTCTTTTTTATTTGCGGGAGGGGAGTGGGTTATGGTATATTGTTGGGTATGGAGCCCCAATCTGTTTTACCGATTCGTGCAGTCATGGCGATGATGGCCATGGCATGCGGTGCCGCAACCGCTGCACAGGCAAATGATTTTGAAGCGCTGAAGGCGCATTGGAGTTTTGATGAGGGGCGCGATTGGCACAACATGCCGCTGCCGTTTAAGTGCGATGCCATCAGCACCGTGGAGCTGAGCGGCAAGAGTGATGACTTGCTGCTGAATGAAAAGATGGTGGCCGATGCGGGGGCCTGGGTTTCCGGGCGCCAGTGGTCCGGCATCGCGCCCGGGCGCGTGCTCACCACCATGAAGGAGCTGCATTGGCTTAACGGCTCGGTGACTTTCTCTTACTGGACCCGCCTGAATGGCACGCCGAACAAGCGCGGTGTGGTCGGCTCTCACTACACCGCGCTGTGGGGTGTGATGAATGACAAGGGCCAGGTGGGGCTGCGCTACCAAGGGCGCAACATTGTGGAGTCTCCCGTGGCCATTACCGACCGCGACTGGCACCACATTGTTTTCACGCGCGATGCCGCGACCGGCAAAGTGGTACTCTACCAAGATGGCAAAGAAGTAGCCACCGGCACAACACCCAAGGGCCCCCTCAAGGGCAAGTTTGAGTCCATTGCCACCAACAATGCCGCGCTGGACCAGATTCACCTTTTCGACAAGCCCGTATCCGCCGCCACGGTGGCTACGCTGTATGATAACCACGCTCCCCAAGTATTCGACCAAGAGCATTTGGTGGAAACCAGCCGTCCCACGGTGACGGGGAGCATCCTGCACCGCTTCACGTATGATGTAGACCAGGACAAGATGCGAGTGGCCTCTTTCACCCAGCCGGGGTGCGGCAAGGTGGAGAGCAACGGCGACGGTTCTTTCACCTACACGCCAGATGAAACATTTGCCCGCACAGGCAAGACTTCTTTTGATGTGGTGGTGACGGATGGCCGAGGCGGCTACACCAAGGCAACCATGCACCTGCATGACAGCCGCTACGAGGTAGCGCCGCCGGTGCGCGAGTTCCGCTACACGGGGCCCCTGCCCGATTTCACCCCTGGTGCCGGCAAGCAGCAAAAGCACCGCAACCCAATGGCTATCTGCACCAAAGGCAACAAGGCCGATTTGCTCATCCAGGCGGATTCGCGTTTGTGGTACAGCACGAATGAATCCACACGTGGTAAGCTTCTTTTCTCGGAGCCACAGGTGCTGCGTACCACAGCCCAAGCCGAGTACGAAACGGATGGCGCAGCTGTGCTGGAAGACAACAAACTCATCATCCGCAAGCCGGATGGCACGCTGGTGCAGGCTTATGTGATGGGGAAGGATGTGCCCGCGCTGGAAATCGGCACCACGGTGAAGGACACCACCGGCGCAGAGATGAAGCTGCCGGTGCGCCATTTTGCGCTGGTGGATTATGACTACGATGGCACCCCGGACCTGGTGGCAGGCTACAACGATGGGCTGTACTACTTCAAGGGCTCGGCCGAGCATTACACCATTGAAGGGGGCGGGAAAAAGATTCGCCACATCCGCTTTGCCCCGGAAAAGCAGGTGATTTACCGCCGCTCGTACAACATCGCCCCCGGTGTGGGTGATTTGAACAACGATGGCCGCACCGATTTGTTGCACGGCATCAACTGGGGCACCCTGCACGCCTGGATGAACGAAGCCGCCAAGGACAACATCGGCCAGGGGGCATACATGGAGATTGTGCTGGAGAACCAGCCGAAGGAGAAGTTTGTACGCGACCTCAACGGGGCACACGTCGCGGTGGCTGATTTTGACGGCGACGGCACCCCCGACATGGTGCTGGGCGGCAACGCCGGACGCGAGCTGGTGGGCGCCCTGGGTGTGAACCCCGACAGCTGGGCCGGCAACCTTGCCCTCATTGAAAAAGAACTTTACGATGGGCATGAGAAAGACCTGGGCAAGGTGCTCGAAGCTGATGAGCAGAAGGGGCTCAAGCGCTACCGCCAGCTGATGACCGGCTGGATTCGCTGGGCTGTGGCACAAAACACCCCTGCCCGTCGCCAGGCCGCCTGGTACATGCTGGCCGCGCATGTGAAGAAGTACCCCTTCCTGCAGCGCGGCGTGCTGCAGGAGGCCTGGGTGAAGATCGAAAAGGGCAAAGTGCTGAGCTACGGCGATATGCACCACGTGCCCGGTATCTTCACCATGAACTGGATTGTGCTGCACCGCCTGCTGCCGGATTCTGCCGCCCACCGCGTGGCCGTGGCCGATGCCTTGGGCATGACCGGCCTTGACCGCGAGGCCTACCTGGACAAGGGCATGCCGCTGGCAGACAACAACCGCTGCACCGAAGGCCAACTGCGCGCCACCTGGGATACCCTGCGCTACCACGCTCCCATCCTCTTCCCGGATGACCACATCTCCATCGGCCTGAACTATGGCGATGGCCGCGATGCCATGTGCTACATCTTTGAGTCGAACAAGAATACCTTCAGCATGGATGTGGGCAACAACATCGCAGAAATGCACGGCGATATGGTGAAACTCACGGAAGAATGCTTTGGCACCAAGGGTGCCGCCAGCGGCGACTATTACACCTTTGTGCTGGCACATGAGGTGTGCCACTCGCTGGATGCTTACGTGCGCAGCCGTGCCAACAAGGATTTGAACCGCCGATGGGGCGACCAGAACTATTACGCCGCCACCAATGCCGGCACCAACAGCGATATCGTCGCCAACGACACAGGCTGGTGGGACCTCAACCTAACCAAGGAGCGCTTCCAGCAGCGCGGGCTCTGGGATGGCAAGAAAGAAACCTGGAACGATGCCTGGAAAGCATACTGGCAGAAGTGTCCCTACCGCAACAAGGTGTTCATGCGTGGCGATATTGATTGGTTCCTCGGGTCGCAGCAGGAAACGCTGGCCACACAGGCCAACCACCACTGGGCTCGCTCCGAATCCCGACTCATCGGCGCCATCCTGCGCTACTTGCAGGGCTATCAATCCAACATCAACGAAGTGGTGTTCTATCTGGATGTGCTCTCTGCCGGTCAAAACAAGCTGCCGATGCTCCACCCCTGGGGCTCCGGCACCCCCACGCTGGTGAACTTCAACGTAGAATACGCCTGGCTCACGCGCAACGATCAGGGCTACATCACCGATGTGCGCATCGGCGACCGCCACTATGGCTTCACCGTCGATGACAAGGGCCGCGTCATCGGTCTGCGCACCTATCCCTTTGCGGATAAGATTCAGGCAGCCGCTAAGAAGTAACGCTAAACCGAAGAAATTCCGCATCACGCATCCCGAGCAATCCGGCGCATCAATTCATGAAGGCCCACCAAAAATGAACTTGACGCCTAGCAAAAATCAGCTAGAATGCCTGCAAGTGTCCATTCAAGGTGGCAACAGAGCATGAAACAATACGATTATCTCATAGTAGGCGCTGGATTGTTCGGGGCTGTGTTTGCGCACCTGGCCAGGAAGCATGGTAAAACGTGCCTGGTCATCGACAAGAGACCGCACCTGGGTGGCAATATCTATTGCGAAGAGCAACACGGCATTTGTGTGCACAAATACGGAGCCCACATTTTCCATACCTCCAACAAGAACGTATGGGATTTTGTGAACTCGTTTGTGCCCTTCAACCGCTTTACATACATGCCCATGGCCATGTATGAGGATAAGCTGTACAACTTGCCCTTCAACATGAACACCTTCTACCAGATGTGGGGCTGCAAAACACCGGCAGAGGCCGAAGCCAAACTGGCAGAGCAAAAGCAGCACGTGCTGGATGATATGCAAGCGCAAGGAATTACCTCCCCGCGCAATCTGGAAGAACAAGCCCTCTGCCTGGTGGGGCGCGATATTTACGAAAAACTCATCAAAGGCTACACGGAAAAGCAATGGGGGCGTCCCTGCGCAGAGCTTCCGACCTTCATCATCAAGCGTTTGCCGGTGCGCATGGTGTATGACAACAACTATTTCAATGACTCTTACCAAGGCATCCCCATCGGCGGCTACAACAAGCTGACAGAGGCCCTGCTCGATGGCGTTGAATGCAGGGTGAATGAGGACTTTTTTGCCCGCCGAGAGTATTGGACAAGCGTGGCAGACAAAGTGGTATTCACTGGGCAGCTAGATGAATATTACAACTACTGCTACGGCAAGCTGCAGTACCGCACGGTTCGCTTTGAAGAAGAAGTACACGAAACGCCCAATTTCCAAGGCTGTGCGGCTGTAAACTACCCGGAACGCAGCGTCCCCTACACCCGCATCATCGAACACAAGCATTTTGAAAGCTTCGGGGCGGAGGTTTATGCCAATCCCCGCACCGTCATCTCCAAGGAATTCTCCACCGAATGGACGGAGGGCAGCGAGCCTTTCTACCCGGTGAATGACACCACCAACACCGAACTGGCAAACAAGTATCGCGCCCTTGCCGCACAGGAAACAAAGGTCATTTTCGGTGGCCGCCTGGCCGAATA
Source organism: Akkermansia sp. (assembly GCA_045650805.1). Classification (GTDB taxonomy): domain Bacteria; phylum Verrucomicrobiota; class Verrucomicrobiia; order Verrucomicrobiales; family Akkermansiaceae; genus Akkermansia. The sequence goes on from JAZRRO010000060.1 coordinate 13,387, forward strand.
CAAGTATTACGACATGGCCCCTGTGATTGAGCAGGTATTCAACCACCCGGAAGTGCAGAGTTGGGCATAAATCGGGCATCTCTAAAAACCCGTCATCCAGCAGACGACAGGCCAACGGATGTTGAGCTTTCTTAACAAAGCCCACACGCTGACACAGTAAGGCATTTTTCAGCTTGAAACGGGGGTAGAATTCGGTAGAATGGTCGCGATGCCCGTCAAGCGTGCCGGGTAAAGCTTTTTTACAGCCATGACACTCCTCGAATTCATCCGCAAAAACTCCCTGCTGGCACTCATCGTGATTGCCGCCCTGCTCATCGGTTTCATCATGATGGACTACAGCGGCAAGCAGAACCCCCTGAGCAAAGATTTCTACATCCAGGTAAATGGCACGGGCTACAGCTACCCCGAAACCTATCATCTGGGCGAAAATGGTGCTGCCTACGTGCAGTCCCTCTACACCAACACTGCCAGCAAACTGCGCGAACGCTTCGACTCCGATAAAAACGGGGAAATGAACGAAGCTGAAAGCGCCGCCATGATGGCATGGCTGAGCCAGAACCCGCAGATTGACCGCGCCATGGGCACGCTGGACGCCGTCTATCGCTCCTGGGGCTATGGCATGGCCAATGAATCCGAGGTAAATTTTGCTGTGAACCGCGCTGTGCTGAAAGCTGAGGCCAAAGCCCTGGGCTTTGCCCCCTCCAAGGAGCAGATTGACGCATACATCCAGGCGATGCCCGCTTTCACCAACGCCGATGGCAGCTTTGACCAGGCTCTCTACCAGCGCATGACCGGCTACCACAACGGCGTGGCCAGCAACCCCACGGAAAAAGCCTTCCGCGACGTGGTGTCCGACATTATGGCATGGGAATGCATCAACGCCCTTGTCTCCGACAATCTGCAGTACAACACCAAGGCTCAGGGCGAGCTGATTGATGCCATCCACCAGAGCGTGAGCGGCAAGACCGCCTGGCTGGCCAAGGAAGCCGTGCCCGCCCCTGCCGAGCCCACGGAAGACGAACTCAAGGCCTACTGGGAGACCAACAAGGACCGCTACAAGAGCGATGAGCGCCGCATCATCTCCCTTTACACCCTGCGCCCGGCAGAAGATGCCACGCTGGATGCCCTGATGAGCACGGCAGACATCATCATGCAGGACCTTTCCCAGGCCAACGGCAAGGGGCTCGACCCGATGCTCGAAGGCGCTGCCGCCAACCCGGAGAACGTGCCCTTCACCTATCTGCTGGCTGATGGCAAAACACACATCACCCTTCCCATCTGCACCCTGGGCACCATTCCTGCTGAACTGCAGACTCTTGTAGACCACAACGGCGAAAGCATCGAGCTTGGCAAGGTGCTCTTCAACGAAGTGGACTCCGCCCCCACCGTGGCAGAATACGAGGCCGCAGTAGCTGCCGGCGATGCAGAGAAATGCACCTCCATCCGTCAGATTCGTGGTTTCTTCCCCACCAAGGAAGGCACCCTCATCCTGGCCCGCGTGGAAGCCATCGAGGCTCCCTCCGTGCTGCCCTATGAACAGGCTCGCGACAAGGCTCTGGCCGACCTGAAGGCCGAGCGCAACGACTCCGCCCTGGCCGATGCCGCCCAGAAGCTGTACGATGAAATGAAGGCCACGCTGGATGGTGGCGATATCAACGCCGCATTTGACAAGGCCACCGCAGCCGGTGCACAGGTGAGCGTGTTTGGCCCCGTCGCTCTGGGTGGTCTGAACAGCGAGCTGCCCCGTGGCGCCACGCCGCAGGCTCTCATGAGCACCCCCAGCGGCAAGCTGACCAAGCTGGTCGTGCTGCCCGAAGGCGCCGCCATTTCCGCCGTGGTATCCCGCAGCATCGAATTGAGCCAGGAGTACACCTACACCAAAGTGGGCATGTACATGCCGGAGTTCAACAGCAAGCTGCGCAGCGACATCATGACGGATTGGCAGAACTCCGCCTACATCCGCTACAACGTCCTTCTGTCCGACAAGATTAAGGGCGCTACGGAACAGCCCTAACCCAACGCAACCATGGGACTCCCCAAGCAGACGATTTTCATCGTAGGCAACGAAGCGTGCGAGCGTTTCAGCTTCTACGGCATGCGCAGCATTCTTGCGCTGTACATGATCAACGAGTTGATGATGAGCGAGACCGAATCTGTAGAGGTGATGCACCTCTTCATCTCGCTCATCTACATTCTGCCGCTGCTTGGGGCCTGGATTGCCGACCGCTTTCTGGGGCGCTACCGCACCATTCTTTACATCTCCCTCTTCTACTGTCTGGGGCACGGCGTGCTGGCACTGGCTGACTTGACAACCAGCCTGGACATGCGCGAAAACCTTCTGTTCCTGGGGCTTTTCATCATTGCCTTGGGTGCAGGCGGCATCAAGCCCTGTGTCTCGGCCTTTGTGGGTGACCAGGTGGACGGGCAACCCTCGCAGGTGATGACCCGCGTGTACGCCGCCTTCTACTGGGCCATCAACCTGGGTTCATTCTTCTCATTCCTGGTGGTGCCCTACATCCGCCAGACCTGGGGCTACAGCTGGGCTTTCGCCATTCCGGGTGTGTTCATGGCCATTGCCACGCTCATCTTCTGGTGCGGGCGCAAGTACTACCGCCACAAGGAGCCGACCCACGCTCATTTCTTCTCCACCCTGCTCTGCCGCGTCTTCCGCGGAGCCCGGGAAGCATGCGCGCGCTACGGTGGCGAGCAAGTGGCCAAGGCGACCAACACCACCATTCGCATAGCAGCCTTCATCGTGATTGCCCCCATCGTGGTGCTGCTGGCCGTGCAATGCCAGGATGCAGGTTCCACCCTGGCAAGCCTGATGGGCTGCGGTGAGGTCATTTCCTCTCTGTGCGGGCTGCTTACCCTGCTGCTGTATGTAGCCGCCGTGGTACTGGCTGCACTGCACCTGGCCGCCACGCACGGCGTGCAGAACTTCTTCGGCACCGCCGGCAGCATGCTCTACCTGGGCAAGGAAAAGACAGCCGCCAACTACAGCGAGGAGCAAATTGCCGACACCCGCGGGCTGATGCGCGTGCTGATTGTGTTCACCCTCATCATCCCTTTCTGGAGTCTGTATGAGCAGACCATGTCCAGCTGGGTGCTGCAAGGCAAGGAAATGCAACCCATCCAGCTTTGGGCGGGTTTCCGCTTCGGCGCAGAGGAGATGCAGAGCATCAACCCGCTGCTGGTGATGATTTTTGTGCCGCTGCTCACGCTGGCGGTCTACCCATACATCGGCCGCTGGAGCACCCCGCTGCGCCGCATGGGCATGGGTATTGTGCTGGCCGGTATCTCGTACGGGGCCGTGGCCTGGCTTCAGGCTCGTCTCGATGGCGGCGAGCAGCTGAGCATCCTCTGGCAGTCCCTGCCCTATTTCCTGCTCACCATCTCTGAAATCCTGGTCAGCACCACGGGTCTGGAATACGCCTACACCGCCGCCGGCAAAAACATGAAGAGCACGGTGCTGAGCTTCTGGTACATTTCCTCTACCCTCGGCAATGCGCTCGTCATCTACATGACCTCGCTGGTGGATGACCCCGCCGCTACCTCCACTTTCCTCCTCTACGGTGGCATGTGTGTGGTGATTGGTATCATCTTCATGCTGATTACCCGCCGCTTCCGGACAGCCTGACCCTTGCGGATTTCTTTCCTGCACGCAGCATCGGTTCTTTACAAAAGAGCTGTAAGGTGCTACATTAGGCGCATGGCAAATAAACCCGTAGTACTTATCATCCGCGATGGCTGGGGCCGCAATCCCCAGGGTCCCGAAGCTGCCAAGCAGACAGGCGATGCCACAGTGCTGGCCAACACGCCGTTCACCGATCAACTGCTGGCCACATGCCCCCACTCCATGCTCGGGGCTTCCGGTCAGGATGTAGGTCTGCCCGATGGTCAGATGGGCAACTCCGAAGTAGGCCACCTCAACCTGGGTGCAGGCCGCGTCGTTTTCCAGGACCTCTGCCGCATTTCCAACGCTATTGCAGATGGCTCCCTCGCCAAGAATTCCGTTATCACCGATGCCTTTGCCAAGGCTGCCGGTAGCCGCTTGCACCTCATGGGCCTTGTGTCCGATGGTGGTGTGCACTCCCACCTCGACCACCTCATCGGCATCGTCAAGATTGCTGCTGAGGCCGGTGTGAAAGACATCATGATTCACTGCATCACCGACGGCCGCGACACCGACCCCAAGAGCGGTGCCGGTTTCATCACTTCCCTGCAGGATGCTGTGGCTCCCTATGGTGCCAAGATTGCAACCGTGGTGGGCCGTTTCTACGCCATGGACCGCGACAAGCGCTGGGACCGCGTTCAGGTGGCCTGGGATTCCATCGTACGTGGCATCGGCGAGCAGTGCACCTGCACGCCCGCTGAATATGCCGAAAAGAGCTATGCCGAAGGCGTGACCGACGAGTTCCTGAAGCCCGCCATCTTCTGCGAAGGCAACACCCAGCGCATGCGCGATGGCGATGTGGTCTTCTTCTTCAACTTCCGAGCCGACCGCGCCCGCGAGCTTTCCCGCGCCATCATCTATGATGATTTCGACGGGTTCGACCGCGGCGTACACCCCAAGGTGCACTACATCACCATGTCCGAATACGAAGCCTGCTACCCCACCCCCGTGGTGTTCGAGCAGGAGCAGCTCACCAACATCCTGGGCGAGGTGCTGGCCAACGCCGGCCTCAAGCAGCTGCGCATCGCTGAAACGGAAAAGTATGCTCACGTCACCTTCTTCTTCAACGGTGGTGTGGAAACCCAGTTCGAGGGCGAAGACCGCATCCTGGTGCCCTCCCCCCGCGAAGTAGCTACCTACGACCTGAAGCCCCAGATGAGCGTGGGTGAAGTGGCCGATAAGTTTGTGGATGCCATCGCCAACTACGATGTTGCCATCATGAACTTTGCCAACCCCGATATGGTGGGCCACACCGGCTACCTGGAAGCCGGTATCACCGCTTGTGAAGCTGTGGACAAGGCTCTGGAGAAGTGCGTGACCAAGATTCGCGAGCTGGGCGGCTGCTGCCTGATCTGCGCCGACCACGGCAACTGCGAGAACATGCTCAACCCCGATGGCTCCCCCAACACCGCCCACACCACTAACCTGGTGGATCTCATCTACTGCGGCCCCGACCAGGCCGAGGTGAAGATGACCGACGGTATCCTGGCAGACATCTCCCCCACCCTGCTCAGCCTCCTGGGCGTGGCTCAGCCCGCTGAGATGACCGGCCACCCCCTCGTGACCAAGTAAAGACAGGGAAACACAGACCCATTTCAGCCCCCGCTGCTTGCTCAAAGCCGCGGGGGCTTTTTTATTGGGCGTGCGAGCGATGCAAAAACCCCGCAGCTTACATGTGGAAGCTGCGGGGCTGAAATTGTCTTAGCAAATGAGATTAGTGGATGCGCTTGAGCAACCAGGGGAGCAGGTCGGCAATCTTCACGCGTTCCTGATCCATGGAATCACGGTGGCGAATCGTCACCGTACCCTTGAGTTCGGGGTCTTCGCTCTCGCCCAGGGTCTCGAAGTCGACCGTGATGCAGAAGGGTGTACCCACTTCATCCTGGCGGCGGTAGCGGCGGCCCACAGCGCCGGTCTCATCGTAGAAGACATTCATGAAGGGGCGCAGCTCGGCCACGATTTCGCGGGCGATGCGCACCTGCTCTTCATTCTTCTTGAGCAGCGGGAAAATAGCGGCCTTGATGGGAGCCATGCGGGGGTGGAAGCGCATCACCGTGCGGATGTCGCTCTTGCCATCCTTGCCCAGTTCTTCCTCATCGTAGGCCTCGCAGATGACGGCCAGCACGGTGCGGTCGCAACCGGCAGAGGGTTCCACCACGTGGGGGATGAAGCGCTCGCGGGTCACTTCATCGAAGTATTCCATAGGCTTGCCGGAGCCCTTCTGGTGGGTGGAAAGGTCATAATCCGTGCGGTAAGCAATACCCTGCAGCTCCTGCACACCAAAGGGGAACTGATACTCCAGGTCATATGTCTTCTTGGAGTAGAAAGCCAGCTCATCCTTGGGCACGTCGAGGATGTGAATCTTATCGCGGGGGATACCGATGTTCTCGTAGAACACGAGGCAGTTCTCCAGCCATTCATCCGTCAGGCGGAAACCATCTTCCTCGCGGCAGAAGTACTCAATCTCCATCTGCTCGAACTCACGGGAGCGGAAGGTGAAGTTGCGGGGGTTGATTTCGTTGCGGAAGGACTTACCAATCTGAGCAATACCGAAGGGCACCTTCATGCGGGAGGAATCCAGGATGTTCTTGTACTGGCAGAAGATGCTCTGAGCCGTCTCGGGACGCAGCCAACCGGTAGCGGAGGGGTCATTCTCGTCAGAGGTAGCACCAATCGTGGTCTTGAACATCAGGTTGAAGGAGCGGGCTTCCGTCACCAACGCACCGTTGGCGGGGTTGTAGCGCACGCTGTCCGTCACCGTCTCGGTGCGTTCTTCACCCAGCTCAATATCGGCAGACTGCAGCTTCTTGCCGGAAATCTGTGCGTAATACTGCTGTGCACCCTTGCGGGCGGTCTTGGCGTCCTTCTCGCTGTCGGTCGGCACCAGCATGGAGAACTCCTTCTTCGAGGTCCAGGAGCCATCTTTGGTGGAAGCACCCTGCCACCAGTAAGCCACACCGCTCTGGGCCGGAATCTGGTCTGCACGCAGGCGTTCCTTGGTCAGCAAGCAGTCACACAGCGGGTCTGTGAACCCATTCACGTGGCCGGAAGCTTCCAACACGGAATTGTGCGTCAGGATAGCGCCATCCATACCCACAATATCCGGGCGCTCCTGCACATGCACGCGCCACCAGTAATCCTTCAGATTACGCTTCAATTCTGCACCCAGGGGACCGTAGTCCCAGCAGCCATTCAAGCCGCCATAAATTTCTGCTGCCTGAAAAATAAACCCTCTGCGCTTGCAAAGGCTCACAATCTTTTCCATCCGTACAGGATCTGTCTGTGTACGATCTGCCATAACGCCCTCTATTCTACACTCCGCCCCCTTGCTTGGCAAGACTCAATTAACACACAGACACGCACAAAAAAAGGCAGAGCCTCGCGCCCTGCCCCGCGTTCTGCTGCACCATGCCCACTCAGGGAGTATTTCGCGTGTGTGCCGGGGTATTCATAGCCCCCCAGCGTCCACGCCGAATCTCCCCCATGAACATCGTCACCTTGCTGGTCCATTTGCCTCGCACGTGGCGGGCGCAATACGTGCGGCTCACCTGTGCCACCGTTACGCGGCCCTTTGATTTATATTTGCCCAGAATGCGAGCAAGGTCTCGCACGCAAGCTTCTTTACTTGAATAATGTCTCTGCCCACGGCGGCCCATGATACCGGCCAGGTTATTCTTATAGCGGGCTGCCTTCGAGGTTGCATGGCCGGATTCCAGGCGTATGATGGCCTCCATCATCACCGGGTCTACCCCATGTGCTGCCGCAGCCTCGTTGATAACAGGGCGCAAATCGGCCACTCGGTCTGCTACTGCATTCCAAGTCAACAAAATCCCTGCAAAAATGGTCACAACCCATTTCATGCCTGCATTGTACACGCCCAAAACGCCAAATCAAGCCATAAGTCCTGCTAATGAAGAATTTACGCAAGAAATCACCTTTATTTTGTGTTTTCAGGCGCATTTTTCTTATTTCTGCACCCTCCACAAGCTTTGGATTGCTTTATTATTAGCACATTGTAATGGATTATTCCTCAAAAAAGCATTTGGCTCACTCCGCAAGCGAAGTGAGCCAAAGAGAGACATGTCAATGTCGTTACTTACGGCGGCGGCGGGCCACCAGGGCAGCCAGCGCCAGCAGGCTGAGCGTCGTTGTAGTCGGCTCGGGAACAGCCTTATCGAGGTAAACCACGCCGGCGCCCACGTCATAGACGAGGTAGGTCTGGTCGGTGATGTTCCAACCGGTGAAGTACTGGCTGGCGAGCGTGGAGTAGATGGTGTTGGCCGACTGGGCAGCCAGGCCATCCTCTGCGGCCAGCGCCAGAGCAGCTTCGTTCATACCCCATACGGTATCACCCAGGTTCACAGAGGTCACATCCGTGAAGAGCACCATCTGCGAGGTCATGCCATCGTCAAAGGTCATCACATTACCCTCGGTGAGGAGGTTGAGCGTAATCTTACCACCCGTGGTATCCAGTGTCAGCGAACCACCGGCCAGGCTGATATTGGCACGCTCGGCCTCATAACGAGAACCACCCTTAAGCGTGAGGCCCTGTGTGGCATCCACCACACCGGCGCTCTGCGCATTCATGGCGCGGTCAGCATCGAAGTGGTAGGTGTACGCATCCTCTGCGGCCCCAAGGTGGATGTTCTGGCCGGCACCGAAGGTCACCAACGAACCGGGGTTGGGAGCCAGAGAGGCATCCGCAGCCAGCTTCTCCAGGTTGTACTGGTATTGGGTAGCCTTGCTGTCCACTGTCAGGGTGGCGCCGGAGTCAATCGTCACCGAAGAGGCCTTCAGCATGGCGGCAGAAGAAGTGGAGGCGCTGCCTTCCGAGGAAAGAGCCAGCTTCTCACCATTGGCCACGTGTACGGATCCGGATTCCATGCTCACCTTGGCACCCTGGCCGCTCACAGAGATGCTGCCGCCGTTGAAATTACCCTGAGCCACGGAGATGGATGCCTTGCTGCCTTCCACCACGAAATCGCCGGAGTAATCCATCAGGCCGCCCATCTGGGCAGAGGCACCGGCGCCCGTGGCATCGGACACGACGAGTTTACCCGTACCGCTGAGCATGCCGGACTTAGCCTGTACACCGGAGCCGTTGACCAACAGCACACCGGTATCATTAAGCTGTGTGCTGGTGGCATTGTAACCATCGGTACTCATATTGAGCACACGTTCGGTTGCATCTGTGCCATTGATGATGACATCGCCATCGATCGCACTATCGGCGGCCTTAATAGTCGTCGTCAGCTGAGAAGCCGTGGTGCCGTCTTCCACCGTCACATGCAGGTCGGAAGCCTTATCCATCACCACCTTACCGCTACCCAAGCCGGTAGCGCTCTGCACCTCCAGCACACCCATGGTGGCGTGAGTACCGCCGGTATAAGTGGAATCACCGCTGAGCACCAAGGTGCCGGAGGCTGTGTGCAACAGGTTACCATCACCGCTGATGTTACCACTCAGCGTGAACTTCTCCTTGCTGCTGATAGCCGAAATCAAGGCGGCGGTATCATTACCGGTAGCGCTTTCCGTCTTCCAGCGTTCATCACCCGTGCCACTGATATACATATCATTGGCTATGCCGGTAATTTCGTTGCCATAGGAGCCATCGTAAGCCAGCATCAGGGTGGAGCCGGCCTTCTGCTCCACATTCAGAGCAGCAGAGGTAGCGCTGCCACCAATCTTGGCCCAGCCCTTCAGCACCAGAGAGCCGGCATCAATAATCGTGCTGCCCGTGTAGGTGTTGGTCTGATCCAGAATCAGCGTACCCAAGCCCACCTTCATCAGGTTGGCATTGCCGCTGAGCACACCGGAGTACGTAGCCGTGTTGTAGCCACCTTCCGAGAAACCGGCCACCGTAGCAGAGCCGGCCTCCCACACGCTCTTCTCTACCAGCAACATCTTGTCGCGGTCGATGAGAGAGCCTGCCATGTAGAAGGAACCATCGGCATACTTACCATCACAGGAGATGGACTGCAGGTTGTGCGTATCCACTTCCACGTAGTCCACACCATCCAGGGTGATGTAGACCACACCACCATCGGTGCCCTTGCTGTTGGCACCCAGGTAATTGGTGAGGGCATCACCCTTCGGAGCGGCTTCCACACCGATAATCATGTTGGAACCGGCGACGTTGGTCGTACCGTTGTTGTATACCTGCACACCGTTGCCCAAGTAGAGCTTGGCATTGGCGGAGTCCCATGCGATGGTGCCCGTACCCACGGCACCGGCCGTGGCAGAGCTGCTGCCCATGCTGGCGCTGCCTTCCGTGCTGCCCATCAGGTACAGCGTAGCGGCATCCTGAATCTTCACACCGCCGGAGAAGGTGCTGCTGTTGCCGGAGAAGTACTGCGTGCCATCACCGGCCAGAGCAAGGCCCTGTGCGCCGCTGATGTTGCCGCTGAACACGCCATAGGCAAAGCCGGAATCAGCCGAGAACTGGCTGTACTTATCCGCGCCCTGGGTCATCCAGTCGGAGCCCTTGCCGTAGCTACCGGCGGTCGAGGTTGTGATGGTGAAGGTATTATCCAGCACCACCGAACCGCTACCGGACAGCGCACCCACGATGGCATCATTGCTGCCCTGGGCGATGATATCCAGCGTGGCACCTTCGCTCAGCACCACATTGGTCTTCCCGGCGCGCATACCATAGCCAATGCCCAGCGTGCCCTCCTTCACAAAGAAGGTACCATCCACCGCAGCATCCGCATCATTGGCGGAGCTGTCCGTCACGTCTGCATTGTAGATGACCAGGTCCTTATCACCCACCTTAGTGAGCGTGTTGCCGTTCAGCTGGACGGATGACTCTTCGTTGCGGCACTCAATCCAGAAGATGCTGGCTTCTGCATTGACAGAGGCGCTGTCGCTCAGCGTTACACGCGGCAGAGCCACCTTACCACTGGGATCAGCACCACCCTCTGCCAGTGCCCCCTTGTACAGGGCACCCATGCCATTGGCACCGTGGCCAGCCATATCAAGCCAGAGGCACAAACCTTCGGCCTCATTCGGATTGGGGCGGCCGGTGATATCCAGCGTTGTGCCATCCTGTACCGTAATGAGCGAGCGGTCTCCCGTGGAGTAGATAGAGTTGCCAACATAGTTGGAATTCACCCACAACGTGGCACCATCAGCCAAGGTAATATCTCGCATCAAGTCAGCAGAGCCGCCGAGTTCAACCTTACCGGCACCACTGATAGTCAGCTGACCGGATTGGCCGTCTGTACCGAAGGCGTTGTTATCCGTTGTCAGCTTCACATACACATCATCGGCCAATTCAAAGTGGCTGAAGCCCTGCACCGTCGTGCCGGTCATGTCATACGTTTCGCCGGCATTGATGAAGGAGAGCGTGCTGCTGCCGGTCACCGTAGCACCGGAGCCGGCCTGCTTGCCACCGTAGATTTCGGTCAAGCCGAAGCCATTGTGCAGGTTCACCAGCACATTGCCACCCACCGTGGAGGAATCCACACCGGCAGCATCCACTCGGGTAGCGGTACCGCTGATGAGGTCCAGCGTGATGTCGCCTGTGACCGCGCCGTGATAGCCGCCACCCACCAACTCGGTGATGGTTGCATTGCCATCTACCACCACGTTCACGTTGCCGGATACAGTTCCATAGTAGCTACCACCATACACGCGCTTGCGCACAGAATCATTTCTCAGCCCCAGCGTACCACCGGTGATGGTCAGGTTGCTGTTGTTTACGCCACCTTCATAGCCACCGGCGAAGATTTCGGAAATAGAGCCACCATCTACGAACACGTGTGTATCGCCCGCTTGGTTGGCACCATAGGTACCACCCACCAGCGTGAGGATATTGCCGGCCTGCACCGTCACATAGCTGTCTGCGTTCTGAGCCACATTCCAAGAGCCACCCACAACCCATTCCTTCTGGGCATCCTGCCACTGGCTGTGCGTATTCACCAGCAAGTGGGTATCGCCCGCCTGAGTGAAGGCATTGGTCGGGGCAGAGCCTTCGTGATAACGACCGGCAATGACCGTGTTGAAGCCGGAGCGGTCATACATCCACATCTCCATAGCGGCATCACCACTTGTTGTGCCACCACCGGCAGCTACACTACCCGTGGCTGCAGAGGAAAGTGTTACCACGACTTCTTCCGTCTCGCCATTCACCTTGTTGGCATTATCGGCATTCACCACAGAGCTGTACCAGTAATACTGCGTGGCGCCATCCTTGCCTTCAGCGAAGGTCAGCTTCGCATCGGCATCTGTGCCGGCATAGCGGCGAGAGATGCCGGGCTGGCCCTCCACGGCACCCCAGCGTTCATCCCAAGTGGGCATGCCCACGGTACCATCTACGGACACCAAGCTGCCATCTTCTGCATAAGTGGCATTACCAATGCTGAGCGTGAGCGAGCCATCGTTGCTGCTGAAGATGGTAGCCACACCGTCTGCCAGACCTGTGGAGATATTGACGCCGTTGATGTACACGTCTTCCACACCGAGCGTATCCATGCCGTTGATGGTACCGCCCTGCACCAGCTGGTACACGTAGTAGGAACCACCTTCGCTCACATGGTACTGAGCGCTGGTTTCAGCATCGCTCACCACCTGGTAAGCGTAGCCCAGCTTGCCGATTTCCACCGTGGTGGCAGCATCGAGGGTCACGGTGCCGGTATTGGCCAGCGTATGCTCGAAGGTGATGTGCCCGTTGAGGGTATAATTACCCGTCACGTCCACATTCTCCCCAATGGTCACATTAGTGAGAGCATCACCTGTCTGCCCGGTCGTCGTAGCCAGCGTCACATTTTGCAACATCACGCTTTCTCCGGCTGCCGCTACAATATTTACGGTCCAATCCGTGTTGTAGTGAGACTTGATGGTACCCTTGTTTTCAGCCGATGCGCCGGAAATGACATCATCATTCATCGTCAGGTTGATGAAGTCACCCTTGGCCGTATAGTGCTCGCGAACCAGCACACCATCAAAGGCGCGCACGTGAGCTTCCCCACCAATGGTGATATCGCCACTCACGGCCAAATCACTATACAGAGTCAGCATACCGGCCTGAATATCCAGAGTGCCCACAGCCTTGTCCAGGGTGCCATTGTCTGCCAGATTCAGGAATACATCTGCTTCACCCGCCTTGTGAATGTTGGTACCGGCAGCCAAGCCATTGCCGGCAGCTGCGGTCAACTCATAATAGGTGGTATTGGCTTCGAAGTAGATATCACCGGGTGCTACCGTACCTTCAATCGTGACGGTGGGAATGTTCCAGGAATCTCCATCAGCAAGGGGCAAGTCTACAAAGATGGCATTGCTATAGCCGCTCGATTCATCATAGTTCTTGCCGGACCAGTTGCCATCCGTGTTATCCACAGACCAGATACCATCACTGGCCAGCCCGTTTCCATTCGTATCCAGCTCGCCGCCGCTCCAGATGTGGCCCAGCATGGTGCGCAGGGAGATGACGTTCTGCTCAGCATCATACATCACCTTGTACTGGTTGGAAGCCACGTGACTGGAGATACCGTTGTCCACCACGTAAAGCTCCAGATTGAGCTGCTCGGCCAGATCTGCCAGCGAGTAGCCTGCATCAGCGGTAAAGATGTTGTAGGTCATCATGTTCTGCAAGCCACCTTCGGTGAAGGCAAGCTGCAGATTAAGCGTCAGCGCGTCGGACACATTCAGCTCGCCAACCATGAAGGCTGCATCACCGGCAGAGAAGCCTTCCGTAGCCATCAGGTTGTTCACCTGTATCAGGCCGGCATTGTATTCCGAACCCTCGCGGGTCACCACTTCTGTACCCACCAGGTTCAACGAGCCAATCTGAGCAGGAGCTCCCAGCGCACCCGCATCCGTCAGCAGGACCGCACCGGCATCCAAATGCAGCGTGGCCTCGCTCAAGGCACCAACGTGAGCCAGATTAATCGTCATGCCCCCCTTCACCGTCATGGTACCACTGTAATCATTGTCCGCAGCCAGTGTCAGGGTGCCTGTACCGCGAGAACCATCCAACAGCACCGCACCGGAACCACCCAAGTGGCCGGAAATGGTGAGATTGTCCTCGGGGAGCATGCCGGCGCGCAGAGTCAGGGTCTTGCCCTCTGCCACCTTCATATTGGCAGAGATGGTGTTATCGCCGGTGAACATGAGTCGGGTATCCTCCGTGAGGAGAATGCCGTTGTTGAGCACATCGACCGTAACAGCATCGCCGTTTTCAGCCTGCTGTGTTTCCTGATGGTACATGTTGCCGCTGATAACGGCAGCACTCAGGTTGATGGCGTTGCCGGCCAGTGTTTGGGTCGTGTTGCCCAGCTTCATAGTGCCGGTAATGTACCAGGCACCATTGCCATTGGCCATGATATTATCGCAATTCACGGTGAGACTTGCACCGGCATCCAGCGTCAAATCACCATAAATCTGGCCTGTCCCGTTGGTCAGGAACACGCCTTCTTCCGAAGCACCGAAGGTGATGTTCTGCACGTGGTGCAGGTTATCAATCGTCAGGCGGCGGAAACCGCCATTGAAGACGATGCTGCCATAGGTGCCATTCCCAAGGTCTGCACCGGAGAGCGACTTCATGCTCACCTTACCAATGGAAGCAATGTTTACAGAAGCATTTTCGCTGGTGCTTACAACGTCATAGTTCCAGAAATTGCCTGCAAACTTCTCGAAGCCCAGCGTACCGGACAGGTTAATCTGAGAGATACCGGCCGTGCCATCCGCCGTGAGGTTTGCGGTGGAACCGGCAGCCACGGTAAGTGTCTCTGCCGTAACCTGGGCGAAGCTCACCTCATTGGTGGAAACACCCGTGTTCACCACAATATCCTTGGCTTCCACAGCGCCCGTCATCGTCTTGGCGGCATTGCCCTCCAAGGCCAGCGTGCCTGTTGTGGAAATGTTGCCGGCGGACTGCATCTTGGCATCGGCAAAGCCGCTGTCGCTGCTGGCACCGGCATTCACGGTGATGGTGATATTATTCGCGCTGATATCTGCGCCCTCAGTCAGGGTGAAGCTGCCTTCGCCACCCGGGGTAGCGCTACCGGAGGTGACATTCAAGTCGCCATAGACGGCCAAATGATCCGTGACGGTCAGGGCGCCCACCGTAAGGTCAGCATTCTTCACCACGGTTGTTTCACCGCCCAAGTTCAGAGCACCGGCCACGTTGGCAATCAGGGTTCCCTGCACCACCAATTCGTTGTTGAAGGAAATGGCGCCCGCGTCCGTGGTGTTCATCTCCACATTGCCCAGTGTAGCCACACGATAGCCGCTGAAGCTGTAGCCACCCTGAGTGATGTAAATGTTGGTAGCCACCATGTCCTGCGCCACGTTGATATCCTTGGCAGCGCCTTGCGGGGTAGCGGCGAAGTAGGTATCAGACAGAGCCAGGTACACACCAGAGCCGTCAACACCGGCCTGGGTGTTCCAGTTGGTGGAGGTAGCATTCCAATTGGCATCAGCTGCGCCATCTGCACCCAGGCCATCCCAGTACAAATCAGCGCCATCTGTCTTGATGTTGACGATACCGGCCGTAGTGACATCCACGGAGCCCATGTTCACATTCACGCCGCTGTACTTGAGCGTGATGTTTTCCCAACCTGTGATGGTGCCGGTCAGGCCGTCGGTCGTGGCGACATTCTCAATCAACACCTTTTCACCACCGGAAAGGCCATGCAGGTCGAGGGTGAGGCCGCTCACGTTGAGCGAGCCACCATCTGCCACGGCCATTTCACGCTGGTGCTTGGTCTTCTCGAAGGTGATGTAGCCGGACAAGGTGCTGTTGTTGCCAGCAAAGGTCACATTCTGTAGCGAGCCGTATGCCGTAGCAGAGCCCACCTGCAGGTTCACATTGGTCAGCACAGCGTCATTGGTGCCATCACACGATGTGATGACATTGCCCGCAGTTACCTTCGCATCGCTGGTATGATCCTTCACCAAGCCATAGTTCTGCAGCAGCACATTGCTCAACGTACCACCGGTGATGACGTTGGTGCCCACGGTCAGAGCCACATCGCTATCCAACGTCAGGGTGCCGCTTTCCACAGCCACTTCGTTGATGATACCGCTCACAGCATCCGTGATAGTCAGCGTGCCGGTACCGGTCTTGCGGAAGCTGCCGCCGTCCTTCACGAACTGAGATACACCGTTCTTCACCTCGGAGCGGGTCTCCAGCGTGGAGATGGACAAGTTCACACCATCATCCACCTTGATTTCAAGGGCTGTATCGCTGCTACCCATGACCACGGTGTTGTTAAACACAGCATCCTGCCGGGCATACAGGGATTCATTCACCAGCACATTGCCACCGTTGAACTCATATCCCGTGCCGGTAATCAGCACGCTACGAGCATGCACGCCGGCATCGGCCACAGCCACGCTCTTGTTCAGCGCAGTACCGCTTTCATCCGTGTCAGTGAAGGTGACGCGAGAGTTTGCCTCAAAGATGGCTGTTTCCTCAGAAGCAGCGGCCGGGCGCCAGTTAGCATCGGTGGTATTCCACTCTGCCCCCTCTGCCGTTGCATCCCAGAAGCGGGAAAGCATGGTAAGCGTCAGCTTGCCGTCTTCCAGCGAATAGCCGTCCCAGTCACCCAGATTCAGCACCTCGCCATTGAGGGTGAACTGGCTCAGGCTCAGCGTATCCTTGTCCCAACCCACGAGGGTGCCGCCTTCTACCAGCGTCCAGGTTCTGGAAACACCGGTCAGGTCTTCCGTCAGCAGGGCATCGCTGAGCACAAACTGCATATCCTCAGCATTGATGAACTGTACCGTGCCGCCGTTCTGGATAGCAGAGCCCAGCGTCAGCACACCGGCGCCATCGAAAGTGAGCGTGGCGTCAGCTTCCACCGTGGTGCCGCCATACACATTCTTGCCCAGGGTCGCATCACCTGTGATGACGGCCTCAGCACCGCCCTGCACAGTCAGGGCGTTCATGTCCAGATGCGTCACATCCAGCACAACCTTGCCACCTTGGTTATCAGCTGTGCCCAATACGTTAATCCAGGGAGAATTACCGGTGAAGGTAAAGTTGCCGCTCTCGGGCTTCAGCGTCAGGGTTGTGCCTGCTGCTGCACCCACGTAGAAGCCTTGTTCAATCACCATATCATTGGCAATCAAGCTTTCCGTGGCGCCATTGGCATGCCCCCCCAAAATGGTGGCATTGCGTCCCACAACCACCGTCACCAGATTGGTACCGGTTGTCGCCGTGCCGGAGACTTGCAGCGTACCGGCCTGATTGCGGTCGCTGTCGTGGCCCACTACATTGATGGTTACAGCATTATCCTTACCGGCAGCCGTCAAACCATTGTTAAATGCCAGCGTGCCACCACCATTCACGTTAATCGTAGCAGCAGAGGCATAGCCGGAGTAGGTGGAAATACCACTTTCCAGAGCCAGCACACCATGCACATTGACGGTGTTATTGGCATTCCAGTGGCCCAGGTTGAAGGAGGATTCCGTCTTCGAGGCATTCGTGGCAGTGCCGGTCACATGCAGGGTTACGCCTTCTTCCACCGTCAGCGTGGTGCTTTGTGCGCCATTGGCGGACAGCGTCAGACTTGCAGCATTGTAGGTACCCTCACCGCTCATGGTCAGAGAGCCACCCGTCAACTGCCATCTGGACGAATCATTCACCTCGGAGCCGCTCTTGAGCGTCACCTTGCGGGTTCTGCCATTGGTGCCGGCGTGGATAGCGCCCGCAGTGATGTTCATGGTCGCGGCTTCCGTATCCGAGCCCACAATCAATTCGCCTCCATTCAGCGTCAGAGAATTGAGTGTCTGGTTATTCTGGAAGGCGAGCTGACCGGCCTCGACGATGACACCACCTGTGATGTTGATATTGTTGTCAGCACCTGTCACGTAGACAATGGAGTCGCCCTTCTTCACCACATTACTGTGGGAGATAATGTCCGCCCCGTTTTCATCCTGGCCGGAA
Source organism: Akkermansia sp. (assembly GCA_045650805.1). GTDB lineage: Bacteria > Verrucomicrobiota > Verrucomicrobiia > Verrucomicrobiales > Akkermansiaceae > Akkermansia. The sequence continues at coordinate 30,954 of JAZRRO010000060.1, forward strand.
ACGTAATCCCCCAGGTTGATGCTGCCGGCAATGGTCAACTCATCTGCTCCGCCCCAATTGGACACCAGCGTGAGCTGTCCGGCCCCGGTTATGGCGCCGCTGTACACGTTGTCGCCCTGGCGGCCCATCAACCAGCCGCCATTGGCGCCCACTTCAATGGCTGCATTCAGGCTATCCTGGTCATACAAAGCCACGCCGCCGCCATCCAGACGAATCTTGGAGGTACCACCCAAGGTGGATTTGACGGTGTCATTGTAATGCATGAGCAGATAACCGTGAGTCACTTCCAGCGTGCCGGTGAAATCATCGGCCAGCGTCAGCGCAGAGGTATCAAAGGTATTGTTAGCCGTGTTGCCGTACAGAGCCACGCTCAGGATACCCGTTGCAGAGGAAGAAATGGCAGACAAATCATGCGGACCATTGGCTGTGAAACCGCCCACCACCGTCTTACCATCGGCGGTCGTCACATTCCCCAACACCACCAAGCGGCCGTTGGCAATGTGCATGCCGCCATTGGCAGAGGCCTGCGCCAGGCTCACTGTGAGGGAACCTGCACCATCCTTGGTGAGACCGGTCACCTGCTCATTGGCATACTGCAAGGTACCGTTGAAGGCGTAGCTATCACCTTCCGCCACGCTGAAGCTGTAGCCAGAGGCCGCCACGTGTACCGTGGTGGAGGCATCCACATCGCTCTGCAACAAGATGTTCTTGTTGGCGGCTTCATCACCCAGCTTCACCATGGTATTCAGCAGGGAGAAGCCTTCCTGGGCGCCCGAGCTCCAGTTTTCGGCACTGCTCCACACGTTGTCGCCATCGGTACCATTATCCAGCCAGTAGTTATTGGCATCGAAGGTGATATAACCCGTTGTCTCATCATAAGTGGCAGACAAGGTATTATTACCGCCATTGCCGATGAGGCTCAGAATATCTCCACCAATCACCTGGCCCACATGGTAGCTGGCACCCACGGAGTAGTCCACGTCGGCAATGCTCAGCGAGCTCACGTTCGTCACATCCAAGATACCATTCAGGTTGCTCAGCGTACCAAGGCTCAGCTCGCCATTCAGCACCAGGGTACCTTCCCCGGCGTTGGTGAGAGCGCCCAGTGTCAAGCCATTGTGGCTCAGGGTAAAGGTATCCCCCGCAGCCACGGCAAAGCTGGCAGAAGCGGCGGCATCGCCTTCCATATCCAGGGTACCGGCGCTGTTGAGCTGCTGCAGCGTGAGCGAGGAAGCGCCATTCAGATCAATGTACGAGCCATTCAGCAACGTGCCCACCGTCAACTGCTGACCGTTTTCCAGCACCAATCCGGTACCGGCCACCATGGCCAGGGAGGTTACGTTTGCGGTCCCGGTAGCATCGGCCAGCATCAATTTGCCACCATGAATCTCGATGGCACCGGCAAAGCCGGACAATTCATTGATGCAGATGGTGCCGTCATCATGCTTTTGCAGCGTGGCATCCGCACCGCCGGTCAGTTCAGCCAAAGCGGCAGCCGTGCTTTCATAGGCGCCCCAGGCGCGCAACATGCCAGTTCCGCTGATGTGAACCGGAGTAGCAAAGAGATTGTTTGTGGTGTGATCCGCCGTGTCGTTGCTGTTGTCGGCATCGTTGTTGAACACCAGGCCAGCACCGTTCAGAATCACTTGTGTGGCACCGCCCAGCGCACTGACATAGCCCAACTGGCCCCCCAGCACCTCCAGCTTGCCGGTGAAGTTCTCGCTCAACTGCAAGCGGGTGGAGTCATTGCCGGAAGCCGACTGCCCGGCCAGGGTCACCTGCAAGGTACCCTCTGCCCCGGCAGAAATGCCACTCAAATCCACCATCAGGCCACTTTCACGCCAGGTATCGGTGATGGTAGCACCCTCCAGCGTAGTATTGCCATTCACTGTATTAGCCTGCACACCGCTGAGCAGCAAGGCACCGGCCTGAATGTTCACCCCGGCGGTCAGCGCATCAGCATTGCTCATCACCAACGTGCCTTCACCCGTTTTGGCAAAGCTGCCGTTGGCTCCCATTTCAATACCGTTGGTAGCGGCAAGGGAGCGGGTTTCACCGCTCTCGACGCTGAAGTTGTAGGCCCCCAGCACGCGGAGGGTGGAAGCTGTGGCATCCTCTCCCAGCACCACGGTGCTGTTCACCGCATCGCTGTTTTCTGCAAACACCACAACCTTATCTGCAAGGAATGCGCTATCTGCTGCATCAAACGTCCAGTTGGTGTTGGTGCTGTTCCATACATTGTCGCCCTCCGTGGCAGTCTGTCCATCCCACACCAGGTGAGAAACCACAGAAATGGTGCTCGTGCCATCATACGTGACGGTGTGCCCCGCACCGGCCCCCAACAAGGCGCCAATGGTGTGCGTCTCGCTCAGCCCCGTGAGCGTACCTACATTGTATATCGCACCATCCGTCATGGAGAAATTGCGCAGTGTCAACGAAGTAACGCCTGCCACATCAATGGAGCCACTATTGGTCAACGAACCAAAGGATACCGCGCCCTTTAACGTAGCCGTCGCCGTGTTTTCAAACACACCTGCCACCGCTGCGCCATTGAGCGTCAGCGTACCGGCATTGTGGAGACCTTCACCAGTATTCTGGCCGTTAATCGTCAACAGGCCCTGGAAATCTGCCTCAGAGCCGGCCTGCACATTCACATTCCATGCTGATGTGACTGCCGTGGTAAACACCACCTTGCCGCCCGCACCTTGAGCCACGCCATTGGTATCCTCCGTACCGATAACATCCATCCACTTAAGGCTCATCGAGCCGGAAGCAGGAGCAAGGGTCAACGTGGAGCCGGCCTTGGCACCAATAAATGCACCATCAGTAAAGCTCAAGGTGTTTGCCACCTTGGCATTTTCCCCGCTTGCAGCACCACCCATCAGAATAGACTCGCGCTCCATGGACACTTTGATACGCGCAGCGTTAGTCACATTTTCCCCGCGCACATCCAGAACACCACCACCCTTCACATTAATGGTAACATACTTCTGATCGGCTGCGCCATGTGCAGTACTGTTCAAGCCTCCATTCATCTGGAGGACACCACCATTTTTAATATTGATGGTACCTTTGCCGTCACGGTTGGAAATACCGGTATCGGATATGACTTTACCTTCAATATTCAATACGTTGGTTGTCCCCCAGTTGGACATCATGAATGAACCAAACTCACTGTATGAGCCATCACCGTCACCACCAGTCGCGTTTGTAGTCGTGCCAGTAATGTGTAAAGTCGTGTTATCGGCTACGTTAACCGTTGTCGCCGAACCTCCGGCAAAGGAAAGGCAAATACCCTCCAGTTCATACACGCCCCCGCCCGTAATATCAACCGTACCGCCGGTAAGAGCCAAGCGGCGATCATCATCCAAGGTAGCACCGGTGTTCACCTGAATGGTGAAACTGGTACCATTAGAAACCCTGGCATTCACTCCGGTCTGAGTGATATGCATCGTTCCGGATTCTACGGTAATATCTTTACCCAAGAGGCCCGAGGCATTGCTGAGTTCAAATGTGCCGGTTCCTTTCTTTGTAAAAGTATTACCGGAAACAAGCGTCAGGCTGCCGGCTTGCAACTCTGCTGATTGTTCACTCACTACAACTTCATTGAGTGTAAGAGCGGCTGTTTCCAATCTACCGTTTCCGTTTAAGGTAAAGGTGCCGGAAGCAGGAGTCAGACTGTTCACCGCAAGCGTGCCTTCACTCACTTCCAAGCTATCGTGAGCCAATTCTACGGTAAGGTACAGTTTACCAGCTCCTGTCTTGGCAATAGAACCATTCTGACCGAAAACCATCTCACCAACGTTGATTCTTACCTCTTTGTCTGCCGCTACGCTGAACGTATATGCATCATTCACGTGAATGCCGGCCACAGTAGAATCATCCGCTACTTCAATAGTCTTGCAAACACCATCTCCACCATTCAAAGCCACCACGTCGGTTTCCGTCAGAACAGCATCATGACTCCAGTTATCAGCCGTACCCCACACGTGTTCGCCGTCATCCGTTGCAGGATCGTCCCATGCAATGGCAGTAGAATCCACAAAAGTAATATAGCCACTTGCAGCATCATAACTAGCTGTAAGATAATTGTATCCGCCATTACCTATCAATGCCAACATATCATCGACATTTGTAAAGCTACCCACATGGTAACGGGAATCCGCCTGATACACCAAATCGCTGATGGACAAACTCGTCACGTCGCTCACGTCCAACACACCAGCGTTGCTGAGGCTACCCAAGTCCACAGCTCCGCTCAACTTGAGAACACCACCACTATTAAGCGTGAGTCCTTTCAAAGTAAGACTGTTAAGCAAGGTTGCGCTACCTCCATCCGCCACAGTCAAGGTGGCATCTGCCGTGTTGGCTCCGGTCAGCGTCACCTGAGCGTCTGCGGCCAGCGTAGCCGTCAGGTTAGCCTCACCGGTCAAGGTCAACGCGCCACTCTTCAGGCTGCTGATACCGACATTGGCACCATTAATCTTGAAGGTACCACCCGTAACAGAAAGCTCGCTGATATCAGCGGCAGAATTGATGTTGATGTTGCCACCGGTTTGAGAGATGCCTCCATCGAACAAAGCCTTGGTCGCGCTATTGATGGTCAGAGTTGTTGATTTGACAGTGAGTTTACCATCCAGATTGATCACGCCAGTTAACGTAATGCCCTTATCATCACCTTTATCGCCATGGATAGTCAGATTTCCCGTACCGGATAAAGCAGAATTAATAACACTACTGGCTGAACGGTTTGTGAAATAAGCGCCTCCGTTTCCTATAATCAATTGAGTAACATTTACCTCACTATTCGCATTAAAATAGAGAGCAGCTGTATTCAATTCAATGGCCGAAGCTCCACCAAAGTCAGACTTACCATCCGTTGCAGCATCACCATATTTCACCAACAATTGCCCTTCGATGACTGATAAAGTGCCATGAAAATTCGCATCCAACTTAACTGCGGTGGCATCCATTCCTGTGGCACTCCACGTACCATTCAAATCCACCTGCAATGAACCGGTTGCGGCAGAGGTGATGCCAGTCAAATCGTAATGGGTGCGCCCGGAAACACCCTGCGTCAATGTGTGGCTGAAGGTATCCGTCAACTTCAACGCACCCTCGGTAATATGCATCTTGGCCGCCTGAGCCTGAGCCAAGCTCATGCTCAATGTACCCTCACCCGTCTTGGAAAGGGAGGCCGTATCCCCGGTGAATGTATATCCATTGGTAGCGGTAAAGCTGTAGGAGCTTCCCTGTGCCACGCTCAGGTTATATGCATCGTACACGCGCAAGGAACCCACGGTGGTATCAGCAGTCAGGGCAATCGTGCGCGTCACACCTTCTGTGGCAGCCAGCTGCACATAATCCGTAGCTGTGGGAGCCACGACACCGCTCCAGTTACCCGCCGTAGACCAGTTGATATCCGTATCACCCTCTGCCCCGGTATCAGCCCAAGCGATGGCGCCGTCTGCCGTGACGATAGCCGTGCCTGTGACACTATCATACGTGGCAAGCCAACCATTACCATAGGTGAACGTATCCGCACCGGTCAGCAGGCCCAAGCCAGAGATAACAGCCCCTAGGTAAGCTTCCTGGCTGTTAATCGTCAGACTCGAAAGACCGGAAATATCAATACCGTTCGTACTATTATTCACCAACGAGCCCAGAACAATGTCCCCGGAGAATGATGATTCAGCGCCTTCTGCCACAGTGTAGGTACCCAGGATGGAAGCATTTTCCAACCCCTGTTTACCACCGGAAATGGTCCACGCAACATTGGACGCCGACGTACCGGAGAAGGTTCCCGATGCATTGGTCACCTGAATAGCACTCTGTGTGTTGGCTCCATTGTAGTACTGCACCGTCCCCTTGCCTGTTATGGCTCGGAATACTACCTGCTCCACATTGAGCGAAAGCAGCACGTCCTCGGTCTCTCCAAAGTTCAAGACTGCATTCACCAAAGCATTGGTGTTGCTGATGACGAGTTCGGTACCATTCGCATTGTAATCTGCCGCACCATTATCATCCACCAAATTCAACACGCCATAAAAATCTGTACTCTCTGCAGAAAGGTTGAAAACAGCACGTGTGCCGTCATACACATTAGCATCATTGGCCACCCCATGCACCAAAGTCAATTCTGAGTCCTCATCCCCCACCAGAACACCCAAATTGATACCCTTTGCCCATTTACTGCGAATGGTCGATTGACCCGACACGGTAATAGCTCCCGAGTAGTTGTAGGAGCCGTCTTCCATGTAAATCTCTGCATTGTTGAGCGTGATATCGGATGCGATGGAAACCTTACCGGATGCACCCGGCGCCTTATCCGAGGTCGTCCAGACATGGAGCTTGAGCGTATCGCCCTCATTGACGGTCACCGTACCGAAATCAATGCTGGCATTTGCGCCGAGAGCATTCGTATTTCCATTACCCACTTGCAATGTGACCTTCTCGTTTTCGGCATCTGTGCCTACCGTCACATTGTCATCAGCATGCGTAGCAGCATCGGCGTTGGTCCATGTTGTGGTTGAAGTCACATTCACGTCCTCGGCCATTGCCGACTGAGAAATGGCCAGGTAGAACGCGCCGCCTGTGAGGGCACCTGTGGCCAGGGTGGTGGTGAGTCCGGCAACAGAGGCAAAGCAAGCCAGGAGAGCACCGCGAAGAGCCTTGGGGAGATGAAGTTTCATGTGTGGAGGGAGGGGATGTATGTTGTGTTGAAAGGTGTCGGTTCGCGCTTACGCGTGTAAGGCACACGCTACACACGCGAAAAGAGTCTGATTCACGGGCCAGCATAGCACCCCTATTTCACAAGTCAACCCAAAAATGTAGGAATTAAAGAAAAATGAAGCATTTTCTGCGCAATTCTGGCAAAAAAGCGAGAATTTCGAAAAAGCGACATGCCGCAGCAAAAACATCATTTGAGCTTGATAGGGGGTAGGCAATTTGGTATGCTGAAGCGCAGTGATAAAGCGAATAGCCATCGTGGCAACAGGAGCCATTCTGAGCGGATGTAGTCTGGAAGACCACATCGCGGATGTTTCCGCCAAAGTGCAGCAGGATTATGCGGAGGTCAAGACCTGGGATGCCCTGCCGCTGCGCGTCATTTCCTGGCAGCAGGCCCTGGCCATGATGAAACAGAGCAACGCCGAACTGCTGGAGGCCGACAGCACCATCCGCAAGACGGAGAGAGACACCATCAGCGTGTACACAGACATGATACCCGGGCTCTCCTACTACGGCTACTTCACTCGCAGTATCAACACTTTATCGGATTCCATCTCTGCGGAAGATTTATCCTCCCGCATCAACATGACGTTCTCGATTCCCACCCTCACCCAGGTGCCGTACCGCGTGTATGCCGCCCAGGCCACCGCCTACGCAGCCATCAAAGCCAAAGAGGGCAAAATGCGCGAGCTGGAATCCAAACTGTACAAAGCCGTACGGTTGCGTGAACTGGAAAGCCGCATCAAAGCGCATGCAGCAAAGGCTCCCGAGAAACGCGAGGACACGCAGGCGAAACTGCTTGCAGAGGACAGCAACGAGTACTGGAAAGACATAGCCACCCTGCTTGGAAACTATGAGGCACGTTGGCAGATACTCCCCTCCTCTGCTCCGCGTATGAATCTGGCGCGTTATTCCAACAAATTGAACACACTAGACCCATTAGTAGTGTGCAATTTTGCCATGGAATTAGAACGCGCACGCATGGCTCAGTACAGCGTAGCCTTGCGCTACTTGCCCACCATCAATACCAGCTTATACAGCCCCTCTCTTTTCAGCTCCTCAGGCGGCACCTACCAAGGCACTTTCCTGAGTGGCGAAGAAACACGTATCAACCTGAGCGTAAGCTACAATCTCGATACAAAACTGCATATCTGGAATCAATATGAAATGAACAAGGATCGCTATGAAGCCACCAAGCGAAAGGTCCTTGTTGATATGATTGATCACAAAGACAAAATGCAGAAACTGCGCAAAAGCATAGCAGAATACAATAACTGGCGAAAATATATGCACAAACGCATGGACTTTGTACGCCAGACACCCATCAATGCCTCTGCTGCTTTTCTGGAGAAAGAAAAAGCTCTGCATGACATGCAGGCGGAGCTGTTGAATCAGGAAAAAATGGCCATCGAAACTGAAGCGGCCATCGCTCTGGAATATGGTCTGCCGGGCAACTAAGCCCCCCCCAAAAAAAGCCTCTTCTTTGGCACAGCCGGCACAATAGCTCCCCCACCCGGAGACACGAGTCTGCCTTAAAAACACAAAAAACCAGCATCTTCCATCGCATGAGAGCCGATGGAAGATGCTTTTAGAAACAACCAGAAAAGGTTATGTAAGAATCGCTTCGCGTTTCTGCTACAAGGCTTAGGCCTGAGCAGCGCGAGCCTTCTTGATCATGGAAGCGACGGTCTCGGAAGGCTGAGCGCCGTTGCCGATCCACTTGTCAACCTTCTCGAGGTCGATGGTGTAGTTAACACCTTCAGCCATGGGGTTGTAAGTACCCACCTGGTCAATGAAGTCGCCATCGCGGCGAGCGCGGCTGTCAACGACAACGATTTTGTAGTAAGGACGGTCCTTGGACCCCTGGCGGTTGAGACGGATTGCTACCATATTGTGTAATTGAGAATGATTGGTTGTTTCGCCACTTGGCAAGATGCCAATGCGGGACAGCAAATTAGCACAGCACCGCAGCATTGTCAAGGAAAATTTCGATTTTTTGATTACCAAACCGCAAAATTAAAACTTTCTGCGACTTTTTTTGATTATTGAGGAAGCTCTGAAAAGCCATAAATGGAGATTTAGCGGGCTCAGCCCGCAATGCACAATTAACAATGAAAAATGTACAATGAAGAAGTTCCCCGCGGCATAGCCGCGCCTAGCTTTGAGCCCCGCAAGGGGCGGCAGACGTTAGCCCGGGGTAGAGTGAGCGAAGCGAACGGAACC
>JAZRRO010000061.1:0-8103 GCA_045650805.1 Akkermansia sp.
CCCCCGCTCCTCTGCCTGAGCCTGCCCCGGCCCCAGCCACAGAGCAGACCACCACACCGCCCCTGCGCACTCTGCCCACGGTGACAGAAAAGCCCCGCAGCGCTGAGCATTCTGCTGCATTGCAGGTGACGGAGGTGCTCAAGGGCGACAGCGTGGATGCTGCGCTTGATGAAATGGTGAAGCGCGGTACTCTGACCAAGGAAGCTGCTGATGCGCTGAAAGCTTGGGCTGCCCAGCACAAGGCCGTCTCCGTGGAAGAAGTGGGTACGGCCCGCCGCCCCGATGGCTCCAAGGTGACGCGCTACCGCATAAAGTCTGCCGATGGTGGTGAGGATATGCTGGTGGATGTGGTGACGGCTCGCAATGGCGAAGTGACGATTGAAATGGCCAAATCCACGCCGGCAGACAAGACCTGTGTGGCCGCGACCTCCGATGCCCTGACGGTGGCAGAAGGTTTCATGGAAGCTGTGCGCCGTGGCGATATGGGCACGGCACTGTCGCTGGTGACGGGGACGGATGTGTCCGATGCCACGGTGGCCGGTCTTTGCATGGTGTTTGAGGAAGGCGCTTTCTCTCTGCGCCCGGATGCTCCCATCCGCAGCACCTTCGAGAATGCCGACCACGCCGGTTTCCTGGTGTACATTGTCTCCAAGGACAGCCCCCGCCCCGGTAATGTGGGCTTGGAAATGGCCCGCACGGAGCCCGGTTGGCGTGTGTGTGCGGTGGCTCTGGATGCCCTGCTGAGCAGCTATGAAGCCAGCGCCAGCGCTGAAGGTGGCCGCTACTTCCCCATCGTGAAAAATCCCCGCGGTGGCGATTCTCTGGCCCTCTTCTTTGCTTTCAATGAAGCTGAGCTGACCCCGCGCTCCCTGCGCCAGTTGCAGATTGTGGCAGAATTGCTCAAGCACAGCCCCGGCAAGAAGCTCAACATTTCCGGTCACACGGACGATGTGGGCTCCGAGGCCTACAACCTCAAGCTTTCCGAGCGCCGCGCCGATGCTGTGAAGGAAGCTCTGGTTTCCTTCGGTGTGCAGGCCGAGCAAATCACCACTCATGGTCTGGGTAAGAGTCAGCCGCGCCGCCACTATCGCCCCGAGGATTCGGAGAAGCAGATTGATTATGTGCGCGGTGAAAACCGCCGTGCGGAAATCTACCTGGACTTCGAGTCCTGATGCATCCGCTCGTTGCAGTGCCGAATGTGCCGGATTTTGCAGAGGAACTCAACCCTGAGCAATATGCGGCAGTGATGACCGATGCCCGCCACGCTTTGGTGGTGGCGGGTGCCGGCAGTGGCAAGACGCGCACGCTGACCTTTCGCGTGGCGCGCTTGCTGGCATCCGGTGTGCCGGCCTGGCGCATCCTGTTGCTGACCTTCACCAACAAGGCCGCCCGCGAGATGCTGGCCCGTGTGGGGGAACTCACGGGCGTGGATTCCTCTCAGCTGTGGGGTGGTACGTTCCACTCGGTGGCCAACCGCATCTTGCGGCGCCATGCAGAGCGGCTGGGGTATCGCCCCGGCTTCACGATTCTTGATTCGGATGACCAGCGCACCTTGTTCAAGGCGCTGGTGAAGCAATTTGCCGGGAAGACGACGAAGAAGGACCGCTTCCCGAAGCCGGAGTTGTTGCTGTCGCTGCACAGCCTGGCGCACAACACCGGGCAAGATTGGCAGGAAACGCTGGAAGCGGAATATCCGCATCTGGAGCAGCACATGGATGTCATTGGCAAGATTTATGCCGCCTACGCCCAGCGCAAGACCGAGTCCAATGCCATGGATTTTGATGATTTGCTGCTGAATATGGTGCGTTTGCTGCGCGAGCACGCCGATGTGCGGCAGGATTTGCAGGGCCGCTTCCTGCATGTGCTGGTGGATGAGTATCAGGACACTAATGTATTGCAGGAAGAGCTGATTTCCTTGCTGGCTGCGGGTGAACACACCAGCCTGATGGTGGTGGGTGATGATGCCCAGAGCATTTACTCCTGGCGTGGCGCGAATGTTGACCATATTTTTAATTTCTGCAAAACGTACCCGGATGCAGAAATGCACAAAATTGAGACCAACTACCGCAGCGTGCCGGCCATTCTGGAGGTCTCCAACGCCGCCATTGCTCACAATACCAAACAGATTGTGAAGATACTGCGCCCCGCGCGCCCGGGCAACAAGTGCCGCCCCGCCGTGCTGCCGGCGCCGGATAACCGCACCGAAGCGCAGATGGTAGCACGCGAAATTGACACGCTGATGGAGTCCGGCATCGCCGGGCGCGACATAGCGGTGCTGTACCGCGCGCATTTCCACAGCTTGGATGTGCAGATGGAGCTTTCTCGCCGCCATATCCCGTACCGCATCACGAGCGGCCTGCGTTTCTTTGAACAGGCGCACGTGAAAGACGTGTTGTCGGTATTGCGCTTGCTGATTAACCCGCGGGATGAAGTGGCCCTGCGCCGTATGCTCATGACCTTCCCCCGCGTGGGCGAAGCCACAGCCGCCAAGATGGTGACAGCGTGGATGAGCGTGGTGGAAACCCTGACGCCGGAGGCATGGAGCAGCAGCACTTGTGCCGAGCTGATGCGCCCGGTGAAAGTGGCACCCGCCGTGCGCCCGCATTGGGTGGCTTTCCTTGATTTCCTCGATACACTGCGCCCGAAAGATGCAGAGCTCACCCCGCCGGAATTGGTGAAGCGTGTGCAAAACCATCTGGATGCACACCTGCGCGCAGCGTATGAAAACTATGAGGAGCGTTTGGAAGATATAGCCCAGCTTGCCCGCACCGTGGGAGACTCCGGCAGCCTGGATGATTTCCTGGCGCAGGTGGCCTTGTTGAGTGAGGTGGACCAGGAAGTGCAACAGGATGATGATTGTGTGACGTTGAGCACCATCCACCAGGCCAAGGGACTGGAATGGAAAGTGGTGTTCATTATCTTCCTGGCGGAGGGGATGTTCCCCCACTACCGCGTGATTACGGAGGGAGATTCCGATGCTCTGGAGGAAGAGACGCGCTTGTTCTATGTGGCGGTCACGCGTGCGGAAGACCGCTTGTATATGTCATTCCCCCGTTACAACGGGCACAGCTATGATAGCCAGTATTGTCCGCCCTCTCGCTTCCTGACCACGCTGCCGCCGGAGCTGCTGGATATTTGGGAGCTTTGATGTGAAGCATGGCCAAGGTATCTGAAATACGCTCGGGAGCATTGCTCAACTACGCCAATCTGCTGCTGCGGATTGGGGTGGATTTTTTCATGGTGCCGCTGATGCTGCTGTGCTTGGGTAAATCGGAGTTTGCTATCTATACCCTGGCCGGGGCAGTGGTGGCTCGCTTGGCTTTATGTGATTTCGGGCTCACAGCTTCCGCCACCAAGTTTTTGAGCGAGTACCGGGCGCGGCAGGATACGGAGGGCGAATCCGGATTCCTCGGGAATCTGCTGGCTTTGTACTCAGGCATTGGCCTGTTGGTCTTGCTTGGTGGCCTGGCCTTTTATCCCTTTCTGGGGCAGGTGTTCAACCATTTTTCGGAGCAGGAGTTGGGGATTTTCCGTGTGCTGTATCTCATGACGATGCTGAACACGGCGCTCATGTTCCCGGCGCGTTCGCTGGGCGGTATCTCTGCTGCGCAGCAGCGTTTCCGCGTGCCGGGGGTGATTGCCACGGTAGCATCGGCCTGTAATATCATCGGCACGTTTGTGCTGCTCAAGCTGGGCTTTCGTTCCATTGCGCTCACGGCTCTCACCATCAGCGTGGGCGTGTTGAGCTTGCTGTGCCACGCCATCTATTGCTTTGGTGTGCTGGGGGCTCGTGCGCGCTGGCGCGGTTGGGATGTGCCGGTGCTGCGTACCTTGTTTGCCTTCTCGCTCTGGGTGTTCCTGAGCCAGCTGATCAATGTGATGAATGCCGGCACGGGTAATTTCCTGGTGGCGCTCACGCAGGGAACCGAGGAGGTGACACTTTATACCAATTCGTTGAAGGTCTATGGCTATTACTTCCTGGCGGCGGGCTGCCTGGCCGGGGTGTATTTGCCCAAGGTGGTAGAGATGGTGGTGGCAGGGGCCGACACCGCAGCGCAAACGGACGCGATGATTGGCGTGGGCCGTTGGCTGGTGATGATTCTGGTGGGTGTGCTGTGCTGCGCTCTCTTTTTTGGCCGCGAGTTTTTCTCTCTGTGGGTGGGTGAAACTCTGGGCCAAAGCACGGACACCTGCTGGCTGATTGCGGTGATGCTGATGCTGCCGCAGACGCTCAGTCTGGTGCAGGGCATTGGCTGGCATTTGTCCCAGGCGCGCAATTGCCTGCGCCGCCGAGTGTTGATTGCTGCTTTCAACAGCTTGCTGTTCCTGCTGGGGGGCTATGTGGCTTGCCGCTGGTATGGTATTGTGGGCTTGGCCGTGTGGGCTGTGTTCACGATGTTCACGCAGTTGTTCATGCTCAACGTGCTTCACTACAAGCGGGAACTCGGGCTGGATATCCGCCGCTTTTACCGCAGCACCTTCTCCCGCTGCTGGCTGTGGGCTCCTTTGCTTGCCTTGGCGGGCTATGCTGTCGAAATCTGCCTCCCCTCGGGCGGCTGGTGGCTATGGGGTCTGCGTGTGCTTGTTTTTTTGCCGCTTTATGGGGGCATTATGTGGGCTTTTTATGTGAATCCGGATGAACGTAAAGCTTTCTTGCGCAGAGATTGAACTCTGAAGCTTTTTTTCGCTGGAATTCACGCGCGCGCTGTGCTAATATGCGCGCGTACATCATACTTTTTCTTCTCTCATGCAAAAGATTTTCGCCATTTTAAGCCTGATGTCCCTGTGGGTTCTGTGCGGCTATGCCGGCGCACAGGAGTCAACAACATCTTCTGTGCATTCCCCGGCGGCCTCTGCTGCTCCCGCTGTGGTGGATGAACATGCTCACAAGGAACAATTGTTCGAATCGGCCACTTCTTCCGAAAAAGGCAAGGCCATGCTCAAGGATGCTTTGCAGGGCAAGAGCCTGGACTTTGTGCAGACTTACCTCAAGCATGAGCATAACGCATACGATGGCCATACCGTGCTGGAGCACGCCTGCATGAAGGTGCCTTTCACCCCCCCTGCGGATGGCCAGCCTTGCCCTGATTGCGGCAAGATTGTGTACAATCACGACCCTGATGGCGTCTTCCCCGCCTGGAGCTACCACTACACCGGCTCCAAGCAGCAGTACAGCCGCTTCCCCATCCCGCTTTCCATATACGCTCCGGCAGAGGAGGGCATGACCCTGTGGCAGAAATTGGTGCACCGTGTGCAGGTGGATAATTTTAACCTGGCCGCCACCATCATCTTCCTGCTGGCCATCATGCACACTTTCCTGGCTCCCAAGTTTCAGACGCTGGCTCACCACCTGGAAAAGCGTCACAAGCAGAAGCTGCGCGATGCCAAGTTTATGATTTTGCACCCGGAGCAGCGCATCCCCGTATCCTTCACCTCCACTCTGTGCCATTTCCTGGGCGAGGTGGAAGTGGTATTTGGTTTGTGGATTGTGCCGTTCTTCTTCGTGTGCTACCACTACTATTCCATGGAAGATTTCCTGCGCTATATCGACCATGATACCAGCTTTACCGAACCCTTATTTGTGGCGGTGGTGATGGTGGTGGCTTCTTCCCGCCCCATTTATCGACTCGCAGAAAATACGCTCAAGTTCGGTGCATCCATGGGCAAGGGCTCTCCCGCCGCCTGGTGGCTGTCCGTGCTGAGCATTGCACCCTTGCTGGGCTCATTCATTACCGAGCCCGCTGCCATGACGCTGGCAGCCATTCTGCTGGGCAAAAAGTTCTACCAGCTCAAGCCCAGCCCCTCATTATGCTACGCTACCTTGGCTTTGCTCTTTGTGAATGTCTCCGTGGGCGGCACGCTCACGCACTTTGCCGCTCCCCCCATTGTGATGGTGGCCGGTAAGTGGAATTGGGATATGGCACACATGTTCACCCACTTCGGGTGGAAAGCCATGGTGGGTATCTTGCTCTCCAACCTCATTTACTTCTTCATCTTCTCCAAGGAGTTCAAGCGACTGGCCGAGGTGCAGCGCATCAACAGCGCGTTTGATGGCGCCGTGCCTACCACCTGGGAGGACCGCCAGGATGTCATCCCTGTGTGGGTGTACGGTGTGTCCATCTTCTTCCTGGTGTGGACGGTGTTCTTTGCGCATCACCCTGCCATTTTCATTGGCGGCTTCATGTTCTTCCTGGGCTTCACCATGGCTACTCCGCAGTATCAGAATGCTTTCTCCATCAAGGTGCCTTTGCTGGTGGCCTTCTTCCTTGCCGGTCTGTTGGTGATGGGCGGTGTGCAGGGCTGGTGGATGCAGCCTGTGCTGCAAGCGCTGGCCGAGCTGGGTGGTGCCATCACTATGGGCATTGCCAGCATCCTCACCGCGTTCAATGATAACGCTTCTGTGACCTTCCTGGCCAGCACCGTGCCGAACCTGCAAGAGGAAATCAAGTACGCCATTGTGGCGGGTGCTGTGACGGGCGGTGGCCTGACGGTGATTGCCAATGCCCCCAACCCGGCAGGGCAAGCTATTTTGGGCAAGTATTTCAAATCCGGCATCAGCGCGTTATCGCTCTTCCTGTGGGCTGCGCTTCCCACGGTTATCATGTTCTGCATGTTCAATTTCATTCAATAAATCATGTTCACAGGTCTTGTAGAATGCACCGGCAAGGTGCTGGCGGTGGTGCCGGTAGAGCAGGGGGCCCGTTATACGGTGCAGATTCCCTTTGCAGCTGAACTGGCGTTGGGCGATTCTGTGGCGGTGAATGGCTGCTGCCTGACGGTGGATAAAATCCTGGAATCCGGCGCAGAGTTCGATCTCCTCACCCAGACCATGCGTGTGACCTCCCTCGGCACGCTGGTGTCCGGCTCCCTCTGCAACCTGGAGCGCGCCATGGGCGGCAATGGCCGCTTTGGTGGCCACTTTGTAATGGGCCATGTGGATTGCACAGCTGAGGTGGTGTCCATCACCCCCGTGGGGCAGGACCACATGGTGCGCATCCGCATCCCGGCTGAATATGAGCGCTACACCATCGATAAGGGCAGCATTGCCATCGATGGCGTCTCCCTCACCATCGCTTCTGTGCCCGAGCCCGGCGTGCTGGAGTTCTGGATTACCCCCCACACCTGGCAGCGCACTTCGATGCACACCTATGCCCCCGGCACGGTGGTGAATATCGAGGTGGATATGATTGCCAAGTACGTGGAAAAGATGTTCGCCCAGCGCGGTTGATGCCACCGCCCCGCAGGGGGGTGTGCACATGCGCCGGGCGCGTATTGCTTGCGCCTTTTCATGCCCCGGCGTATGCTGGGGATATGGGTTTTACTACATTTGCTACAGCCGCAGCCGTTGCGCTGCCCAAGGTCCTTGAATACGCCTCTCTGCGCCGCCAGGGAAAAGAACTCTCACAGGCTGCCGCCGTGCAGCAACGTCTGGCAGACCGCCAGGCCGATGCTCTCACCGATACCGCCGTGAGCAATCAGCAACGCGCCGGCCGCAATGCCAACGCGCAGTTGAATAGCGCGCATGCCATGGCGGCCACGTCTCACCTGGTGGATGATGGCAGCGCCCGCCTGCGCGAGATTGATTTGGCCACGCGCCTGCAAGATGAAATTACCAACAATGCCAACGCCAGCTTGCAGCAGGCGCAATCCATCCGCGAACAAGGTGCATACACCGCCTGGAATACGCGCAATACCGCCGCCCGCACCAAAAATCAGGCCCGCGGTGTCCTGCTTTCCGGCGCCGGTTCCCTCTTCGGCTCCCTTGCCTCTTCTCTCTCAAAATCATCTGAAGAATAAGCTGAGGAGACCTTTCCGGTTCCTTTTATCCGCATGGAAAACAAGAGACCAATGTGTTGTTAAATGGAAATTTGTCGCGCAGGATGCGCGACAACGGATTTCAAATTTTAACATTTCAAATTGCACATTTGGAAAGTTCCCTGCGGCTACGCCGCAGCAAGCTTTGAGCCCGCTCTGCGGGCGGCAGAAGATAGCCCGGGGCGTGAGCCCCGGGTAAGGTGAGAAAAATAAATGGGAGCCCGTAGTGGTGTCGCGACTGCGACACTGCGGAGGGCGGCAGCAACATAGCAGAGGGCGTTAGCCCGG
>JAZRRO010000062.1:0-16886 GCA_045650805.1 Akkermansia sp.
CGCTCCTGAGACTCAGAGAGGAAGATTTGCCAGCTAAGCATACCTGTTTCCTTGAGCGGGGCGCGCTCCAGGTAGAGGTTGCCACCGGTTTCGGAGAGCAGTTCGCCGGCTGCGGTGGAGAAACCGCCTGCGCCGCAGTCGGTCACGAACTCGATGAGGCCGCGCTCGCGGGCTTCCAGAATCACGTCCAGCGTCTTCTTTTCTTCGATGGGGTTGCCAATCTGCACAGCCTGCTGGTCTTCGGTGGCGGATTCCTCGCCCATGGCGGCGGAGGAGAAGGTAGCGCCATGCAGGCCATCCTTACCGGTACGGCCGCCGATGACTACCACGGCCAAGCCGGGCTTCATTTCCTTGGCGATATCGCTCTGGGGAATCACGCCGGCGGTGCCGCAGAACACCAGGGGGTTGTAAATGTAGGTGGGGTCGAACTGGATGGCACCGCTCGTGGTGGGGATACCCATGCGGTTGCCGTAGTCGCGCACGCCATGCACCACACCGCGCATGATACCCAGCGGGTGGATGATGTTGTGGCCTTCTACCATGCTCTGGGGCGTATCGGGGGCGCCAAAGCAGAACACGTCCAGGTTGGCAATGGGCTTGGCGCCCTTGCCTGCGCCCAGAATGTCGCGAATCACGCCGCCCAGACCCGTATTGGCGCCGGCATAGGGCTCAATGGCGCTGGGGTGGTTGTGCGTTTCGGCCTTCAGGCACACGGAAAGCTTATCGTCCAGCTTGATGAAGCCGGCGTTGTCCACAAAGCAGCTGAGCACGAAACCGGGCTTCTGCGCCATGATTTCCTTGGAGGGGCGCTGGATGAAGGTCTTGTACATGCTCTTGATTTCCTCCGTCTCGCCATTGGCCGTGTGCTGAATGGTGGCGGCGAAAATGCGGTGTTTGCAGTGCTCAGACCAGGTCTGGGCAATCACTTCCAACTCCACGTCGGTGGGGTCGCGGTCAATCTCACAGAAAATCTGCTGCACAACGAGCATGTCTTCTGTGGAGAGGGAAAGTTTCATGTCCTGGCTCAGCTGGGTCAGCTCAGCTTCGCTCAGGTTGCGTACGGGAATAGTGCGGTATGTTGCCATGGTTGAAATCAGATTTACTTGACGCTCCAGGTGTGAATGGCGGGGTTGCACACATCGTTGCAGAAGCGTGCAGCCAGGGCTTCGCGGTCACCCTCGCCGAAGATGTAAATCTTCTGGGTGATGGTGAGAGAGCTGATGGTGAAGGGCAGACCCTTGCGGCCGGCATAGTTGGTCAGGATAGCCTCTTTTTCCAGGTCGAGGGCACCCTTCTTGATGCCGTAGGAGATGCAGAAGAGCTCGCCTTCCAGAGCGGGGGCGCCGCCCTCTTCCACCTTCTGGGAGATGGGGTCCACCAGCACGCGGCGCATGTAGTCGCGGGCGGCTTCCTCGTCACCTTCGCATTCCACGGTGTAGAAGCGGGTGTGGTTGTACGTCAGCTTGTCTGCAATCGGGGTGTAGAGAAGCTTGTTGGCATCCGTAGCCGACTGGAAGCGGCTGAATACCTCAAATGTAAGTGTTGCCATAAGATTAGAAATGAGCTGCCCGGCAGCTGGTGTGGCGTGCCGGGTACAGCGTGAGTGAGTTATTAGTTACTTTTGCAGGCGGTCAAGCACATCGGCATAGGCTTCCATGAAGCCACCCAAGCCCTGGCGGAAGCGGTCCTTGTCCATCTTCTTGCCGGTAGCTACGTCCCACAGACGGCAGGTATCGGGGGAAATCTCATCAGCCAGCACAATCTTGCTGGGGTCTTCGGAGAGGCGGCCCAGCTCAATCTTGAAGTCGATGAGGCGGAGGTTGGCCTTGAGGAAGAATTCGCAGAGCACCTCGTTGACCAGCAGAGCCATCTTCTTGATGTTGGCGCATTCTTCTTCGGAGGCGGCGCCCATTTCGCGGGCGTAGTCATCGTTGATGAAGGGGTCACCCAGGTTGTCATCCTTGTAGGAGAACTCCACGATGGGCTTCTTGAAAGCGGTGCCTTCAGCCACACCCATGCGCTTGGAGAAGGAACCGGCAGCCACGTTGCGCACGATTACTTCCAGGGGGATAATGGATACCTTCTTAACCAACAGGTTGATATCATCCACATCATCCACCAGGTGGGTCTCCACGCCGCGTGCTTCGAGCATGCGGTAGATGATCAGGGTGATGGCCTTGTTGAAGCGGCCCTTGTTTTCAAAATCTTCTTTCTTGACACCGTTGAATGCCGTTGCAGAATCCTTATATTCCATGCGGAGCACGTTGGGGTCATCCGTCGTGAACAGTCTCTTGGCCTTGCCTTCGTAAATCGGTTCCATTGTGTGTAATGAGGGGCGGTAATTATCCCCCGCGGAAACTATACCTGCCCACCCCGCGATGTCAAGCCCTAAATGGTAAATTCAGCCCGCCAAACCTGCAATTCCTCAATTTATTGGATGTCAAACAGCAATCCAAGGCGGTTGCATCCTGCCGCAGGGTATGATATACTGCTGCGCAACATGACAGTTTTTTGTGCATTCAGCGAGTGGCTCAGCCAACAAGATGCCCAGACTCTGGGTGGCCTGTCTTCTGCCGTGGTTCTGGCCGCAGGGTGGATTTTCATCAAAATCCTGCGCAAGCTCCTTGGTATTGCCTTTTTCCTGTGCCTGGTCTATGTGGGCCTGCGCCTGTGCGGGGTGGATGTAAGCACCCTGCTCAATCTCTGATGCTTTCCCGGCTTTAATCAGCTTGTTTGGCGCGGCGCAATTCCTCCGGGGATGGCTGGCGGATGACTTTTTCGCCATCTTTGGCCTGGTTGGCGCGGTCGCGGGCCATTTGCTCAAAGTATTCGGGGTCCATCATCCACATGAAGCGGCTTTTGGCCTCGGCTTCCTCGGCGCGGGCCTGGCGAAGCAGCATTTCAGCGCGTTCCTGCTCCAGGCGCAGCTCCTCCAGCGTGAGCATGGGGGGCACCACCAGCATGGAGCCCAGGAATGCCACAAACGCCAGGATGATGATGCCGGACACCACCATGATATGGTGCACGCCCTTGGAGCGATCCACGCGGATGATTTCTATCTCCTCCAGGGTGCGGCGGCGGCGGCTGAACAAATGAAACATGGCGGCGGCAATGGTGCAACAGGTTCATCAGGCGCGGTTGGCGCGCTCGGCAAAGGGCACAAAGCGCCCACGGCGAGCCAGCACGATGGTGTGCATGCGCAGCTGCTTGCCCTTGGATGAAGCGGGCACCGGGGTGCTGCTCACCTCAAACCCGGCTTTCATCAGGGTGCTTTCCAGGCGCTTATCGCGCTTGGCTACGCTGATGGCGAGCAAGCTGCCACCCTTCAGGGCATTGAAATAGGCTTGGGCCTCGCCCAGGGTCATCTCGCAGCGGGCGTGCACATGGCGCATCAGGATGGCGTGCAGAGAGCCCGTGCGCTTGCGGCACAGCTCCACAGCCGAGGTGTTTTCCACGCTCACGCGCTTGTCCTCCCACACGGCAGTATTCTCGCCGAAGCGGCGGTTCCATTCCACGATGGCGGGCACCGGCTCTGCCACGATGAACTTGGCCTTTTCGCGCGGCAGGCACTGCATGGCGCGCACCAGGCCATAGCCCAACCCCAAACCGGCAATCATGATGCAAGGCTGCGTAGCACGCGTGATGGGGGAGGTGCCAATCTCTGCCATGGCATCCTCGCTGCCATGGGTAAAGGAAGTGGCACAGGGCAGGCCATCCAGCTGCAGGGAGAGCGTGTTATCGCGTTCCCAGAGTTCCCAGATGCTGCCATTTTCCAACGGATACTCGCCTAATTTGGTAAGGGGTTTCATGCGCGGGCATTATACCTGATGATGAAGCTTTTGGCAAGCGGCAAAAGATTGCAAATTTCAAATTGCAAATTTCACATTGAGAAAGCAATCACCACGAAACCCGGTGGGGATTCGTGGTGAGAGGAGTTGGCAAAAAGGCTTACTTGATGAGGCCCTGTTTCTGGAGGAGGGCATCGGGGTTGGGGTCGCGCCCCATGAAGCCGCGGTAGAGCTCACCGGCGGGCTTGCTATCGCCGCGGGAGAGGATTTCGCTGCGGAAATCCATACCGGTCTTCTTGTTCATCACGCCCTCGGTCGCAAAGCGGGTGAAGGCATCTGCAGCCAGCACCTCGGCCCACTTGTAGGCATAGTAACCGGCGGCATAACCACCTGTAATGCAGTGATTGAGGTGGCGCATGATGGAAGAACTGCGGGTGGTGAAGCGGAGGCGCCAGGGATCCAGCAGGCGGTCGGTGGCTTCATCCAGACCCAGGCCCTTGAACTTTTCGTTGTAGTTCACGTGCATTTCCAAATCAAGCTTGGCGATGCAGAGCTGGCCCATGATATCGGAAGCGGGCATGAAGAAGCGGCTGGCGTTGAGCTTTTGCACCATCTCGGCGGGGATGGGCTCGCCCGTTTCGTAGTGGAAGCCATAGGTGGCAATGCCGGCGGCATCCCAAGCCCAGTTTTCGAAGAGCTGGCTGGGCAGCTCCACAAAGTCCCAGGCCACGCTCGTGCCGCAGTGGGAGACGATTTCGGTATCGCCCAGCATCACATGCATCATGTGGCCGAACTCGTGGAAGAGGGTCTCCACATCGTAGTGGGAGAAGAGGGCGGGCTTATCCCCCACGGCGGGGGTCATGTTGCCGGCGAGGGAGGCCAGGTGGGGCTCATGCGGCTTGCCATTCTGAGCGGGCTTGCCATACTTGAGCGGCATCACCCAGGCGCCATCGCGCTTGGTGGAGCGGGGGAAGAGGTCCAGATAGAACGAACCAAGGTGGTGGCCCGTGGAAGCATCGCTCACGGCGAAGACGCGCACACCGGGGTGCCACACCTCGACAGCGCCTTCCACCGTGGCCGTGCCGGAAGCTACGTGTACGGTGGGCAGCTCGGTGATGGTCACGCCCAGGAGGTTCTGGTAGATGGAGAACATGCCCTTGAGCACGCGATTGGCCTCCTGATAGGGGCGCAGCAGCTCGGGGTCAAAGTTGTAGCGCTCGCGGGAGAGCTTGTTCATGTAGTAGCGGCGGTCCCAGGGGTTGATGGCATCCACCTTTTCACCCTTCTGGGCAGAGACAAACTCCATGAATTCGGCGCATTCCTGCTCATAAGCAGGCTTGACCTTCTTCATCATGTTGTCCACAAAGTTCATGGCATTCTCACCGCTGCCCACCATGCGGTGGGCGGCTTTCATGTCGGCAAAGGTCTTGAAGCCCAACAGGGTAGCCAGCTCGCGGCGCAGCTCCATCACGCGTGCCACGATGGGGGCATTGTCATACTTGCCATCGCGACCCACGGAGTTCTGGCCTTCCCAGCACAGGCGGCGCGTTTCCTCCACCTGGCACAGGCGCAGCACATCACCCACGCTGGTGTAGTCCAGGGTGATGAGCCAGCAGGGTTTCTCGGGGGTGCCGTAGCCCTTCTTGCGGGCGGCTTCGGCGGCGCTGGCCAGCCAGTTTTCGCTCAAACCGGCCAGCTTGGACTTGTCATCGATGCACAGTTCCCAGGCGTTCTGAGAATCCAGCACATTTTTGCCGAACTGCAGGGTGAGCCCGGAGAGCTCCTCCATGATTTCGGAGCGGCGCTTCTTGTCCTCGGGGGAAAGATCGGCGCCACTGTCGCGGAAAGCATCCACAATCTGCTGCACGAAGCGCTGGCGGTCGGGGGAGAGTTCCTTCACCCAGGGCTGGGCAGCGGCAGTCTTAATCACCTGCCACAGCTTTTCATTGGCGATGATTTCAGAAGAGAAAGCCGTCATCTCGGGGATGAGTTCCTCCTGCGTCTTGCGCAGGGCAGGATTATCCACCACGGCAGACATGTGGTACAGGAAAGAGCCAATCTGGTCCACATCGGCATTCAGCTGCTCATAAGCGCCGAACACGTTGTCATAATTGGCCTGCTCGGGGGTGATGTTGCAGAGCTCTTCCACCTGGCGGCGGGCCTCGGCCAGCGCGTAGCGGGCATCAATCAGGCCCTGCTCGGGGGTCATGGCAGACCAGGAGGGGTACAGGCCTTTGTAAAGGAACGGATGCTCACTCTGCACCTGCTGCATCGTGGAAGTCACCGCCCCGGCGGGGGTCACGGCTCCCAGTGCCACGCAGCAGCCAACCATGGTAATGGCAATCTGTCTGATATTCATAAGCAAAAACTCTTCTTGTGTGAAAGTACGTCTTGAGATGGGGCATTTTATCACAAAACCCTCATTTTTACGCAAGAAAACTTAACTTTTTGCCTTTTTCTAACGGTCATTCACCTGAAAGCGGGCCAAGGGCATCTCACCAGCACCCATGAAAGGCATCCACACAACCAGCTGTCTCCTGGCGCTGCTCACCGGTGTACTGGTGAGCTGCGACACACGCGAAAACGCCCCCGCCCCCCTGCCCACCTACACCGTGCAAGTGCAGCACCCGCAGTGGGGAGAAGTCGCCACTTACAAGGAATGGATTGGCTCGCTGCACGGCGGCAGCTCCGCTGAAATTGAGCCGCAGGTGAGCGGCTATGTCGCCCAGAAACTCTTTGGCACCGGTGAATTTGTGCGCCAAGGCCAGGTGCTTTACCAAATCGACCCCACCCGCTACGAGCAATCCCTGGCGCGGGCCGAAAAACAACAGGAACAAGCACAGGCCAATTATGATGAAGCCCGCCAGAATGCAGAGTATTACCGCCCCCTGGTGGCCGGCGGCTCCATCTCCCGCCAGACGTATACCGATGCTGTGCAGCAGGAACACGCCGCCGCCGCCGCCTTGCAAGCCGCCAAAGCCAATGCGGATATGGCCCGCACGGAGCTGGGCTATTGCACCCTGCGCGCGCCCATTGCGGGCATCGTGGGCTTTTCCAATGCGGACGAGGGCAGCTATGTGTCGCCACAGGGTGAGCCCATGGTGCTCATCAACAGCATGAACCCCATCAGCATCCACTTCAGCATCAGCTCACAAGAATGGCTGGACCAAGGGGGGCTCGATGGCACCCTGCACCCCGGCGCGCAGCTGGAGCTCATCCTCCCCAATGGTGCCACTTACTCGGAGGCCGCCACCATCACCGGTGTGGACAACACCGTCGCCCCCACCACCGGCACCCTGATGCTGGATGCCCAAGCCCCCAACCCGGATGACCTGCTGCGCCCGGGCATGTTTGTGCGGGTGCGGGCCCGCATGGGCGAGCCGCAAAAAGCCCTGCTTGTGCCGCAGCAAGCCATTGTTTCCATACAGGGCAAAAGCATGCTGCTGAGTGTGAATGAGCAGAATGAAGTACACCTCATCCCCGTGACCACCGGGCTCTCGCAGGGCAACCTCATCGCCGTGAGCGGTGCCATCAGCGCAGATGACCGCATCGTCACCGAGGGGACTCAGCAGGCCCTCATGGCCGCGAGTGGGCGCGCTCGCATCACGATTGATCAGCCATAAGCGGGCAGACTCCCCCCTCCGGGGGGAGCGCGCGACCGAGCAGCCCTTCCCTTTACTCAAAAAGCGCCAACACCTCTACCGTGTTGCTCATCGCGATGATTTCCGCCGCCGTTTTACCATCGAGTATAGCGTTCAATTCCGCAATGAGTTCGGCCTGATTTTTACCTTCCGTGATAGCTTCAATCCCCTTGGCCAGGCCGATGCGCTGCAGTGCTGTCTTGAACAGGGCTTTCTCCTCATCGCTCAGGCTGGTGAGAATCTCCGACGTGCTTTCATCTGCTTGTGCGGCATCGAAAGTGGGGTCGCCGCAGGAGCAGAGAAGCGCAGATGCACACAGTGCTGTACAAAGGATTCTTTTCATAGCAACAGATTGGTTCCGGATGATTGGGTTGCAACGATTTACATATCTTTCACATTTCGGAGGATGATATTTTCCTGAAGAGAGGCAGATTCATCAATCGGGAGCCGGATGTAGCTGTACTCATCATCCCAGTTAATGAGTTCATGCTCAAACCGGAGATGACCAGCACCCATGTTCGACCTAAATTGTACTTTTTCATCATATTCCCGGGCAACAGGACAGTTCCACAACCCAATCTGCATTATACCTCTCTTTTGCAAGTTGTCAACTTAAGAATTCTTAATAATTAAATCCATTCTTTTGGCGGCATAACAGTACTTTTTTCACACTCAGCGACCCGGTTGGGCGTGATAGGAGGTTGACACCTCGCGGGTGCGCGTGTACAATACCTCCGTGAGCAATTGGTACGATAAAGAGCCCGGCCGCAAGCCGAATTTCCGCGATAAAAAACCACGTCCCGCCAACAAAACACCCCAGGTTGTGCGGCAAAGCACCGCAGCCGAAGCCCCCGAGGGGGGCGAAAACTGGGTGCGCCCGTGGGTGCAGCTGAAGTATTTCACCTACAATCCGGCCGTGTTCCCGCGCATGTTGGGGGCTGTGAGCCCGGATGCAAAGAAGGGTGGCCTCATCAACGTGTACGACAAGAACGGCGAGCTTTTTGGCGGTGGTTTCTGGAACCCGCAGAGCCGCACGCCGCTGCGCATGCTGCGCCACGGCAATGAAGTGCTGCGCGAGGAAGATTTGGAAGAGGCTCTGCGCCGCGCCGTGGCCTGGCGCCGCGAGGATTGCCGCCTGGACGATGTGACGAATGCCTACCGCATCATCCACGGCGATTCCGATGGCCTGGGTGGCCTGATTGCCGACCGCTACAACGATGTGCTGAGCCTGGAAGTGACCACGCTGGGTGTATGGCAGCGCCTGCCGCGCTGGCTGCCCCTGCTGCACGAGCTCTGCGGCACCACCCGCCACGTGGTGACGGTGGACGAAAGCATTGCCCGCATGGAAGGCATCGACACGAGCCAGGTACCGCCCTGTGAGCCGGTGCGCCGCGTGCGCATCGTGGAACACGGCACCAACTACGAAGTGGACTTTGCCGAGGGGCACAAGACCGGTTTCTTCTGCGACCAGCGCGAGAACAGGCTCAAGCTCTCCCGCTTGGTGCAGGGCAAGAGCATGCTGGATTTGTGCTGCTACTCCGGCGGCTTCTCCATCATGGCCAAGCGCTTCGGCGGGGCGGCCTCCGTCACCGCGGTGGACTTGGATGAAAAAGCCATTGCCATGGCCAAGCGCAATGCCAACATCAACCCCGACAAGGGCCCGCTGCGCATCGACTTTGTGCATGCAGATGCCTTTGTGTATGCCCGCCAGATGGTGCGCAACGGCAAGCAATTCGACGTGGTGCTGCTGGACCCGCCCAAGTTTGTGCTGGGGCGCGATGAAGCCAAGGAAGAAGGGCTCAAGAAATACAATGACCTGAACATGCTCGGCCTGCAATGCGTGCGCCGCGGCGGTATCTTTGTGACGTGTTCCTGCTCCGGCCTGGTCTCTCCGGCAGAGTTTGAAAAGGTGGTCATCAAAGCCGCGCAGCGACTGGGCCGCCGCCTCCAGATTCTGGAGATGACGGGGCCGGGCTGGGATCATCCTTTCCTTTCCACCTACCCCGAGGGGCGCTATCTTAAAGTCATCTGGGCCCGCGTACTGGTATGATTCACACACTGGCTATTGCACTGGTTCTGTCCCTGGTGCTGGGCATGCAGGCCCAGCGCATCAAATTATCGCCGCTGGTGGGGTATCTGCTGGCGGGCATACTGGCTGCGCAGCCCTGGTGGGGCATCGAGGCAGACCCGCATGAAATCATGCACGAGTTCGCCAACATCGGCGAGGTATTGCTGCTTTTCGGTGTGGGTCTGCACTTTCATTTCAAGGATTTGCTGGCCGTGCGAAAGGTGGCCGTGCCGGGCTCGCTGATGTGCATGGCCTTGTGGACAGGCAGCGGTGCGCTGGTGTATCACGCCCTGGTGCCCGGGGCTGATTGGGTAGCCGCCCTGCTGTTCGGCATGTGTGTGTGCGTGAGCAGCACCGTGGTGCTTACCCGCGTGCTGGAGGACAGCAAGCTGCTGCACACCCCCTCCGGCCACACCGCTGTGGGTTGGCTGGTGATGGAAGATATCTTCACCATCGTCTTGCTGGTGCTGCTGCCGGCCGTCTTTGTGCTGCCCGAGGGTGGCGGCAAGGCCGTGTTCAGCGCAGATGGCATCGTGTCTGCCCTGTGGGGGATGGTCTGGAAGCTCACGTTGATGGTTGTCTGCGTCGCGTTCGTGGGCAAGTATCTCATCTCCAAAGTGCTCACCTTTGTGGCGCGCAACAACTCCAATGAGCTGTTCACCCTCTCAGTGCTCACCATCGCCCTGGGCGTGGCCGTGCTTTCGGCGGAGGTGTTCAACGCCAGCATGGTCTTCGGCGCCTTCCTCTCCGGCATGGTGGTGGGGCAGAGCAAGTTTGCCAGCCGTGCCGCGGCAGATGCTCTTCCCATGCGCGATGCTTTCGCCGTGCTCTTCTTCGTGTCCGTGGGCATGGGCTTCAACTTCATGGGCCTGATTGAGCATTGGCAGCTGGCCCTGGGCACACTGGCGCTCACCCTGCTGTGGAAACCCATCAGCGCCTACATCATCATCCGCATCCTGCGCCGCCCGGGAAGCCTGGGCGTGGTGGTCGGCTCCTCCCTCTCCCAGATTGGTGAGTTCTCCTTCATTCTGGCCGCCATGGTGGCCGGTGAGCGCTTTGGGCTGTTGCCGCACAGCGCGGTCAACATCATCACCGGTGTGGCCATCGTCACCATCACCCTCAATACCGTCCTCTTCCGCTATGTACCCGGCCTTATCCGCATGATGGAGGACCGCGGCATCGGCGTGGGCCGCAAGACGCAGCAAAACCACATTCCCCTGCCCTCCGAGGAGCGCGACCGCGTGATTGTGGTGGGCCATGGCCCCTGTGGCGAGCTGATGACGGAAATCCTCCGCCACTACAACCTGGATGTGGTGGTACTGGAAATGAATATCGACACCGTCACCCGTCTGCAGGCAGAAGGCATGCGAGTGCTGCATGGTGATGCCCGCCTGCGCTCCATCCTCACCGCTGCCGGGGTGGAGGGAGCCCATGCCATCATCGTCACCTCTGCTGCAGCTCCGGCCAAGGAGATTTTCGCCACGGCCCGCAGCCTGAATCCCAAGATTACCATGATGGCCCACACCACCTACATGCGCAATGCCCAGCAGCTGCGCCAGCACAAATCTGCGGATGTGTACTCCGGTGAGGAAGAAGTGGCTCTCAGTATGGTGGCAGGCTTGCTGCGCCGCCTCGGTGCTACGGAGGAACAGGTGTTTACCGCCCACAAGGAAGCCCGCACCAAACTCTTCGGGCCCGACCCGGAGGAGGAGGAAGAAGAAGGCGCTGCTGCCGTGTAATGCAGCGCCACTCCACGTAGGCGGTGGAATAGGTCAAAATCCGCGCATCGCGCCCATCTGATTAGCGGCGGCGCTTGGTATTTTTGCGCTTGGTCCCGGTATTCTTTTTGCGAGGTGCCGGGGCCGCTTTTTTGGGAGCAGGGCGCTTTTTGGGCTCTGCCTTGGCTTTCCCGCGCTTGGGAGCCGTTTTCTTGGCAGGTGCCGCCTTTTTGGCTGGCATATCAGCCTTCACCGGGGTGGGAGGCTCTTCCACCTTGGGTATCTCCACATAGGCAAGTTGGGTGGCCGGATCGGCCATGCGCATGTAATTGCAAATACCCTCTGCCAGAGATTGTGCCAGCTTGGTCTGATACTCGGTCGTGGCCAGGTTTTTGCCCTCCTCCTCGTGGGTGGCATAGCCCATTTCCACCATGGCAGCCGGGCAATTCACGGAGTTGAGGAGGCTGTAGCGGGCGCGGCGGCAGCCGCCATCCTGGGCTTCCGTCCCGCGGACCAGAGCGGTCTGCAAGGCATAAGCCAAGGCGGTGTTGGCGGTATCATAGACATTGCCGGGGCGGGGTTGCTCACCGGGAGCAGCCGGGGCAGCGGTGTAGGTTTCCACACCTTTCACATCGCTGCGGCCGCTGTTCACATGCAGGCTGATGAAGATGGGAGCCTCTGCCTGGCTGATTTGGTCCACGCGCTGCTGTTCGGAGCGGTACTGATTCTGCTCGTGGGTGAACTGCACCTTGAGGTCGGGCATGCGGCGGAGGAGCTCATCGCGCAGCTTGGTGGCCACCAGCTGGGTGCAATCAGCCTCGCGCACCCAGGAAGTCTGCGTGCCGGCATCATGCCCACCGTGTCCGGGGTCGATGATGACGGTCTTCACCGCGCGGCGACCCTGAATGTACGTGGGGCGCAGGATGGGGTCTATCAGCTTGACCATATCCACGCGGGAGATGAGGAAATCCCCCTTGGCATCATCCATGAGCGGGTGGGTGAGCATGCAGCGCGTGCCACCGATGGTGAGCTCACGCAGCGCGGGGCCGAACTCCAGCTTCACATCTTTGTTGCCCACAATGACACGAGCCGAGCTGCGGTGCGGGCGCTGCATGGGGGTAAACTTGTAAAAGCTGCGCAAGTTCTCCAGCGGCAGGTAGGATACGCCATTCACCTCCGTGTTCACCCAAGCCGTGGCATTGGCCACAGCGTGGTGGCTGCACAGGGGCATAAGCCCGAGCAGCAGAAGCAGGTGAAATGTGCGGCGTGTCAGAATCATGGGGAGCGTATCTTACAGGCGGGTGGTGCCGCGGTATTCGTTGTTGCCGTGGATGCGGATGGCTTTGCTGCCTCTGTTGGCGCGGGTGGCACTGCTCTTGTTGGTGCGGCGCAAGCCACCGCTCACTGCGCTGTTGTAGGCCACAATACCCTCGCAGATGTTCTCAGCCAGCATGTTTTGGTAGGAAGAGGAGGAAATCTTCTTGCCCTCCTCCGGGTTGGAGACGAAGCCACCCTCAAACAAGATAGCCGGGCGGGTGATGGTGCACAACACCGAGAAACGCGCACGCTGAATGCCGCGGTCTATCGCCTTGCTGGCTTTGATGCAGCGCGAGTGTACGGCCGTGGCCAGGGCGATGTTCTCACTATCCTGGTTGTTGCCCTCCAGCTCCTCAAAGCGGCGGCTCTTGGCAAACGGAGAGGTTGTGCCCTGCGGGGCAAGTGTAAAGGTTTCGATACCGCTGGCAGCGCGGCGCCCGCTGTTGTGGTGGATGCTCACAAAGATGCAATCAGGCGTGCGGTTGGCAATTTCCACACGCTGGCGCAGCGTCAGGAAGTAATCGCCGCTGCGAGTCATGACCACTTTGAAGCCCTTGGCCTCCAGCAGCTTCTTGAGCTTGAGCCCCACGGCCAGATTGCAGTCCTTCTCGCGTGCATAGGGGCTCACCGCACCGGCATCATGCCCGCCATGGCCGGGGTCTATCACCACCGTGCTGATAGCCTTGGCATTGGTGGCACGGCGGGGGCGCAGGACGGGATCCACCAGCTTTTTCATGTCAATGGTAGAGATGAGATGGTGGCCACCGGCATCACGCACCGGATAGGAAAGAATGTAGCGGTAGTTATTGACGTAAAAATCCTGGCGCGAGGGCTTGACGGACACGACGCGGTCGCTCGCCCCATACGAGATGCAGCCTTCCTTACCCTTTTTGGGTTTGAATTTGTAAAACTTCCACACATCATCCAGTTTCACATAATCCACACCATCAATGCGGTAGATATTCCACTTACCGGCAGCCTGAGCAGCGCCACCCAGGCAGCAACAAAGCAGCCCGAATATCAGAATTATGGTGTGAATGTAGCGCAGCATAGCAGGTCGTCTCTCAGTCTATCATTTCCCCCCTGCGCCCCTCAAGCTGAAAGTAGGGCAGCATGAGCAAAAAAAACTGCCGGGCTGGCCATGCCAACCCGGCAGTATCAAAATCAAGCTTACCGCGTATCAGGGAACAGCCGTCCAGATGAGGGAGTCCGGGTTGAACTTCGGCATGGGGAGGGACTTCGTGGGGAAGCCGGCCTTCGTAAGCAGCTCGCACAGTTCCTTCTCATTGGGCATGGAGAAGTTGGTGCGGAAGAGGTCGAAGCATTCCTGCGGGTTGAGCACCTTGCCGCTCTTGTCATACTTGGCCTTGCTCTTGCCGTTGGAGTCCAGCTCCTCAATCAACAGGGCATAACCGAAAGAACCACCGATTTCAGACATGCAGATTTCAATCGGGTAGGTCTGGCCTTCCTTCACATCAAATACCGTGCCACCAATCAAACCACCGGGGCCGGCATTCCAGTTGGCCAAGCCATCCATGGGGATAATCTGGTAGCCGCGATGCTTGCTGTCGGAACCAGCCTTGATGGCGTCCTTGTATTCCTTGCTGACACCCGTTGCATGGCTCTTACCTTTTTCGTACATGGAAGGAATAATCCAACCGGCTTCCAGCACGGTCTTGCGGTCGAAACGCACGCCGATGAAGTCGTCACCCACACCCACAAAGCGGAACTTGCCACTCTTGGGGGCGCGCACCTTGCCGCGGTACACCAGCACCCAGGCGGCGGGCTTGAACTGCTTGGGGTCTTCACCGAATGCCACAGGTGCATACGCAGCCTGGCAGCTGGGCACCATGAAGTTGGAAGCATACAACGGCTTCTTTGCCTTGTAGTAACGCTCCAGCGCGCTGGCAGACCAGGTCTTGGTGAAGTTGTGCACAGCCTCATGGAGTTTGTACTGGTCAGCCAACACCACATGGCTTGCAGAATCCAGCTTGATGCCATCCTTGGGCGTAGAACCGGTGCGGGTACGCTTGATGTCGTAGAGGGAGCCAGTGAGGGCAGAGCCACCGGCGGTGCCGGAACCCAGACCGGAGCCACCATCGCCCAGACCGGCGCCCAGGTCACCATCCATGGAAAGGCCCATGTCGAAATCGGTGTTGAAGTCGAGACCATCGGTGGTGCTGATATTCACAGGAGCCATGTTGACAGCTGTGGCGCCCTGAGCCACGATGACGGAGGGAGAGACCTCTGCCGTGGGGGCGGAAGATTTCGGGGTGAGTTCTTTCTGCACCGGGGCATTGGTGGGCGGGCCATCTTCCGACGGGGGAACGTAGGAGATGAATTCCGCAGGCATTTCACCGGCGATGTAAATGGTGGTGAAGACGAGCAGACCACCGCCCAGCAGCATGAAGAGCAAGCAAGCACCGATGGAGGAGAGCTTGTTGCGCAACACGGCGCGGCGCAGCTCCTTCTCGGCTTCTTCGCTCATTTGGATATGTAGTGCCATAATTCAGAGTTCAGGGGTAAGAGGTTTACAGCGATACCATACCACAGCTGATAGGGTAGAGCGAGCGAAAAATGACCAATCAAGTGTTACAATAGTGTTACAGGCCACCTCCCGCGCGGGGAGATGGCCTGTAAAAAATGCTTTGTCGCAAGCGGGGCACGCATCAGGGCACGGCCGTCCAGATGAGCGAGTCCTCATTGTAGGGCACAGCCTCGAAGGCACCGGCCTTGCACTTGGCCTCGTTGAGCAGCTTCTCGATTTCAGCCTTGTTGGGCAGGGAGAAGTTGGTGCGGAAGAGGTCGTACTTCCTGGCCTTGGAATTCTTGCCTTCTGTCACATCCTCAATGAAGAGGACGAATCCGAACTTACCACCGGGGATTTCAGATATGGCAATTTCAATGGGGTAGGACTGGCCTTCCTTCACTTCAAAGATGGTGCCGCCGGTCAGGCCGCCCAATTCATTGTTCCAGATTTTGCATTCGGGGATAGAGTTGATGAGCTCATAATCCTTGCGATTGCGGTCCTTGCCCTCCTTGAGCCGAGCCTGGTAATTCTTGAGGTCGCCGGAGCCGGATACCCAGCAGGCGCGGGGATTGGCCTTGTCCCAGAGGGTGGGCAAGCGGTAGCCGGCATCCAACACCGTTTTGTTGTTGAAGCGCACAGCGAGGAAGTCGTCGCCCGTGCCGATGAAACGGAACTTACCATTCTTCGGTGCGCGCACCTTGCCACGGTAAACGGCCAACCAAGCGGCGGGCTGGCAAACCCACTTTTCCTTGGGCTTGGAAGGATCACCCACCTTGAAAGCAATGGGTCCATAATCTGCCAATGCCACAGGCAGGTAGAAGTTGGAGGCATACAGCTTCTGCTTGGAGGCATAGTAGCGGCTCAGCGCACCGGCGCTCCAGTTGCGCTGGAAAAAGCCGGAGAGCACTTCAATGACCTTGTTCTGATCAGAGGGAGCAAGGCCCGTGGGCGCGCCTCGCTGCGTCTGCTTCAGGTCATAGAACGTGCCTTCCAGGGCAGAGCCACCGGCCGTACCGGACCCCAGACCGGAGCCACCATCGCCCAGACCGGCGCCCAGGTCGCCATCCATGGAAAGCCCCATGTCGAAATCGGTATTGAAGTCGAGACCATCGGTGGTGCTGATATTCACGGGAGCCATGTTGACAGCTGTGGCACCCTGAGCCACGATGACGGAGGGAGAGACCTCTGCCGTGGGGGCGGAAGATTTCTGGGTGAGTTCCTTCTGCACCGGGGCATTCGTGGGCGGGCCATCTTCCGACGGCGGGACGTAGGAGATAAATTCCGCAGGCATTTCACCGGCAATGTAAATGGTGGTGAAGACAAGCAGACCACCGCCCAGCAGCATGAAGAGCAAGCAAGCACCGATGGAGGAGAGCTTGTTGCGCAGCACGGCGCGGCGTAGCTCCTTCTCGGCTTCTTCGCTCATTTGGATATGTAATGCCATAATTCAGAGTTCAGGGGTAAGGTTTTACGAGGACATGCTAACATATCGCTCACCGGAATGCGAGCGAAAACTCCACAGCGAGTGTTACAATGGCGTTACAGCGTGATACCAAGCTGCTCCGGCAGGGCAATGCGGGGGCGCTCGGTGAGGATTTCGCCACCGCAGGAGCCCACAGCCACCATGTGCTCGAAATGAGCAGCCCAGGAACCATCCGTGGTCACGGCGGTCCAATCATCCTCCAGCACTTTCACGCGGAAGGTCCCCATCGTAATCATCGGCTCGATGGCCAGAATCATGCCGCGCTTAAGTCGGATCGTAGCCATGTCGTTCTGTGTGCCAAGGAGTTGCTGTTTGGACTTGTCTTCCTAAGACCGCTTGGC
>JAZRRO010000063.1:0-8230 GCA_045650805.1 Akkermansia sp.
CGCTGATGTGGAACGCCAGCTCAAGGCTATCCGCAACCGCACCACCACCATGGGTGTCAGCCAGTGCGAAGTCAACGAAAACATGCCCTACTACAATGCCTGGATCAATGCCGAAGGCAACCACCGCGAGCTCAGCGCCGATGGCCTGGCCGCCGGTTACACCCACGATAGCTGGGGTGGCACCGTGGGCTTCGATGTGGACGTGAACCCGCAGGTGACCATGGGTCTGGCCCTCACCGCCATGTACGGTGACATCGAGAGCGATGCCGCAGACAAGGCTGAAGGTTCCCTGGATACCATGTACCTCTCCGCCTTTGCCCGCTACGCCAACAACGCTTGGGTACACACCTTCGTGGCCACGGTGGGCCGCGCAGACGTGACGCTGGACCGCACGGTGAACGTCGGCGGCTACAGCTACGAGACGAAGGGCGAAACCGATGGTATGGCCTTTGGCTTCATGTATGAAGTGGGTCGCGTGTTTGCAGCCAATGAGGAAGGCACCACCTGCTGGCAGCCCGTCTTCAACGTAACCCTGCGCAAGAGCTGCATCTCGGGTTATGATGAAGAAGGCAGCGATGCCGGCCTCTCCGTGGGTGATCAGGACTTCACCACCCTCACCTTCGGTGCAGGTGCCCGCGTGCAGTCCGTCGTTGGCGAAAACCTCTACAACCGCGCTTCCATCTTCGAGGCTCGCGCCTTGGTCAAGTTCGACGCCGGTGATACCGAAGGCGAATCCACCAACGCTCTGCTGAACGGTGATGGCGTTGGCCACAAGATTAACAGCGCCGAAGTGGGTGCTGTGGGCTTCGAAATCGGTGCCGGCCTCACCATCCCGGTGGGTGCCTACAGCGGTGCCATCTTCGTGGATGCCTCTGCCGAGCTTCGCAGCGGTTACACCGATATCAACGGTACCGTGGGTTATCGCGTGAACTTCTGATAACGCTCCCCGCTTTTTCTCCTCATCGCCTCCGCCGCCTCGCGCAGCGGAGGCGGTTTTTTATGATACCTTGCGTGCAGCTTCGCCACATGATTGCTTGCCCCGACAGGGGCTGGTAATCATAGGTGGGAGAAAGGAGAGCTTGAGCCATTGAATACAAAGCAATACTTGACAGTGTCAGACTTTGTGTGCATAATCCACCCCAAGATGAAGGAATACTACTACCTGGACTGGAAGCGCAAGGTGCATGGCCCCCACACGTTGGAGAAGCTGGCAAGCATGCTGCGTACCGGTGCTCTGGAGGGCGAGACCGAGGTGGCCAGCCCCGGGGATAAGCGCTGGGTGCGCTTGGATTCGCTGATGACGCCCGCGTTGGTGTCCTCCGTGTCTGAGGCTCCGGCCACACGGCCTGCCGCGCCGGTGTCCACCGTGGAGCCTCATGGATTCTGGGCTAATCTTGCGCTGCCGCTGGTGCGCTACGCCAAGTTCAGCGGGTGCGCCACGCGCGCGGAATACTGGACCTTCTCGCTGGCGTGGGGCGTGTTGATATGGGGGCTGCTCATAGCCGGCATGGTTTTGCTGGCCGCAGGTGGTGCCGTGCCGCATGAAGCGATTGCTGAGAAGCTGATGACTGTCGGCAGCATGTCGACGCTGTCCGGCGTAGCGTTGGGTGTGGCTTTGTATTTGCCGATGTTGGCGGTGCAGGTGCGGCGCTTGCATGATGCGGGCTGGTCCGGCTGGTGGGTGGTGGCCGCTCTGCTGTTGCAGTGGGGCTATCTGGCCGCTTATTATTTCTTCTGCTGGGATGAGGTGGTGGCCACGCACAAGATCGTGCAGGAAGGCCTGTTGAATGGTGACAGCTCGTGGATGAACTCGCTGCAAATCACGTTGGCAACATCCAACTCAGCCCCGGTTATCGCCGTCTTGTCTCTCGTGAACATGGCCGCCATCATGTTGTGGATTCTCATCGTGGTGGTGAGTTTCTTTGAAAGCCGCAACAGTCTCAACAAAAACATTTCCTGATGAATTACTTTTACCGTACTCCGCAGAATCAGCTCGTCGGCCCGCTGCCGTTCGAGGAAGTGTGCTCCATGGTGGAGAGTGGTCAGCTCGCTGTCACAGCTCTGGTAGCTAAAGAGGGCGACAGCGTGTGGCGGCCATTGCCGGTGGTGGCTGCTGAACAAGGACGTCCGCTGACGTTGGCGGGGCTCCCCGGTCCGTGCTCCAAATGCGGCAAGCCACTGTCGATGAAGGTTCCCACCGCGCTGAATCGCATGTGCCCGGCGTGTGGGCGTTTGCTGCGTCCTCCTGTGGGGCGGGAAAATAATCTGTGGTACAACTTCACCTTTGCTTTGCACCAGTATGCTTCGTTCAACGGGCGCTCCACGCGGCAGGAGTTTTGGAGCTTTGTGCTGTTTTCCAACCTCATCTATGTGGTTGTCTCTCTTGTAGGGATGCTTGTCTGCATCGGTATCACCGGGGCAACAGGCGGCGATGCGCTGGCAAATATCCTGAGCGGTGAGGTTATGAACTTAGTGAACATGTTGCTCACGCTCTTTTTCTGGCTGCCGAGCATGGCTGTGACGGTGCGCCGTTTGCATGATGTGGGCTGGTCGGGCAAGTGGTTTGCGGCCAACGTGTGTGCCGGCGTGTTGTTCGTGTTTTCGGTCATCGGCATGGCAACTCTGCCGGAATCGATGGGCATGGTATTGTTCGTTCTGGCCTCTTTTGGGCTGCTTGCCTGCCTGTGGATGCTCATGTTCATTCTGGCGCTCATGGATAGCCAGCGTGGCCCCAACAAGTATGGCCCCTCCCGCAAGTACCCCCTCGGCTGATTATCTGTTTGCAATTTAACATCTGACATTGTACAATACTCGCACCCCGATGAATTACTACTACTTAACTCCTGAGAATAAGCCCGTCGGCCCCATGCCGTTGGAGGGCATGTGTGATATGGTGGAGGGCGGTCAGCTCTCTGCTTCCGTCATGGTCGCCAAGGAAGGCGATACGGCCTGGCGCCCGCTGATGACGGTGGCTGCTGAGCATGGGCGCACACTGACGGTGGAGGGCGCCCCCGGCCCGTGTCCCACGTGTGGGCGTGTGTTGGAAGTGCAGGAGGACGGTACGCTGCCCCTGAGCTGCCCCCACTGCGGGCGTGCATTGCGTCCGGTAGCCGGCAAGGAAAATAACCTGTGGTACAACTTCACGTTGGCTCTGCGCCAATATGCCAAGTTCACGGGGCGCGCCACGCGTATGGAGTACTGGAGCTTTGTCTTGTTCACCAATATCATCATCTTTCCCCTGAACATGGTGATGCAGGTGTTCGCCGCTTTGTCCGAGGCTGTGGGAGAGGATGACATGTTTTGGTCGGGGCTCACCGTTGTCTCATTGGGCGTTTATATCCTGGTGGCATTGGCATTGACCATACCCTCCTATGCTGTGATGACGCGCCGTCTGCACGATGTGGGCTGGTCCGGCAAGTGGGTGCTGGCGCTGGTGATTGCCACAGCTACGCTGATGCTTTCCGTCGCTGTCGGTGCTGCACTTTTCGTGGTAGATAATATGGAAAGTTCCCTGGATGAGCCGATTTTCTCTACCGGTGTGGTGGCCTCCATCGTGGTGGCGATTGTGTCCTACCTGGTGATTATCGGCACGGGTCTCCTCAGCTTTGTGTTGAGCTTCTTTGACAGCAAGCGCGGGCCCAACAAGTACGGCCCCTCCCGCAAGTACCCGCTGGGTTGATGTGATGCGCGAAGACCTCCGGCCATTGTTCATTCTGGGCCCCACCGGCAGCGGCAAAAGCGCCGTGGCGGTGCGCGTGGCCCAGCTGCTTGGCCGGGCGGAGATTGTGAGCGCAGATGCTTACCAGGTCTACCGCGAATTGCCGATTCTGACCGCCGCTCCCTCTGCCGAGGAACAGGCGGCGGTGCCGCACCACCTGGTGGCTTGCATGGGGGTGCATGAGAGCCACGATGCCGCCACCCACGCCCGCCGTGCCCAGGAGTGCATACGCCAAATCCAACAGCGCGGCAACCGCCCCATTGTGACCGGTGGCTCCGGGCTGTACGTGAAGTTCATTTCCCATGGGATTTCGCCCGCGCCGCCCTCGGATGCGGCGCTGCGCGCTGAGCTGAGCGCCCTGCCGCCGGAGGAGGCCGTGCGCCGCTTGCAGGAGGCCGACCCCGAGGGCGCCGCCGCGACGGATTTGCAGAATCCCCGCTACGTGGTGCGCAATCTCGAGATTGTGTTGCTGGGGGGTAAACCGCTTTCGTATTGGAAAAATAACTGGGTGCCCGAGCAGGCCGTCGGCCCGGGCTTCTCCCTCGTGCGCGATACAGCCGAGCTGGATGCTCGCATTGCCCGCCGCGCCGCCGCCATGGTGGAGCAGGGTGTGGTGCAGGAGGTAGAAGCCCTGCTCGCAGCCACAGATGGCGGTAGAACGCTCTCGCACACCGCCGCCCGCACCTTGGGCCTGGAGCAGGTGCAACGCTACCTGCAAGGCCTCTGCAGCCGCGCGGAAATGATTGCCGAGCTGGCCCTGGTGACCCGCCAGTACGCCAAACGCCAGCGCACCTGGCTGCGCCGCGAGCAGTGGCTCACGCCCGTACCCGTCGCTCCCGGGGATACGTGTGATGCTGTGTGCGCGCGGGTGGTTGCAGTCTAATATTTGTCTCAATCACCTCTGCGAAGCAGAAATTACCTTGCGGCAATGCCGCAACATTACCTTCGATTACCTTTGATTACCTCATCTCTTGACCTTACAACCTAATGCCACGTAGATAAAGGGTAGAGGTAGCAAGGTGAGGTAATCAGAGGTAATTTGCCCCTGGCGGGGCAGGTAATCAAAGGTGAAAACTTACAGCTTGGGAATGGCGGCGAGCAGGGTCCGGGTATACTCTGCTTTGGGGTGGTGAAAGACCTCATCCGCGGTGCCGTATTCTACAATGTTGCCACGGCGCATGACGGCGATGTCATCTGCCATGTAGTGCACGACGGAGAGGTCATGCGAGATGAAAATCATGGTGAGCCCCATGTCGCGGGTGAGCTCGCAAAGAAGATTGAGGATTTGGCTCTGGATGGAGACATCGAGCGCGGAGACGGGCTCATCTGCCAGCAGGAGAGCAGGGCGGGGGGCAATGGCACGGGCAATGGCGATGCGTTGGCGCTGTCCGCCGGAGAACTCGTGCGTGTATTTGTACATGTGCTCCGGGTTGAGCCCGACGCGCTGCATGAGCTCGGCCACGGCTTGTTCGCGCTCGGCGCGGGGGATGGGGCTACGGCGGCTGAGGGCCTCCAGCAGGGTGGAAAAGATGCTGAAGCGTGGGTTGAGCGAGGCGTAGGGGTCTTGGAAGACCATCTGGAAATCCAGGCGGCGCTTGCGTACTTGCGCGGGGGAGAGCGCGGTGAGGTTCACGCCATCCAGGGTGATAGAGCCGGAGGTCAGCGGCTGCAGCTGCATGATAGCGCGGGTGAGGGTGGACTTGCCGCAGCCGGATTCACCTACCAGGCCAAGGATGCGGCCTTTTTCCACGCTGAGGCTCACGCCATCCACCGCCTTGACGACCTCTCCCGTGGCGCCCCAGGTGTTGCGCACGGGGAAGTGAACGCGGGCCTCGTTGATTTCCAGGTAAGCCATGGGGGCAATCAGCGGTCGAGTGCGTAACGGGCAGCGGCAGCGGCCATGAACACGGCGGTTTCCACGCGCAGGATGATGGGACCCAGCGAGGTGGGCACATAGCCTGCTTGCTCGGCTGCGGCGTATTCTGCCGGGCTGAAATCGCCCTCGGGCCCGATGAGGAGGGTGGCTGCTGTTTCGCCTGCGCTGCGGGCTTGCTCCAGCACCTCGCGCAGGGGCTTGGCATGGGGCACAATGGCGCATTGCAGGCGCAGACCGGGCAAATCCGTGCGTTGCAGGAAGGCGGCGTAGCTCTGGGGGGCTTCCACCACGGGCAGAGTGTTCACCCCGCATTGTTTGCAGGCCTCCAGCACGGTGCGCTGCCATTTAGCTGTTTTGGCGGCGGCATCGCGTGCATCCAGGCGCACAATGGTGCGCTCGGAGATGAGGGGCACAATGCGGGAAACGCCCAATTCCACCGCCTTTTGCACGATGAGCTCCATGTTGCCGCCCTTGGGGATAGCCAGCGCCAGCGTGATGCCGGCCACCGGTGCCATCGGCGGCAGTATCTCCTCCACCTCCAGCTGCAGGTGGCTGCCCCGCGCCCCGCACACCTTGGCTACGGCCGCGTGGCCGGCGCCGTCGAACACCTCGCAGCGGTCGCCTTCCTTCAGGCGCATCACGCGGGTGGCATGGTGGGCTTCCTCGCCTTCTATCAGCAGAAGACCGGCGGAAAAATCAGCGTAGGGCAGGTAGCAGCGGTGCATGGGGAGAGCTCGATTGGCGGTGGGTTACTTCATGTAGGCGGCGGCCTTGTTGCGGAAGGCTGTGGCCTCGGGCTGGTTGCTGTCCTTGAGCGTGTCCAGGAAGGCTTCCAGCGCCTTCTTCTGGTGCGAGCTGAGGTCGGTGGGTGTTTCCACCTGCACATCGACCATGAGATCGCCGCGGGAGCTGCTCTTGAGGGAGGGCATACCCTTGCCGCGCACACGGAAGATGGTGCCGCTGGTGGTACCCTGTGGCAGCTTGAGCTTGGCTGCGCCGTCCAGCGTGGGCACGCTGAGCACACCGCCCAGGGCGGCCTCGGCAAAGGTGACGGGCATCGTGCAGTGCAGGTCTGTGCCCTCGCGGGTGAAGATGGCGTGCGGCTTCACCTCCAGGAACACGTAGAGGTCGCCGGTTTCACCGCCGTGCAGGCCGGCATCGCCATTGCCGCTGGAGCGCAGCTTGGTGCCGGTATCCACACCGGCGGGGATGTGCAGGGTAATCTTCACATCCTTGTGCACGCGGCCTTCGCCACGGCACTTGGAGCAGGGGTTGGAAATCGTCTGGCCCGTGCCGCGGCAGCTGGGGCAGGTGCTCTGCTGCACAAAGAAGCCGCTCTGGCGGGTGACCACGCCGGTGCCGTGGCAGGTGGCGCAGGGCTTGAACCCAGCGCTGCCATCCTTGGAACCCGTGGCGTTGCAGGCATCACAGGGCACCAGACGCTCAATCTCCAGCGTCTTGTCGCAGCCGTGGGCTGCTTCTTCCAGGGTGATGTCCAAATCATAGCGCAGGTCGGAGCCCGGCTGGCGCGGGTCGGCCTTGCGGCGGCCACCGCCACCACCAAAACCGCCAAAACCACCGAATCCGCCCATGCCGCCAAACATCTGGGCAAAGATATCCATCGGGTCATGGAACCCGCCGAAACCACCGGCGCCACCGCCGGCATTGCCCATGCCGCCGTTCTTGAACGCCTCGTGCCCCATGCGGTCATAAGCAGCGCGCTTATCGGCATCGCTGAGCACCTCGTAGGCCTCGCCCACTTCCTTGAACTTTTCTTCGGCTTCCTTGTTGTCCGGATTGCGGTCCGGGTGGTACTTCATGGCCAACTTGCGGTAAGCCTTCTTGATGGTGGTATCATCGGCATTGCGTTCGACGCCGAGCACCTCGTAATAGTCCTTCGACATGGTAAAATCAGGTTAAAGCTTGTGATTTATTTGGCTTCTTCGGCCGGGGCGGCGGTCACCACATTGGCGGGGCGCAGCAAGCGGCCCTTCAGGTTGTAGCCCTTGCGCAGCACGCGCAGGATGGTGCCCTCGGGCTGGTCAGAGGGTTCGCTCTGGATAGCCTCGTGAATGTTGTGGTCAAACATCTGGCCGGGCTCGGTGGGGATGTATTCCACACCCTGGCTGGCCAGGAAATCAGCCAGCTGCTTTTGCACCATGCTCATGCCAATGTAAATCATGGAGCTGGTGTCCTGGCTGGCCATTTGCATGCCCATCTCAAAATTGTCCACCACCGGCAGCAGCTCTTCCAGCAGACCGCGCGTGGCATAGCGGGTGAACTCCTCGCGGTCCTTCACGCAGCGCTTGCGGTAGTTATCGTATTCTGCGGCGGTGCGCAGCGCCAATTCGCGCCACTTGGTCAGTTCATCCGTGGCTGCGGCGGCTTCATCAGGGTTCTGCTCGTCTACGGCATCGGCGTATTCCTGCTGGGCGGCTTCGGGTTTCTCGCAATCGCAGGGATCACACTCTTCGGCATTCTTTTTCGTTTCTTCTTCGCTCATGTGCGCATGATAGCGCACGCGCGCAGCCCTGTCAACGGCTCGCTGTGCCATGATGCCCCCCTTTGCCCTACCTGCTTGTCCGTTCCCCTCCCCCAGTGCCCCCAAAATGGAGATTTAGCGGGCACAGCCCGCA
>JAZRRO010000064.1:0-15780 GCA_045650805.1 Akkermansia sp.
CTGCGAGCCGGTGAAATTGCTGCCAGCGGCAGCAGTGTGGGGGAACATGCAGTAATGTTAAGCCACTCAGCGCCCGAAGGCGAGGCGGTCGTACATCTCATTGGCGTAGCGATGGCGCGGGTGAGAGGTGCGCATGTAGGCCTCGTGCAGGGGGTGTGCGGGGTCGTGGGCAATGCGGTGCGCTTCATTTTTATCATCGGCGGGGTTGCCGGTATGCAGGGGCGCTTCCTGCAGCATGGTGGCCGCAGCCAGCATGAGACGCGCAAAATCCGCATTGGCGCGCAGGGCAGGGTTCTCCACCAGCTCCTGCACATTCACACCACATTGGCTGCCCAGGTGGGTCATGAAATCGCCGATGGTGCGCATGTTGTCCTCGTAGCGGCGGCCCCAGTCGGCCTGCAGCTCGGCATCTGCCTGCTGCACAGCTTGTTGCTCGGCAGCGTGGCAGGCCTCCAGCATCTGGCGGCTTTCCCCGGCATAGCGTTGGGTCAGTGCTTCCATGGCGCGGGAGGGAATGCCATATTCATACGCCACTTGGGCCAGAGCCGTGGCCAGCCCATCATCCCAAGCTTCATCGGGGGTATCCTCGGGGCGGGGCAGGCTGTATTCCTCTGCCGTGGCGGGCAGCCCCACTGCCTCGCGGAACGCGGCCATGCGGCGGGCATCAGCCACATCGGGGTAGCCTTTCAGGCGCTCCAGATTGGCATAGCTTTTGGCCAGGGCCTCGGGGCGCTTGAACTTGGCGAGGGTGGTGGCATAGGGCTGCAAATCAGCGAATTGCTCGTACCAATTGGGAGAGAAATCGCCGGCATCGGTCATGATGGGCATGGGCTGCGCTGCGGGCATCTCCGGGCCTGCGGGCAGGCCGGGAAGCGCCACAGGGGGCAGGGGAGCCGCATCTGTATCGGGTGTTTGTTCTTGTTCTTTATTCATGGTTTGTGTGTGTTTGTTTGGCTTCCTGCCTGGCCAGGCACAACTGGTGCCGGATGAGCAGAAAAACTTCTCGGTGCGCATCGCGCCGCATGGCATCCAGCGGGTCATAGGACCCCGCCTTGCCTTGGAAAACAGGTAAATCCGTCTCGAAACGATGCTCCAATGTGGCCAGCACGAGCTCCCCCTCCGGGGTGCCCAGCACAGCCAGCAAGCGC
Organism: Akkermansia sp.; assembly: GCA_045650805.1. GTDB lineage: Bacteria > Verrucomicrobiota > Verrucomicrobiia > Verrucomicrobiales > Akkermansiaceae > Akkermansia. The sequence goes on from JAZRRO010000064.1 coordinate 1,149, forward strand.
TCGCGATCGCGGCGCGCCTTATCCGTCAGCGGGTGGGTGGGGGTGGTCATGGCATCATCATCGGGTTGGCGGCAGGGGCTGTTTCCTGCTGCTGCTCGGCCAGGGCTGCGGCTTCGTTCTCGCGCTTGCGGCGCAGGCGTTTCACGGCTTGCTCCGTGCGCAATATCTTCTCCGGCACACCATCCAGGCGCGCTGCCAGACGGAACGTGCGGTCCAAATCCACGTGGTCCACCACATCGGGAGCCATGCCGACCAGGTTTTGCAGGCGTTCCAGTGTGTGGCTGATGCCCTCTGCCTGGATACGGCGCATAATCATGGCAATGCGGCCCTGGTAGACCACATGTGGCTCGTGGATGATGCCCTCGCCTTGTCGGTTGGTGTGCACCACGGAGGCCGGGGGCTTCGGGAAGCAGCCCATGCGCATCAATTGGGCAAAAATGCGCTCCATCAACGGCTTGAAATCGCTCGCAAAGAGGGTGAAGGAGGGCGAGAAGAGCATCACACGCTCATTTTCGCGGGCATATACCTCGGAGGCTGTCATCTGCTGCTTGCGCTCGCTCCAAAGCTCCAGCATGGGGATGAAGAAGGCGCGGTTGATGGCATCCTGCTTCTGTTTCAGGCGGTCCATACCGATGTCATAGCGCCCTTGGGTGGCCCATTCGCGCGGGAAGCCCAGACTGGCGCTTTCCGGGTTGATGAGGGTGCGGCCACCGGCGCGCAAATCCACCTCACCGGATTGGTTGGCCAGCTCCAGGATGCGCGGGAAAGCCGCCACCTCACCCAGCATGTCCAGAATGCGGTTGAGGAATTGAGCCTGGCGGATATCGGGGTACACCAGGCGCGCGGGAGCCAGACCGTAGGGCCCCTCGCCCCATTTCAGGAAGCGGGTGACCATGTAGGGCATCTCGCGGTAGCCGCCTTCTTCCACCACGCAATGATCATCCAGCGAGTAGTAGATGCTCTCCCAGGGCATGTGGCGGGCCGAGTGGCGGCGGTGGTTGCGTTGCTCTCGTGGGCGCACCACATGCAGGAAGCGCAGGTTGCCCTCGTGCGGGTTGGTGCCGTTTTGCAGCAGGGCGCGAGCGCGCGGTCCCAGCTTGCTGCGGCCAAATTGCGCCGCAGCCTGGTGCGGGCTGAAGCAGAATTCCCGCATGTAGGTATCGATACTGCCTTCATCATTGGCGGCACACACAAATTGCCCGCAGGGAATGTGCCGGAACAACAGCCGGCCGCTGCGCGTGCTGCCGCAGAACAAACTGCCCGTGCCCAGCCCCACGCGGTCCAGAAAGCACTCGTGCAATTCGGTGTAGAAATTGCTCAGCGCCAATTCGCGGTTGGCGATTTCGGAGCATTGGTTGTACCAGGATTCAGCCTCGTCCCCGGCGTCGGGGTCGGGGCTGCTCCATTTGAACCACAGCTCATTGCTGGGTGTCATGTAGCTCATGTGCCCGCTGGCCAGTTTCTGGCAGGCCTCCACCGCCGTGGTATCACCCAGGCGTGTGGGGTTGCTGTGGGCATCGGGCACAGCTTGTTCATCATGCAGGCGGGAGGGCAGCACATAGTGCCGCAGGGTGTCCCACCAGCTTTCCCACGGGGCGCGGATGGAGCGCAGGGAATGGTAATCGGCTAGAAGAGGTTCCATGGTGCAGGTGTGGGGCAGGGCATCAGCCCAAGGTGGTGTTGCCGGTGGTGCTTGTCGCGCGCTGGTTTTGCTTGCTCAGGAGGGTGGAGAGCAAGCCTTTCTTGCGGGCGGATTTCTGCTCGTACGCGGCGGCGCTGTCGGTATCTGCCGTGTCGGCCACCACAGGAGGTGGCGTGTAGACAGAGGTGGCACTTTTCGGGGCGGCAGGGGAGATGATTTTCTTTACGAATCCCATGATTTTTTGTTCTTTCTATGTGTATTGGTTGCAGATTGAGGCGGGGAGACAAAGCGCTCCCAGCGGATGATGTGGGGGCGGGCATTGCGCGCCCCACGCTGGAAACAAAGCCAGCGGCGCGGTTTTTGCCGGGCGGCCACCTGGCGGGCCAGGCGCAGGTCCCCCGCCATCAGGTGCACGTACCAGGCATCTGAGTCGGGCGGGGTGTCTTGCAGTTGCTCCCAGGTGTGGGGGCGGCGGCTGTGTACCGGCTTCATCAGCACGACCAGCTGCGGCAGGTAGATGATGATGGCCGCGGGGTTGCTCCCCAGGGCTGCCATATCCCCCTGCAGCTCGCGCTCTGAGCCGCCGTAATAGCGTATCGCGATGATTCGGGCGTCCGTTTCCATGCCTTTTACCATACACGCTGCCTGCCGCCGGCGCTACTTTTTCGCGCCCGCCGCATGTGGTGTCCTCCGTTGCGGTGGTGCGGTGGCGCCACAGCAGCAAGAGGGTGCGGCACATGCGCGCTCCCCTCGCCCCGTTGTCGCCGCGCTTTTTTTGTGCATGATTGTAGATGCGCCGCGCTGAATCCTGCGGCCTTTTTACACCATGAATACAGAACCACAACCTGACGTCAGCCCGCTGACCATCTGCAACCTGGCGCTTGCCAAACTGGGGGAATCCCCCATCCCCGCCATCGATGCCAACGCCTCCCCCGCCTCGCGCTTGTGCTACATGCACTACCACCCCGTACGCCGTGAGGTGCTCTGTGCCAACCGCTGGAGCTTTGCCTCCGTGCTCACCACCATCACCTCCGGCGAGACTCCCTCCGAGCCGGTTCCCCACTTGCTGGCGCATGCTCTCCCGCCGGATTGCCTGCGCGTGCTGGAGGTGAGCAGCCCCGGCTGGACCCTGCGCGGCCGCTGCATTTATTGCACCGCGCCCTCGGTGCGCGTGCTCTACATTGCAGATGTGGAGGATACCACCCTGTTTGAACCCCTCTTTGTGGAGGCCCTGGCCACCCGCCTGGCTTGCAAGCTCTGCATCCCGCTCACCAGCAGCACCACCGCCCGCCAGGCCCTCACCGAGGAATACCACCGCATCGCTCTGCCGCAGGCTGCTCACTTCAACGGGGTGCAGTGCCGCTCCAATGATGCTCACCCCCTCTACGAGCTCTGGCGCAGAAGTATGGCTGCTCACCAAGATGTTGACAATATGTGAATAAGTTTGTGAACAAGTGCGATAAGGTAAAGATACACAAATTGTTGTAAAACTATTGACATTGTGAATAACTCTGAAATTTGCTTATGAGAGCCGTTGATTTTGCCTGTCATTTTCTGCTTCGCATGGGGCGCATGGATTTATCTCTCACCGAGATGAAGGTGCTGCTGGCTCTGGCGGCGGGGATGCGCGCTGCCGCAGAGATTGCTGAGCAGCTGGAGATTCGCCCCTGCGCCTGCACCCTTTGCTTGCGCAAGATGGAAAAACGCGCCCTGGTGTGCTGCATCGGGACCGAGCAGTACTCCCTGGCTCCCGGGGGAGAGAACAAGGTGGTGCAGCTCCTTTCCTTTACCGTATGAGAAAGAAACGCCATTTGTCCATTGAGGAAAAACGCGATTGGCTGGCCTATGTCTTTCGCGATGAATCCGGGGAATTCTCCCAGGCTGATAAGTTCAAAGCCATGACGGAGGATACCCGCCTGGCGGTGTTGCAGGCCGAGCAAAAAGCCGCTGAGCAGCCCGCCGCCGCCCCCGCCGCGGCGCCGTTGCCGGATATTCTGGAATTCCTGCCACCACCCCTCCCCCCAAGCGAATCTGACTGATGCCCAACATTATTTGCGCAACTTTTGCGCACTTGCGGTGTTGTAATAAGTGATACCTATGAAAAATATCACCCGCTACACGTATGAAAAAACGGCCTTCCAGGGCTGGCGCTTGTGCCTGAGCCGCAACAAGGTTCAGTACGTCAAATATTTTGCGGATAAAGGCGCCGGCTCGGCGGAGGCCTCGCTCGCAGAGGCGCGCCGCGTGCGCCAGTGTATCTGGGATGATTTGGCCGCGTTGTCTTCATTGGATGCCGCATCTGTTGCTCAGGTGTTTGATAAGTATCGTTGAGCCCGCATCAGGACTCTGTGCTGCCCATGAATTCCTCCAGCGGGCGCATCGGGTCCCCGCAGTTTTTCCAGGCTTCCCGGGCTGCGGCCAGGCGCTCTACTTCCTCTTTTGCATACAGAAAGGTGCTGCGCAACCCGCAGCGGGTGCGGATGCGCCGCGCTTCCCCATGCAATAGGCCGCGTTCCACATAGCGCAGCATCGAGGTGCGTGTCACCCCCAGGAGTTTCATCGCAGCCGAGGTGTTGATGTAGGTCTCTCTCTCGCTTTCTGTGGCTATGGGGATGCGCTTGTGTGCCAGCTGCTCCACCTGTTTGCGGCTCCAGTAGATTTGCTGTGGTTTCCCTTCCTGCTGCACCACCTGATAGCGCGTGTGGTGCTGGTGCAGGCTCAACCGCGCTGCAGACGGGGTGCAGTGCAGGATGGCCGCCGCCTTCACGGTGTCGATTCCCCACGCCGGCGGCGTGTGGTAGGCCTCCCCTGTGCGTGGGTTGTACCCGGGCTTTGCTTTCAAGACGTTCTCCGGGTAGATGACTCCCGGTATGTTGTAGAAGCGTGAGCCATTGATGCCGATAAGCTTGCGGCTCAGGACGGGCGGACAATATGTGTACTTGTTGTTTGTTTTCATGTTTGTTGTTTTGTGTTCTTTGTGTGGCTCTTGTGAGCCGCATAAAGCATTAGCAAACAATGATGTGCGAAACAACAAAGGCTCTTTTGACCTCTATTGGGAGATGAAAGGGAATTAGTTAAAAATACTTAACTGTTGTTATGTTAAAATGCGTTAAGTGTTAAGCATTTACAATCAGTATGTTGTGTTGTTGCATGTTCGGGAAATGAAGGTGTGCAAGCTTGGCGCTTGCCAAGGGGGCGAGATTGGGGTACAATGCCGGGCATGAAACAGCAGATCATCATACCGCTGGAGGAATTTCCCGAGGAAGGCATGCAACTGAGCGGGGAATTGGACGGCAGCATCTTCGATATTGATTGCGATGATGTGCGCAGCATCGGGCCGGTGGAATATCGCCTGGAGGCGCAGCTGTACGATACAGAGCTGGTGGTGCGGGGGGAGATTGCCGCGCCGTTCCGCCTGCGCTGCATGCGCTGCCTGGCAGACATGGAGTACTGGGTGGAGATGGATGATGTCTCTTACGCGATTGATGTGAAAGGAAAATTGGCCGCCGATGTGACCGAAGAGGTGCGCGAAGACATCTTATTGGAGCTTCCCGGCTACCCAAAATGTGAGCTAATTGGCCAAGAATGTGAAATAAATGACAAATTTGGTGATTTTAGGCTGGACAAAGACCCCCAACCGGGTGTAAACTCTGCCACCCCGAGTGGTAACAGTGTCTGGGACGCCCTGGATCAGTATCCCGGACAATAAGAATCCGGGGGTCCACTCAATACCACATCCGCAATATTTAACCCGATACAGAATTATGGCAGCTCCTAAACGCAGAACCTCCAAGATGAAGCAGCGCTCCCGCCTGGCCGCCAAGGCCTGGAAGGCTCCCCTCCTCGGCAAGTGCCCGAAGTGCGGTGCTGCAGTTCCCGGTCACACGGCATGCCCCGCTTGCGGCACCTACAAGACCCAGAGCGGTGCTGAGGTTGTGGTAAAGCTTGTGGACTAAGTTTCACGCGCTGACCGCGCCACCGTTACCAAAACAAGATTTCAGCCGCCTTGCAGCAAACGCAAGGCGGTTTTTGTGTTGACATGCATCTGATTTGTGCTAGAGTATACGCGAGCATAACACTATACAGCTTCATACCATGAAATTGGCATTGGACGCAATGGGCGGCGATAACGCCCCGCAAATTAATATAGACGGAGCCAAACTGGCTCTGGCCGAGATTTCCACCCTTGAAAAGCTCTACCTGGTAGGGCGAGAAGATGAACTGAAAGCCGCTTGCCAGGAAGCCGGGATTCTGAATGACCCCCGCGTGGAGATTGTACATGCTCCCGAGGTGGTAGAGATGGAAGACAGCGGCCTAGACGCCCTGCGCAAGAAGAAGAACTCCTCCATGAGCGTGGCCGTGGACCTGGTGAAGAATGGCACGTGCGATGCCGTGCTCTCCGCCGGCAACACCGGCGCGGCCGTGGCTGCCAGCACCGTCAAGCTGCGCTTGCTCCCCGGTGTGGAGCGCGCCGGCATTGTATCCCCGCTGCCCAGCGTGCACGGCTATATGCTGGTGAGCGACACCGGCGCCAACCCCGATGCCAAGCCCCGCCACCTGGTGGCCTACGCTGTCATGTCCGCCATGATGGCTCGCTACATTTACAACCGCCCCAATCCCAACGTCGGCGTGATGAGCAACGGCACAGAGGACTGCAAGGGCAGTGAATTCTCCAAGGAAGTGCACCGCATCCTCAGCCAGCTGAACGAGGCCGGCGTGCTCCCCTTCAACTTTGAAGGCAACTGCGAAGGGCACGACCTCTTCGAGACCGAGCTGGACGTGGCGGTGACGGATGGTTTCACCGGCAACGTGCTGCTCAAGTGTGTGGAAGCCACCGCCAAGGCCTTTGCGCACTGGCTCAAGGCCGGTATCAAGGCCAGCCCCATCGCCATGCTGGGTGCCATGGGCATGCGCGGCGTCTTCAAGAAGATTGGCAAGCAGATGAGCGCCGACACCATCGGTGGCTGCCCCCTCATGGGCGTGCGCGGCGTGTCCATCATCGCCCACGGCTCTGCCAATGGTACCGCCATCCTCAACGCCATCCGCATGGCTGAGGGCATGTGCCGCAACAACGTGAATGACCGCATTGTGGCCGCCATGGAGCGCATCAACGAAGAGATGAAAAAGCTCGCCGTTGCAGAATAACCCGTCATCCTTTCCATCAACGCCAAACGCCCCGTCCGTTCCCGGCCGGGGCGTTTGTTTTCGATGGGAAAAGCCCTGAAAACTCATAACATGGGAATTTGTGAGTTACGAATGGCGAGTTGCGAAGTAAGAATTTGAGCTTCCCCGCGGCAAAGCCACGGGGAACTTTCCCAAATGTGCAATTGGAAATTCTAAAATTTGAAATCCGTTGGCGCGCAGCGCGCACGGAACTTTCAACTTCCAACTTCCAACTTTCAACTTTCAATCACCTTCCCGGGGTAGGTGCACGCGCCCGGGGGGATGGTGCGGCCGGGCAGGATGGTGGTATTGCAACCGATACGGGCGCCGGAGCCCACGTAGGCTCCCAGCTTGTTGCGCCCGGTGGGGGTGAGCACACCCTCCCAAAGCATGCGGATTTCCCCGGCATCGTGCCGGAAATTAGAGAAAATGCAGCCACCACCCACGTTGATGTCGTCCTCCAGCACGGAATCGCCGATATAGGAGAGATGTGAAATGGCGACTCTGTTGCCGATGAGGGAGCTCTTCACCTCCACCGCATGGCCAATGATGCAGTCGTCTCCCACAGAACAGGTACCGCGCAGGTAAGCATTGGGGCCAATGGTGCAGCGCTTGCCGATGCGCACAAACCCCTCAATCACCGTGCCTGCTTTGATGACAGAGCCCTCTCCCAGCTCCAGCACCCCTTCCACCACAGCGGTGGGGTGCACCAGGCCTTCGCAGGCAGGTTGCAGCTGCGTCAATGTATCGGCAGCGCGGTTCAGGCGTTCCCAGGGTGGCGTAGGGCTCACGGGATGCGGGGGAAAAGTTTCTTGAGGTGCGGGCGCAGCACCGCGTAGAGCAGGGCGCTGTCTTCGTCCGAGAGCTCCAAATCATCCATGATGACTCGGTTGCCCTCCACCTTGCCACCCAGACACTGGGCATTGCTGGCATACAGGTAAAAGATGTTGCCCGTAGCCTGTTGGTCATCGCGGTAGTACTTCTCGTGTACCTCGCGCACCTGGGAGCGGTGCAAAATGGCACGCACGTGGTACAGCTCGCCGTCGGAAAGCGGTTTGATGTCCTCCATATCCAGCAGCCACCCGGGCACACAGGGTGTCACCGCCATGGTGCGGGCATGCAGCGCTTCGTGCACAATGTCGCTGTTCACCGAGCCATACGGGTAGGCACAGGTAATGAGGCTGATGGCAAACAGCAGGACAGGAATGATGGATATGAGAAATCTCTTCATACGCACGGGGGCTCTACTGTCCCTTATTCTACCTTAAATGCGCTACGATGCAAGCGAAAAGCGCCAAATTACCGGGCAAATGTACCAGAATCATGCCGCGTTTGCATTTCAATTTGAAAAGAGAGGCAGCCTAAAAGGCTGCAAAAAGAACAAATGCGGGCGAATGCCCGCCTAGAATGAAGCCCCGTAGGTAGCGTATGGATATTCAAGGGCGTGTTTTGTATATCAAGGCATGTGATGCCACGAGCATTCTGCCACCCACTCCGCTTCGCTCCGGGGTTCCGATTTGTTGGCGTTATAACCCAGGGTTCCGTCACTACGTGACTTCACCCTGGGCTACTTTCTGCCGCCCCGCGAGGGGGCTCAAAGCTAGCCGCGGCTGCGCCGCGGGGGACTTTCCAAATGTGGAATTTGAAATTACCCAATTTGAAATTCCTTGTTTTTCCCTTGCAAAAACTTTAAGCTTGACTTAACTCTAGCTTTGGTGAATACTTCTAATCAGGAACCCCTATGAGATACAAGATTCTTACTCCGGAAGAGGCTGCCGCCATCATCGAACATGATGAATGTGTGGGCATGAGTGGTTTTGCCCACGCTGGTGCGCTCAAGAAGATACCGGCCGCCATTGCGGCGAAAGCCAAGGCTGAGCACGCTGCCGGGCGCCCATTCAAGATTAAGTTGATGACGGGTGCTTCCACCACGGATTTGGTGGACAAATTGCTGTCGGAGGCCGAGGCCGTATCGCTGCGCATGCCGTACCAGTCCTGCCCCGTCACGCGCAAAGCTATCGACAAAGGCGATATCGCCTACAATGACATGCACCTCTCGTTCATGATGCGCGCCATGCGCCATGGGCACATCCCGCGCGTGCGCACCGCCATTGTCGAGGTGAGCGAAGTGACAGATGACGGCGAGCTCACCTTCACCGTCGGCATGGGCAACAGCCCCGCCTTCTGTATGCTGGCAGATCGTATCATTCTGGAGGTCAATACCTACCACAAGCCCGAGCTGAAAGATATTCACGATATTTACATCTCGCACGATGAATCCGGGCGCTGCCTGGTGCCCCTGTATCATGAGGATGACCGCATCGGCACCCGCACCCTCAAGGTAGACCCTGAGAAGATTGTGGGCATCGTCCCCACCCACAGCCCGGACGGCTTTGCGGCCTTCAAGGAGGGCACGCCGGATACCGACCGCATCGGCCGCAACGTGGTACGCTTCCTGGAGGAGGAATACCGCATGGGCCGCATCCCCGAGGGCTTCCTGCCGCTGCAGAGCGGTGTGGGCAATGTGGCCAACTCCGTGCTGGCCGCGCTGGGGGATTCTGCGGTCATTCCGCCCATCCGCATGTATGGCGAGGTGATTCAGGACTCCGTGGTGAAGCTGATGCAGCGTGGCCGCTGTTCCTTTGCCTCGGGTTGCTCGTTGCTGCTCTCCGATGACGTGCTGGAGGAGGTGTACAACAACTTTGATTTCTACCGCGACAAATTCCTGCTGCGCCCTGCCGAAATCTCCAACAACACCTCCGTCATCCGCCGCCTGGGTGTCATCTGCATGAACACCGCCATCGAGGCCGATATCTTCGGCAACATCAACTCCACCCACTTCTACGGCAGCCGCATCATGAACGGCATCGGCGGCTCGGGCGACTTTGCCCGTTGCTCCGTGCTCACCATCTTCACTTGCCCCTCTGTTACCAAGCGGGGCGCCATCTCCTCCATTGTGCCCATGGTCTCCCATACCGACCATACGGAGCATGATGTGGACGTCATCGTCACCGAGCAAGGTGTGGCTGATTTGCGCGGCAAATCCCCCCGCGAGCGCGCCCACATCATCATCGAGAACTGCGCCCACCCGGATTACCGCCCCCTCCTGCGCCGCTATCTGGAGCTCACCCCCATCGGCCATACTCCCCATTGCCTCAGCAAGGCCTTCGCCTTCCAATCCGCCTTCCTCGAAACAGGCGATATGCGCCATGTGGACCTCAGCCTCCCATAACCTTTTGGCTCAGCCAAAAAATGACCTCTGCCGCAGGCAGAATTTCCCCGCGCCTGAGGCGTGGCTGGATTTGAGCCCGGGAACCGGGCGGCAGACAGTAGCCCAGAGTGAAGCCACGTAGTGGCGGAACTCTGGGTTATACGCCATCCCATCCCGAACCCCGGAGCGTAGCGGAGTGGGTTCTATTCATTATGTGACATATTCCCAGGGTTTCGTTCGCTTCGCTCACTACACCCTGGGCTACTTTCTGCCGCCCGGTTCCCGGGCTCTCATCTCGGCGCGCTGCGCGCGCGGCGCTTTCCACCTTTTGGCTTCGCCAAAAAATTACCTCTGCCGCAGGCAGAAATTACCTCTGATTACCTGCCCCGTAAGGGGCAAATTACCTTTTCAAATCTCGCCCCACTTGCCGCTGCGAATCTGCCCCATGTAGGAGTTCACGTAGCGAATCCACTGGGCGTGGCTCTTGCAATATACGCGGCTGATTTGCTGCACAGTCACGCGGCCCTTGGCTTTGTAGCCACCCAGGATGCGAGCCAGGTCTCTCACACAATCTTCCTTTGTCTCGTAGCGGCGCTGGCCACCGCGGCCCATGATGCCGGCCAGGTTGTTCTTCTTGCGCGCTGCCTTCGACGTGGCGTTGGCGGATTCATGGCGGATAATCGCCTCCACCAATACCGGATCCACACCATGCGCGGCAGCTGCCTCATTGATGGCCGGACGCAAATCAGACACCACGTCTGCCGCAGCGCCCAAGGTCAACATCAGTCCTGTCAGGATGGTTATGGTAAATTTCATGGGCGAAATGATACGCTTTTATTTTCAAAAGTCAAGCCAAAAGTCTTGTATGCCAAAGATTTTTGTAAGCCTTTTCAGATGAATGATTAACTTCTCTTAAGCACTTGAAAAAAGTGCTTTTTGTCCTCTTGTTCGGGCATTTTTCTGCTTGAAAACCGACCCCAAATATGCCATTATCCGCGCGAAGAGTGTTCATGTCTCAACGCGCGAGAGTACGCGAGCCCTCTTCATACTCTATAATCAACTATAAACCAAATAAATAAATATGAAATTACACTTACCGAAAGCTCTCTTCACTGCGGTGATGGCGCTTTTTGCGGTTTCCTCGGCAGCGTACGCACTGACCGTGGATGTAGACAGAACCTGGACGTATGATAGCTTTGCTACAGACGGTACCGCTACGGTATTGCCTGAGGGCGTTACATACGATGCCACAACGGGCGTGTTGACAGGTATGGATTCCAAGAATCTGTACTTCACGCTCGACATGGACGCCCTGACCGCCGCTAATGCGAACCAGCATGTCGTCTACATTACCAATGATAATACAACTCCGACTTCCTGGGGTATCAATACCACGGCGGAAGGTACTAACCTGACGGGTTTCTGGTCCCCCGACATCAATGAAACGACCAATCCGGCCGGTAACTGGGGGACTGCGGGTACGGCTAATTTGTCTGTGCTCACCCCGGATGCAGACAACCAAGTCGTAGTGAAGGCCAGCATGGGCTCCGGCGTCGGTACATTCCTGTACACGCTCGATGGTGCTGCTGCGTATTCTGCTGGTGGCCTTAAAACAGGTGGCAACATCACGACCCTCACGGTCAACAATACCTTCGTTTCCAGCATTCTCTACAACGTGCAGAGTACGGCGAATGCTTATACCATCACTAACGCAGATGGCACCTTCACCCGCAATTATACAGCCGACGAGGTGTCAGTGCAGGCTCTTCCCAGCGCAGATTCCGGGGTGAAAGCTACCATTATCAACAACGGTACGTTGCAAGTAACCGGCCAGGCAGGGACTGAGAAAAAAGTAGAAACAGGCAGCGATATTATTATTGGTGGCTCTGGTCAGTTGTTCCTGCAGACGTGGAATGGGAATAATAATGTAAAGGATGCTGACATTCTGGTGAATGACGATATTTACATTGGCTCCACCTCGAACGGTAGTGGTGCTCTGCGCATGGCAGACTTCTGCGGTGACATGATTATCAACGGCGATATTACGCTGATTGAAGATGCCTTGATTACCAAGGAAGAGCAACCTGCTGATGGTGAACGTGGCACAAACACCATCATCAACGGTAAACTGAGCGGTGATTACACGCTGACGGTCAAATCCTGCAACGTGGGTAAGAACTTTGATGATATCTTGTTTGCGGGTGAGATTGATTTGAAGGGCCTGACCTTTGCCTCCAACGTTGATCAGAAGGAAGGTACAGCGGGTGCTGCCGATGTCACCATCTCCGGCCAGACGTCCATCGATAAGGTGACTGTCAACGCAGATACCACCATCACCAAGACTGGCACCAACTCCATGACCTTTGGTGCAGAGGGGGCTGCAGTCGACACGGATGCGATTGTAATCAACCAAAAGCTGGAGCTTGCCGGTAGTGGCGTCATTAATGTCAATGGCACCATTCGTGGCAACAACTCTGTGCATGGCGAGTTCATTGTTGGTCAGGGGATCACCGTGAATGCGGATGTGTTCCACGCAGGTTGGAGCATGCCGACCATTCAGATTGATGGTGCCTTGAATGTGGATACCTTCAACCTCTCGACTGATACAAAAGTGTCGAATGTGTTGGGTGCCGGTACGATTCAGGCGGGCACCTTCGGCATGGGTAACACCGGTACGTACAACGTGAGCGGTGTGCGCGTTGAAGTGGGTGCCGGCGGTGTGAAGACGACTATCAATGGCGCTCATCATACCGTCTACCTTGGTGATGCAACCTTTGCCGCCACAACCGAGAGCTGGACCTGGAACACGGGCAAGGACGTGGCTTTGACTGATGAAACCACGGGCACCACGTTCGAAGTCGCTGATGGCAAGACCATCACGATGGACAATCGCCTCGTCGACAAGGTTGAGTCTGTCACCACGGGTGAAGGCGACGAGGCCACGACAGAGGAAGTCATCACGGCCGGTAAGCTGATTAAGACCGGTTTGGGTACGCTGTTGCTCAACACCAACAACACCTACACGGGTGACACGACGGTGAAGGCCGGCGCACTTGAAATCGCTGCCAATAAGACCATGGGCTCCACCGCCATTGCTGTGGAAGCAGACGCCAAGTTGGTGCTCAACGCCGGTACATACCGCAACGTCATCTCCGGCGAGGGTAAGTTGGAGAAGAAGGGCAACGGCACGTTGACGATTGGTTCCGCCACTGCGAACACCTACACCGGTGGCACCACGATTGAAGGTGGTACCGTTATCGCCGACTACTCCGGTGCTCTTGGTAGCGGCCCTGTAGAGGTCAAGAATGGCTCGACGCTTGATTTCACGCACCAAGGCAACGAGACGGGGATCAGCTCCATTAGCCTGAGCGGCGGTTCCACCCTCATTGCGCGTACTGGTGTGTGGCAGCAGACCTTTGAGAGCACTATCCTCATTGATGGGGACAACACCATTGAATCCGGCTACGGTGGCAATGGCGGTAAGTTCAAGGGCGCCATCCAGGGTGCCGGTACGCTGAAGCTGGATCAGTGCATTTGGAATGGCAACCCCACGGGTGATACGTGGTCTATCGAATCCACGGTGGCAGACAAGGATGGTGCTCTGGCTATTGAGAGCACGGCCAATGTCACCATGAAGGGTAACAATACCTACACCGGTGGCACGACCATCAAGTCCCTCACCATGAAGACCAACAACGTCAACGCACTGGGCTCCGGCAAGGTGACGGTGGATGGCGGTGCTCTGGCATTGGAATCCGGGCTGAAGGTGAGCGCTTTGGAATACAAGAGCGGCTCCGTAAGCAACGCCGGTAACAATCTGGAAGTGGGTTCTCTCACAGTCGCCCAGGGCACTACGCTGACGGATGCCGGTGCAGGTGTCGTGAAGGTGACCGACAAGCTGGCTCTGGGCAATACCGAGGCTCTCGTGCTGGGTGGCGCACTGGAACTGGCTGATGGCGCTACCATCGACCTGACGGGTCTGCAGATTAATGCCGACCAGACCACCTACACGCTGGCTACGGCTGCCAACGGCGTATCTCTGCAGAACTACACGCTGACGGGTCTTGACCTGAGCGGTACGGCCTTTGCAGACTACACCGCCACGATTGCTGTGGTGAATCCCAATGCTGCTGCCGGTGTCATGACGCTGGCTGAAGGTACCACCACCAACACCGCTCTGGTGCTGACGCTGACGGCCCCCGCAGACCCCGACCAGCCCGGTACCGATACTCCCTCCACGCTGACGGAAATCACCATCACCGGTGGTACGTACGCAGACAACGTGCTGACCTTCACCACGACGGCTGACCTGACGAACACCGTCTTCGGCGATAAGCTGAACGCCACCATGAGCGATGAAGTGTGGGCCGACATCGTGGGTGCTACCACGCTTCCTGATGAAGTGCTGGTCAGCTTCACTGATGCCGCCGGCGAACTCATCGACTTCAACGGCGCTGATGACCTGGCTCAGGTGCCCACCATCACCATCAATGGCGAAGGCACCAAGGGTGCTCAGGTGCTCACGGGCGACGGCACCATCGTGGGTGGTTATGTGACCTCCTACATCCCCGAACCGACCACGACCACGCTGAGCCTCCTGGCTCTGGCCGGTCTGG